>NZ_CP011388.1:582500-1182500 GCF_001644605.1 Paenibacillus swuensis | reverse complement strand
CGAATATCTCTTCGCTGAGCAGAGCCTTTAAGCAAACGACAGGGATCAATTACGTCGATTATATTACGCAGCTGCGAATTGATAAGTCGAAGCATCTGTTGCTGGAAACGGATCTGAAGATCAACGATATCGCGGAACAAGTCGGATATCAGCATTCGTGGTTTAACCGGTTATTCAAGAAGTCAGAGGGAATCACGCCTACGCAGTACAGAAATCAGCACAGGGGAGAATAAATGGAAAGCGGGCAGTCCCATTAGGGAACTGCCCGCTTTCTTGTTGGTTATTTCAGTACGAGGTTTCGTTCAATTAGTTCAATCCGTTGTTGCACACACGCATAGGAACGTCCGGCATCCTCCGGGGTATGCAGAACATAATCCAACAGCTTATCCACGGTAGTCGTTGCCACATGGCAACGCGTATCCGATGAAGCGTAGTAGATAAATACGCTGCCGTCAGCCTTAGTGATGAGTCCATTACAGAACAGCACGTTGGATACGTCTCCGATTCGCTCGTCCCCTTCGGGTGCCATGAAATAGCCTCCCGGACGGTGCGTGACCACCCAAGGCTCATCCAGTTTGGAGAGGAATGCATACAACACGTAACGTAAACCCGCTGCTGTATTCCTTACGCCATGGGCGATCGTGAGCCAGCCCTCTGAAGTCCGGATGGGTGCGGGACCCATGCCGTTCTTGGATTCTTTAATCGTATGGTACACTTTGGGTTCCATAATGGTTTCCGGTTGCGACAATACGGCCTTGTCCATGCGGTCGCACAAGCCCCATCCGATCCCTCCCGCCATGCCCACATCCATGAAGCCGTCGGAAGGACGGGTATACAATGCATACTTGCCGTCTACGAATTCAGGATGAAGCACAACATTACGTTGCTGCGCCGAGGATGTAATCAAGTCGGGAAGGCGTTCCCAATCGCGCAGATCCCGCGTCCGGGCAATGCCGCATTGGGCGATGGCGCTGGAAGTGTCTCCCGCGGGAGCGTCCGGATTTTTGCGTTCCGTACAGAATAAACCGTATATCCATCCGTCCTCATGCTGAACCAGCCGCATATCGTACACATTGGTGTCCGGATCCTCCGTTTCCGGCATCACGAGAGGTCGGTCCCAGAATGTAAACTGATCGACGCCTGTTGGGCTCTCCGCGATGGCAAAGAAGGATTTACGGTCTATGCCCTCCAGGCGGACTACAAGATAATTCTTCCCATTCAATTCCATAGCGCCTGGATTTAAGGCGCAATTGATGCCCAGACGTTCCTGCAAGTAAGGATTGGTTTCCGGATTGAAATCATATCGCCATGCTAAAGGCACATGCTGCCCTGTAATTACTGGATTTGTATACCGGTCAACGATGCCGTTGCCGATTCCGTCAATGGTGTTCTCTCGTTGAACTAGTTGTTGAAATTCAGTGTTTAATGCTTCCAGTCTTTGTTGAAAAATGTCTTTGGACATAGTTTTCACTCTCCTATCGATTGGGGTAAACGACAACTTTAACAGCGTCATTCAAATGATTCAGGCACAAGTCCAGGCCGTGTTCCAATTCGCTAAATCCGATTTCATGCGTGATGAATGATTCAAACGGGATCTTGCCTTCCGCAACTTGATTCACGGCATATTGAAAAGCTTTAAGTTCATCATCCTGGGTTTCATAAACTTTGTTTAGGGTGTGAGCGAAGGTTGCTTCTTTACGGAGCAACAGTTGCGGATTCACCCGATGGTTCTGTGCGATTCCTTTCACATCGACATGCAGACCGGTCATCCGGCCATGTTTCCTGAGCGCTTTCAAAGCCATGTCAAAGGCGTCTCTTTCTTCGCTGAGGTCCTTCGAGATGCACATGATGACGACATCGGCCCCTTGTCCGCCCGTTTCTTCTCTTACCGCCTCGACAATCTCATCCGCTGTCATCCGGGCGCGGTTATAAGATGCATTCGCTCCAATCTCCAATGACTTCTGAACGCGCAGGTCATGAACATCGACCGTAAGCACCTGATGTGCCGTCAGTTTAGCCGTTGCCGCTGCGGTTAGTCCAAGCGGTCCCTGTCCGACAATCAGCACCGTTTCATGCGGTTTGATCAGCGCGGGATGAACGGCTGAAACATAGGCTCCGTGAAACATCTCCACAAGCGAGCGGGTTTGGAGAGGAATGGACTCTGGAATGCGAACCCACAGGTCGGCGGAAGGATCCACCACGGTATATTCGCAGAAGGCTCCGCGAGGAGTATAGAGAGCAATCACTTCCCCTAAAGCAATACCTTTAACTTGGCTGCCTACTTCAATAACTTCTCCCGCTACTTCATGTCCGAGAATCTGAGGGTAGAAGTCATGAAAGCCTTCGAATTGACCATGGAAGATATGGTTGTCCGTGGAATTGCAGATGGAGGCGACCTGTACTTTAAGCAGAACCTCGTGATTTTGAATAGCTGGAATATCAATTTCTTTAAGGGTCAATACGCCCGGTTGTTCAACAACAGCCGCTTTCATCGTTCCTGTCACTTGCTGCACACCTCCGAATTGAAATATTACAAGAAGTATCCTCGTTCTCGGACATAAGCGGTTTCAATCTCAAGATAATGCTCGGCAAGCTCCGGTTTCGTATGGGGTTCAATCGTGCAATAGCCTTGATAACCATCGCGGCGGAGCCTCTGTAACAGTCCGTCAATATTAACGCTTCCATCCGGCAGAGGAGGATAATAAATATCATTGGGGGCGAAAGCGCCGGTCATATTCCCCCCTTTGCTGCGCGGATCATGACCCGAGTTTGAGTCATAAATACAACCGTTCTTTAAATGAACGTAGGCAATGTGCTCTTGAAGAAGATTATAGGCTCGGGGGAAGCCTTCCTGGCCGGCATGAACATAATTGGCGGCATCGAAATTCGTCTTAAAGTGGCTTGAGTCCATCCCCTCAACGATCTTCAACACCCCCTCGGCAGTTCTTGTCGCGTCATGCGCCTCATTCTCCAAACAGAGCATAATTCCCGCAGCCTCGGCCCGTCGAATCGCCGGTTTCATAATCCGCTTCAACCCATCCATATCCGGTTCCGGATCGAGGCATAAGTTGTAGCAGTAGTGATTAACACGCTCGGCGCCAAGCATTGCCGCTACCTCAATGGCATACTCCAATGCGGCGCCGTACTTGGCCGGATCCGATGCGATTTCATAGTCGAAGGCGGCAGACATGGACACACATGCCACTTCAAACCCGTGCCGATCCAGTACTGCCTTAGCCTCCATGATATTACGGCCCTCATAGGCATCAGGTGAAACGCTTGCTCCCTCCAAGGGGCTAATATTGCCCGGCCAAATTTCGATGGAGGTCACGCGATACTTCCGAATCGTTTCCAATGTCTGATCAAGGGTAAGCGAACCTGCGAACACTTGACCCGATACAGCAAGCTTCATAGTGTGCAGCCTCCGATTTAAGGGATATCCACAAGAATTTTTAAATAACGTTCAGGTTGTTTCATAACAAGTTCCAGACCGTCGCCAACCCGATCCAACGAAACTCTTCCGCTAATTAACGCTTTAAGATTTAAACGGCCATCCAAGACATAGCCTACAGCGCGTTCCATGTATATTCGGATCTGAATCATATCATTTACAGGTCCGCGCATCGTGACCCCTTTCTTCTGCAACTCAAAGATGTCGATCATTCTTCCTTGTTGCGGGTGACCGTAAGATATAATCAGACCTCCCGGACGTACTGCCCGGATAGCATCGTTTAGTGTAGACGACCCCGGTAATAAATCATCCGCGTATGCGTCAATGACTACATCTGCCGGATCGCCAGCTTCCACTTCCAACATGGACTCCACAAATCCGGCAACGCCATTGTCATACACTCGATCGCAGCCGAGGGATAATCCGAGCTCTCTGCGGTTCGGATACAGGTCCCAGCCGATAACCATTTCGGCTCCCATGATCTTGGCGAGCTGCGACATGATTAATCCGCTGGGGCCGAGCCCGACAATCAGCACCTTGCTTCCCGGAACAATTTCCGCGGCATCCACAGCCCGGGCGGCGGCGGCCACAAGTTCGAAGAGCGGCGCTTCATCATCGGTTACATCGTCAGGCAGCTTCACCATAGCTACTTGGCCAGGCGCAACGGCAACGTATTCGGCAAACGCTCCGACCGTAAACCACCACGCGATTCGGTCCCCAGGCAAGAAACCGGTTACGGCATCCCCGCAAGCAACGATTTCACCGGCGGCTTCGTGCCCGAATACGATCGGGAATTGCTCCCAGTGAGCCCCGGCCCATATGGCCGGATCGGAGCCGTTACAGATACAGGAGCGAGTCAAGCGAATCAGGACTTCGTCCGAACCGAATGAAGGCAGGGGAACTTCCATGTATTCAAGAACGCCGGGACGGTGTAGAATCTGAGCTTTCATGAAACTCCAATCTCCTTTCACATGATTTGTATTTATCAGTTGTGCTATAATTTTATTTCGTCTCGTAAACCTCATCCGAAGATGAGATGGTCGTCACGCCGCTCTCCCAATGCGCTGAAAAAAGCACAATCGCTTTAGGCTTCAACGTCCTCCCGTACTCTTGCAGGAACAAGGCGCAAGCATTGTCCTCAATGGCCATCATGGGCGAGCCGTGCGCTATAAATAGTGGTGATATCATCTTCATTTCCTCCTAAAAAATATGTTAAATAAAAAAGTCCCCTACCCGAACACTACATAAATGTAATTAACTATATATTAGTTAGTATACTTGCCAAATCTTCAGCTGTCAACACGATCCCCTTAAAACCAGCACCCGCATAAACTTTGTTTATGGTCATCATTCCTATACATATAAACATCAAACTACATTGACTTTTTATAGACAAAACAATATTATGTCTATTATAAGTTAGATTAAATCAAGGAGTGTTTATACATGGACATCCATGAACTATTCTGGAACGCTACCCCCGACGAACTCAAACAGGGGTACATTCAACAGGGCGAACAATTCATCTGCTTGTTGTGCGGCGAAGCTTTTGAACAAGGCATCATTTACCCCGATGGGGATCGCTTTTATGAGGCGTTTAAATATGTGCGCGTGCATCTGGCGAAGGCGCATGAGCCGGTGTTTCACCATTTGATCGGACTGGATAAGAAACTGACCGGGCTGACCGACCATCAGCGGAGCTTGATGAAGCTGTTCTATGAAGGCCGCAGTGACGCCGAAGTGCAGCAAACGCTGGAGATCGGGAGTGCTTCTACGATCCGAAATCACCGTTTTGCCTTGAAAGAGAAGGAGCGGCAAGCGAAGATTTTCCTGGCGTTGATGGATCTTCTGAAGGATACAGACCGGCATGCTCCCGCAATGATCAACCCGCCCAAGACGGCGAAGATGATTGATGATCGTTATCATGTGACGGAGCAAGAGAATGATGCGGTGTTGAGGAAGTATTTTGCCGGTGGGACGGATGGGGAAATAACGAAATTTACGATGCAAGAAAAGCATAAGTGGATTGTGCTCCGGCAGATTGCCAAGCGGTTTGAGGCCGGGCGCGACTATACGGAGAAAGAGGTGAATGAGGTGCTAAAGGGTGCTTATGCGGATTATGTGAAGGTGCGGCGATACCTGATTGAGTATGGTTTCATGGATCGGGAATCCGACGGCAGCCGGTATTGGTTGAAGGTTTAGATGGTGGTTATATGCAAAAAAAATGAGGAGGAACGCGATATGAAAACAACACGCAGAGCAGAATTGCAGCAACAGTACAAGGAAATGAAGACGGAAGCCGGAGTATACGGCATACGGCATCGCGCTAGCGGCCGGTTGTTTGTGGCTTCTACGCGCAATTTGCGCTCGTTGAACGGCGTGAAATTGCAGCTGAGTCTCGGTGTGCACATGAACAAAGCGTTGCAGGCGGATATTAAAGCGCATGGTGAAGAAGCATTTGACATTGAAGTGCTGGAGACGTTGGAGAAGAAGCCCGATCCGTTCTGGGATGAGAAGGACGCGTTAAAGAAGCTGGAGGAGAAATGGGTGACCGAGCTGCAGCCTTACGGTGAGCGCGGGTACCATGAGATGAAGGCGTAGTCGCACCGGCCGGGGCTAGGGGGCGAGGATCCGAGGGGCTGCACACCAGTGTCCCTGGGGACACTGGTGCGCCGCCGGCGGCCGGGATTCGGCCTTTTAGTGTCCCTCGGGACACTATTTCGCCGTCAACAGCCGGCATCCGGCCCTCCTCACAACAAGTCCTCCTCCTCGAACACCGCCGCTTCGCGGAAGTTCACATAGGAGCGCAGCTTGTTGGCCAAACTCCGATTGAACGTGCCCTCCTCGTACAATCGCTGGATTTCATCGCGCTCGACTTGGATGGCGCGAAGTTGGATCTCTTTCTTTTGCCGCAGAATCGTATCTTCCTCTCTCGGCCCACCGGCCACTTTCAGCCGCTCCAACACGTCCTGGTAATGCGAAATCACGGTATGCGCGGCGTCTTTGTTCTGGTCGCTGACGATTTTTTTGAGCTCCGCGATGGCCGCCTTGGCCGTTAGGATTCGGAGTTGATTCATCTCGCTCACATCCTGTGCGCCCAGTCCGCCGCCGGTCCCTTTGCTGAACAGCACATCCCGAATCCGGTTCCACGTGTACCGCGCCGCCCCCGAAAGAAACCGCCACCGGTTCGATAACACCCACTGCGTCTGGTCCAGCACGAACTGGTACCGTTTCATCCCTTCCGCGCTGATCTTCCCTTCGGTGAAGGCGTCTACGAGAGCTTTGCGCTCTATTTTGATCCCCAGCAGGTGCACTTTTCGGGTCATGTCCCTTAGCTCTTTGCCTTGATCGAGACCGCCGCCTTCGGATTCCACCTCCAACAGCTGCCGGTGATAGCTCGATACGACCGAACGCGTCGCAGCCCGGTTTCCTTCATTCATCTCCAGCCGGATCGTTTCGGCCGCAGCCCTCATGATGGTCAGCTTGCCCTGCTTCTCACGCTCTTCCGGCGTTAACCCGCCCGAGGGCGCTTTGTGTGCAACCAACGGTAACACGATACTCGCCACCAGCAATGAAACCAGAATGACGCCCGCCGCCAGAAAGATCAGCAACTCCCGTTCCGGAAACGGCGAACCGTCTTGCAGAATGAAAGGAATGGAGAAGGCGCCCGCCAACGTTACCGCCCCCCTCACCCCGGACAGGGAAACGAGGACAGAAGAGTGCAGCCGGTTTTTGGTGTCCTCCCGATCCGCAACAAGCGCGTACAGATACACCCACACGAACCTCAAGAGAATCAAGCCCGCGGATATGGCCAAAATATAACCGATAACCTGCACATTATTAAATTGCTCCGCTTCAAAAATCACTTCCGCCACCGCGGGAATCTGCAGCCCCAGGATGACGAAGACCAAGCCGTTCAGCAGGAACAGCATGACCGCCCAGGTGGAGGCTGACACAATCTGCAGCTTCACCTGCGCCGACTCCGTCCGATCCCGCTCCACGGCGTGCACAATCCCCCCGGCCACCACGGCCAGGATACCCGACACGCCAAAATGCTCGGAGATCAGGAAGATCGCGAACGGGGTGAGAATCTGAATCAGCATATGCATCGTCACGTCTTCCATCCCCCAATGGCGGATGAACACGCGCAACCAGATGATGAGGAAGGACAGAATCACCCCGCTGAGCAGCCCGCCCGCGGCAATGACCAGGAAGCTGAACGCCGCATTGGATGCGGAGAACACGCCGGTCACCGTCGCCGCGACGGCGAATTTGAACGCGACGAGACCCGAGGCGTCGTTCATCAGCGCTTCTCCCTCAAGCAACCGCAGGATGCGCTTAGGGAGATGGATGCGGCCGGCCAAGGCGCCCACGGCGACGGGGTCGGTCGGGGACAGGATCGCGGCCAAGGCGAAGGCCGCCGGCAGCGGAATCGACGGAATCATGGCGTGGATGGCGTAGCCGCCGATGATGACCGTCGCCAGCACGAGCCCGAGCGAGAGGAACAGAATCGGGGAACGCAGTTTCCAGAGCTCGTCGCGGGGGGTTCTTTTGCCATCCTTGAAGAGAAGAGGCGCTACAAAGAGCACAAAGAACAGATGCGGATCCAGCTCCAGTTCATGCATCCCCGAGGGAATAACCGCAACGAACATCCCCAGCGCGATCTGAAATAAGGGCACGGGAACGAACGGTACCAACCGGTTCAAAATATTCGAAACGCCGACCAACGTCAGCAACAACAATACGGCAAGAAATAACTCCATCTGCGGCAACCTCTTTCATCAGGCTCAGAACCTGCGTTTAACTGTAGGGTTTATTAATCTTATCTCTACAGTTTTAAACGTTTTGGGGAAAGTTAGTCATAGCAGGGTGAAGTTCTCTTGACATGAAACCAAATGGTTTCATATAATAGTGAAAACTTGCTTGCCACAGGAGCTAATTTGGAGGAGATTAACCATGTCAGAATCACAAAACTTAACTATACCGGATATTAAAATTGTTGAGGTTTATAAAGCGCCAATTGCTAAGGTTTGGGAGGCGGTTTCTACCTCGGAAGGCATTGAAGCGTGGTTTATGCCCAACGATTTTAAGCCGGAATTGGGACATGCGTTTGTATTGCATTCCCCTTTTGAAGTTTCCCAGTGCAAGGTAACAGAGCTGGATCCGCCTAGCCGATTGGCTTTCACTTGGGGAGAGTACTGGACCGTTACGTTTGAATTGAAAAAGATGACCGGAGCAGATTCGGAATTAACCGAGTTTACGTTGATTCACTCGGGTTGGAGCGAAGATGTGGTTGAGCAGCACGGCATGACTCATGCGGCCATTCGCGAGCGGATGAACGGCGGCTGGAGTTCCAGTGTGTTGCCGGCTTTGAGGAAGTTGGTTGAGGGCGAGGCGTGAGCGCGGCGCCGAAACACGATGTGTTTCAGGCGGTGGCCGACCCGACGCGGCGCCAACTGCTGAGTCTGCTCGCCGAGTCGGACGAGCTGACCGTGTCAGCGCTAAGCGCGCCGTTCGCGATGAGCCGCACGGCCGTGTCGAAGCACCTGCGGGTGCTGTCGGAGGCCGGGCTTGTGCGCGAACGCAAAGCGGGGCGCGAGACGCGCTACCGGCTCGAGGCGGAGCCGTTGCAAGAGCTGAGGCGCTGGCTCGATTACTACGAGCGCTTCTGGACGAACCGCCTGAGCGTGCTGCGGCAGTTGGTCGAGTCCGACGATGCGGACGAAGATGTCTTGGAGCCGCGCGGCCCGCGGGCGGTCGATTGAGCCTACGTGCCGGCGCGGCCGAGGGGTGGTTATCCCGTTCACTCAGCCGTGATGCTCGAGGGTTATCCCCTCACCTGGCAATGCGGGGTTATCCCGTTCACTCAGCCGTGATGCACTCGGGCTATCCTCTCGCCCGGCTATGCCGGGTTATCCCGTTCACTCAGTTGCGCTACACATCGGCTATCCTCTCGCCCGGCAATGCGGGGTTATCCCCTTCAATCAGCTGGGTTGCACACAGGATAACCCCTCACCCGGCAATGCGGGGTTATCCCGTTCACTCAGCCGTGATGCACATGATATATCCCCTCACCCGGCAATGCGGGGTTATCCCGTTCACTCAGCACGAGCTCATTCACCGTATAACTCTATGATGCTCATATTCGCTAAACATGGCACTTATTAAGTAACTACAGATATAAAAAACGAATTTCCCTCATAGGTTTTGTGACGCTAGCGTCTCGGCTGCCTTTGAGGGAAATTCGTTTTTATTTTGCCCGAATGCATGAAATCTCTTTTCTTTTACACAGGAGCATACGAATGAAAAAACTTAACGTATCGAAGGTAAGTCACCGCGCTCACCCAGCCGGCGCCATGCGGGATCCAGTCTTCATCGGTGAATTGATGAGGGCCGTCCGTCGCCTGGCTGGGCTTCACTTCAAGCCTAAATTGCGGATTGACGCTGAAACCGTTCGGGATGGAGCCTTTGATATCCGCCCACACCCCCGTATAGCGCCGGCCCACACCGTAAATCTGGCTGTACGGCACGGCCAAGCCCGGTTCAATGTCATCCTTCCACCGCACGCAGCTACCGAATGATTCTGAAGTTAACCCGGCGTTTAATCCGGCAATCCATTGCACATTGCCCACGGCAATCTCCCGGAACCGCACATCGCCCAAGTTCATTTCCAACCGAACGGCCAATGTTGCCGCAAAGGCTAAGGATACGTTAAATCCATGCCAAGGTCCCGCAAAGTTCAACAAGCCTTCCCCGTGAAAATATCCCATGGGGAGGATATGAAACGGATTTTGTTTGCAAGCGGGCAGGAAATAGCCGTAGGCGAACCGGCGTATGGTTTCTTTCCAGAGCGCCGCATCGGTATGATAATACCATTTGACCGAGATGTCGAGAAAAGGAGTGATGTATAGTGGAAATACCCCGCCGGTGTCATGACCGACATGGTGGTGGATGAATGTTTTTTCTGTGAAGGAGGCTGATGTGAAAGTCCGGAAATGCCCGTACAGTCCTCCCTCAGCGCAATCTGGAGTAATTTGACGCTCCATCACTTGGCGCGCCCATCCGGCAACGTCCTCTTGATATGCCGGTGAACCCCCGTTCATCCACAGCTCCACACCTGCCCACATCATCAACAGTAAATCACGCGTCATCCACTCATCAGGCGGAATAAATCCTTCCTCAGCCCCGTGATTCCACGAGGAGAACCCTCCGCCGGTAAACGGTTTAGCTTCCTCACGTATGTATCGGTAGGCGCGGCGCGCACGTTCCAAATACAAGCCGCTTCGTTCCGGATCGGTATCGCTTAACAATCTGGAGGTATAGCTAAAAGCAATGGAGCATTGAATGACCGAACCGGGAATCACCATCATATGATTTGGCAGCTCATGCACCACGGCCCCTTCCCCAAGCCCCAGTTGCTCGGCCTTATCCTGACATATAGCAAGATAATCGCAGCCTTGAACCAGTTGTTGTTTAAGCCTGCGCGTCTCATCTCCCGACATCCACGTATAGCCGTTGCTTAACAAATCGCACAGTCCGATGATGGTGGCAGCGTGAGAATTACTTTCGCGAAACTCGGAGCCGCAGTCTTTCCAGCCGATACCGTTGCGCGCAAGCAATGCCCTGGCTTCCATCTGCTCAATCCCTACGGTAACGACGGAGGCATCCCATAAGACGTGATCCCCTATGGAGAAAGGCTCACTGCTCCATAATACGGGATGAGTCTCTCGGGTCCCTTGAGTCGCTTGGATATCTTGAATCCCAGGAATCTCTCGAATCTCTCCATTCTCTCGAATCTCTCGGGTCCCTTGAATCTCTCGAATCTCTTGAGTCTCTTGCATCTCCCGTGTCCCTCGACTACCTTCTGTCCGTCCGCCGCCAACATCAAGTATATACTCCCCGGGGGTATTAATAGAGGTGAAATCAATCTCCCACCAATGACTTCCCCATAACTCTCCCCAATAGCGGACAGGGCCTTCCAGCGCAAGGTAATTCGATTCGGCTAACTTTAGCCGAAACCGCTTGTGTTCGGAAAGTTGATTTCGATCGCCGCTTCGAACGAGCGCGCGTTTCGGATCATACAGGTCATATCCGATCTGGGAATACAACAGGCCAGCAGCACTCATATGACACACCTCACTAGTACTCTGATGACTTCGGCGTACTTACGGCCGCCGCTGCGGATGCGTCTTCACCGCAAGTCACCGTAACACATGCTTCACCATCACCCGTCTCAGCAAATGCCTCTCCACCACTAGTCTCCTTAGCAGATGCTTCACCATCGCAAGTCGTTGCAGCCGAAGATTCCCTGCCGCAGATCGCCGGAGTAGACGTATAGTTCACACCAAGCCGTTCACAGCCCAGTTCAATATATTTGGACGCCGTCTCCGCATCGCGAATTCCACCGGAGGCTTTCACCTTAATCCTGCCGCGAGAAGCTTTCAACATGAGATTGATGGCTTCTTCTGTAGCCCCTCCCCCGTTAAATCCGGTAGAAGTTTTCACATAATCCGCCCCGCTCGCGGCACAAAGTTCAGTTGCCGTAAGAATTTCAGCCGGCGTCAACACAGCGGTTTCCAGAATCACTTTGAGCACAAGGCCTCTTGCCCGCGTAACATCCGAAACCGCCCGCACATCACTCTCCACGAAATCCCAAAGCCCTGACCGGACCTGTCCGTAATTGATGACCATATCGATTTCATGAGCGCCCTGATTCGCGTAGAGTTCAGCCTCAAGCGCTTTTACAGCGGATAAGCCGGTTCCGTGGGGGAAGCCAAGCACCACACATACTTGTGTCTCCGTTCCTTCACACATGGATACGGCCAATTCCAAATCACAAGGTCTTACACACACCGTTTTCACCTTATGATCAATCCCGGACTGAATTGCTTCCCTCGCTTTGCTAAAGGTCATTTCAGGTTTCAACACAGCATGATCCAAGTATCTATTCACGGACACAACCTCCAATGTTCAAAATAATTGATCCTACCTATTACCTATGTTCATAATATCTCATTCAACCTATAACCTATGCCCAACCCTGCTCCTACTTGAGTCCGTTTCACTTTCACTCATTAATTCCTCAACTTCGTGCAACAAAGGCATCGCTTGCTGCGCACCCATCGCGGTTGTAGCCAACGCTGCTACTGCATTAGCAAACCTTACGCTCTGCGTTAAATCCATGCCTTCGGCCAAGGCGTAAGCCAACCCGGCATTAAATGAATCGCCCGCCGCGGTAGTATCAACCGTGTTGACCCGGAACCCGGGAACATGGGTCACTTCTTCCCCCGTCACAATATAAGCGCCCCGCGCACCTGCTTTAGCAATGACGGTTGTTGCGCCCTTAGCCAACAGGATATTAGCCGCAACGGCAAAATCCTTCTCCTCCTGGATCAACATCCCCGACAGAGCTTCTAGTTCCGACTGATTGGGAGTAATGTAATCTACGCGGGCGTAAATAGCGTCAGGCAAGGGTCCCGCCGGCGCCGGATCAAAGATAATGCGCTTCCCGCTTCCCCGCAGCTTCTCCATCGCGTAGAGCGTTGCTTCCAGCGGAATCTCGAGTTGAAAGAGGAACAACTCGTGTTCTTCGATCGCGTCCCAGCAACCCTCCAGATACGCTATGTCCACTTTCCCGTTCGCTCCCGGGTACACGTAGATGCTGTTTTCACCTGATTGGTTGACCGCTACAACACCGATTCCTGAATACATATCGGGCTCAATGCCGATGTAATCGCAATTGATCCGGGATTCTTTTAACACTTGAAGATAGTTCAGCCCGTAAAATTGATCCCCCACCTTACCGACCATCGTGACTTCCGCTCCCAGCCTGCCCAATGCGTAAGCCTGATTGGCGCCCTTCCCTCCCCCGGTAAATACCTGGAAGGAGGAGGCCACGACGTTCTCCCCGGCCCTTGGAAATTGTTCCACGCCCATGAATATATCCACGTTCAAGCTGCCGATAACACATATACGAGCCAAATCCTCATCCTCCCTTCAAATTCCGCTAATATCATTCCTTCACCGAACCGAGTGTGATGCCGGATATGAAATATTTTTGCATGAAAGGATAGACTGCAATGATGGGAATAATGGATACGATAATTTTGGCCGACTCCAGGGTAACGCCTTGGTAATCCGCAATGCGCCCCATGGTCGCGGCATCCATCCGGGTTGGGTCAATCTGGACCACCATCTGCTGCAAGTAGGTTTGCAGAGGCAGTAACTCCTTGCTGGAAATATAGATCATGGCGGAGAAATATTCATTCCACGTACCTACGATGTTAAATAACGTGATAGTCGCAAGTACAGGCAGGCATAACGGTGTATAAATCCAGAATAATTTGCGCCACGGACCGGCTCCGTCAATGTTGGAGCATTCATCCAGTTCTTTGGGCAAATTACGCAGAAAGTTCATGACCAGAATCGCATTGAACACATTCGCCAACCCCGGCAGAATCAATACCCAGAATTGATCCAGTAGGTTAAGGGATTTGATCGCCAGATAGTTCGGAATTAACCCTCCGTTAAACATCATCACGAACAGAAAGATCCACATGAACACGTTGCGGCCTTTAAATTCCCTTGATTCCCTGGAAAGAGGATAAGCCATCATGAGTGTGACCACCAGAGCAAGCGCCGTAGAGACGACCACGCGTTGAATCGAAACCCACAGGGATACGAAAAACTGCTTGTCTTCGAACACTTTGCCGTACGCGCCGAAATGAAGTCCTTGCGGCCACAGTCCGACATTACCGCTGCTGGCTTTAACAGGCTCGCTAAAGGAAAGCGCCATTGTGTGAAGCAACGGAGCAATAGATAATACACTAATGAGTATCATGAAGAAGATTAACGACCCGTCAAACATGCGGGAGCCTAAAGTATGGGAACGTACCATGGGGAATCTCCCTCCTTAAAAAATACGGTATTTGGCAAATCGGTAAGCCAACCAGTACGTAATGATAATCAATAGCATGGAAATGACGGAATTAATAAATCCGATGGCGGTTGCCGCTTCATATTGAAAGGAAACCAGTCCCGATCTGTAAATATAAGTATCGATAATATCCGCCGTCTCGTACACAAGCACGTTGTACAGGTTAAACACCTGATCAAACCCGGCATTCAGAATGCCTTGCAGACTTAACGTAGCTAACAATACAATCGTCATGGAAATCCCAGGAATGGTAATGTGTTTCATCTTCTGAAACCGGTTGGCACCGTCGATATCAGCGGCCTCATATAGAGCTGGATTAATACTTGTTAATGCCGCTAAATAGATAATGGTCGAGAAACCGAACTCTTTCCATACATTACTGAGGATCAGAATCGGGCGGAACCACACATTGCTACCGAGGAACATCTGCGCCTCCAGACCGAACCAGGCTTGCAGCATGCTGTTGACGACACCGTCCAGCCCCAACGCTTCCCGCATAATTCCCGCGATGACAACCCACGACAGAAAGTGAGGCAAGTAGACGATGGTTTGCACGGAACGCTTGAGCCAGTGAATACGCACCTCATTCAGCAACAAGGCGAATACAACAGGAACGATGAGCATGGTGATCATTTTGAGTACGGAAATGACCAGGGTATTCTTCAGAATTTGTTTACTCTCCGAGCTTTGGACAATCGACTCAAAGTGATCCAAGCCTGCCCAAGGCGAGCCCCAAATTCCTTCTGTCGGGTTAAAATGTTTAAAAGCGAGCACGATGCCTGACATCGGATAAATATTGAACAAGGTGACAAGAATTAGTGCGGGCATCAGCATTAGAACATAATGGAACGTATGGGATCGGGCCATTCTTGATAACACAGCCGGTCCCTCCTTTCTTTCACTTTACTCCTGGAGATAGAAAAACCGGGCCAAGCGCAAGGTTCGGCACCGGTCATCTATAGAACTCATTATTTCATCGATGCGTATTTCTCGTTTACTTCCTTCGTAATCTGTTCGCCGCCCTTAGCCATCCAGTCTTTAACGAACGTATCGAAGTAATCGACTTGCTCCTTGCCCATAATGATTTTCAGGAAAGCCTGTGTCTGCAAATCATTCAGCGAGGTCCACTTCTGATCCATGGTCGGCGTACTGTCCCCGAACTTGTTAAATTGCATATCCAGCTTTGCGTCGGCGATTGCGCCGATCCCGTCAAGCCAAGCAACCTTTTGAATATAATCGTTCATATCCTTCTTCGGCGCCGCGGTATCCCGTTCAATCTGTTCATAGATCTTGGTTTCTTCCGGATCCAGAAGATCTTTACCGGCCTTGCCCGCCATAATCTCTCTGAACTTCTTCACGGTTCTCATCACGGTATCTTTGTACCCGATATCGCCGCCGATTCCGTATACATCCCGTTTAAAGCCGTCTTTGTAAGTACCCATGTCCAGCTGGTTGATTTCTTCGTATTCCCCTGAACTGGATTTATCAATGATATTCATAGCTTTCAGAATGACCTCAGGATGCTCATATCCTTTACGCACGACAAGGTAACCTTGAGTCTGGTAGCTCGAGCCCGCTTTAGTAATTCCTTCGGCATCCTTCAAGGTGTAAGCCTTCCAATTCGAATTGGCATCGCTCTTCATTGCGTCGCCAAGCGGCCAGAACGGCGCCCACCATTGACCCAGCATCAGTCCCGCCGTGCCGCCGATCAGATTCTCGGACGCCATGTTACGATCCCGTAACGCGAACTCTTTGTCGATGATCTTGGCTTTATACATCGCTGCCAATTTACCTAGCGCTACTTTCGTCTCGGGTTGCACGCCTCCGTAAACCAACGCGCCGTCCGCACCTTCTACCCAATACTTAGGGTAGGACTTCTCATTCCAGAAGAAGGTGTCCAGCCCCATCGGCTGCCCGTCGGACAACATTTCTTTACCGGATGTAGGCAACCCTACTTCGTCCGGCTTGCCGTTGCCGTTCGGATCTTGCTCCATAAACGCTTTGGCTACGGTCTCCAAATCCGCGAGTGTCGTTGGCGCTGGTAATTTCAGCTTATCCAGCCAATCCTGACGCACCCATATGACGGGAGCCGCGCTGTCCGTTTCCCCGACCAATGGCAATGCAAGCAATTTCCCATCATATGTGGCTTCCTTTAACGCTTCGCCGTTCGTGGAATTGTACACATCCTTCACGCCTTCTGCCGCATAGCTCTCATATACGGAGGACAAGTCCTCGAGCATGCCGTTCTCCGCCAACCGGTTCAAGAACACCTTCGCCGGTGTGGAGCCTTGAGCCCGGACGACGAATACATCGGGCAGGTCATTACTCTGAATCATCAGGTTAAACTTATTGTTATAGGAATCGCCTACCGGAGCCGTCCATTTGTAGTTCACCTTTACGTTCAAAGTCTTTTCCAAAAACCGCTTGTAGGCGTTATCTTCATAGCTGTCGCCTTCCGGGAACTTATCTTCCGGGTTCGTCTCGGCAATGGTTGAAATCGTCAGGGCTTCCGCATAGGCGCCCAACGGATCCGCCGGCTGTTCCTCGACTGCTTTCTTCGGAGCATTCTCATTCGTTTGTGTATTGGTTGACGCGGCGTTCTTCGCTTCATTGGTAGTGTTGCTATTGTCTGAACATGCTGTAACGGTTAACATCGCTGCGACCAGTAAAGCAGCAGCCGCGGCTGTTTTCGTACTTTTCATGCTTTCCCCTTCTTTCTCCATCTATTGGTTTACGTCTTCATTGTAAGCCAGGGAACCATCGCTGAACATTATCGTTCGTCTGCAAAAGACCTGAATTCCATCATGGCTTTCAGCCTCAGATGACAGAATTCAGGTCTCCTCTTCAATCTATGGTGCGGATCGCTTTTCCGCTATGATTTGTGTGCGATACTCGGTCGGCAGCATGCCGGTTTCGTTGCGGAATAACCGGCTGAAATAGGCGTCATCCTGAAACCCTGTTTCTTCCGCGATTTTATAAATCGGCCATTGATCCGGGTGCATCAACAATTCCTTAGCTCTCCGAATCCGTTCAAGCCGGAGCACTTCCTGAAAGGGAAGTCCGACAACCTCTTTAAACACTTTACTGAAATACCCTCGGCTGAGGCCAACCCTTCCCGCCACTTCACTCTGGTCCATCGTTCTGCACAAATCCTTACTAATGATCTCCAGTGATTTCAGAATACTGACGAAGACATCCGGCGAACAGTCCGTTCTTCGGCGGCTTGTGCTCAGAATATCCCGGATTTCGCTTAAGCTCTTTCTCATGCCTTCCCAGAAGGTCCACTTTGTATTCTCCGTTTGCAGCGAAGGGGATTCCCGAAGCTCCCGGATATGATTCCATGCATTGAAAGATTCGCCTATACACTTGCGCAATCGTTCTTGGGGAGGCTTTACCTCGCCCACGGCGGAGATCCAGGCCTGAAATTCCCCCTCATGCTCCAGCCATCGGTAAGAACGCCACCGCTGCTCCAATGTCAGCCACTCTTCTTCCCTGGCGGCCGGCATGGCGCCGTCGTGTTCCGGGGAGCACTTCACAGCTCGTTCCGATGAGGAATAATCGTAGAATAGCCGGGTTTCCGCATACCGAAGAAGCCACTTATGAAGACCATTTACCTGGAAACCCGCGATATCCCTCACAAGTACGGCGATCCAATGCTGGGGATTCACGCGCTTTAACAATAGATTTGAATCCGCATCCCCGGAAAAGGCGGCGAAGAAATGCCCAGGTGTGAGTTCTATATATGCGGCTCCCTCGTCCCATGGAAATTCCGACGCCGGAACCGCAGCTTCCGGACGACCGGGAGGATGCTGCTGATTGCCCATACGGCATAACAGCAAACCCCATGCGGAATGTTCGCCGGGCGCTCCGGCGGTAACACGGATGCTCTCCGTCTGCTGGTCCTGTCCGATACGCTGACGGATGCGCCGAAGCACCTCCTCTTGCGCGTCTTTCTCCAGCTGCGTCTTCAACACATAATCAATCGCCCCTAAACGGAGCGCCTGCTGAACGAACTGGAAATCGGCATGACACGTCAGAACCACGGTCCGCACCCTCGGATACCGTAGTCCAACTTCATTCAACAATTCAAAGCCGTCCATAACCGGCATCGTCAGATCCGTGAATAACAGATCCGGTTCCTGCTGCTCCATGAATTCAAGGGCAGACTCGCCGTTATCGCATTCCCCGATTACAGCTAACCCGAACTTCTCCCACGGCATAATGTGAATCAGCCCTTTACGCACAAGGTGTTCATCATCGACCACCAATACTTTTAACATACGGCTCCTCCTCTTTGACACGTACCGGCAATACCAGTTTCATCTCGGTTCCTTCACCCAGCTTGCTCTTGACTTCCAGTTTATAGGTAGTTCCGTAGGTGACCTGGACGATATTGTTTACGAAGCTTAATCCGATACCGAGACCGGACTTGCGTTTCTGATCATTATTCTCAAAAAGCCGTTGAATTTCCTCCTGCGTCATCCCCGCTCCGTTGTCTTCCACTTTCAGCTCCACCCGATTTTCCCCGAGAGGCTGCACGATAACCCGGATGGTGCCGTCCGAATGCCTGAACCCGTGATACATCGCATTTTCTACCAGGGGCTGCAGTAAGAATCGGGGGATCTGTACATCCTCCATAAGTTCATTAATACTGAATTCCACTTTAAATTTATGATCATACCGGATCTGTTGCAGTGTCACATAATCCTTCAGGGCATGGATTTCATCGCGCACCGGAACCAACCCGCCCTCTTTGCCCATATTGTAGTTAAGCAGCCTCGAGAACGTCGCCAGCAATTTCACTATCTCATCCTGCCCGTTAATCATCGCAAGCCATTGGGCCGTATTGATGGTGTTGTGAATGAAATGAGGATTCATCTGGTACAGAAGCTTCTCCACTTCCAGCAAGCGCTTGTTCCGCTCTTTATTCTCCACTTCCTGCAGCAATTCCGCGATCCGTCCTCGCATCAGGTCAAATTTAAGCAGCAAATCGTCAAATTCGCGGATTTGTGTAAACTGTATTTTGTTATCGAGACTGTTCAAGCCAATGCCTTGCATCTCTTTCTTTACTTTCAGCAGCGGCCGGTAAATTGCCCTCCAATAGAACCAGCCAAGCACCAGCGTGCACAAGAGGGAGAGGAGCGCCAGCAATATATACCGAAGGAGCCAGGAACGGATTTCGGAAGAATAATGAGCGGGATCTACGGTTATCAACAGCTTCCAGCCCTGTTCGTTATTCGAGCCGAATACATAGTAATCCTTGTACTTGGTATAGTGGCTTTCCGGCATGCTGCTCACCGTTTCCCCCAACGGGTAGACTTGATCATTTTCCGTATAGACCGTTCGCCCTTCCGCATTCACAACGATATGGGAAACAGGCATTCCGTAGGGCGTGCCCTTAAACATGGATGTGAGAAACTTGAAGTTCGTCTCAACATAGATGCCTATACTGGATTCGGGTTCAAAATCTTTAATCGGACGCAAAATCGACAATACGGGATGCGACTTTCCGATTAGGGAAGGGTGCGGACCGTAATAAGTAATGTCATTTTTGGCGGACAGCTTGGAAACAGCTTGAAAATCAACGGCTTCTTTCACAAATTGATTGTCAAACAGAAACGTCTGCTCCCGGGGCAGGTAATACGCTATAAAGCCAAGATTAGGATTCGTATAGCCGACCAGATCCATATATTTCTCGATATTCCGGGTCAGTCCCAGCTTCTCGGAAGGGTCCGTGGTCACAAGAAAGCTTCTTAAATCAGTGCCGATCTGCCCTTCAAAAGCAAGCTGCCTGGACGCGTAATCCAGATTTTCCAGTATAGAAACCAGACTTTCCTTCTCCTGTTGGAGGTTATAACGGATGCCTTTTTCGACTTTATTTTGCAACAAATAGTAGATAGAGTAGTAAGAGACAGACCCGATGAGCAACACCGGTATTAACGTGCTGAGCACCAGAATTCCGATCAATCTGGTTTTCAGTGAATGCAGCATTCCCGACTTAAGTTGGGGCTCTGTCATGGCTTTCCTCCGCCTGTTGATATGAAAGCGTTTAATAACAAGATTATGGAAAAAGTATATAGCAGCCCCGCCTGAACCGCAATGACAAAAAAGGAGCATAAACCGCAGTTTATACTCCCTTGCCTGTGTAATCCTTTAGTCTTCGATCTGCATGAGACGGTCGATGATCGCTGTCGCTTCCGCTCTGGATGCGGATTTCTTCGGATGGAACAGACTGTTCGCATCTCCGCTCAGAATTCCGGCTTTCGACAGCCCGCTAACGGCCGTCTCGGCAAACCGGCTGATGTCCGTTGTGTCTTTGTACGCTTGGTCCGTGCTTGCGGAAGGAAGCTTGCGCTCCGCCGAGTCAACGGATCTCCATAGGAATGCGGCCATCTCTTCCCGGGTTACCGGGTCTTCTCCGCGGAATGTGCCGTCAGAGTATCCGGAGATTAAACCGAGTGACGCAGCAGCGGATACCGATTCCGAGTACCACGCGCCTGTTTTCACATCCGGGAAGGAAGCTGTTGTTTGCTTCCCTTTCAATTCTAAAGCTTCGGTTAACATGCGTACGAATTCATATCGGGTAACGGCTTGGTTCGGCTGGAATGCCGCGTTCCCGGTTCCCGCAGTAATTCCCCTGACTGTCAATCGGTTAATATTACGGATTGCCCAGTGTGTGTCTGATACATCCGTAAAGGAAACAGGTTGAATCGCCAACGTGAACGCGCTGAAGTGGGATACAGCGAATTGCACGGTGCCTTTGGATGCATTCACAATCGTGCTTTTCATAATTTCAGTTTCGCCGTTCTCCTTCACATAGAGCACTACAGCTTTATCCGCCGAATCTCCCGGTTTCAAGCTTTCATTCAGGGTAATTATAACCGGTTTGAAGCCATTGAATTGTGTAATATTGCGGCCATCGGCTTCTGCTGTAAAGGCATAGAGTGTGCGGCCTTGGGCCGCCTCTGCGGCTTTACCTGCTGAGTCTGTGACACCGACGGAGAACCGAATGGGTTCTGATCCGCCCTTCCCGTCGACCTGAATCGCGTCTGTGCGGATACTCATGACCGCCCATTGCGTTTCAATGCGGATCCGGGCAATGTTGTTCTCCAGTGCCTTGACCCACACCTGCTCCGGGATGGAGAGAAGGACGGAATTCGCGTTAGCCACAGCAGGAATTCGAATGGTAATTGAACCGTCCGCTGCTTTTGCGGCTTCCTCGATCGCTTTCAGCATGATATCGGCTGTCAACTCGACTTCGGCTGCCTTGCCTGTCACGACAGGTGTCGCTGCTTGGATAACTGTTCCGTTAAGCGTTTCTCCGCTTGACGGGGTTGTGCCCGTCACCGGACCGACCGTTCCGTTACCTCCGGACCCGCCCGTTTTCGGCTCTTCCGGCTTTGGCTGCTCCGGCTTTGGCTCTTCCGGCTTCGGCTGCTCCGGTTTCGGCTGCTCCGGTTTCGGCTCTTCCGGCTTTGGCTGCTCCGGTTTTGGCTCTTCCGGCTTCGGCTCCTTTGGTCCTTCCGGCACAACCGCTGAAGCGATTGTTGCGGCCGGCGCCAATCCCTGAGGACGCTCCTCGCCTGACCATACGTACACGCGAACCTTGTGGCCTGCCGTTACTTCAGGCAACTCCAGCCCCGTCCCGTACGGCGCGCTTTGGCCCGGTTCCACAGACTGTGTCAGGGAAACCTCGTCCACTTCCTTCCCCTTCGCATCTTCCAACACCATTTCCATCGTAATCTCGCGGTTTACGGAAGCATTGTTCTTAATATCGGCTTCCGCACCCAGCCATTCGCCTGCCGGTAATGCCGTCAATGGCGCGGCTTCCCCGTTCGAGAACGTTACGGAACCGGTCTCGATATCTTGGATAACCCTGAAATAGCGGGCTGAGGAATGTTGTTCTCTGCCTTCCTGATCCAGAGCCCGCGCTGTAATTCGGTAGTCGCCGGCTGCCGCATTGGTCATATCCAATGACCAAGGTGCCGTTACATCCTCGCCGATTCGCTGCGAGCCGTTATAGAATTCCACGCCTTCTATCGTAGACCCCGCTGCGGCGTTAGCTTCAGCTTGAATGCTTACATTCGCACCCGGTTCCAATACCAATCCTTCATAAGCGGTGCCGGTTTTCACCTGCTCCGATTGAATTGCTGTGATGTCAATCTGCGGAAGCCCTTCAGGCTCACCATAGAAAACACCGCGGCCGTCTGTCGACAGGTAGACTCTGTTCTTGTAGCGCATATCCGCTTCAATACCTGAAGTGATTCCGAACTGCTGCGTTTCGGGATTGGTCAGACGCGTCCAGGTATTACCGTCATCTTTGGACACGTAAACACCGGAATCCTCATCTCCGTTCGCTTTACCAAAAATATAGATATAAGGCATATCCGGCGAATCTCCCTTGCCGAAACTCACATCAATGGCGGCTTGAACGTTCGGCACCGTCTTGAAATCACTGACGGTTGCATCCGTGGAACGCCATAACGGCCGGTAGATGTGGGCTCTCTCATCATGCGAATCCATCGGCTTCACCGCAAGAAACACGTCGCCTTCCCTCACCGGGTTCACCCGTACATTCGTAAACGGCAAAGCCCCCGCGTTTACCTTGTTGTCCGGATTCGGCTCGGTAATGTCGATTTCCCCGCTTGGCAGCGTGGCCGTCGACACGAAACCTGTATACGTCTTCTGCCACGTTTGTCCGTAGTCGCTGCTCATGAATAATTCTGCCGTGCTCGCATTGCGTTCCGTGAACAGATAGAACTTGGAACCGTTCACCTTGTCCGAAGCAAGGTTCTGAGTCTGGCTCCACCAAGGCGTGATGCGTTCATACAACTTACCCATCTGATTCCCCGCGGTGAATGCGGAAGAGGCATCCTGCCACGTCGCTCCGCGGTCCGTGCTGTATTTCACGTAACCCTCGGACGGAGACCAGACAAGACGGTCGGGGTCGGTTGCAGACATCGCGATCGGTCCGCCGCTAAGACCGTAGTTTGGTAAACGGCTCTCCGTCCAAGTGCGACCGCCGTCGGATGTGGTGCCGAAGTAGAGATCTTTTTGCATATAATAACTGAATTGGTGCCATCCGACATAAACCATGTTCTCCGGTTTCTGATAGCTGTAATCCATCCCTGAAATCTGATTCAATGTAATTCCCCAGGTAGGAGGTCCGGCGTATTTCTGATTAACTAACCGGCTCGGCACATTCGCCTTGCGGTCCCGAATCGAGAAGCCCCCCATATCCATCACACTGCCGTGCACATCATATCCGCCATAGTAAGGAGCGACACGCAGAAAATTACTGACGAGCTCCTCCAGCCCCTTCATGACAAATCCGAATTTAGGCTGCGGTGCGGTAATATCTTCAATCCGGAACACGCCGAATCCGTTTAAGGTCCACACCGCATTGGGGTTTGCAGGGTCAATCACCAGCGGTCCGCGTGATCCGTGTGACCACCAGGAAGGGATAAAGGCCGGATCCTTCGTAAAGTCAATCACTTCACGCTTCGTTGTCCAGGTAACTCCTTTGTCTTCACTGATCAACAGCAGCCCTGTCTCATCATTGGCGTCCGTCTGGGCAACGATCTTGTCGGGATTCGATGGGTCGATGTCCAGTCCGCGAATTTGCTTTAAGGCGAAATCATTCGTCGCCGTATCGTAGGCAATTCTTAACGCCGTTTCTTTCCGCGCTGCGGTCTGAATCAATCCATGGGTCGTATTCGTGCCGTTCTGGAGCAGACCGCTGTTGACAAACAGCGTGCCGTCTTCATGTGTAATCGCCTGCATCGGCTGTTTCTCATAGAATGCGGTTCCGGCCGTAAGCTTCACAAACGTTTTGCCGCCGTCGGTCGTCTTGTATACACCGTCATCGTAAACACCAACGTAGAATATACTCGTCAATCCTTGAGGCGTAACACCTCCGTTCTTATCCATCACAACAAAGGTTGTGCCGATATCCTCTGCAGCCGTATCCGTGTTCGTTGGCAAGCCGCCTCCCAGCTGGCTCCACGTTCCGTCTGCGGCTCTCTTCCAGACGCCGTCTTCACGGGATGCGTAATAAATGACATCGCTGTTGTTCGGATCCACGGTCAGCCGCTCGCCCGTGTTCATCCTGTACATCTGATTCCCCCCGATATGAACGTGCTCGGGCACATCCAGGTTGGTCCATGTGGCACCGAAATCGGACGACTTGTAGATGATGCCTTCCTGTTCGGTACCCGAGGAAGCCATATAGACTACACCCGGATTAGCCGGGTCCGGACCCACGTTTATACTTTCCACTTCATAGTGACCGCGGTCGTCCATGCCGAACATATCCGTAATGGAAATCCATTCTTCTTTGTCCCGGTCATACCGAAACGCTCCCCCTACATCCGTACGGACATAGAGCGAATAAGGGGGATACTCCTGTACCGCAACCCCTGTCACCCAGCCCATGCCCTGAAAGTCGATATTGTTCCAAATCCATGGCTTTGCCGCTTCGGCTGTTGTAGCCGCGCCCCCCGTTGCTGCCTGGGCTATACCTGATGCGCCTCCGGGTACAGGAGCGGTCAAGCCCGTGCACAGCATGGAAGTAATTACAGCGACCGAGAGCCATACTCTGGTCCATTTGAAGCTTCTGCTCATATTGTCACAATCCTTTCCGGTTCTGGCTTTGACATGTTCAAAGCGTTGTTTAATCTATTGAAATCCGCCTAACAGAAGACAGTTCATTCTTGCTGGAATACGTATCCCACACCCCGATTCGCACCGAATATCCATGGGCATCCGCAGGCATCGTGAAGACGGCGGATAAGCGGGTGCCGGCTCCCGAAGTGAGGGATTTACCGCCATACACTTGGCGAATGAGTTGATTCTGCGCGTTATACAGGCCGATGACCATGACACCGCTGCGGGTAACGAATGACTCATTGTTCATCGCGGCGCGAATGCGAACCTTCTTTACAGAAATCCGATTCGATTTCAAGGGTTCTGCTTTCGCATCCGATACCGAGAAATAGGCCGTCTTGTTAAGTTCCGGTGGCGCGGCTTCCGCAGGCAACAAGCTAATATTTCCGAGGACGTAGTCGTCCGGTGTGTCATCCGCAGCCTGAAATTCAAATACGAGCTTTGCGTTACCGAGGGCTGTCGCATTCCCTTCCGCCTTGAACGGCAGCGTGTACACCGTTGGCGCGGCAGATCCCGCATGAATCGTCTCCGAATCAAGCACGGCACCGCTGCCATTCAGCAGCTTAACCGTCATTGCGCCGGCAGTGGAAGAGCGCATCTGGAAGCGCAGGTTGTAGTCAACGTCCGCCTTGAGTTTCAACCCTGCCTGCTCCAATCGGCCATCGGCGGCGTTTGCCGCAACCCGAATGGAAGCATGCCCTCCGATGTTCTCCGCCACAATACCCCCTCCGGGTATCCATGGAGCGAGATCAGTCCCGCTAAAGTCACCGTTAGCTAGCGCGGTCGCCGGAACAGGACCCGCATTCAGCAGAATATCGTCCAGATAGGTATGGGCCTGATGAGCGACGGAGGTCGCATCCTCTGAATTCGCCCATGACACGTGCTCGAAGGTGAGCGTATCCACTGCGGATACCGTAGGATCCTTGAATGTCTGGTTCTCCAGCTTTAACGCATCATTCAAATACAAATTAAATTTCTTGGTTTGAACTTGCATCACCAGCTTCACGGTCACCCAGCTTTCCGGTGTGTACCCGGATAGAAACACAGCATCCACATTCTCGGCGTCCATATTAAACTTGAGATTGAAGAACTGCATCACGTTCAGCGCTTCCTTGCCTGTGACACTGTCCTTCACACGCAGCACGGATGCCGCGCCGGGCTTCGTATCCATGAACTTGTATTCCAGCGTGACCGTACCGGATTGGGGTGCGAACACCTTCTTCATCCCGTTGGCACCCCATCCGCTATGGAATGTCTTCAGCACCTTGTTCCCGGCATCACCGCGATTGTAAATATTCGCATCGGCACTTTCGTAAACGGATACCGAACCACCGCCCAAGTTCTCCCAACCATCTGGTTCGGTGCCGGCTGGCTCATCGTCAAATGTACTATTGACCAGGTATGTCGTAGCTTCCTCGAACCGGACTTCATAACGTTTTACCGTCACGCCGTCTTCAGCCGTTACTTTAATCTTGGCAGTACCCGGGATAGCCGGTGCCTGCTCAATCTCCGCAGAAGCCTTCGAATCATAAACATTGCCCGTTACGGCAGGAACGGTGGTGACCCCTTCCGGCATTGTAAACCGGTAATTGACTTTACTTGGCTCAAATCCCTGCAGATTAACGCCGTCCAACTGAATATCCGTCAGGTCCGCATTCGAGGATAACGGCGGCTGAGAAGAAGGGTCCGTAAGTTGAACATTGCGAATATACAAGGTGTTCAGATGTCCGATCTGGAGCTTCAGTGTCAATTCGCCCACAGCCTCCGGATAGGAAAGGTCAATATGATAAGTAGTGGGTTGCGCAGTCACTGTGAACGGATTGTAGCCCTTCCACTCATACCCTTTGTATGATTGGAGCACCACGGCCTTTTCCTGATCCGCATAGGCTTCAAACGAGAGTTTATAGGTCTTGCCCGCTTCAATCGTACGCGCATTGAAGCCCAATTGGGTCTGCCAATCCAGATCGGGATTAGGTATAGTGATCTTCTGCCATCCGTTCGATGCGGAGATGTCCGCACCGTTGTTGACGGTCCACAAGTCAGCGCTGTCGACGGACAACGCGTTCGCAAGAGCAGGTTGTACTGCGCCTAAAGAAAATCCGCCAACTAGGGTTGTGACAAGCAAAGTAAATACCATCCACTTAGGTAACGCTTTCAAAATCCTTTTGTGCATCTTCTCAACTCCTCCTTCAAATTTCATAGTTCCTATCGGATTTCGGCTGCAAAGGCCAATCGGAACCGGGTTCCTTTACAGTTCTCGCTGTCGCCGTGGATCACTTCAACAGACAATTCATGCGGACCAACCGGCAGATCGTCGAACAACGTGTTTACGATAAACAGTCCGGTGTCCGGGTACCAATATGGACGTTCCCGGTTACTGTAAAGCCATTCCCCGCCATCCAGCGCATACCTGAACTCCGCAGAATAGAAGCCAAAGTCGAATCCGAGTGCAATTCCCCTCCCTTCAAAAGGGATCGTAACCTTAGCGCCGATCGCCGAAGTTTCCAGAAGCTCATGGATCCAGGGCAGCTGCGGCCAGTTCCGCAGCAGCCATGGGCCTTCCGTGGAAAGCTGTTCAAGCGGCAGCAGGTGAATCTCTTCCCACACGCCCGGAATTAAAGGCTCCGTGGTCTTACCTTCGCGAGCGGCGGGAAGCCTGTACGATTCCTCGGACCGCAGCGCCTGTTTCAGGAATTCAATGACGCTTTCCGCATAAGCCAAGCTCCCTCGTTCCGTCGGATGCAGCCCGTCAGGCAGCCATTCTTCCCATCGCATGAGTCCGAATTTTACTTGCTGGATCGCATGCAGAGACATCCACACCGTATTCAACCGGTAATGTTCGGCAAGCCTCTCAAATTCAGCCACCGTATCCGGAACATTCCCTTTGGCCATATCGCCATACATGGATTGATGGAACGTGTAGACAAGAACAATGTCGCAATCTGATTTCATGAGCTGACGCAACAAGCTTTCCCTGACTTTAATTCGTCGTTCGCCGGAATCCGCAGGGTCATTCACCGCGTACTCCACAAATACTAGATCGCACGCCTGATCCGTGATATCTCTCTTCGCCCGAAACACGGCAAGCTCGCTTCCCGTACCGGCGATTGCCGCATTCTCGATCTGGAATTTCACATGGGGATATGCAGTGCTGAACCATCGCATCACGGCTTCCGGCCAATTATGATTGACGCGGGCATCCGTAATGGATGTGCCCAGAAATCCCACTTTCAGCTTACCTTCCCGGAGACCCCTTAAGGTCGCCTGTAACCGGCTGCGTTGCTCTATGACATTCATCGCTTTCCGATCCTCCTAATCTAGGTTTGGTAATAGTGTAAAGCGTTTACAAGTCCGCAACCATGCAAGTCTGTCATGAGTACCCCTTGCTTGCGTCATCTCTTGCCTCTCCTGCATATGATTAGATTCATGTCGTTTCTGACGCTTTTCCAAGTTCCCAACAGGTTACCGGTCATGCTAACCTAGGGTCGAAGTGAAACCGAGATCATTCCGGGGCGGAGAGGGGAGAATGAATGATTTTGACAATTGAAATGAAAACGCTTTAACCCCTGTCTTGACTTCACATTCCACTATACGGGAGGTAACTGATGTCGATTATGAAGTATGCAAACCGAATTTGGCTGGCTGTTGTCTTGATAATGCTCGCCGCGCTGTGGGCTCCTGGAAATCCTTCCGCTTCTGCAGCTACTACGGATATTTCATCGCAATATGATTGGAAAACGCTAAAAACAGGCGCAGGCGGCTGGGTAACAGGCGTGGATGCGCACCCTTGGGGTAACGTGGTCTATGTAAGAACAGATGTGGGCGGAGCCTATCGGTTAAACGCGGACCGCACTTCCTGGAAACAGGTTGTAACCTCGGAATCTATGCAAGATGAGAGCCCCTACGGTATGACGGGCGTCCTAAGTATTGTGGGAGCTCCGGGAAATGACAATACGGCGTATATGGCGTACAACAACAGTGTCTATAAATCATGGGACCGTGGGGAGAACTGGTATCGCGGCAACCTGACGGCGGCTTCCAATCCTAACGGCAACGGCAGGCAGCAGGGAGAACGACTGGCTGTCGATCCGGCCAACGCTAATATCGTTTACTACGGTTCCATTGCGAACGGACTGCTGAGGACAGAGGACGGCGGTAACGCGTGGTCCGAGGTGACGGCTGTACCCCGCTCGGGTGAGAGTGATTACGGCGCGGGTCAAGTTATATTCGATCCAAGCGGCGGCACATTATCGTCAGGCAGCGTGGTGAAAACTAAAGTGATCTACGCGACTGTGTACAAAAAAGGGTTCTACCGCAGCATCGATGCCGGAGCCAATTGGAGCAAGATTACCGGCGGCACCGGACCGGCGGACACCAGCGTGTTCGAGGACTTGTCCATCGCGAATGACGGCACCTTGTATCTAGCGGCCGGAAGTGTGTGGAAGTTTAAAGCGGGGGTGTGGACCAACGTCTCCCCGAACGGAAGCTATTATGTGGATGTTGCCGTTCAACCGGCCAACTCCAACAAGATATTCGCGTTCACCTCCGGTGCGGACACCGCCCGCTCCACGAACGGTGGAGCTTCGGGTTCCTGGTCTTATCCAAGTAAATCGCGAACGGCATCTGACATACCGTGGCTTGGATGGACCGAGGAAAACTATATGTCCGTCGGATCCATTGTCTTCGATCCTGTAGTTCCGGATCGCCTATGGTTTGCACAAGGCATCGGGGTATGGACGACGACCGATATTAATGACGGCGATTTAAACTGGACGTCGGTTAACAACGGCATCGAGGAACTGGTCTCGAACGATATGGTCGCCCCTGCGGGCGGTAAACCGGTATCTGCTTTCTGGGACCGCGCCATATTCCGTCATGAACAGCTGGATCAGTATCCATCCGTTCATAAGCCGACTTCACGGTTTAATTCCGGCTGGGATCTGGATTATGCCTATGACACGCCGAGCTTTATCGTTACGGCAGCCAATGACCACCGGTATTGTTGTACAGAAGACGGATTATCCAATCAGAGCGGTTATTCCGAAGACGGCGGGTCAACCTGGAGTTTATTCGGCTCCATTACAAGCGGCACGCATCCGGCCGATCTGAAATTCGGGAATATTGCCGTAGCTTCTAACAATATTAACAATCTTGTATGGTTGCCTACTTACAACAGAGCCCTTCATTTCAGCAAAAATAAAGGGCAATCCTGGACACAAGTCATCCTGCCCGGCACCGAAAGCATGGTGGATAACGAAGGGAAGTATAACGGCGGTTCCCATTTTGCCAACTATCTGCACAGGCAGGTATTGGCTGCGGATTCCGTCAACGATAACACGTTCTATCTTTATCACCAGAGCCAAGGAATCTACCGAAGCACCAACGGCGGCGAAAATTGGACTTTGATTAATTCAACCATTCCTAAAGGCTGGGCATTGGGATATTTCAACGCTCAGTTGAAAGCTGTTCCCGGCAAAGCAGGACATTTGTACTTAACGTTCGGGCATCAGGACGGAGCGGAGTTCTCCATGTGGCGTTCCACGGACGGCGGGTTAAATTGGACTGAACTCAGCGAGCTCAAAGATGTGGCTAATTTCGCCTTCGGGAAAGCGGCTTCAGCCGGAGGTTATCCTGCTTTCTACATTACGGGTAAAGTGAACGGGGATTTCGGTGTGTGGCGTTCCACGGACCAAGCCGCGAACTGGGAGAAGCTTGCAACCTATCCGTTAGGACTCTATGATGCTGTTACGGCTATGGAAGCGGATAAAGATATGTTTGGACGCATATTCATCGGATTCGCCGGCAACGGATTCGTTTACGGCCAGCCGAACGGCACAGGCGGTTCAGGCGGCGGACCGCTTGAAGACGGCGTCTATGCGATCCAGAATAAGAACAGCAACAAAGCGCTCGATGTCGGTTGGGATTTTACGGACGGCGTACCTGTGAAACAATGGACGTATGTACCCGGACAGTCTAATCAGCAATGGACAATTACCAAATTGCCGGATGGCAGCTATAAGATAATCAACGTTTACAACAATAAGTCGCTCGACGGCACATGGGATGCGATTGACGGCGCGCCCGTCACCCTTTGGGGATACGGCAACAATCAATCGAACCAAGCTTGGTTTATAGATGAACAATCGGATGGCAGCTACAAAATAACAAACAAATACACCCAACGATCATTGGAAATCGGCGACGGCTCTTTGTCCGATGATGTCGATGCGCAGCAATGGACAGACTTCGGTCATCCTTGGCAACGGTGGATTTTGACGAAGCAGAATTGAGGAGTAGGGCTGTACTCGGACACCGTGCCGGGTACAGCTTTATATTATTATCACACCTCATCTTGATAAAGCTGGAATGAGATCGGCTGCCCTTTCATCGCCAATTTAAATTCCTCCGCATTCTCAATCTCCGTGTAGAATTCCTCCACATCGGTCCCCTCATTACTAAAAAACCATTTACACATCTTCAGAGACTCCAGCGTTTCCTTAGCTTCAAAAAGAAACAAAGCATGCAACTGCTCCATCCCCACATACTCCTCACCCTCATAAACGGTAAATTGTCTCGTAAAATTGAAGTGAAACTGCGCTTTCCCTGTAAAATCATATACACCGCACTCCACTAACAAGGCAATCTCTTCTTCCCCTTCAACCGGCTGTTTGCCGAATGCTTTGAAAGCCTCCCATATGAACTGGATGTCATCCGTATGTTCACCTATTTGTTTTCTTAAGTACTGTTCCGCATCTTTAACTGTAACCATTGAAGTGAAACGCTCCCTTTTCGCACAAAATGATATAGCCCTAACATTATAGCAAGTAGTTGAGTTGACCACTTTGGTACTTTAACCCATCCTTAATCTGCAACTTTTTACCATATACGCCGTCTCTAACAGTATCAATGTCACCTGAGGAGTGAAGTGTGATGAAGATTCGGTCGGCAACATTAGGTTTGTTCTTGGTCTCATTGGTGATTACGATTAGTTTCCTTACAGGCTGCGGTCAAAATAAATCGGCGGACACAAGCGCTCCACCCGACAACAACGCGGTGTCTGAAGGTTCCTCGCCAATTAACGGTGCTGCGCTGACGCCGGCAGAGGCCCAAGAAACCATTGGCGAGCAAACAACCAAAGTCATCGAGGCCATTCGCGATCAAGATTGGAAAGCTATCGCAGCCTTTGTTCATCCAGAAACCGGAGTACGCTTCTCTCCTTACGCTCATATCGACACTGCCAAGGATGTGGTCCTGAAGCCGGACCAACTGGAGAAACAATTCAAAGATCCCGCCAAGTTGACTTGGGGCACACATGACGGTTCCGGGGAGCCGATTATGCTTTCTTTTGCACAATATGCAGAGAAATTTATCTACCCGCACGACTACGCTCAAGCTGAGACAACGGGATATAACCAAGTCATCGGCAAAGGCAACACCTTGGATAACTCCCGTGAACCCGGCATCTACGCGGATGCGATTATGGTGGAGTATCATTTCAACGGGTTTGATCCGAAGGTGGACGGGATGGATTGGGGCAGCTTGCGGTTATTCTATCAGCAGCGTGAAGGTGTGTGGTATTTGACGGGCGTGGTCCATGATCAGTGGACGATCTAGAAATCTGTTACTTGGCATTCGCCGCCGACACCGGGTTCTAAACTTTAGTCAAAAAAAGCAAAAAACACGGGCGGATACATTCATCCGCCCGCCTTGCATCTGCTTATTTCTTCATCTCAGCATACAGCCTTTTCGCTTCGTCCATCACGTCTTTCCCGCCCGCGCTCATATATTCGTCCACGAATTTCTTATACTGGCTTTCCACTTTATCAGGGGTAGCCATCATGATCTGGGTCAACGAGTCATTGGTAAGTTTGGTAAGCGCTGTTCCATATTTGATCTGCATGTCAGGAACAGCGTTAAAGACAACTTGCCGCTTGCCCGCTTTCTCAAAAGTCTGGATGCCTGCGAGGTAGGACTCGCCGTCCTTGCCGGTAATCCGATTTTTGAGCAATTCACGCTGTTTTGCCGGATCTTTGTCCGCTGTCATATTATAAACCGTCGCTAACCAACCGCCCAACTTCAACGTTTTCGCATTGTGAGCAGGATCTATAACGACCATTTTGCCGTCTTTCATCTCATAGTGTTCACCTTCAAATCCGTAAAACAGCTTGCTGCCGCCTTCATTCACGAACCAGTCCAAATATTTGACTGCGGCTTCCGGGTTTTTGGATGTTTTTGGAACCATGTTGTAGAAACCGATTTCAAGACCCTGCTGCATCACGATCTCGCCGCTCTTGTTCTTGACGCCAGGGAATGCCACATAATCAGCTTCAGGCGCCTTACTGCGAAGTGTGCTTATGCTAAGATCCAGCCATGGGTAGGAAGAATGGTTCGCGACAAACCCCACCTGGTTGTTTGCATACTGCTCTTTAATTTTCTGCCCGTTACTGTCCAGACCGAATTCCTTATTCAATAGTCCTTCGTGATACAGCTTATTCATGAACTTGAGGCCGTCAAGCGCACCTTCGCGCAGGAAGATCGGCACAGAAGCAATTTCCTCATCCGTCGGCGTTTTCGCGAACGCTTCAAGCGCGACATTCATCCCATTATAGGTGCCGCCCAGCGGAATCATCCCCATAGGTATGACATCCTTGGTGCCCAGCGCCTCCGCATTATCTTTAAACGCTTTCAGTGTATTGTAAAATTCCTCAATCGTTTGCGGCACCGGCAGCTTTAATTGGTCCAGCCAGTCCTTGCGGATAAACGCTCCGTTGGTGGCATAAGAAGCGCGTCTTGCCGGAATGGAAAATTGCTTGCCATCCACTTGACCGTATTTCAGGAACTCATCCCCGAAATACTTCTTAATATTCGCGCCTTCCTTGTCCATATAAGGCGTCAGGTCGGTCAATCCGCCCATCTTCGCATAATTTAGAAACAGGTTGCGGTCGTAAGTCATAATCAGATCAGGAGCTGATCCGCTCGCCATAAGAACATTAATTTTATCTGATTCCTGATTGCGGGGTACGACTAGAAACTCGACATCCACACCGAATTTCAGAGCTTCTTCCTTTACATACTTCGTCCAACGGTTATTATCGATCGTTCCCTCCGAAGCCGGAAGATCGCCGAAATCAAGAAGCTCAACCCTTAGCTTTGACGTCTTTGTCGTCTTTTCCGTGCTTTCCTTTGCCGTTTCCTGTTTATTCGAAGTTGTCGTTTCCGCGGAATTGGACGAACAGCCGATCAAACCGCTTAAAGAGAGTAAAGTAACAAGTGATAGAACCGTCAAACGCATCATTTTTTTCATATACGATCTCCCCTTCATTTCATAGTACACCATTTCCCCTTGAACCTTCCTAACCTTTCACTGCGCCAAGCATCACCCCTTTGACAAAATGTTTTTGCAGCCACGGGTACACAAGCAGAATGGGAACGGCCGTAATAATAATGGTCGCCGACTTGATGGATTCACTCACTTGACGGCCCAGTTCCTCCGGATTCATGGAGGCGCTGTTCTGATCCAAGATGAGCAGCTGTCTCAGCTTTAATTGCAGCGTAAACTTATCGGGATCATTAATGTAAAGCAGCGCGGCGAAAAACATATTCCAGTATTGAACCGCGTAGTACAAGCCAATTGTGGCAATAATCGGCATCGACATCGGCAGAATGATGCTGATTAACATTCGAATTTCATTACAACCGTCAATCATGGCTGACTCTTCCACGCTATCCGGGATCGTTGAGGTGAAATAGGTTTTCACAATCAGCATGAAGAAGGTATTAATGAGTCCCGGCAGGATCAGCGCCCACACCGAATCGATGAGTCCGAGCGATTTAACGATCAAGTAAGTGGGAATCATCCCTCCGCTGAACATCATCGTGAATATGATGATCTGCAGGAAAACCGTTCTCCCCTTTAAGTCGGATTTGGACAGCGGATAGGCCGCGCAAATGGTTACAAATAAAGAGATCGCTGTTCCGAGAACCGTCACAAAGGCCGTAAATCCAATGGAGCGAAGCATCGCTTGGTCCTGCAAGACGAGCTTGTACGTATCCAGCTGAAAATCTACCGGCAGGAATGAGACTTTGCCGTCCACAATGGCTTCCATGCCGCTAAAGGACAGTGCTGTGACATGGATGAAGGGAATGACACAAACAAGGGCCAGCAGAGACAGAAGAACTAGAACAATACCTTGATACACTTGATCAGACCGGCTTAATTTCATAAGATTCACCTACCATATTGATTCTTTAGTCAGCTTCTTGCTGAGTTGATTCGCTGAAACGATTAATATGAGATTAATAACCGATTGAAACATGCCGACAGCGGTGGAGTAACTGTACCTCGTATTGGTGACCCCGTTCGTGTAGACGTGCGTACTGATCACGTCCGCGACATTGGATACCATCGCGTTGCCCAGCATGAAGGGCTTTTCAAAACCGATCGACACCATCTGCCCGATATTCAGAATGAGTAACAAGATGATCGTCGGCTTGATGCCCGGCAACGTGATATGCCAGACTTGTTTCCATTTACTCGCGCCGTCCACTTTGGCAGCCTCATAGATCGACGGGTCCAAACTTGCGATGGCGGCTAAGTAAATGATCGAGCTCCAACCGATCTCTTTCCAGATATCCGATAATACATAGACGACAATCCAGGACGACGAGTGCGATAAGTAGGAAGTAGCCGGGATTCCGAAAATCCCCAGAAATTGATTAATCATTCCTTTCTCAGACAACATCAGAATTAAGATGCCGCTGAGGACAATCCATGATATGAAATGCGGCAAATAAACGGCCGACTGGATGACCCTTTTCCAACGCTCGCGAATCACTTCATTGAGGAGAATCGCGAGAATGATCGGAGCCGGAAACACAATGATTAATGAGGTCAGATTAAGAAACAGCGTATTTCGCACCGACAGCCAGAACCCATTCGAATGGATGACTTCTTCGATAACCGACAAACCCACCCACTCGCTCCCGAATACACCTTGGAACATGTTGTAATTCTGGAAAGCCATGACGATCCCATACATGGGAGCGTAGTGGAAAACGGCGTAATATGCGAGAACGGGAACAAGCAGCAAGTATAAATACTTTTTTCGATTGACATATTTCATGAATGAACGCATTCGGCTCTGAGTTTTAGTTCCTTTTGCGGCAATCGTGTAACCTTGCAAGTGCATTCAGCTCCTTCATCAGCTAATTACTTACACGTGTTTTACTTTCACACTTATTTTCTGCTCCCCCGTCGTGTTCATCTATTTTCCCTCCCCGGTTGATAGGCCATGTGCTATAATGTGATCAACTTTCCCCTTGAATTCGATTATAGATGGGCCAAACGCTTTCCGTTAGAGTGAAAATCTTCTAATTCCCGGTGTTTTTCTATACATTCTTCAGGAGGAATCGAGCGTGAAGTTAAAGTTAATGATTGTTGATGATGAGTCTTCTACACGTTTGGGGTTGAAAGAGTTTTTCGATTGGCAGACGCATCAGATAGAAGTAATCGGACTGGCCAATGACGGTGAAAGCGCTCTCCCAATGATCCTCGAATTGCATCCGGATATCGTGCTGACCGATGTAAAAATGCCGTTTATGGACGGAATTACGCTTGCCGAAGAGATTAAAAAATTCGACAAGAAGATCAAAATTGTATTTTTCAGCGGATTTGACGATATTGATTATTTGAAATCGGCCATGAAACTGGAGGCCATCGATTACCTTTTGAAACCCATCGATTTTGACGAATTGACCCAAGTTCTCTATAAGATTACGTCCCAGGTAGAAAGTGAAAGAGCGCAGGTTGAATTATTTCAGCAAATGAATGTGAAATTACGGCAGAGCTTTCCTCTGCTTCGGGAGAAATTCCTTTACACCCTTATAAGAAGCGGATTCCCTAATGCTGAAGCGATTGCGCAGCAGCTGGCATTTCTGGAAATGAATTTGCCGCTCAACGCATCCTACTGTCTACTTGCCTTGCATATTGATGACTACGATACTTACTATTCGGGCAGATCGGAACGCGACAAACAGTTAAGTACCTTTGCCGTGCTCAATATATGTCAGGAAATTGTGGACAAGACATTAGGAGGTTATGTGTTCGAAGCTCAAACCGGGCAATTCGTCTGTTTACTCCATGTGCGGTCCGAGATGGAAGAAGAGACGCTGTTCCACGTCATCGAAACGTTAAAGTCAACCGTTCTTGAGCTGCTAAAGCTTAGCTTAACGATCGGTGTCGGCAGTATTGTGCAAGGATTGCGGCAAGTGCCCCATTCCTATCAGCTTGCTTCGGATGCAGCTAATCTCAAACTGTACCTGGGCAAGAACCAGATTATAACGATGGAGAGTCTGGAACGGACGAGCTTGCCCGATTTATGGATGGATGCTGCGGAATCGGAGAAGTTAAGTTCCATGCTGAAAGCGGCGGACCCCAACAAGATCAGGGACTGGCTTCGTCAGCTATTCGATATGATCTCCAACAACCAAACGTATGACCTTCCGCAATGCCACCGCATTTGTCTGCAGATCGCGATCATCGGCGGACAGGTCGCTTCGCAGTTGGAAATCGAAGGATCCGGTTTCTCGGGCGAGCGCGGCAACCGGTTGTGGGAGAAACTGCTACAGCTCGAAACCGTAAGTGAGATGCAAATTTATCTCATGACTTGCCTGGAAGAATTGACAGAGCAAATTCGTCAGAAACGCGAGACGAAGTCGAGCAATGTCGTTGAGCATGTGAAATCCATCATTCAGGATAATATGCATATGATGATTTCGTTAAATGACTTGGCTTCCCGCATCTATCTGACCTCGACGTATATTTGCCTGCTGTTTAAACAAGAAACCGGAGAGACCATTCACGATTATACGAGCAGAGTGAAGATGGAGAAAGCCAAGGAGCTTCTCGGCGATCCGCGCAACAAGCTTTACGAGGTTAGCAGCGCCATCGGCTACGCTGACAGCAGTTATTTTACGAAGCTGTTCAAAAAATACACAGGAGTGACTCCATCCGAATACCGCGAGTCGATTAGATAACGATGTGGAGAAACCTGTTTAATCCTTTTCGGAAAAGAGGCATCCTAACCCGGTTAATTCTGTTTTACCTCCTCCTAATCTTCATTCCGGGTGTGATTACGATGGTGGTTTATTACAACAAATCCGTGCAAGTCAATGAGCAGGAAATGAACGAATCCAACCTTCGCACGCTGCATCAAGCTGCCGTCAATATCTCCTATTACGTTAACAATGCAGCGCGCGCGTCGGATAGTTTCTTCGCCAAACCAAGGCTGCACGAGTATTTAAAGCTGCATAAGGATTACGAAGCGTACCAACATCTGCAAGATTTCATTCATTTAGTCGACTATATTAACAGTTTCTCGGAATATCCCGACATTGCTCGGATCCGGATCTTTATCGATCCGCAGCTACCGTTTTCCAACGAGAACATCCATTTCTTCTCACTGAATAGGTTGCAGCATCAGCCTTGGTATGATGAGGTGGTCCGGAAGAACGGGGACATTCTTTGGAAAAGCGCGTATCCGCAAACGACGGCAGATACCCTTACCACGGATGTGATTACCGCCGCCCGTATTATTCGCGATCCATTGGATTATGACAACATTGTCGGGGTCTTGATGGTGGACTTGAACCAACAGACCCTTCAGGACAGCATTTCCCACCTGCAGGATGATATGGGGGGCACCACTTACGTACTGAATGAAGAAGGGGCCATCATTGGGGATAAGGATTTGAGGCGCTTGGGTCAACAGCGAATGGATAAGGAGTTTAAGGAGGAAACGGCCGGGAAAAACGAAGGCTTCTTCAAAAAAGAGATAAACAATCAAGACTATTACGTTCAGTTTGCCAAAATCACCGGTACCGGCTGGACAATTGTTTCGGAGGTTCCCGTCTCGGGAATCAATGCCGAAAGCCGCAATCTGACCCGCACTTCCGCCATTATTGTCATGGCTGCAACGTTCATCGTATTTCTGCTGCTCATTGTGCTGAGCCTCGGTTTAATCGCCGAAAGCATCAGCCGCAGAGTCAAAGATCTGATTCGTATCATCCGCCGGGATGGCGTGGAACGATTAAACGACCGCATTCGCTTCGGCTTCCGCGATTTCCGTCTGCTCGAGCAGAACATTCTGGAGCTTGTGCAAACGACCAATACGATGGCGGAGGAAACCTATCGGAGCCGCATCCAGGAGCGCGAGGCTCAGCTAAAAGCGCTCCAAGCGCAAATCAACCCGCACTTTCTGTATAATACGCTGGAAACGATCAACTGGATGGCGATCCGCAGCGGATCGAAAGATATCAGTGCCATGATCAAGGCGCTCACCACCTATTTCCGCTTAACCCTGAATAAAGGCAAAGATTTCGTATCCATAAGGGATGAAGTCAAGCTGTCCGTGGCATACCTCGACATTCAACGCTCCCGATTCGAGAATGCCTTTGAGTTTCAGCTTGAAGTGGAAGAGGGTGCGGAAGCTATGCTCATTCCGAAGCTGACGCTTCAGCCCATTATCGAAAATGCGCTTATGCATGGCATCCGCAAACGGCGCGATCCTTCACCCGGCTGGATCAAGCTGGCCATCAGGCACGGGAGTGACGGCGATTTGTTCATCACCATCGCGGATAATGGTCCCGGCATTCCAAGCGATGTACAATGGCGGCTTATGCCTACGCCGCAGCCTTCCGGTGATGAAGAAGCTGGCGGATACGGATTGTTCAATGTACATGAACGCATCCGCCTGTATTGCGGAGAACCCTATGGACTCAGCGTTCAGTCGGAACTTGGTGAAGGCACCGCGATTACGCTTCATATGAAAGGGAGACAAATAAATTAAACAAAGCCAAAGAAACTCCTCAAGGAGGAATTTCTTTGGCTTTTCTATTGCCGCAATTTACAACTGCTTACTCCACACGTTTATTTTAACGGAATAACCATGTTCCACGTCACCCCGTCGAATTCCCATGGCTCGCCTCCATTACCCGTTGCCACAAAGAGATGCGTCGGCTTTCCCTCATGGAATAGCAAATTAGGCCGCTCCAGATTGCTCTGTGAGCTGGTCTTGCCGTCGTCCCAAGCGACGTTTCGTGTATAAGAGATAGGCTCCGGATGAATATGCCACGTTAGGCAGTCTTCACTCGTAGCGTACACGCCTGCCCCCCATTCCCCCGTAATACCGCCGCTGTTATTCTTGTAATCATCTTTCATGATGACATGGAAACGTCCGTCTTCCACCCAGAGGAATGGATCCTCAACGTGAAAGTCTGGATTTTCAAATCTAAAGATGGGCTGATCACTGATTCTCTCAAACGGACCTGCAGGATGCGGCGCTTTCACAATACCTAATTGGAGAGTTGAGCCCACATATTCGCGAGATTTATAAATCATATACGTCGTTCCGTCCGGCAAAATAGCTGCAGACGGATTCGTCGTAATTGTACAGTCCCAATACCCTGGCATTCTGGGTTCAAGAAGCGGTGTATCCATGCGAGTCCAGGGACCGAACACAGACTTGCTCGTCGCAAGCCCGATACGCTTTCGATTCCAAACCTCGGTAGCTCGTTCTATTGAGATAGGCTCTCCCGCTTCAGGTACTGGCCCCCCATAAGTGGTTCCAAAATAATACAGATAGTACGTGCCATTCCAATACTTAATAGATGGATTATGCTGATTCATACCGTCAAATAACCGCTTATCGCGTCTGCCGAGCACCACTTCAGCGAATTCATAGGGTCCTTCAGGTGTATCGCTGACAGCCCTTACAATCTCACAGTTAAATAGCCACTGCCAGTCGAAGCCAAGCTCCTTGGCCCATCGGGAAGCGAACATATGATACTTGCCGTCTTCGCCTTGTATGACGGACCCGCACCAAATATAATAGTTCTCCATGCGAAAGCCGCCATCTCTGGGTGCTGGTTGAATGTTCTTAAAAATTGGATTGGACATAGATGTACCCTCACTTTCTGTTATTCGAACTTACTCTGATCATAGCTCCAGGAGTATACAGCAACAAGATTCAGAAGTACGGGAGAATTAGGATGATTTTAGTCTTGCGGAAACTAAAAATTCCTGTTATTGTAGCCGCAAGCTCCCCAATCCATCTCAATCTCGTCGTAATTGGAGAAAGCTTTCTAGATGGTACACCGCCTGTATGTTACAAACCTTTGCGGGATGCCTCTTGCATAATCAGTTGCATAATAGATATGTGTAACCAGTTCGACCGAGGGGGAGGCTTGTTATGGTTTTGGAGAAATCTCGGGTGTTGTCCTTTATCATTATATTCATTGGTGTGGTGTTACTGCTTTATGGCTTGTATCAATTCGTTCCGCGCAACGTTTCATCGGATACAGATTTGAGTGTGTTTATGAGAATCATTGCAAAACAAACCGTGTTTCCCCTCATAGGGTTGATATTAATTGGACTCGGTTACACGCTGTTGAAAGTATTCCGTGAAATTCAAGAGGAGTTTCAGCTGGTTCGGGAGGATTTAAGTAGGCTACGTGCTAAAGTTGAGAAATAAAAGCCATGATTGACTGGAACCCACCTTTGGTGTAAATTAATGGGAACCTCATATCGGAAGCAAAGACCAAGGCCGCTTTATTCAACAACAGGTTGCCCAGAGAAGAAACCCATGGTTGCAAGGTTTCTCAACCTTATGAATGGAGCCCCTACCTTGCGAGCTGCAGAGCACACCTCTGTCGGATGAACTCCGTTATCTAATAAGCGATTTGCCGCATTTGTTATGTGCAGATCTGAATCAGGGTGGTACCACGACGCATTCGTCCCTACGAGTGCGTTTTTTGCGTTATTTACAGAACATTAGAAGAAGGTGAGGTTGACCCATGCGACAAAGCACGCTCCTATTGCCCACTTTACGTGAAATACCGGCCGAAGCAGATACGGTCAGCCATCAATTATTATTACGTGCAGGCTTCATCCGACAACTAGCTGCAGGAATTTATACGTATTTGCCGTTAGGTTTGCGAGTTCTACGAAAATTGGAACAGATTGTACGAGAAGAAATGGATCGATCCGGTGCGCAGGAGTTACTTATGCCCGCCATGCAACCTGCGGAGCTGTGGAAAGAATCCGGACGATACGATCTGTATGGACCCGAATTGGTTCGTCTGCAAGACCGACACCAGCGCGAGTTTACCTTGGGGCCAACCCATGAAGAGGTCATTACGACATTGATCCGGCAAGAAATCAACTCCTATCGAAAACTTCCAGTGAATCTTTATCAAATTCAAACCAAGTTCAGGTATGAACGTCGCCCACGCTTCGGGTTGTTACGCGGCCGGGAGTTTTTGATGAAGGATGCTTATTCTTTTGACACCGACTGGGATGGATTAAATCGTACCTATAATACAATGTTTGAAACCTACCAACGTATATTCCAACGCTGCGGACTCCGATTCCGTGCTGTGGAAGCCGATGCGGGCACGATTGGCGGCGAAGGCGGGACGCATGAATTTATGGCTCTTGCGGATATTGGCGAGGATACCATTGCATCGTGCACTTGCTGTGACTATGCGGCTAATCTGGAAAAAGCCGTCTCCAAAGCACCTGTTAGAATGGAAAACTCCCAATCCGCAACCGATACACTTCCGACACCTGAACACATTCATACGCCGGGTATTCGCACGATCCAGGATTTAACGAATCACTTGCATATACAAGCAACGGATATCATCAAAACCTTAATCTATCTGGAAGATGAGCAGCCTGTAGCTATTTTGATCCGGGGAGATCAGGACTTAAACGAAATTAAGGTCATTAACTATCTTAACGCGGTGACGTTTCAAATGGCCGATGCGCAGACGGTTAAGCAGGTAACCGGTGCCCCTGTCGGATTTGCCGGACCCTATCAGTTGCAGATTCGTGTGCTGGTGGATGAGCAAGTGGCCAATATGCGTACGGGCATTACGGGGGCGAACCAGGCGGATACCCACTTGAAGCATATCGTGCCGGGCCGAGACTTCACTATGATGGATACAGGCGATTTCCGAAACGTTTCGGAAGGTGACCTTTGCCCGGTATGTAATGATGGGACGCTTGTGTTTCATCGGGGGATAGAGATCGGTCATATTTTTAAGTTGGGCAAAAAGTACAGTGAAAAGTTACAGGCCACCTTCCTGGATCCACAGGGAAAAGAACAAGTCATGATCATGGGCTGTTACGGCATAGGTGTTTCGCGGATGTTATCAGCCTTGGTTGAGCAACATCATGACGATCAGGGCATGAAATGGCCCTCGTCCGTAGCTCCGTATCAGGTCCATATCATCCCGATATCCGTCAAAGACACGACCCAGATGCAGCTTGCCGAGCATCTATACCTGCTTTTGCAAGACAAGGGCATTGAAGTTCTGATGGATGACCGAGATGAGCGGCCTGGTGTCAAATTTAAAGATTCCGATCTCATCGGATTGCCATATCGGATCATTGTGGGCAAGGATGCGGGCGAAGGATTTGTGGAGCTTGTCGAGCGCGCCGACGGGGTGAAGAGGCGTTTGTCTGTGGAAGAAGTTTTGAGCGTATTTGAAAATTAAATTCACAAAAAACAAAAAAAGTATTGATTAACTCACTATTCCGAGTATAATACTTGGTATAAAGATAAATCGAATTGTTGGATGGACAGGAGTGGCTTGTATGGATCACTTGAAGCAGGCTTGGGTAAACGACTACTTGGACTTATATAATTTTGCAGGGTCGATCGGGGATACGGTCTGGCAGCACAGTTTGCTGGAGAAGTTGAACCATGCCGATAGCATATTGCTCGAAGTGAGAGTCAGTCAGGTGCTTGCTGCTCTGCAGGAGTCCTACGCACGGATTAACCAACAAATGTTGGAGCTGTTCCAAGATATGAAACAACCCAAAAGTGTAGATCACGGACGTCAGTTACAGGAACAATGGCTGGCCTTGAAAGTACAGAGGGTTAATGTAGGGAAGAAACTGGCACAGTATAAATAAAAAAAAGGCCGGTATGCAGTGGACTGCTTGACCCGCCAATAAGGACGTATAAATTAAGTTCTAAAGCTCAATTCCTGCACTCAGTGAACTGTTATGCAGCCCGATGTAAAGCTTCCGACTTTACATTGTGGATTGCTTCATTCCATTCATCATCGTCATCATTTGCGTCATCATTTCATCACACTGTTGCATCTTGGACATCATCATCTCCATGTCCATGCTGTCCATCATGTTCATTTCTTGCATGTTGTCCATCATCATTTTCATGCATTTCATCTTGCTCATGGTGTCTTCCATACACATGTTCATCATCATGTTCATACACATCTGTTCCATTCGATTCACCTCCTTAGGGTTGTTTACTTCCATAATTAGGATATATTAAGTTTGCTTATAAAGCAAGCTTTTTTCCTGTTGTTGGGAGTAAAGGTCTTTATGGAACATGTCATTAACACTTTAAAAGTCTTGAGCGTTCTTCTCTGTCTTCATTCCATTGCGCTCTCCCAAATCTACATATCTTATAGATTTGGGAGTTTACACAAAGTATTTTACAGACTCGTTATTTCTTCACATTTACCTTACTGATCGGTTCACCATATTCGTCCGTTATACCTTTATACACAACTTTACCATTTTTATAGAATGTACCCTGAATTGCGATGTCATTCTTATAAACTAACAACCGATTGATCGTTCCGTCGGAATTGTAAAGTACAGCATTGCCATTCTTTGCACCGCTCTTTAAATGATAAGCAAAGGCTGTGCCATCTGGAAATAAATTCAGCCCCCTTCCTTCCCACGGAAGTCCTCTTCTGTACTTACCTTCAAAACGAGGAGTTTGGGTGCCTGGATAGTATTCGATCCCTTCCAACTGAAGTCCATTCTCCATTTTGCCTTTGAAAAAAATTGATTTACCTGACCAGCTGTACATGATTCCCTCTCCATGCATTTTATCGGCAAGCCACTCTCCGTTATAATCCCTGCCGCCGTTCTCCTCGTTATACGAGGCACCTGTGCCTTGTCTTATTCCGTTTGCAAGCTGACCTTTATACTTAATCCTGCCGTTTTCGAAATACAGAGTATCTGCTGTATCATATGGACGAATATAAATTGTATTCACCTTCGTACTTTTATCTTTGTTTACGCTAACTTTCTTATCGCCCATCCGGTTTATGACTTCAATTGGAATGTACAATACTTCAGAACGGACCACAGGTGAAGATTCTAGCGGTATCCGATCACTGCCCGCCATAATTGAATTCTGGTCCGCTGTAATAACAACTGATTTTCCGTTCCCTTCAGCGCGAAGCTGATTGATTCCTTTATCCCAGTTAACCTTGTATCCTAATTGCTCAAGTACTGCGGCAGCATCAACGTAATAATTTTCGTTAATGAGCAATGAAGGATGATGTAGGTCAGCGATCTTACCGTTAATCATTACACTGATAGGTTCCGCATCCCTGACGGTACGGTTGGAGGGAGGCATGATCGTTCTCTTAACTAAATTATCTTTAGCATCAAGGAAATACAGCACATCCTTTTGTATACCTAGTATATTTCTGGCAGGAGTGGGTTTCATAGCGATAGGGAAAACTCCCCTAAATATCAGATCCGCTCCGGTAACTTCGGCATTGCCGGAAGCCGTTTCCTTAACCCACACCCCGAAACTGTCATCTGCATAAAGATAAGTTTTATGAACTTTCTCATCTGCATTTAAGTTATTTCCGAATTGTCTAAAATCTTGTAAATCATAAAGTTGAAATGAATTTGTTTGGTTAATACGCTCTCTAACCAAAATATATCTGCCCGTGAATGCAAAAGACTCAATATGACTACTCATGATCAACTTTGTCTCTTTCGTTTGCGATAGGTAAACTGTCAGTTGCCCTTGGTCATTTCTGTATACGATAATTCCTTTTTTAATCTGTGGGTATGAACCTTTCGCTATGGTTTCATTAACCCCGGACACTATGTCATAAGTATGAATATTGCCAGTATCCATATTCGTCCAGGCAATCAATGAACCATCCGCCGTGAGCTGTGAAAAAGTTCCTTTAAGCAGAGATTTAGTTGTCTGACTCTTAATGTCATAAGCAAATAAATTTCCTTGTTCGCTGCCCCTCTGTTCAGACCATAAGACCATAATTCCTTGAGGTGTTTGCGATAATACCGGAATACCCTTAAAACTCTTGACTGAAGTAAGCTTATTGATTTCTCCGGTATTTAAATTGGTCACATAGATGTGGGTCGTATTATCTTCCATTTTCTCATAAGCAATATAATTGTCCAGTAAACGATATGAAGATATACTTTTCATAGGAATATTTACTGTTGTAATCTCGTCTTTGAAGCTGTAAACCCGCTGGTTTGTCTCCGCTAACACGGATGTAACGGGCGTCATGAATGCTACTAACAATAGAAGCATAAGCCATTTCTTCATAGTGAATATCGCACCCTTCTTAATTTTATAAAAAACGGCACATCGGGTCCTTACCCAATGTGCCTAATTGTACTACATACCCAATCTATTTCTTATTGATATACTCTACGATTGTCTTTCCACCAAGGGTGGTAATGGCGATCAACTGACTCTTCGCCTCGAATAATCCGCTACCCATTCCATCTGTGTGATAGATTCCGGTTTGCTTCAATTCGTTGTAATTATATACACCCACGTTGGTGTTGCTGATAGTGAAAAATTGATTATTCGGGATATCGAAAGCAACATCGCTAAACCCAGCGGTTAGCTTCGTTACAAATTTCATGTCATCTGCCTTGCTGCTAACGGTTTGGAAAATAGTTCCTGCTCCGTTGAACAAATACTTTCCGTCCGGAGAGAGTTTCATGAATACCGTCATGGTATGATCTCCGTGATAAGGAGAATCATAGCCGCCCGGATACGCCGGCTCTACAAATGTGCCGTCTGTGTTAAGGTTGTATGCTCTGATATCACGAGGAGACGTATCGGTATTAATGGCATAAATCTTATCTAATGTCGGATGCATCAGGATATAACTTTGATGGCGGATTCCGCTTGTTCCTACCCCAAACCCTACTCTTGAATATGATTTCAGATCCGTCCATTGATCCGAACCAGATGATACATAAATATAACCGTTACGATCTACCGCCAGGTCATATGGATCCAAATTAATATCAATGGTTTTAGTAACCGTTAAGTTTCCTGCATTGATAATTGCAATGGCGCCGCTTTCCACCGATGCTACGTAAGAGTGCGGCATTTTCAGCAGTGCCACAAACAGCTCACCGTTAGCGTAAGTAATGCTTTCCGGCGGCAGGCTAACTGCAAGTGATTTTAGTTCTTTCGTTTCGTAATTTAAAGAGTATACCTTCTGACCCGCTCGATCCGTCATATAGATTACTGGAAGAATAGGATCCTGCACACTGTCAGTTACAGTGAAATTTAGAGCTGTGTGCTTGTTATGATATGTGGTCGCAAAAGCGACTTTGCTCTCTGCAGATTCGAGATGAAGAGCATCTATCACAGCTGTTACCTTATAATATCGTTGAGTATTAGGAAGATTGCTTGTGTCCAGATAACTAGTTCCTGTAATTCTTGCCTTCTCACCTTGCTTGTCTAGTACAGGTGCATAGGTACCGTTCAATGCATTACTGTAATAAATATAGTAATAATCCGCATCAGGTACGGCATTCCAAGTTACATTAATATCAGTGTCGGTTACGGTTAACGCCTTCACATTCAGTGGTGCGCTTACACTTCCACTGCTGATGGAATGTAATTCCCATTTGTTTTCAGATGCATTCCATAATGCTACTAACGTTAAGTTCTCTCCGAAGAACATGGTCATTTGATCTCCATGAGCCAAAGGTTTTGCGCTGGCAGACTGTTGAGCTGACAAATCGTTAACGTTGTAATCATTAATTTTATAGCTTAACTTTTCCAATCCGCCATAGAATACATGACCATACACAACATCATTTACCGATACGCTTCCCAGCATAGGAACATCATACAGAGCATAATAGTCTTCGTTCTCCAGACTGGCTATGTATTCCGCATTCGGGATCGAACCTTCATTAATTGGAAACTCCCCGATAGGGCCGTAAGCAGTTGAGTAAGTGGTCTCATACACACTATCAGTTACAGCGTCATAAAGGAAAATTTGAAGATCAGAGTAATTCGTTTCCTCACCGATATAGGAGTAAGCATTATCCCCGACTATAAATATACCTTCAGCTTCCGGCAAATCCGTCAGTTCTTCTTCCGGGTCCGGGTTCGGATTCGGGTTCGGGTTCGGGTTCGGGTTCGGGATCGTAGTTTGAGGCGGCACGCTTGTTCCCGGAGTTCCCGGTGTTATAGGAGTTCCTGGAGCTCCCGGAGTTTTAACAACTACAGTACCATTAATAGTAATCGTAATGGTTGCGCTACCCAACTCATAAGCCTCTACCTTTTGCTCAATAGTTGTTCCGTTAACATGAACAAGAACAAATTTAATTGTACCGCTGCCCTTAATAGTTACGGCCGCGTTCAATACTACTTTCATTAATGTCGCACTTTCCTTGACCGTTACAGTACTTTCCCCCGCACCGGATGCCAGTTCAAGGTTACCGATTTCCGTTCTTTCAAGAACCTCGACGGTCACCTTCGTTACTACAGTAACTTTAGTAAAATACCCCTGAAGCTGAACACTTTCTCCCTTCACTTTATTCCTGAATTCGACATTAACAAAGCCCTTGCTATTGTCTTTTACTTCAGATTCCAACTTAACCGCAGAATTTACGATCGTATTTTGAATAACGGTGTTGCCTTTAGCTAACAATCTGACTTTACCTCTAAACTTATCTACGATCGCCACATTCAAGGAAGAATCAGTAACAATGATACTATTCTCTCCACCGCCGGCTATAATGGTTCTGCCTTTCACTGTAACATGATCAAGCGAAACTTCGCCCTGTCCGATACCGGCAGTTAAGTTCAAATCCCCTTCAATGACCGTGTTTTGTAGCGTGGTCCCTGCTTTGGTAATGGTTACATTCCCTTTAATGGTTTTTTCCGTTTCCGGGCCTGTAACTCCATTGGAAGATATGATCGTACCGACAGCTTTATCTAACATCACCACGGCTTCGGCACGTGTAATTGGGGTGGCTGGTCGAATCGTTTGGTCGGTATAACCGCTCATATAACCTGCTGATTTAACTGCTTGTAAAGCAGGCTTGCTCCAATTAGGAATCCGGTCCGCATCTTTAAAACCGTTTAAAGCGCCCTCTGCTTTCGCAACATCCAACTTCATCAGATCGCTTATCATCTTAGCCGCTTCTTGTCTTGTAACAACAGAATCGGGCTTGAATGAGCCGTCCTGATTACCCGATAGGTATCCAGCTGATTTCGCTTTGGCAATCTCGGCATAATACCATTTCTTTGGAGAAACGTCCTTGAAATCTTCTTGAGACTGTTCTGTAAATCCATACGCCCTGTTAATCAAGGCTGCCATTTCCGCCCTGGTTACCTTGCTGTCGGGCCTCACCTTCTTGCTTGCATCCGCGGTAATTAACCCTTGATCTAACCAACGGGACAGTGAATCTTTAGCCCAGCTGTTGGATACATCGGTTGCTCCTTGTGCGCTCTGTCCGTAAACGATCCCTACATTAGAAATTACTAGAGATAGAATTAGGAACAAAGTAAAGATTACTTTCTTGCTGCTTTTTCTCCAGACCATGATGGTCCTCCCTTTTTCTGTCCCCTTAGCCATAAAAAAAGACATTACGCCATAGGCGAATGCCGAATGCACCTAAAATACACTCTGGCAACCCGGCTGTCATGACTCAAATGATTTTTGAGCTGTAGACCCGCGGCTTTGCGTCCCCGCCTTTCGACAGGTTTGCCTTTTTCGTATGTATAAGGAAAATAGTTATATATTACATCCAAAATATAGCATAGACCTACGTGATAAACAAGGAAAAAAGTCTCAAGTTTTGACACATTCCGATGATATTCTTGCTATATCAAGACTATTAGCAGGGATGAATATACCTAAATTCTATTAACTAGATATACTCCGACATATAGGTAATACAAAAGTCTCATGTGACGACATTGTCGTCCCTATTCATATCCACCCGCACTCGTTCAGCCTCCGGCTGCTCAGCGCGGAATTCCATGGGCGTGCGATGGAACACTCTGCGGAACAGATGATGGTAGTGGCTGAGGTTATTAAATCCGGCGGTCAGCGCGATATCTGTCACGCTCAGGGATGTGGTCGCAAGGAGATGCTTCGTGTAGTTAAGTTTCAGCTGATTAATATATTCAACCGGTGTCGTGTGGAGCAGCTGTCGAAATACACGATTGAGGTGGCCGGGACTTCGGTTGGACAACTCGTACATGCGGGGCAGCCCCGCCGTAAAGTTATCTTCGCGTTGCATTTGAACCAACAGTGCTTCCAGCCAGCTCGGCAGCCTCTCATCCGGACCGATCTGGAATTTTCCGAAATGGGTAACCAACAAATCAATCAATAACCCTCGGAGCAATACTTCTAGCGCCTTCTCGTCCCTTCCCCGATATACCCCCATCCGGTCCAACCGGCCCGTAATATGCTCCTGCTCCAATAGCGTCACATATACGGTCGGCGGCACTGTGCAATTCAGCAGCAGTTCCCGGTTAAACGCCTTCCCCAGAAAAGCGAACGCGTTCTCCATCGCTTCCTGTCTGAAGATGATATTAATGAAACGGCAATCCTGCTCGCCAGCCCAGTCATAGGCGTGTATATCTTCGGGCCGCATGAACACCATCGCGCCTTGGCTAATCGGCTCCCTCGCCCCGTTCACACAGTGAATCGCTTCCCCTTCAATCACCAGGAAGATTTCATAATAATCATGGCAATGCAACGGCGACGCATGATGTAAGGATTGCACGGTGAAGAAGAGCGATTCCACCCCCACTCCAAGCTGCGTGTCCGCCACAAACTTATAGATCTCCAAAGCAACATCCTCCTCCATACACTCCATACTAATGTCAAAATACCACATAATCGATGACGTATAAACACAAGTATTCTCTCATTTTGTTCTATACAATAACTTATAGATATTTAAATTACACATAAGTGAGCGAGGTACAAACATGACTGCTGTAACAACCATCGATTTGAAAGGCACATGGAAAATGCGAAGAGTATGTGAAGACGCCTGGATACCCGCGACCGTGCCGGGTTCCGTCTATTATGATCTTTTGAACGCCGGCTTAATGGAGGATCCTTATTACCGAGATAATGACATCCGTGCGGCCAAGCTGTCGGATTACGATTATGAATATAGCCGGATTTTTGAAGTAAACAGTGAACTGTTGAAGCATGATCGGGTGTTTCTTCGTTTCGAGGGCTTGGACACGCTTGCCGAGCTTCACCTGAACGGCCGACTTCTGGCGAAGACAGACAACATGCACAGAACGTATGAGTTCGATGTGAAAGATTTTGTCGCAGCTGGCGAGAACGACCTTCTTATCGTATTCCGTTCCCCTACAGAGTACGTTCGGCGTAAATATAAAGAGAACCCGATCTGGTCCGTAAACGGGATTGAGGGCTTCCAGTACATTCGTAAAGCGCATTATATGTTCGGTTGGGACTGGGGTCCTTGTCTGCCGGATATGGGCATCTGGCGCAATGTCAGTCTGATCGGCCAAAGTATCGCGGCGTTGGACGAAGTATACGTTACGCAGAAGCATGGGGAAGATGCCGTGGACCTGGATATCCGCGTCGGTATCGATGCTTGGACCAAGGAAGATTACACGTTAAACGTTACATTGCGCACCCCAGCCGGGGAGATATTGATGGCCCGTCAGGAAGACGCGCAAGCGACCGAACATATCGGGCTACAGGTAACGAAGCCGGAGCTATGGTGGCCGAACGGCTTCGGCGCGCAGCCGCTGTATGAGCTGGAGGTGGTGCTGATGAGCGGGGAACTGGAGCTTGGCCGCAGGCATATGCGTATCGGACTTCGCACGATGACCGTAACCCAACAGGATGATCAGTGGGGCCGTTCCTTCTCCATCTGTGTGAACGGGCATGATATTTTCGCCATGGGCGGCAATTATATTCCCGAAGATCAGATTATCGCCCGCACGAATCGGGAGAAGACCGAGCGCCTGATCCAGGATTGCGTTGCCGCCAACAACAACTGCATTCGCGTCTGGGGCGGCGGCTATTACGCCGAGGATTACTTCTATGATCTGTGCGACGAGTACGGCTTAATCGTATGGCAAGATCATCTGTATGCGTGCGCGGTGTACGACTTCACGGAAGAATTCAAGGAGAACATCGTTCAAGAGACGATTCAGAATATGAAGCGCATCCGCCACCATGCCTCGTTGGGTCTGTGGTGCGGAAACAATGAGATGGAATGGGCATGGGTAGATTGGGATATTAACCAGAGTCTGAAGCTCAAGGCGGATTATATCAAGCAGTTCGAGGTCGTTCTTCCAGAGCTTGCTAGGGAAATTGACCCGAATACATTCTACTGGCTTGCTTCCCCCTCTTCCTTTGGCAGCTTCGAGAAGCCGAATGATGAGAATTACGGCGATATGCATGACTGGAGCATCTGGCATGGACGCAAACCGTTCACCGATTTCCGTAACCGGTTCCCGAGGTTCATGTCGGAGTTCGGATTGCAGGCGTTCCCGAGCATGAAGACGATCGATACCTTTGCCCTTCCGGAGGATCACAATGTGTATTCCTACGTCATGGAAGATCATCAGAAGCATCCTTCCGGCATTGAACCGACGGTGTATTACTTGTCTCAATACTTCAAGTTTCCTAAGGATTTCCAATCGTTCCCTTACGTATCTCAGCTCATTCAGGCCGAAGGCGTGCGTTACGGCGTGGAACACTGGAGAAGACACAGAGGACGTTGCATGGGGGCCGTGTACTGGCAGTTGAATGACTCCTGGCCGGTGACTTCCTGGGCTAGTATCGATTCTTACGGCCGTTGGAAGGCGTTACACTATGCGGCTCGCAAGTTCTTCGCGCCCGTGTTGCTCTCCGCATGGGAAGAAGGCGTTACCGCATCGCTTCATGTCAGCAACGAGTCGTTGAACCCGTTCAAGGGTAAGGTCCACTGGAGTCTGAAGGACCGAGCGTCGAAGGTCATTCGCGAAGGTCAGGCGGCGGCGGACGTTCCAGCCTTAACCACTGTATCCTTGGCAGAGCTGGACTTCGCGGCGGAGCTGGATTCCGACGAGAAGAAGCGCAGACATTATCTGGAGTACACGCTGGTTACGGACGAGGGGTATGTCAGCGACGGATGTACGATTTTCCTGCCGGCGAAGCACTTCGAGCTGTTGCCTGCCAGCCTGCAAGCGACCGTGGAAGAGACCGCGGACGCCTTCGAGGTCACGGTTCTATCCGACGTGTTCGCGATGTTCGTGGAGCTCGAGATGGAGAAGTCCGATGCTGTGTTCAGCGATAACTACTTCCATCTGACCGGGGGCGTATGCCGCAAGGTTGTGGCATTAAAATCTACCCTGTCCGAGCCGCTCACGCTGGACATGTTCAAGGCCCAGCTAAAGCTTCGCAGTTTGGAAGACAGCTACTAAAATAGTGCAATTGAAAGCAAGAAGAGCAGGGCATGCGCCCTGCTCTTCTTTGCGTTTATTTAAACTCCGAGGGATTGACGCCCGTCCACTTTTTGAACATCTTCGTAAAATGTTTCTCATCGTTATAGCCGCATGACTTCGCGACATGATAGATCTTCATATCCGTATCGAGCAGCAGCGCCTTCGCTTGTTGAATCCGGTATTGATGCAGATAATCCAGAAACCGAATGCCCATCTCCTGCTTGAATAAGGTGCTCAGATAATTCGGCGACACGAAGATTTCTTTGCTGACAGACTCGACCGTGAGGTTATGCCGGTAATTCGCCTCCATATATTGCTTCGCCAGCACAACGGATTTATGCAGAGGCTTGCCCATGTGCAGCATATCCACCAACTGCCTGATCATCTCGGAGATCAGCTTGGCTACATCATCGAAGCTCTCCAGCGCGGAATAACGGCTGATTAACGCCGCGGATGTATTCCCCCACTCCGCTTGATGCTCCGGCTGGTCCACAATATCGCTCATCTTCGTAAGTAGAGACATCGTATGCAGCTGCACCGCGGAAGTGTCCTCCAGCTGTTGGAGCAAGGCCAGCCATTCATCCATCTCGTCTATGGCCTCGCTGAACTTTCCCGCCCGCAGCTGTTCCAGCAGCTTATTCTCATGCAAGGCAAGCTCCGTCTTCCGATTCGGCGCGACCTGCACAGGCGTATCCTTATGTTGCTCCCAGAAATAGATCCCGCCGCTTCCCCGAAAGAACTTCTGCCGCAGAGCTTCGCAAGCTTCCTGGAATGCGATATGCAATGTGTCCAGAGGATGTACGGATGCGCTTATGCCGATGGACAGGGAGACCTTCAAGTACGATTGCAACAGCTTTTGCAGCGACTCGAGCTTTTCTTGCAGAAACGCCATCGATAGGACATTACCGGACACAGACTCCACGTTGCCGACAATCGCAATATCATCGCCAACACGAACAATCTCGCAATAAGGCATAAATTCAGCCGGGACAACCTCCTGCAAAATGTTACAAGCCGCAAACCGAATCAACTCGGCATCGGATTCGGAATAGTTCGGATTGGCGAACGAGCTGGAATCGAAGCGGAGGAGGAACAGGGTCAACTTCTCGCTCCGCAGCTTCATCTCCAATTGCGCAGCCTGCCTGGGGCGATCCTCAACAGGGTTGCTCGCATGCTGGAACCATCGCGATAACACCTGGTTTTTCATGTAGGGCAGGCCCTGAACCCAGTTCTTCTTGAGGAGAGAGATATTCTCCTGTTCATTAGAGCGCTGTTGTCTGTTCAAGATGGCATTGGAGATGACCTCCTGAATTTCCCCGGGTCGGCACGGCTTCAATATATAATCGGAAATTCCAAGTTTCAGCGCTTGCTTCGTGTAGTGAAACTGATCGTGTCCCGACAGAATAAGCGGCGTAATGTTCCATCCCCGTTCCTGTGTTGTCCGGATTAACTCCAGTCCGTTCATCCGGGGCATCTCAATGTCGGTCAACAACAGATCCGGAGCTTGCTGCTCCATCAGAGCCAGCGCATCCGCTCCGTTACCGGCCTCCCCGATTACCGTTACCTGCAAGGAAGACCAGTCCACCATGGAGATAATTCCTTTACGAATATGCGGTTCGTCTTCAACGATGAGTATGGTGTACATGAATCTTCACCTCCATTAAGAATTCAGTCTTTGTGAATTTGCCGGAAATTCAACGGTTACCTGTGTCCCTTGATGTTCCCTGCTCATCAGATGAATCTTGGCTTGATCACCGTAATACAGAGCCAGCCGCTGTCTCACATTCCGAATCGCATAACCGGTGCGCGGAGGGTGCCCTCCAGCATTCCCGGCGCCTGCATTCCCCAACTTCCCACCAACCTCGTCGACCTCGCCATTAAGTCTGGACGAATCCATACCGACCCCGTTATCCGTAATCTGCACGCGCACCTTTTCCCCGTCCAACTCCGCATGAATCTGGATGAAACCGGAGTGCTCGGAAGGCTGAATGCCGTGAATCAACGCGTTTTCGACAAAAGGCTGCAACACCAGTTTAGGAATGAGAATTCCAGCCGCTTCCGGTGATAAACGCACTTCATACTGGAATTGATCGGGAAATCGCTCTTGTTGAAGAAACAGGTAACTGCTCATTAATTCGAATTCCTTCTCCAATGAGATCCATTCAGCGCCGTCGCTCAGGCTGATGCGGAATAAGGAGCTTAGCGAGTAAAGCATCTCCGCAATCTTGGGACTGCCCTCGCTCTGCGCCATATAGCTCATCGTATTCAGCGTATTATAGAGGAAATGAGGGTTGATCTGCGATTGAAGCAGCGCCAGTTCCGATTCCTTCAGCTTCAGCCTGCTGTCATACTGCTCATGAATCAGCGTCCGGATGTTGCCGACCATCGTATTGTAGCCGCTGCCGAGCTGCGCGAATTCATCATTGCCGCGGACTTCCACACTCTGTTCAAAGTCCCCCCGCTGAAAGTGGCGAATGGAATTCAGAATCCGCAGAATCGGTTGTGTAGTGAAGCTGGAGATGTACCACGATATAAGCAGGCTCAGCGTGAGCGCGATGGCAATGGTCAGCACCGTAATCGTCTTAATGTGTCCCAACTTGGATACCAGGTTCGCATGCGGCTGCACAATGACCAGATGCCATCCCGAGAACGACGATTGCGCATGGGAAATGATCCAATCTTTCGCCCCTGGCTTCCACCCGTTCCGGTTCAACTCCTCAAGACTCTTATCGGCAAAATAAGGCAAAGAACTCATCTCGTTCCCCGTCTCTTTCCCTTCGGAATCCGACAAAATTTCCCCGTATTCGTTGGCTATGTAAATCTTCATCCCGTTCATCGTCCGTTCCGGAATCAGTTCTCTGACGTCCAGACCGAAGACGATAAAGCCGTCGCTAAGACCCGTAAAGCCGTTCATTAACATCCCCATCAACAAGAGCTCGCCGTTGCGCCGGTCGGGAAACACGCCGACAGCGCTTTCATATGTGCCCCAGAACATGTTCCCGGGCTGGGATTTCGCTTGCCGATAGTAATCCGTCTCTTTAAACTGTTCATAGGGCATAATCGGGTTCATCGAATAGTTACTGTAGGTGATCGGCTGTATAGCATCCGAATATATAATCAACGATTTAATATAGTGTCTCGAATTCAACATCTGCATGATGGATTCGGACAGATTGTTCCGATGATGCAAGTAATTAATGTCCTCTTGGCCTTTCGTTCCGCTAGTCAGGTTCTTGTGCAGATCTTTGGACAAGATGAAGAAATTCGAGGCGTTAATGACATCCTGCGCGACGAAGTCCAGATGAATCATCGTCTGTTCCAGCAGATTGGCGTCCGTCTGCTCATTGTTCCGGATGACCTCGCTGGTGGCGATGCGGTAAGCCCAGTAGCCGAATGCGCTTATAATCAGGAAACACAGTCCCGCGATCAGGACCAGCAACTTATAACGAACGGAGAGCTTCTCATAGAATCTCTTCAATAAATCCAGCTCATTTCCTTAAGGATGTCTATATTTAGCATCATAAACTTCATCACCGTTTCTCACAATGGGGATTGGAGGAATAAACACCTTTTCGTTGTTTTGCCACCTTATCACCAGACGCATTAAGCATTACAGTTAAGACAGACTTAGAAAATACAAATATAGAATGTTAAGGAGATGCCGTTCATGAAGTGGAATAAAGGGGCTCTACTTTCCGTAGCGATGGCTTCCGTCTTACTCTTTACAGCATGTAATTCAAACAGCAATACAGGGGCGAACAACAAGGGCGCAGAGCCGAATACGAACAAGAACAACACGACGACAGAAGCGACCAAGGAAGACGTTACCCTCAAGTTCTTCAGCAACACACCGGATCGCACAAGCGGGCTGGGACTTCTGGAGCAAACGATTATTGATCAGTATATGAAAGAGAATCCGCACATCAAGATTGTGGTAGAAACCGCGCAAACCGATCCTTATCGGGACAAAATTAAGCTCTACAACGCATCCAACACGTTGCCGGATATTTTCAACTCGTGGGGCGACAACGCTTTCATGGAGCCGATGATCAACAACAACTCCTTGGCGGAGCTGGATTTGAACGACTACAAGGACGGCGGCTTCGTACCGGGCGCGCTGGAGCGCTTCACCCGTGGGGGCAAGTTGTACGGCATTCCGAAGAACGCTGATTTCTGGGCGGTGATGTACAACAAGAAGATTTTTGAAGACAACGGTTTGACGGTTCCTACAACGCTGGATGAACTGACAGTTGTAGCGGACAAGCTGAAAGCGAAGAAGATTGTGCCGATCGCCATGGCGGGCAAAGAGCAATGGGAACCGGCCATCACGTTCGACCTGATGCTGCAGCGCGCGGCAGGCACATTCGATGTGGCCAAGAAAGGTCTGGATCGTACAGGAACATTCATGGATCCATCCGTTATTGAAGCGGCGAAGACGTACCAGGAGATGGCCAAGAAAGAATACTTCGGCGCCGGCTTCCTGAACAACGATTACGACACAGCTAAGAATATGTTCGCGCAGGGCAAGGCCGCGATGTTCCTAATCGGCGAATGGGAAATGGGTATGGCGGTGGATGAGAATATTCCGCAAGAAATGCGCGATTCGTTCGGAGCCTTCGCGTTCCCGGGTTCGGCTAAAGCGAAAGCGACCGATACAGCGCTATGGTTCGGAGGCGGCTATTCCATCTCCAACAAGTCCAAGCATCTCGAAGAAGCGAAAGCGTTCCTGAAATGGGTATTCCTGCCTGACAATTGGGCGAAGACGGCCTGGCAGCAAGGCACGGCGATTCCTACGCAGAAGTATGATCAGTTCTTCACGGGGAAAGAGAACAACCTTCAGAAGGATTTTACAACCATCTTCTCCTCGGCGACGTCCACCAGCGATATTATCCAGAACACGTTGGCAGGAGATAACCAGAAGGATTACTACAATGCGCTGATGAAGCTTCTTGCGGGAGCTTCGACACCGGAAGAGTTCCAGAAAGCGTTAGATCAAGCAGCCGAGAAGAACGCGGCCAAATAAATATAAAGAACGATAGCGCGGGACTCTCCTGGTTACAGGAGAATCCCGTTCCTTATCGGGGTTAGGAGTTGTAGAGATGACCAAGATGCTTTCCAACAAGCTGATCATTACGTTATTCATCATGCCGGGCTTGCTGTTCTTCGCCTGTTTTATCTTAATTCCGCTGATTTATAGCGCATTCTATTCCTTCACCAATTATGATTTGTTACAGCCTTATACGTTCATCGGTTTGGATAATTACAAGGAACTCATTCGCGACGGCGATTTCTATCATTCCTTATGGAACGCGCTGCTCATGATGCTCGCCTTGATCTTCATACAGCATCCCATCGCGATTGCGGCGGGCATGTTCGCCCAATATCTTGGCCGCGGCGAGAAAGCGATCCGCGCCGTCTACTTCCTGCCTACAATTATCGGCGTCGTTGTCGGTTCCATGGTATGGAGCAGCATCTTCTCCACACAATTCGGATTGTTGAACCATCTGCTCGATATCGTCGGTCTGGAATCCTGGCAGCATGATTGGCTGGGCGACCCCAAGACCGCCATCTGGTGTATTATTCTCGTCTCCATGTGGTGCGGCTTCGGTTACGCATTCCTGCTGTATTACACCGGCCTCAAGGGCATTCCCGCGGATCTGCATGAAGCGGCCAAGCTGGACGGCGCAAGCAATTTCCAGATTCATACGCTGATTGACCTGCCTATGCTGAAGCCTATTATTAAAGTGAATGTGATTCTTGCCGTCATCGCGAGCTTGAAGATGTTCGATATTACAAAGCTTATGACGAACGGCGGTCCGTTCAAGTCTACCCATATGCCTCTGACTTACATGTATGAGGAAGCGTTCAGCTTGAATCGGTACGGATACGGGAACGCGGTTTCGATTACCTTCGTTGTTATCTGTCTGTTGGTTACTTTTGCCATGAACAAAATGATGAAATCGGAAGAGGGTGAAGCGTGATGCTGCGAAAACTAGGAATATGGGGCACCATCGCCATCATCGCGGTCCTTCAGATCTTCCCCTTACTGTGGCTGTTTAACTTCTCTTTCCTGCCCAGCAGCGAATTCTTCGGTTCCAGCATTCTGAAGTGGCCGGATCCGTTCCATTGGAAGAATTACAGCGACGCGTTGACCCATGGGAAAGTGCCGCAATTCTTCCTGAACAGCGTTCTTGTCACCGCGGTTACCATCGTTATGACTACACTGATCTCGATCTTCATGGCTTACGCCTTCACACGCATGTATTGGAAGTGGAGAGGCGTCGTGCTCGGCATCATCCTGATCGGGATGATTATTCCGGTGCAAACGACGTTACTGGCGAATTTTCTTATTTTCAAAAATATCGGCTTACTCGACACCTACTGGTCCCTCATCTTACCGGGTATCGCGTTCAACATCCCTATTTCCACGTTCATCCTGACCGGCTTCCTGGTCAGCCTGCCCCGCGAGATGGAAGAAGTGGCTGTTATCGACGGCTTGAACATCTTCGGTCTGGTCATGAAGGTCGTCATCCCGTTGTGTAAACCGGCAATTGCCGCGATTAGCGTCATGGTGTTTCTAGCCAGCTGGAGCGATTATATTAATCCGCTGACTTTTATCTCATCGGAGTCGCTGAAGACACTTCCGTTCTCGATTATTCAATTTCAAGGACAATACTCCAGCAATTATGGCGCTCAATTCGCCGTGCTGACGTTAATCAGTATTCCGTCCGTCGCGATCTACCTGCTCTTCTCCGAGCAGATTACGAAGGGCATTATGGCCGGTGCCGTAAAGGGATAAGCAAACTTACGCAATGGGGAGACACAAGAGCTGCATATACGTTTCTGTGTCTCTTTTTTTATACTAATTCAAGGGGGTGCTTGGTTGTTTGCAAGGCGATTATAAATGTAGTTAATGATTAGGAGGATGAATTAATGAAGAAGAAGTATGCATGGAGCCTTAGAAACGCATTTGTGGCTCTGTTTTGTGTAAGCGCTGTCTTGGTTTGGCAGGGATCGCCAGCTTCCGCGGAGAACGGGACGGTTCAACTGAATGATGCTTTCAACACCACGGGATCTTACCAGAGCTTTTACTTGTACGGGAATTCCGGCGGTTCGTTTAATGTGTCGAACGGCGGCCTCAATATTACGAATACGAACAGCAACTCCACGTTCGGTGTCTATAACACCAAAGCGGTATCCGGCCACTTTTATGCGGAGGTGGATGCGAACCTGGAAGTTCCTATCGGACTTGCGCTCGTGAAGAAGACGAACAATGCCCCGGATTACAACAATTGGACCGCAATCAACATCTATAACTGGAACGGCTCGATTCATGCCGAAGTGCTGGATCGCCAGAACGGGGTCAATAACGTCCGCGACAACACCGGGCTTACGGCGAATCCGACCGATCCCGGCTACACGTTAAACAACAGTGACCGCTATGACGTGGCGCTGGACGGCAAATATTCGCTGCCCACGAAGAATCATGCCAAGAAGCTGCGCATTATACGTAATAACAATACGGGCTTCTTCCATTATTACCTGCGAATCGGCGCCACCATCAGCGGTCAGTATGTAGAAGACTGGGTGGAACTGGCTCCGTCGAAGGATTGGAACGCCGCAGGCTCCGAATTCTATGTAATGCCTCTGGTCCGGGATGGCAACGGCGTTACCGTTAAGTACGATAACCTGCGTGCGGTGAACAAGCCGCACGACGATCAGAGCGATGTGGGCACAGGCTTCAAAGCAACGAAACGCGAATACAATTGGGGCGGTTATGCGGGCGAAGCCGTTGTAGTAACGTTCGGGGACAAGTTCGCTTACCGCAATCAGGATCGGAAGCTAGTATTCTGGGATCAGGCGAATTATGTGCCGATGTGGCAGTTGGATGACAAGACGGCGTTCAGCTATGAATTCGTGGAATCTTGGGCAACGAACGGCTTGCTGGGGTGCTTCGAGCCGATGTCGGATCGGACGCGGCGCTGGACCACGGTGAATATTCTGGAGGACACGGCGGTTCGCAAAAAAATTCACTGGAAATACACCCTGATTAATCCCAACTATGAAGTTCTGGGATCTTCCGCGAATCCTTCGGACTTAAGCTCTGTGGGGAACAACAACGGACAGTATCCGGAAGTCGATGAGTACTGGACCATCTATCCGGACGGAACCGGAACGCGGCATATTTACTTCAAGCCGAAGCTGGACGGAAACTGGAGCAACAAGGGCTTCGAGCTGTCGGAACCGATGGTGATTACGAACGGTAAAGGCGCGCAGTACCCGGAAACGTATATTGCAGATACTGTCTCCTCCTTCACTAACTTGGAAGGTAATTTATTGAACTTCACGAAGTCGACAATGAGCGGCTTCAACAATACGTATCAGGCGAGCGGCACGAAGACGTTCGACTCGCAGTACTTGCCAACGCTGCATAACTGGAAGCAATGGATCACCGTGGGACATCTGAACAATCTGGATGCGTATGCGGTTTGGAATAACGAGCATACGTCGGACTATGTGGATAAAGGCGTATCCGCCGGACTCAACCTGGATGTGGAGATGTCATGGCATGATATGAAATGGAAGTTCGGCCACTTCCCGATCAACAAGGAAATATGGTGGGCGAAGCGAGCGGACGGAAGCCCGGACTATAACAGCACATTCGCTGTGTTCCCCGGCGTTCCGGCTCATACATCCATGTTCGGCTTGGGGCAGTACAATTCAGGGACGAACTGGTCCTCCAACTACAAGACGGACGGCAATGGCAGGAAATATCGGGAGTATACGTCCTTAATCGGTCTCTCCGCTTCCAATGATTATGCGGCGATGCGCAATCATACCAGCGCTTGGCTGAAGCCAGGCACCATCACGATGAACAATGGGAACAGCGCATATACCGGCACTTACTATCCGGACAAAACCATCGAGTTCAACCGCACCGGCGCAACGGAAACGAATTTCACGATCACGCCGGTTGCCGGTCAGACGCAGAAGAACCCCGCTTTCAAGATTACCAACTGGAACGCGGGCAGCGCTGCAGTGTCACTCAACAACGTAGCCCTGACGGCAGGCGTGGATTACGAAGCTGTCGTGAGTAACGGACAATTGTTGCTGTGGTTAAATAAGTCGATAAGCTCTGCTACGAGTGTGAAGGTAACTCCGTAATAAGAGCGCGCTCCGGGCTGATGACTGATAGACTCCCCATACGGTAGACAGTTGAGATTATAAAACTGTTGCCGCGAGGGGAGCAATTTTTATTCATTATTTAGAAGGATTGAGCCACCGTCTGGGCGCTTAGCATGATATTATAATATAATCAGGAGGTTGATCGAATGGAAATGAACGAACGTGAATTCATGAGTGCTGTATTAAAGGCGCTTGAAACTCTTGACGCAAAGGCTACGACGACTCAAGACGCAGTACTTCACATAAAAAAGGATATAAACGAGTTAAAGACGTCCGTTGACGATCTTAAAAAATGAATTTTACGATTTCCGCAGAGAAACTAATAACAACTTCAACAAGGTTGACCGTAGACTGCGTTTATTGGAAGTTGATTATGATCAACTAAATGAACGTGTAGATAAACTTGAACTAGATACATCGAACTAAGCGAGGGACAGTATTATACTGTCTCTTTTATTTGTAAACGAAACCTACTCAACAACTGTTATGTTTATTTCAGTTTGAAGTGTTGTGGTTTCTTTTGAACCGCTTATGATAAAATCAGCTTCTGCTCCGACGACATAATGACCTGGATCAAGTCTAAAATCGCTTACCTCTTGTTGAGTTGAAGAACGATTTAACAGCAAATCTCTATTTATCAGATAGTTCTTGATTAAAGATTCAGGAAAAAACCGTAGTTGCTTATCTCTCTGTTTAAAGGTAGATGTCATCTTCATAGGTGCTGTAAATTCATGTTGTATAGCTCCATCTTTATCCTTAATGTAATAAGACAGCAGCGGATACCCGTGTTCAATCTTGATCTCGCCGCTACCCACATATTCAACTTCTGACCATATGGATGGGATCTCATCGCGTGTATATTGGTTTTTGCCACTAAATAAGCCTATTTCAAAATGGTTAGAACTCGCATGCTTTCGATTCGTTGTATTGAATATTTGTTGAGTATGGATGTTAGCAATCTTAACCTCTTTAGTAGTGTTATCATATAAGGTCCTAGCCCCCAGGGTATCAGCAACAAAACGAATGGGAACGTATAAACGGTTATTGTAGGTAAGAGAAGTATATTCATCCCCCATGGTTCTCTCTTCTCCATTTATAACATATTTGACGTTAATGATATGTGCTTGAATCTGTTTTAAGTAACTGGCTCCGTTCATAACATTAATACTTAACAGCATTAGTGACAAAACAGAGATGATTATCATTACGATCCACTTTACCTTGAGTTTTCTTGCCATAGTAGCAAAACACCGCCTAATCTTGTAGTTATTTTTTAGACGCCTATTCATCATGAAAGTTTCGGTCTAGAAGCAAAAAAGAGCCATGCAATGCGTGGCTCTTTTTGTTATGCCGGTATTAGTTCCAAGGAATTCCTCACAAGAGTAGCAGACGCAGCTGTTAAAAGTCAGGAAGCTATAAAAATGCCATCGCCCTTTTCAACCCGCCATACCCCTAGGACGGAGCTGCATTTTATAATGAATCAAAATAGATATAAAGGAGGTCGTAATCGATGTACAAACGCACATGGAATCTCAAAAAAACCTGGCCGTTCCACGTAATGCTGCTGCCCGCTGTCATCATGACGCTGATCTTCGCCTATTTGCCGATGGGCGGTATCATTATGGCTTTTCAGGAGTACAAGCCGTGGACCGGTTTCTCGAATTCGCCGTGGGTCGGTCTGGATCACTTTCAATACATGTTTGAAAGACCGGACAGCAAGCAGGTCATCCTGAACACCGTCATCATTGCCGCTCTCAAAATTGCCTCAGGTTTAGTTATTCCCTTAGTGTTCGCCATCCTGCTAAATGAAGTGCGTAAGCTAGCTTATAAGAAAGTACTGCAGACCCTGGTCTATTTGCCGCATTTTTTATCCTGGGTCATTCTGGGAGGCATCCTGCTCGACATGCTTTCTCCGGATGGCGGAATCGTCAACAAAGCGCTTGGCTTCTTGTTCGGGGTGGAGCCTATATTTTTCCTAGGGGACGGCAACTGGTTCAGAATTACGGTCGTTGTGAGCGATGTCTGGAAGGAATTTGGCTTCTCCACCATCATTTTTCTGGCCTCCCTGGCGGGCATTAATCCTTCTCTCTATGAAGCGGCTGAAGTGGACGGCGCGGCGCGATTAAAACAAACGCTCCATATCACTCTGCCTTCCCTGCTCCCGATAATCGTGGTGGTTGGGACGTTGTCGCTGGGCAATATTCTGAACGCAGGATTCGATCAGATTTTCAATCTCTATAATTCACTTGTTTATGATAAGGGCGATATTATTGATACGTATGTGTACCGCATGGCTATTTTAAACGGAGAAATGAGTTTTGGCGCTGCTGTCGGTTTGTTCAAATCGGTAATCGGCATGGGCCTCATTATCCTTTCTTACAGATTAGCTTATAAAATGGCGAATTACCGTATTTTCTAACCGGAGGAGGAATATTCGATGTATCATAAAACATTGCCCTACCGTATTTTCAGTGTGTTCAATTATATCTTTCTCGGAATTTTGGCGCTGTTGTGTATCCTGCCTCTAATCCACGTCCTTGCCGTTTCTCTAAGCGGAAAAGCTGCGGCAAGCGCGAATCTGGTTAGTTTATGGCCCGTAAATTTCACGTTTGAAGCTTATGTCAAAACATTGGGCAACGACAATTTCATTACGGCTTTATGGATATCCGTCAAACGTACGGTGCTCGGTACGGCGCTTGGAATGATTGTTATCTTTCTGGCAGCATACCCGCTCTCCAAGGACGAATCCTCGTTCCGCGGCCGGAGCATATACTCTTGGTTTTTCGTCTTTACGATGCTGTTTGCGGGCGGTATGGTCCCATCCTACATTCTCATTCAGAAACTTGGGTTGATGAATTCGTTGTGGGCATTGATTCTTCCCGGCCTTGTGAACGTGTGGAATATGATCCTTATGCTGAATTTCTTTCGTAATGTACCGAAAGAGCTGGAGGAAGCCGCTTTAATCGACGGAGCTACCCAATTTCGCACCTTGTTTATGATCTATCTGCCCATTTCTATGCCGGCCATCGCAACCTTGTCTTTGTTTACGATGGTGGGCCACTGGAACGACTGGTTTTCAGGAATGCTCTATATGACCGACTATCAAAACTATCCGTTGGCCACATTCCTGCAGACGATCATTGTGCAGCAGGATTTCAGCAAAGTAAACGTGGATCCTTCCGATTTGGAGAATATCGCTCAACGGACCGTAAGAGCGGCTCAAATATTTATCGGCGCCCTGCCCGTGCTTCTCGTGTATCCGTTTCTTCAGAAATACTTCGTTAAAGGAATGGTATTGGGTGCCGTTAAAGAATAACGGATGCTGAGCAAACTTAAGCCCGGGCGTTATGGCCCGGGCTTCTTTTCTGCTTTCCCATTTTATTTACTGGTTACAGTTGCATACCAATCATTTACTTCTTTCGTCACTTTCTCTCCGCCTGCGGAGTTCCATTCTTTGACGAACTTATCGAATTCCTCTAATGGAACTTTGCCGTAGATGATTTTACTGAACGTTTCCTTCTCCATTTTTTGAAGGAGCTCGTTTTTGGCCATCATCGTTTCCGTAGGTGCCCCTACAAACTTCTGAGGCATGACAATGGCCTTCTGATCCAGGACAATTCTGGCAGCCTCCAATACGGTGGCAGGTGAAGCTGCCTTGGTTGTTTTTTCATAAGGGGTTACCGCTTCTTCTCCGTTGGCCAGCTTCGCCAATGTCTTCATGGACAGGGAAGGAATTCGGGCGCCGTCAAAGGTAAGCGTGTATTTATTAACGGGAACCGCACCTCCCGGAACCTCGCCGCCTACAACCACTTTTCCGTTGACTTCGTCCCAATCGTATCCTTTGGCCATCCCATTCTCAAATTCGGAGCCGGCTGCAGGATTGGCGTAATGCTCAAACAGGTAGTTCTGGTAGGTAAAGAACACTTCAGGATTTTTCATATCCTTATTGATCAAGACTACACCGTTTCGGCTGGCCGTATCGTGCCTTCCTGCTTTTCCATCCGGTCCCGAAGGAATCGGATAAGCTTTGTATTCCGCGCCTTTCACGTTCTTCTTCACATCTTCCAAGGGCCACCAAGGCATCCAGTGCGGACCGGCAACCATACCTGCCTTCCCTGCCGTGAACAGCTCAGTCGCTTTGGTTTCATCGAATAGACCCGCTTCTTTCGGAATAAGACCTTTTTCCATCCATTCACGCAGCTTGGCTAAACCGGCTTTAGCCTCGGTGCTGACCGAACCGTATTCCAGCGTTCCATCCGGCTTTTCATTCCACTGGTTCGGCATCGCACCATAGGCGCCAAATACCCACCCCGCGTCGCTCATCCACGTGTTGACCCAATTTTTAAATCCGATTGTAAGTCCAACCGTATCCTTTACTCCGTTACCGTCCGGATCCTGGTTTGTGAAAGCTTCCATAATGCGCTCCATATCCTCAATCGTCTTCGGCGCAGTCAGGTTTAATTTCTTCAACCAGTCTTCCCGAATCCAAAGCACCGGATCTGCGTTGTAAGCATAATCCAGAATCGGGATCCCGTACCGCTTGCCGTCACGCATATATGGATACCATACGCTCGGATCCTCGTTCATAGCGTCTTTCCAGGTTTGGGAAGCATATCGGTCAAAGAGCTCGCCCACCTCCATGAATTTACCGGAATCAATCATATCTTTATCTACGTCCGAGCGCAGCGCTACAATATCCGGCATTTTCTGATTAGCGGATAGGGACAGCCGGAGCTTCGTCTTAAAGGCATCATTCGTGTCTGTTACGGTCCATAAGTATTTAATATCGATGCCAAGCTTCTCCTTAGCCCACTTCAGATGCACGTTGTTCTCTATTTTCTCCCCGTTTTTAAACGTCAAATCCCCGCCTACTCCACGAACAGTTGTGATGGTAACGGGAGGGTCGTACTTGCCGTTACTCATGGGAAGCCCGTCTGTTTCTTTCCCGGTTGAGTTATTGTTTCCCGCCGTTTCATTGGTGCCTGCTTTGCCGTCTTTCACTTCCTCGCTGGATTGCGAGCATCCGATGACTGAAACCAGCAACAGAATGACCGCAATCATCGTAAGTACGAATCTGTTATGATACCGCATTGGCTTTCCCCCTATTAGGTGATGGATGACTTCACTAAAATTGTAAGCGATAACAATCCAATGCGGGAATGTCATCTCCTGAAGATGAATGGCATTCTTATAGCTTATTGTGACGGAAGACGCGGTAATTGCATTTCGCGGTACTCCTGAGGGGTCGATCCGTACTGCTTCCGAAACAGCTTGATGAAATACTGCGGGTTCTGATAACCCATCTCAGCGGTGATTTCATATATTTTCTTATCACTGTGAATCAGCAGATAAGCAGCCTTCTCCATTCTTACTCTGTAAATATAATCACTTACACTTTCGCCGGTCTCCAGTTTATACACTTTAGATAAATAAACAGGGTGAAGAAATACATGTTCCGCAATCGTCTGTAAAGACACATCATGGGACAATTGTTCTTCAACAAACCGCTGCACTTGTTTAACAACGGACATCCGGTTCCACTTGGTTTCGTCCTCTGTTTCCAGCTTCAGCCTTTCCAATACCCGGGCAGACCAATCCCTCATCTGGGAGACGGAGCGAAAGGAACTGTGGTCCAGCAGCGTTTCAAAATCTTGGCCGATATATTCAGACAACTTCTGCCCATTCTTATGTACAATATAAGCAAAACTATTAGAAATGCAGAACAGTGCTTCCAGCAAATGATCCTGTGAATGCGAACAGCATTGCTCAAGCTCTTCATAAATCTTGTTTAATTTCGTTTGCAGGTCATTCCATCGTCCCATTTCCAGCAGATGGTGCAGTGTCGGAGGCTCATACAGGATCTTTAGCGTAAACGGCGCTCTTTCTTCCCGGGCGGAGCCTGCGATAAATAAGTCGGAAGCGCTGCCTGCTTTCCGCCGGATCGCGGAAACCGATAAATCGTAAGTATGGCTCAGCTCTTCCGGAAATGAAAGCACACGGCTTACATGTAAGGTAGCGAAGCCTTTCAGATAAGTTTTAATATGGTTCTGCACTGCAACGGCGTGGCTTTGCACGGCTGATTGCAGCTGATCTATTGAAATGGATTCCGAGTTAGCAGAGGTTACCAGACAGACTAAATAATCATGCGGATCTTTGCACATCCATAATCGATACTCAGAGCCGAATTGTTCTTCCGCTATATTTCCTACCGCATACTGAACTAAGGAAACACTTGAATAGTCATAGTTCACAAACTCCTCTTCCAATCGAACCAACATAAGAATGGCGTTCTCCCCTGGTTGGATTTTTAAATCATACATACGGAGCTTTCCGGCTAATGACTGCCCGTTCATCTTCCTCCCTTGCAGCAATTCATTCAGCAGTCCCGCACGAAGAACAGGAAGATGATCCCTCAATGTTTGCATGGCATTATGATAAGAGGAAATCTCCTCCCATTGCAGCTTCAGACGAGTTAGGACTCTTTGAACGGAATCCAAAGCTTCTTCATCGCTTACCGGCTTCAGAAGGTACTCCGCAGCCTGATGCTGCACAGCCTGTTGGGCATAATCGAAATCCGCGTGACCCGTGAGCAGAATGCATTTCGTTGTGTTCCATCTGGATTGGATTTGCTCCGCTAGTTCCAGTCCGTTCATTCCGGGCATGCGGATGTCCGTGAGAACGACGTCGATCGGAGTATGATGTAACCGTTCCATGGCTTCATAAGCGGAATAAGCTTTATACACTTTCGTAACATTAATTTTCTCCCAATGCACGGTATCGGCCAGACTGTCTACCAGATGGACTTCATCATCTACAATTAACAACGAGTACATTACATGACCCCCTCTAACCTGAATATTTCCTGCATGGGAACCCGGTTCCAACGAATCGTCGTTTTTAGGCCGCCTAAAGAGGAGTTGTCGAACTCTAAACCTGAAGGGGCACCGTAACGGTATAAAAGTCGTTGATGCACATTCCACACCCCGCAGCCCATCTGGTCATCCAGCGGCCGGTTCAGCCTGTTTCTTAACCGTAATAATTGCTCCTGAGACAATTCGATTCCGTCATCTTCCACAACGAGTGTATATTCATGGGCATCCAAAGTACCTGAAATCCTGATTCTACCTCCTGCCGGGTTAAGTTCGATACCGTGAATGACAGCGTTTTCAATCAACGGCTGAATAAGCAGGCGCGGTACCAGAAGAGGCTTCATGCCTTCCGGCAGTTCCAGTGTATACTGTATCCTCGGCATCCTCAGCTTTTGAATTTCCAGATAGTTGAGCACAAGCTGGATTTCCTCCTCCAGTCCCGCCTCATCCTTCTCTAACCGAGTTGTATAACGGTAATACTTGCCTAAATGATGAACCATGGCGGAAATAGCAGCGTTCTCGTTTAATTTAGCCATACTGTGGATGTACGCAAGACAGTTATACAGAAAGTGAGGGTTGATTTGCGACTGAAGCTGCTTCAGAACCGCTTCACGCGACCTTATTTTCTCTTCATACACTTTCTCGATCAGCTCTTGGATTTGTTCCGCCAGCTCATTAAACCGTTCCACCAGGAATCCGAACTCATTTCCATGCCTAGTCCGAATGCGGACTGCGTAGTTCCCTTTCTTTAATTGCTGCACACCGCGCATAAGCGAACGGATCGGAACCTGCACTTGACTGTACAAAAGAAAAGTCGCAAGAACGCTTAACGTTAACAGCAGAATCGTGGAATAAATAAACAAATCCTTTGATTTGGTAATCGGGGACAAAATCTCCTGCAACGGCACATAATCAATCAAATACCAACCCATTTTATCCGATTTGACAAAGGAGACCAGATATCGCTGTCCATCCAATAACATCACTTGCTTACCGGAAGCGAGCTTCTGATCTTCCCGCCATTTCCGAGTCAATTGAACGATTAAGTCCTGGTCGCTGCTACTGTTGGAAATAACGCCGTCCCGGGGGTTGAAGAAGAACGGGTCGCCTTTACCACCCTCCTTGTATTGATCCAGCAGCCGAATCAGATTTTCCCCGGAAAATTTCACTTCAAACATAAACTTTACTTTCCCTGTTCGGGGAATGGGTGATACAGGCTCAACTGTGCGCCAGGCGAACTTATATTGGGTTGAGCCGTTTATCTTCGCTGTCTGTACCTGCCAATCTGGTTTCGTATATTTCCGGATATAGTCCGAATCAAATGTTTGGCCCGCATCGGTTGATATGACTTGCTTCATTGAGGTGGAATAGACCGACATCGTATTATTCCAGCTGCTGGAGGAACTAACCATGCTTAATTTATCTTTCAGCCGATTCATTACCGTTATCGTATCGAGATTAAGCAGCTTGTTATCCAGATACATCGTCTGAAAAACTCTTACATCAGGATCTTCGATTAACAACAGCGAGGAGCTGGACAACTGATCCATGGAGGTCTCCACCTGGCTGACAAGAAACGATAACTTATTGACGCTGGATGACTCTATTTCTTCCTGGATGACCTTGATGCTGACCTTGTGAGAATAGCCGTACAGACATACAATCGGAACCAGCAGCACGAGCAGTAACACGATCACTTTAGTGAAAATCGTAATTCTGGAACCCATATGTAACTCCCCCCGTTTCGTTCCTCTAAATTTATACTTTTTTCTCATTAAAATAACCTCTATTTATGCCTTTCAGGATGGGTGACCGCGTATCATGTTGCATGCTCAACTGCCAAGTATTAAATGAAATTCAGCGCCGATGCTGGGTTATCCCGAAGAATCAGGTAAATTTTTTATCCGTTCTTTTTAAAAATAACACTTGAGGTAATAATATTTATTTGGTATTATATTACATATAAAGAACATTTGTTCTTATATTGGTGAGGGGGAGTGAAGTGAGGATTATGTCTACTAATGAAGTAACTTTCGATCAATTTAGACATAAGTATCATGATGAGGCTTCTTGTCTTTCTATCCTGATCTCCACCAAGTGGCCTAACGGTTACCGTTGTCCGCGCTGCGATTCCCCTGATGCTCATGTCATTACTACGCGTCGTCTACCCCTGTATGAATGCCGAAACTGCAAGTATCAAGCTTCCCTTCTCGTGGGAACGATTATGCAAGGAAGCCGTACTTTGCTGCATAAGTGGTTTCAGGCTTTGTTTCTCATTGCTAACCCTTCAGCTTCAATCAACGCGGTGCAGCTATCAACCATTATTGAAGTCACTTATAAGACGGCTTGGTTGATCCTTCATAAACTTCGCCATGCCATTCAGCAAGGAGATGCAGAGCAGCTGCTCAGCGGACTTGTCGAAGTGATTTCAGCTGCGTACAATCCGTGCAATTTCCATATTAAAGGCTTTAAGACGATGCGCAATGAGCAGCCATTTGTTGGAGGGGCCACTCTTAACTTTGGTGAAGTTGCCTATATTAAGCTGAAGCATGTTTTTATACCGAAACATCATCCTAACAAAGAACTTAGTTATTGGGATTATTCCAACTTCATTGAGAATCATGTCAGTCATTCTGTCCGAGTTCCTTTTATTCATTATGGTTCAAGAAAGGAGAACGCTTGCGACACATTAAATATCATCTGTGATTCTGTTCCTGTTCGAATAAACGAGCGATATTACGGGGTAAGCGACAAGCATTTGCAATCGTATCTGGATGAAATCTCCTATCGTATCAATCATTCATTTAAACCGAACCGTGCGGTATCGAAATTATTTAAGCTGTTCATCGGTACACCTGCTGTTACCTATAAACAACTCATTTCACGCAAACCGATGTGCTTACATGTACAGGTCGCCTGACCCACGGACAAACATTTTTGAATTTCATCTTTACTTCTCTAAATACATCAACCCTTATTTTTCGAATATATCATTTCATTGCCTTCTTCGATCACACCACATCACCGCACCACACCACGCCACTGAGCGTTCGGGATAACCCAGCATTCCAGTCTTCGATTACACCACTGAGCCTTCGGGATAACCCAGCATTCCAGTTCAAATAAGTATCACGAACACCTATTTTTTAGACGCCTATTCGTCATGAAAGTTTCGGTCTAAAAGCAAAAAGAGCCACGCAAACGCGGCTCTTCCTACTGCTAATTTTTTACTTCACACTGCCGTAGTTGTCCAAAATGTAGTTCGTATCCACCGCATCCACCTTGTTGTCGCGATTGATATCCGCGGACGCTGCTTGGTAGGTGGTCCATGGAGCTATTTTGCCCATCGCCTTGTTGGCTTGGTTGAGGTCCTTGAGGTCCACGATGCTGTCCCCGTTCACATCCCCCGCCGTCAATACGCCGAAATGGAGGGTCTTCGCCGCGCTCACCCCAACCTTCATGCTCTTGGCGATATGCCCCGGTACCGAAGCCTTGATTGTGTAGGTTCCCGCTGCCAACGAGATGCTATACGTCCCGTCCGCGTTCACGATCCCGGTTCCTGCCAGTTTGCCTTGGGCGTCCCATGCTTCCACTTTCGAAGCCACTACGCCGTCCGCACCCTGGTACCATACCTTATCGTAAGCTACGCCGAAACCGAAGGCTTCCGCCGTCAGCTTGCCGGAAACCACGTATTTCTTGGTTACCACATTCACCGTACCGCCCGTTAGGGTGCCTGCTTCAATCTCCTGACCGTTGCTGTTCAGCAACCGCACATTCGACAAAGCCAAATCGTATTTACCCGTCTTCGTTGCACTGAACGGATAGGATGCCAGAGACCCGCTGCCGCTAAAGCCGCCGATATCCCCGGACAGCGACACGATATAATCGGACCGCACCAATCCGCCCGCCAGCTTCACGACTTTCTCACGCACGATCAGTCCCGATGCCGGGTGATTCGCTTGCTGATACGTGGACAGGGTCACGCTGTTCGCCACGGCGCCTTTGGTCAACGCCGAGCTGTACGTCAGGCTGAACTGCGCGGAATACAAATCTTTTACCTGAGCAAAATCAACACTAACGTCAAACCCTTCCTTCACCGCTACTTCCGGTTTGGATGGCGCTACAGTCAGGCTGGTCTTCTGCGTGCTCACGTTATCCACCACATAAGCCGGCGAAATCGTACCGTTGCCTGCCGAATCGTAAACGTAAACTTCGATCGGCGTCGAATTCAAGCCTACCGGCACTTTAATCGTAAACGCGCCGTTTGCCGCAATCGTTCCGTCCGCCTGCACCCAGTCGCCGTCTTTCTCATACAGAGCTGCTACGCCGATGCCCGAGTAATCCCCGAACACATCAACCAGCAAGTCTTCCTGAACGGCGCCCTTGATCGTTCCGATACCGTCTTCAACCTCCAGCCCTTCCTCCAGGGTGGATTTAGGCACATGCGTATCCGTGACGAAAGGTACCGCTTGATCCTCTAACAGGTAATCGCCGCCTTCGTCGCTGTAAAATGGCGCCAACGCGTACAATCCGTCATTTACCGTAAACACATCCGTGTAATCCGAGATGGTGCCGTCCCAATCCGGAACGATATAACTGCCCGGCGGAATGCCTCCCGCTTCTTCGGTAATATATCCTTGCCATTGTCCGCTCACGTAGTCAAACACATCAAGGGATACATAGGTGTTCCGCAAATTCACCTTAAATGCCACATCCGAAGTATCGATCGCCCCGTCTTTATTCGGAGAGAACACATCCGGCGTCAGCGATAGATCAGACACGGTGTCCGGCAAGTCGACTTCGCCAACATATACCGCCACGGGTACATTCAGCGTTCCATTCGCGCCGGTCAATGTAACCTCGCCTTCATACCGGCCCGTCGCTGTTGCCGCATCCACGGCCAAAGCCACATCGAACGAGGCCGTCTCGCCGGCTGCCACAGCAACGGTTGACTTGCTGCTCGACAGTACGCCTGCTTCCTTGTCGTACCACTTCGTGGTTACGTTGTAGCTGGCTGGGGTACCAGAGATATTCTTCACATCGATGGTCCGATATACGCTATCCCCCACCCCGACTTTGCCGAACGAAATACTTCCCGTGTGGTACGGCGTAAGCTCGCCGCCGCGCACCGCGTTGTTGGCTTCCCGTACCATGGCGATGGCAGACGCTTCAATTGCTGTGTTCAGGTTCACGCGTCCCGCGCCCTGTACCATGTGGCTGTAACGTGTACCCGAACCATCTACGAGCTTGTTCGCTGTATTCATCAGCAGTGATTTAATCTCATCCGGCAACAGCTCCGGCTGCTTGTCCAGCGCAAGCGCCGCAGCCCCCGCGATATGCGGAGCAGCCATCGAAGTGCCTTGTAAGTATTCATAGGCATAGGTATAGTTTCCGTCATAGGAAGGAATGGATGAACGAATCGATACCCCCGGCGCAGAGATATCCGGCTTGATTTCCAAGCCCGGCAAGGAAGGCCCGCGGGAGGAGAAGTCCGCCATCAGATCGCCCGGATCCGCATAAGAGCTGAAGCCGGTCAAGGAGAAGGTGCCGCTGCCAGAAGCTTCCAAAGCGGCAAGCAACGCCCGTCCGTCCGTTCCCTTCATGTCGAACGTCGGAATGAAGTTCAGGGAATCCTCCAGCAACACTCCCGCGTGTCCGTTTAGGTCATCCCGGTTGAAGATGATTGCGGCTGCAGCGCCGGCTGCTTTGGCGTTCGCGATTTTGTCCACGAAGGCGATATCGCCTCGTTTAATGAACGCGATTTTGCCGGTGACATCCTTGCCCTGAAACTCCGCGGTTGTGCCGAGCCCGGCATAAACGAGCTCAAGCGGCGTGCCTTCCAACTCTTTATAGTCACCCGCCGAATTATAAGCCATCACGCGCAAGTCATAATATGTGTTGGATGTCACCGTCGACGCGCCGGTAGCCAATCCCACATTACCCGGCGGCGTCGATGCGCCTACGGAAATCGCCAGCTCCGAAGCCGCCGGCGAGCCTGTCGTAAAGTCGCCCGGACCGTTGTTCCCGTTCGACGTCACGACAACCAACCCCGCGAGCACCGCGTTGTTCAGCGCGATGGAATCCGCCGCGTTCTGGTCGTTCGCGTCGGAGCCTAGCGACAGGTTGATGACGTCCAGGCCGTCCGCAACCGATTGTTCCACGGCCGCGATGACGTCTTCCTCCGACCCCGAGCCGCCCGGACCCAGCACCCGGTACGCGTACAAATCCGCGCCCGGTGCTACGCCGCGAACCCAACCGGTCGCACCGTTCGGGTTCTCCGGGTTGCCCCGCCCGAGCACCGTGCCGGATACGTGCGTGCCGTGGGAGGTCGCCGCCTCCGGATCGTTCGGATCGGGCGGCGTCTCCATCGGATCGCTGTCCTCGTCGACAAAGTCGAAGCCGCCGCGGTACGCGTCTTTCAGGCTCGGATGGCGATAGTCGATACCGGTGTCGATGACACCGACCTTCACACCGCTGCCGTCGAAGCCGGTGTTATAGTAGCTGCCGACACCGATGTGCGGCGCGCTGTCATTCATCAGCGGATCGACCGTATCGATCGGGTCGACCTTCATTGTCCTTGAAGGATAGACCGCTTTAACGCCCGGAAGCGTCGTCAGCTGTTCTACCTGATTGGCGGGCAGGGTCACCGAGAACCCGTTAAACACCCGCGAATATGTATGTCTGGTCTTAATACCAAGCGTCTTCGCGGCGGAAGCCTTGAATAACGCCTGTTCCTTATCGATGACCGCTTTATGATTGCTCTTCTGCAAGGCGCGGCCCTGCTTCACCAGAGCGTCTTGCACAGCCAGCGGTCTCGCTTGAAGTTCAACGATAACCGTAATGGTCGATGCGCTCCCGGATTTCGGCACATAATTTTGAACACCGGTCAACGCTGGAGACGCCTCTACGGCTTCTCCGCCGACAGACCGTACTTTAAACGGACTCGCACTTCCCGCCGCCGACTTCTTCGCGCTTGCCGCAGGCTTGCTGTTTTGCTGGAGATTGGGACTTTGCAAGGATTTCAGGAGTGTTGCGCTTGAAGGTAACCGTGATTCCAAAGCTTTGACATCCAAAGGCTCGGCCGCCGCCCCCACGCTTATACCCGAGAACATGACGCTGAGCGATAACATGCCTGGCAATACTGTTCTGCTTAACCGTTTACGATTTCTCAACAATAGTCCCTCCTAAGCTAAAGTGAACACCTTTACAAAGTCTATAAATCTATCAGAGTTATTCCATAATGTACTATAATTGCTAGCGATTTGAATGAGCAAAAAGGCCCTTACACGCCTAAGCATATTAAGGGCTGATCTATGTCGAATTCTGCTGATTTTAGGAAAATTATTGATACTTCAGGGACTTTAGACAGACTGTCGCCGAGGGACGAAGGTCCTGAACGCTTCACACTAATCCTTAGGCTCGAAATATAAAGGTTCGGCTGCCTATATAATTAATTATCACACTTAAAAGGGTTGCAAGGATTTTGGCCAAATAAAGGCTGAAGCCCATCCCATGAATCATCCCCCAGAGCAATAAACTTACGATCACCAATGTCATTAGATTGAGCAAAATAAATTTCACGAACTCACTTACGCTTCCGCTTACCTGCTCTCTAAACGTCCACTTTCGGTTCCAAATGTAACTGTTCGCCACACCGCTGCCATAAGAGATCCATTGTGCCGGCAAGACGCCAACCCCAGCTGCGGAGAGTCCCGCGAACACAAGGAAGTCCACCGCTGTATTTAGTACACCTACCAGTCCGAACTTCAGCAAAGGCGTCCAACGGTTAGTCATAAACAATCTCTCTGGTGCTGCCCGAGTGCGCGGAGTGCGCGGAGCGTGCGGACTGTTCGGTATTCAACCCAAGCGTATCCCGCACGATATATAACGGACGCCCCTTGGACTCATCATAGATCCGGCCTACATACTCACCCAAAATGCCAAGAATGAGCAAGATAAACCCGTTGAATATCAAGTTTACGGACATGATGGAAGGCCATCCGGGGCTGGTCGAATCCGTGAAGAGGGTCATAAACAGTACGTACATCAGGTAGATGAAACCCGAACCGGACAATAGCGCCCCCGCATACACGGCTAGTTTCAAAGGTTTGTAAGAGAACGACAGAATGCCGTCCATACATAACTTCAACATCCGCTTCAACGGGTATTTCGTTTCGCCGGCTAGCCGTTCGTCCCGCACATAATAGACAGCCGTCTGACTAAAGCCTACCCAACTGACCAAGCCTCGCACGTAACGATTATTTTCTGTAATGCGTTTCATCTGGCTTACCACCTTGCGGTCCATTAAGCGAAAGTCCCCCGTATCCACGGGGATGTCGATATCTGTCGAAAGTTTTAATATGCGGTAAAAACAGGCCGCGGATATTTTTTTGAACCAGGTTTCTCCGTTTCGCTGCACCCGCTGGGCATAAATTACCTCGTAGCCCTCCTGCCACTTCGCAATCATCTCGTGGATGATTTCCGGCGGGTCCTGCAGATCGGCGTCGATAATAATAACCGCATCCCCCTCCGCGTAGTCCATTCCTGCGGTAATTGCAATCTGATGCCCGAAATTCCGGGAAAACTCAATCAGTTTCACGTTGCTGTCCCTTTCGGAAATCGACCGGATCTGCTCCGCACAGCGATCGCGGCTGCCGTCATTGACGAAAATCAGTTCATGCCTTTCACCGGTCTCCCTCATCACTTGCGCCAATCGGCGGTACGTTTCCTCGATGACTGCCTCTTCGTTGTACATGGGAATAATGACCGAATATTGCACACCTTCCCTCATCGTTCTCTCCTCCAGTCTTTATCTATGGCAAAATCACTTCATATAGTATCGCTTCCCCAAACATCCGGTTCATTAATGGAGCGTCTTGTAGACGGTTGAATGTGCTGGACGTATTGGATGTGTTGTCCGCCGCGGATTCTCCGCTCTTCCATGCCCCCGTAGGCACTACCTTGCCATGCTTCTGAATCCACGCGGTCACCTCGCCGCTTCCTCCCCGCATACCGCCTCCGCCAAGGAGGAAATATTTCAACTCGCCCGCCTTCACCATCGCTTCAAGCTTCTCCGGGGTATAGACGGGATCCTGACCGGAAAACCCGCCCATCGAGATGACTTTCTCATTCTCATCGATGATGTACGGCGCAGCTGTGGTATAGTCTGTTGTTGCAAAAAGGTACGTTTCACCCGTATTGCTCTCCTGCAAGAAAGCAAGCGTCTTCTCGTCGACGCCTTCTTGATTCATGCCCGGCATGCCGCCAGGCATACCGCCCATGCCTGCACCGTTCCGGAACATCTCCATCATTTCTTGAGGCGTTATCCCCTCAGGTAAGGGAGGCAGATTGTCCGGTGTCATGCCGTTGGGCAATGCCGGCATGTTGTCCGGCTTCGAGCCGTTGGGCAATGCGGGCAGATCGCCCGATATCTTGCCATTGGGCTGTGCCGGCAAATCGCCGGCATCCATGCCTTCGGGGAAGGCCGGCAAGTCTCCGTTCGAGGATCCCCCCTGGCCCGCGGTGCCGCCGCTCATTCCCATAGCTGGCATAGCACCGCCGCGGCCTCCGCCAAAACTCATCTCGGCACCGCCGGGACCCGCTTGGGGCAGCATGCTGTTCTGTCCGTATGTGATCGGGGTTGCCGCCCAATATAGAGGACCAACCAACAGCACCAATAATCCTGCCCATGCGGCGGTCTTCATCCATTTCTCTTCTTGCTGCTTGAAGCCCGCCAGCATCACGGCTGTGATTATCCCTGTCAACAGCACCCCAATGGACCAACCTTGGCCAATTGTTTTATTAAACGGCTGCATCACATACCACTGAAACACGGCGGTGCCGGCTACGGCTCCAGGCAACAACCAGGTTTGCCATCCGCGGCCTTCCGCGCGGTAAGTTTCGTAAAGTCGAGTCCATCCCGCGCCGGTTAACACGGCGATCGGCGGTGCCAACATAATCAGGTAATAATGATGAAAGAAGCCTGCGATACTGAAGAATGCCGCGCACGGCAACAACCAAGCCAACCAGAACAGGGTTTCGATATGTTGCTGCGTCAAACGGCGTCTGCGCATACCGGCAAGCAAGATCACACTTGCGGTCAGCGCGAACGGAATGAGCCAGCTGGCCTGACCGGACAGAGCGGACTGGAACAATCTCAGAGGTCCCTTCTCACCTGTACCGAACATGCCTCCCATGCCCCCGGCTCCGCCTGGGAACCCTTCGCCTCCAAACCCTCCGGGTAAGGCGCCCGGGAGCACCCCGTTAAGTTCGGGGAGTGTGCCGTTGCCGACCGCGCTGGGTGCTTCTTGTGCAGCGGCATCGGGCATTGCTGTTCCCGCACCCGTACCTGCAACCGTTCCCACCTGCCCGTCCATCCGCTGACCGTTCATTGGCCCCCCGACCGGTCCGTTCCCCGGTCCTTGATCTCCCGTTAACCGGGATAACCCGTTATAGCCGAATGCCAACTCGAGCACAGAGTTCGTTTCGCTGCTCCCGATATAAGGACGGTTGTCCGCCGGGATGGAATCCACCACAACGGCCCAAGACAATGAAACCACGGCTAACATGGCCGTTGCGCCTGCCAACACGCCAAGCTTTTTACGCCACTGCATCCGCACCGCAAGTAAATAAAATCCGTAGAACGCCGGCAACACCATATACGCTTGCAGCATTTTCATATTAAACGCCAGCCCGACCACGCCGAACGCCGCTATCAACAGACCCGCCCGGCCTTCCCGCGCTCCCCGGAACAACAGCCAGGTCGCAAGCAACAGCGTAAACACGAGCATGCTGTCAATGTTATTCGTCCGGGCAACCGCAACGGCAATCGGCGTCAGCGCGAACACCAGCGAACCGATTCTTGCAGCCTTTACGCCAAAGCCGGGCTTGACCAACCCATAAATCAACAGTACCGAACCGACACCCGCCAGCGCCTGGGGCAAAATAACACTCCACCCATACAACCCAAACACCTTCGCGAAAGCCCCTTGAATCCAGAACGTGAGCGGAGGCTTATCCACGGTAACGGAACCCGCGGAATCCAACGCGCCGAAGAAGAAGTTGCTCCAGCTTTGCAGCATGCTTCCGACCGTCATCGTGTAATAAGCATTGGCGTATTGTTCCGCCCAGATGTTGTAGCCGTTCAGGAACAACGCCAGTAAGGCGATGCCTGCTAGCCAACGGTCTATGCGAATATTTTGGAAAAGAATCAGTTTCACTCGAATATACACTCCTTTAATTGGAACAAGTTTGCGATGGACCTATTGTGCGCCCTCTCCCTGAACCAAGCTTGAGCGTTTGCTGAAAGTTTACTGAAAACGGAAAAGGTATGATGCATTCAGGCTATTTTCAGGAAACACTGTCATACTAGAAGGGCTAAGGAACAGGCGTATGGACGGGTATGGGGAGGATTCAAGGAATGGGAAAAGTTAAAGGAATCAAGCTGCTGCTGGTGGATGATGAACCTCATATATTGCAGTTTTTGGAGTTGGGCCTGGTGAATGAGGGGTATGAAGTTCGCACGTCCACAGACGGAATGAGCGCGGTTATGATAGCCGAAGACTTTCAGCCTCACTTAGTAATACTAGATATTATGATGCCTGGGATGGATGGCTTTGAAGTCTGTCGGATGTTAAAGCACAACAACGCTCAGATCGCAATTATCATGCTAACCGCCAAGGACGAGGTCGGGGATCGGATCAAGGGACTCACGCTCGGAGCGGATGATTATATGATCAAGCCGTTCTCCTTTGACGAATTGCTGGCACGGATCGGGGCGCGTATTCGCAATCAGTTTCCTTTTTTGCTGGGAGAAGTGGTGTATGGGCCGTTCCGCACAGATGACCGCCGCAAAGAGATTACCTACGCGGGAACGGTACTGGAGCTTTCGCCTACGGAGTATGAGCTGTTGCGCTTCATGGTGATGAATCACGGCATTGTGCTGAGTAAACCGGCGATTCTGGACAAAGTATGGGGCTATGATTTCCAAGGGGAGGAAAATATTGTCGAAGTGTACATCCGTTCCTTGCGTGAGAAGTTAAAAGATAAGGAACATCAGTTGATCCGCACGATTCGAGGCTCCGGCTACCGGATGGACTTTTCATGAGCGGCGGGGCCAAGGACTTGTTGGAACGGTTGCGCGGGTTTGGACAAGTTCGGTTAAGTGGCGGACGTCGTTCGTTGAAGGCGCAGTTAGTGTCGCGTACGCTCCTGATTCTGGCTGTGCTGCTAGGGTTAATTGGACTTCTTCAATATTTTGTTATGCAAAATTTCATGTACCGCAATGAAGCCGACAAGCTCGAAGCTCAGTTAATGTCCGTGCCCAAGGAGCTGGTGTGGAACGGGGACCTGTTCCCGCAGGCGCCGGGCATCAGACTGCCTCGCTCCCCGCTCATGATTATGGGCGATACCTCATTCGCGTTCTTTTCTCCGGGTGGTGCCTTTACGGATGTGCTCGGGGAAAGCGGTTTGGCCGCTCCTCGGTTAACTGACGCGGAATATAAACAATGGTTACGGCAACGCGCCAAGCCCCGGACCGGGAACTACCAAGTGTTGAAGAATGCCGAAGGTGTAGAACAGCTCGTCATCTTCCGTTCCCTGCGCGGGTTACCCGGCAATCCGGGAGGTGTTCTGCAGATGGGCGTGGAAACGGGACCGCTGCAAGCCGTATTAATGCGCCAGCTGACCACGTTCGGCGTGTTGTCCGCATTGGCTTTGTGCGCGGGACTGCTGGTTTACAGCCGGGTGCTGCGCAGGACGCTGCGACCCCTGTTCCGCATGGTGAAAGCGGTCGAAGGCGTCGATGCCGGCAACCTGGCCGAGCGCTTCCCCGCCCATCAGGGGCAGGAGGAGATCGATCGGCTGGCGCAGTCGTTCAACCGAATGCTGCAGCGGCTGGAGGCTTCGTTCGAGCAGGAACGCGAGGCCAAAGAGCAGATGCGCCGCTTCATCGCCGACGCCTCCCACGAACTGCGGACGCCGCTGACGTCCATCCACGGGTTCGTGGAGGTGTTGCTCCGCGGCGCCGCGGATCGGCCGGAGCAGCTGTACAGCGCGCTGAACAGCATGCACGGCGAGTCCAGGCGGATCATCAAGCTGGTCGAGGACCTGCTGCTTCTGGCGAAGCTGGACCGCGCGCCGGCGCCGGCTTTGGCGCCGGTAGAGCTGACGCGGCTGCTGCGGGAGATGGAGCCGCAGCTGCGCGTGCTTGCGGGCGAGCGCGACGTGCGCTTCGCCCTGTCGGAGGGGATCCGCGGCGAGTATGACGCGGATCAGATGAAACAGGTGATTCTCAACCTGTTTCACAATGCCGTGCAGCACACCGATCCCGCCGGCGGGCGGATTGAGGTGGCGCTTCGGGCTCGCGACGCGCTTGAAGCGGAGCTGGTCGTGCGCGACAACGGCGGCGGCTTGCCGCCGGAGAGCGTGCCCTATGTGTTCGATCGGTTCTACCGGATCGACACCTCGCGCACGCGAGCCAGCGGCGGCGCCGGGCTGGGCCTGTCGATCACGAAGTCGATCGTGGAGGCCCATGGCGGAGCCGTGAGCGCGGACAGCGCGCCCGGGGAGGGCGCGGTGTTCCGCGTGCGGTTGCCGCTGACGTAGCGGCGGCGCGCAATATTGGCATAAGACGAATCCTGAAACATTCTGTTTCCAGCTTGCGTCTAGGGGTCGAGGTGAACTTAATGAGGACTTCAATATATAAATTGTTACTCACAACTCTTGCCCTGATGCTCACTCTAGCCGGATGCGGCGCTGTAAAACAAGGGAATGAAGCGGAACGGGAATGTAAAGAAATCGTGGATTGGGTCGATTTTATCCAGCTGAATGATATTACTTATCATCACAATTATGACGGTACGACGGCCGCCACTACGGAACAACTGGGGAATCGGATTGGCGAAATAACCTATATGCTGAACGATCATGCTTGTTCAAATCATAAGAACGCTAACGGGGATGCGGCTTTCCTGCCCATCGGCACACCGATTTATGCTATGAAAGGTTACAAAGAGGAGTATCGAATCATTGCCGATAACAAAATTTACGAAGCCGATCGCAATCCGCATGCAGCAACCGTGAGCGAGCTATGGGATATTGCGGGCAAAGTGGATAAAGTGAGCTTGAATAGCGGGCAAGATGGCAGTCATCTCGGTGATTTCAGCAAGGAAATGTCATCGGCGTTCATGGAGGAATTGCTCCTGCTGGAATTAGTGGGGTTTAATAAAGTTTACAAACAAACGAAGCATGAATCGGGCATCTTCCTGCGCGTGCACCTGAACGACGGCACTTCGTTTCGAATGGTCTTCTATCCGAAAGCGAACGCTTTTACCGCGGGAATGTTTGGAACGGAGAAGTTGAAGGAGATTATTATGACGGAGCAAGATCGGATTAAAGCTGGAAATTCATGAATGGATTATAAATAATGAATTTGATTATTCTGTCTATGTCTATTCTTTCTTGTAGTCTCTGGCACCATGAATGATAGTGGTTATGATAAGGGATGTATCTGAAATTTCATAGACAATTCTATTCTGTGAACAAAAATTTCCCGCACATTAGCGTCATCCATCTCTGGTACAATACGTCCTTTGTGCGGGAAATCGTTGAGCTTATGCACTTTGTCCATCACGTCTTCATAAAAGGATAAAGCATAATACATGGAATACGTGTCCGTCAAAATCGGCACAATGTGCTTCTTATGCGATACTACGCCTTCAGCAAAAGGGAGAAAACATTACTCTCTTTCTTCATCTAAACGCCGACGAAATACTAATGACGAGACAGCGAATACAATAAAAGATACGGTTGAAGCAGCAGTAACCAACTTCACCATATTTCCTACAGGAGATTTAAACATCATTGCAGTGGAGATCACTAAAACGGCACCCGATATACCCGTTGCCAAAATCGAGTATGCTAGAATTTTGTGCATCTAATCACCTCACAGGTAATTGAAACAAGCTACTGCTCCAGCGATCCCACCAGCACCAAGAACTGCATATGCACCAATACATGCGGCACATATCACAGCAGTTACTGGTGTCGGTGCTACACAGGAAGAACCGCACGCAACCGCAATAAGATAAGCAACTGTACCCCCAATGCCGAGTACTGCTCCAAGACAAGCTGCCACTGTTCCAATTCCCATCGGTTGAATTCCAGAGTTAACTGGCTCTTCTGCAAGCAATTCTTTATCTGTGAGATAAGGTATCTCAGTGTCCACGGATTTAACAAGTGATCCATTCAAATACGTCTCAACTAAGAAATTACCTGCCTCATTCTTGGTCACCAACATTTCATTTGTCTGCAATACGGTATTATCCTCATTGAAGAATACTGTTACGTTACTAGGAAGGCTATATTTATCACTCAAAGGAACTGTAACCACTGTAACTCCACCGCCAACCGTGTACACACTCGATTTTTCAAAATCAAAAGTGGACAACGGGGCGATCTTATCAACTTTACCTTTTTTTACTCCACGCTGCGTTGCATTAATGAACTCCTCGGCTTCATCACCTGTAACTACTACAATATCCTGGGTGTCCGCTTGTGCTGTAACCCTCAAATCTGGGAATAAACTTAAACTGATAAAGGCCAAAGTCATTAAAACTGGCAAAAAAATCTTTTTTACTTTCGACATTCAAAAACCTCCTTTAATAAAATATTCACTTCTGTATAATGTTTACCTCTAAATGTTATTTTTTGAATATTAAATATTACTAATAATTGTAACAAAAGAAATCTCTTTCCATGGTTCTTGGATTTCTGGGAAGCTTCGTGCATTCCTCAACAAAATAAAAAACGGAGAAGACCCAAGTCCCCTCCGCTGATGCCTGCCTATCCCACTATCTACTTTGCTGCCAAAGCGTTAAACGTGTCCGTCAAGATCGGCACGATCTGCTTCTTACGAGATACGACGCCTTTCAGCAACGCCGTGTTATTGTTCAATGCCACGCCGTAGGCTTGCTCCACCACGTTGGCCGCTGAGCCCAGCGCCAGACCGACGGAGTCGTTGGTCAAAATGTCTGTCACCACGAACAGGAACAGATCCAGGTTCTTCTCGGCCACAATCCCGTTGATCGCCACTTCCACTTCCGCTTGGCGGGACAGCACGTCGTTCGTGTCCACCGCGTTGACTTGTGCGATCTCCACTTTGGCGTTGCCCATGGAGAATTCTTTGGCATCAATTGTCAGCAATTGCGCGATCGTCTTGTCGCTCAGGTCCGCGCCCGCTTTCAGCATCGCCAAACCGTACTCGTCCGCATTCACGCCGGCGATTTCAGCCAGTTCGCGAGCCGCAGCCACGTCTTGCTCCGTGCAAGTCGGGGACTTGAACAGCAAGGAGTCGGAAATGATTGCCGACAGCATCAGACCTGCAATTTCAGGACGGATGGTTACGCCGTTTTCTTTGTACATTTTGTTCAAAATCGTCGCCGTACATCCCACTGGCTCGCAACGGTAATATAAAGGATCGCTTGTCTCAAAATTCGCAATACGGTGATGGTCGATAACTTCAATCACACGTACATCCGCGATATCTTCAGCGCTTTGTTGGCGCTCGTTATGGTCGACCAGGATGACTTCTTTGGCTTCGCCAGCCACTTTCTCCACCAGACGCGGAGCTTCCACTTTGAAATAATCCAGCGCGTATTGCGTCTCGCCGCTAACTTCGCCCAGACGAATCGCTTCCGCGTTCACGCCAAGCTCTTTCTTTAACGCCGCATAGGCAATAGCTGAACAAATCGTATCCGTATCAGGGTTCTTATGGCCGAAAACCAGTACTTTTTCCATTAGAATCGCTCCTTCAATTGCTGTAATTTGAAATTCACACTTGTCCACTATTTTAACACAGAATTAGACAGGGGTGCACTCGAAAATTCACAGGCGGGTCCGCCACGGCCATGTTCGTTTATCCTTTCATTGACAGCCGAAAGCGCGGTGACATAGAATTTAATTAGTTGAAAGCGTTTGCGATGATTTGTTATTCGGTATGTATTCAAAAAGGAGCATTTTGCAATGAAAGGTACGTATATTAAGGAGTTTCTGACGTTCCCGGACGTTACTTTGATGAGTTTGCTGTTTGCGGGCGGACTGGGCTATAGCTTGTTCCATGCGGATTCCGGCTCGATGTGGCTCGCGCTTGGGATCGGGATGGTTGCGTATATCGCCAGCGAGTACACGACCCACCGTTTCTTGTTCCATATGAAGCCGCCGAAAAATCCGGTGTTGCTCCGCATGATCAAACGACTGCATTACGACCACCATGTGGAGCCGAATGACTTGCATTTGCTGTTTCTGCCGGTGTGGTATAGCCTTCCTCAGATGCTCGTGGCCGCGGGTGTCGCGTATCTGATCACGTCCAGTCTCCTGCTGACCGTTGCGTTCACGACCGGTATTCTGGGCGCGCTGCTTTACTATGAGTGGACGCATTATGCCGCGCATCGCCCGGTACAGCCGCTCACGCCATGGGGGCGTTGGATGAAGAAGGTGCATCAGTGGCACCATTTTAAGAATGAGAATTATTGGTACGGGGTCACGAATCCGGCATTCGACCTGTTAATGGGCACGTTCAAAGAGGAGCGCGACGTCGCGAAGAGCCCCACGGCACGGAACCTGGAGCAGCGCGAGTATCCGGATGCGGGGATGTGATGTATCTGTCTCACCATACCATAACGTACGGCTCACTTATGAGATCACCGTAGACGGCATGGATTGTAATTGTTTGCTTGTAATGTACATTGGGTATGGACCAACCAGGATACTCCCCGTCAACATCTTCGGGTTGCCCTCCACTTATATGGATTATGTATTTATCAGGCACTCCCGCGGGTCCCGGTTCCCAATATATTGTACTCGAGAACCGGGAGTAATAAGTAATATTCACGTTCATCGGCTTATAATAATTAGCAGTGATTGTACGCTTCATGGTTACGGTCTGTTCAGCAATGACCCTCTCATCGACATATGCCCACAACGTCATCGTACCAGCGGCTTTACCTGGGGGTAGTGAAATTAGTCCATCACGATCGATGTTTAGATCAGATTGTTGGCCGGGTTTGGGTTTCACGACGCCATAATAATACTCCTTCCCCCATATCTTGAATGCTCCATAACCTAATGTGCCGCTGTCGTTAAGGAGCTTTACGTAGATTTGCGGTTTAGTTGTACGAATGTAAGCCATGATTAAGGCCTCGGATGCATTATTTAAATCCGGCATTCTCCGTTCAAAATTCCGTATCGTAGTTTTTAGAGTGGGATTGTCAGTTTCAAGGGAATCTAAATGATAGTAGCGAAGCACTCTCGCAACCTGGTTCTCTTGTGCGTTAGGCTGAGTAATCGTGTCATGTAATACTTTGATTAGAGGAATATCAAAAACAGCATCGTCTAATGACGTAACAGACACCTTCTTCATATTGTGTGTAAATCCCACAAAGGTTGAACTTCCTAATATAAATTCAGCAATATCTTCGCCGGATATCCCACCTTTAATTCCTGCCTTGGCAGCCAATAACGCTAACGCAGAACGATACTTCTGCCCGTCTTGATAGAGCTTGAGAATCTCACGCGCGTCTCCATAATAGATGATAGCCAAACTTCTCAGCAGAATAAATATTTCTTTTCTTACTAACTCTTGCTGGGAAGGCTTGAATTGAGTCTTCACCCGATCCCATAAAGGATTCACCAACTCAAGATCTGCAGGATCAGAGGGATTTAGGGAAGCTAGTTGTTGACGGAACTTATGTACATATTCCACATCCCGTGAATTTTGACTCATGTTCCATATATCCGTGCCTTTAAATGCATAAAGAGCATCATGAACTTCTTTATAATGTTGAAGAAATTTCTTTCCCAATGTTTCCAAGGAATTTACCTTAGGGATGAGAGAAGTAGCAGTTTGTGCGAAGGTGAAGGTTGGTGTAGTTGCGCTGGCCATGAGAATGACGGCAAGAAAATACACCGTAAATTTATATAACGTTCGCATAAAGACCACCTCATTAAGTATAATTGATACACAATGTATCATACTTAACAATACCATTTATCCCTTTTTTTAACTTGCATCTTAAGTAACAACTGTTCATCTAAATTAACAGGCCGAATGAACCACTGGGAGGGTTTCTGTCGAAATGTTATGCCAAGGCGTACAAATAACCTTTATTCCATGATCCCACCATCAAATATTGATCGCTATTACTGAATCTAGAGTAACAGCAATACTCTACTGATAATGTTGTGACCAGATTGAGATTGTCCGAGGTGAAGACATAGGTGGTTTTGGGATCACATAACACTAGATATTTATAGTCATTTGAAAGTGATAAATCCACGCAATAATTGAAGTTATCCAATAAATGCCTTTGAATAACTTGCTTGAAATTCGAATCAAGTACTATGATTTCATGATCCACTAAAAAAACATACTGCTTGGTAGAGGGATTATACACGAAATTATGCCATCTTCTGATTAGCGGGTTAGTTAGAATCCTAGTTTCAGCAAGCCCAGTAATCTCAATAATTTTGTAATGTGCATTAAAGTTAAATGCTGTTAAGAATATTTTGTCTACAGTAATGTCACAGTGGCTAATCCTAACCCTATCAAATTCTTCAGAGCAAAGTTGCTTAATTTTAATGGATTGTTCTGAAAAAGTATCTAAATTCATTAAGGACATCTCGAATTCATTATTATTAATGACAATATCAACTAAAGTTTCATTCATTAATAGAAATTCACCTTCTTGCCGCTTAACAAACTTTGTACTAGTCCGCCTTTTAATAAGTTGATAATCCCCCCGCTCAAAAATATAGATATTCCCCGAAGTGTTATTAACTAATAATAAATTTTCATAAAACCTAGCCATTGACGGATGTTTTACTCTATTAATCTGTTGTATTTTTTCTTTATTCTCAATATCAATAATATCTACTCTATTGTTTAAGGTATGACATAACCATTTCTCGTCCGCAGACATGGAGATATCATACGATGTTTTAAAATCAAGAGCTAATTTCATTTCAAACATTACAAGTTCCTCTCTAATAATAAGTATAAATTGTAGATGGCAGACCGCTACAACAAAGGAGAAACCCCAATTAGGCTTCTCCTTTCTTGTTGTCTATCTATATTATTAGCTATCGTCTCCGAAAGGAGGTGATGCCTGTGGTCGAAGTTAAGGACATACTCGTGGTTGTGATCTCTATGCTTATGCTAGTGTTAACAACCATTTCCGTGTTCCTGAACCTTCTCACATACCTAAAGAAAAAGTAGGCCGCCCCAGCACAGGATGGACCTACTTTTCTTCATTGGTAGCAACACCTATGTTCCAAGCCGCCGCTCTTAAAGCGGCTACTGCCAAGCCCACGGATGTTGTAGCATCTTAGTGGGCTTTTCCTATTGTATGCCTTTATATTAACAATTAAACCAAACCTTCAATATTATATCAAGTAGATTATTACCCCATCAAACAAACCGCTCATGAAAAATCTGATTATAATACACATACCTGCTGCCCGGAAACTTGAAGCCCAGGAAGAACCCATTGTTCAGCTCAACCTTCACTAAGCGCGACGTTTTCACCTTGCTGCGAATGAGCTGTTCCAGGAACGGCTGGTTGTTGCTGCGGATCGCTTTCACGATCAAGGCCGCATACCCCCGATTGACCGCGATCTCCCGATATAATGGCAAAATAGCTCTAGCTACAGCCCGATGAACAGCAGAGCTGAACGTAAACTGCACTTGGCCGGGGCGGATGGACGTGGCGTTGGTGACTGATTCCAGCGGCTTCGGCACAGGAAGATCAATAAAGTAGCCGATGGCATTCGTACTGAACGCCAACAAGTTTACCTTTCCCACAGCCAGCTGGAACAATTTCAGCAGTTGGTTCAAATCTCCCGTGCGCACTGCTTTAGCCCACTCAGCGGAATAGGCTTCGTCTTGGACGATTTTGCGATAGAAGGGAAAGGTCACATAAGCTGCTTTGCGCAGTGCGAACACCGTAATCGGTTCAACGGAACGCTGTGGTGCTTGGGATTTATGCGTTTTGGACTGAACCGGCTTGCCTCCAACCTTGCGGGACGCGTTACTCTTGCTCACTTTCATACCCTAAACCTCCCGGGAAAAATCTCTATTCCCTAGTCTATGGTCCACAAGAGAAATGGTGATTCCACACACGCCCCTGCCACTCCCTACGCCTGAACCAACTCCTGCTCCCGCGCACTCAAGCCCACGCCGAGCGCTGGTTCAGCTTCTGCCTGACGCAGATACTTTTGCCCCCGCCAACGGTACAAACAGAGGATGCCGCGAATATACTCATCCGCAATCATGCAGATATAGACACCGACGATCCCCCAGCCCCAGTGCAAGCCCAATACGTACGAACCCCCCGTTGCCACCAGCCACATACAGACAAAAGAGATCACCATTGTATACCGTGTATCCCCGACGGCGTTGAGGGCGTTGGTTAGCGCCATGTTGAGCATTTTGCCCGGTTGCAGAATCAGGTTTAGTCCCAATAGAGAGATGCCGATCGCAATGACTTGCGCATCGTCCGTGAAGATCCCCAGCAGCTGCCGCCCCAGCGAGAACAGCAGCAACGCGTTCACCGTGACTACGGCAAGGCCGATCCACAGCGCTTTGTACGTCGCTTTATAGGCATCGCGCGTGCGGCCCGCCCCGAACAGATGCGCCACCTGAATCTGCAAGGCAAGAGCAACCGCATACCCCAATGTGAAGCAAAACGATTCCAGCGTGTTCATATACGTCTTCGCCGCCAGTTCTTTCACACCCAGTGTAGCTAGGAACACGTAGATGACGAGCTGTGTCAGCACCCATGCCGACATGTTGATGCCGAGCGGCCAACCGATATGGAGCACTTCTTTCAATAAGCTCCGATCCCAGTAACGCGCCAGCTCCTTCCACCCGATTCTTCGATGGAACGCCTCTATGAAGATAAAGTACAAGATGGCTGTTCCCAACAACTTGCTGACCAATGTCGACACGGCCACACCCGCAAGCCCCCACTCCGGGAACCCGAAGGCGCCGAAGATGAACGCATAATTCAGCGCCACATGCACAATATTGATTACAACGCCGACCACCATAGGCGCCTTCGTATTGCCGGTACTCCGGAGCGCGGTTCCGAGCACCGCCGACAGAGCGGTGAACACCATGCCCGCTCCCGCGATGGCGATGTACGATTCAGCCAAAGGTATCAACGCCTCCGGCACATTCAACCACTGGGCGATGAGCCCGGGTTGCGTATATAAGAACACGCTAAGGACGAGGCCGATGACGCCGCACACTTTCAGCGAGAGCATTGCAAGCGAGCGCGCATCCTCTTCCCGCTGCGAACCGATGCGTTGGGCAATCAAAATTCCCGCGCCGCTCGCCACCACCATGAACAACGTCATCATCGCGCTGAACAAATGATTGGACAACCCCACAACCGCCACAGCCCCATCCGAAATCTGGCTCACGGACAGCGTATCGACGGTACCCAGCAGCGTTTGGAGGAACAACTCCATAAAGATCGGCCAGGCTAGAGCCCATAACGTAAATTTACGATCCAACGATTTCATTACAAAACAAACCTCCTACAAAACACCAATATACTATGCAGTTCACATTATAGTTGGTATTCTAGGTAGTGTGTTGTAAGAATGAAACGTAAACTTTCACAATTCAAACTTCTTGGTTAGGAGTGGATTCCATGAATGTATTGCAATTTAAGGCTCCGCCGTTGCCTCATTATATTACCAGCGGATTTGTTTCGGACTTTCCAGCGGGCAGCAAGCATGTTGGTCGTCAAAATGTAGGCGTCTTTGATCTGTTGGTCGTGACTAAGGGGTGTTTATATTTGAGGGAGGAAGATCGAAGCTACGAGGTTGGGGAAGGGTGTACGCTCATCCTGCGTCCGGATCAAGCGCATTACCCGACGCGGCCATGCACGGAGACGACCCAGCATTATTGGTTGCATTTCCAGACCACGGGGGAGTGGAGTGTATCCGATGCGCTTCTGCCGTCCGGCGGACCGGTCTCGGAGGAAGAGCAATCTTCGCCTGCATGGAGTTTGGAGGCGCGCCCATTTCATTTGCAGCTGCCGCAGTTCAGCAGGCTCCAGAAGCCGGACAGCGCGCACAGCCTGCTGGCCCGGCTTGTCGCGCTGAACGTCAGCGCGCATCTGGACGGCGCACGCTGGAAGCAGGAAGCGCTGTTTCAGGAGCTGCTGCAACAGCTGGCGGCCGAGGCGCCCGGCACCGGTCCTTCGCCGGGCGTAATTTGCGCGCGCCAAGCGGCGGCTTATCTGCGGGAGCATTACCGCGAGGATGTCACCGTGCAGGCGATGGGGGGAAGTCTCAACTTCCATCCCATTTATATCGCGCGGTGCATGCAGGCGGAATACGGTTGCTCGCCGGTCGAGTACCTGCTGCGCTACCGCATGGAGCAGGCGAAGCTGTTGCTCTTGCAGACGGACTACCCCGTTACGCGCATCGCCGAGGAAGTCGGCTTCAACCAAGCCGCGTACTTCACCGCCCGCTTCACGAAGTACGAGGGCCTCTCGCCGCGCAGGTACCGGCAACGGTTCGCTCACACCTGATGCCGCTGGCGATAGACCGACGGCGGCATCTTGATTTTGCTGTGAAATACGCGGCTCAGGTAGTATCCGTTGTCATACCCGCATGCCTCCGCGATCTCGTTCAAGTTCAACCGCGTATGCAACAGTAATTCTCGCGCCTTTTCCAAACGTAACGAAGTTAAATAATCCATCGGCGTTTCCCCGGTATAAGCTTTGAACTTGCGGGTCAGCTGCACCGGGGAGAGCTGCCATTGCGCCGCGGCCTCTTTCAGGGACAATTTGTCTGCATAGTGTTCCGTCAGCCACGCCACTACCGATTGCATCCTTACCGCATCCTCCCTCTCACCCTCTTGCAACACCGTCCCATCCCGATCAACTTGCCCATCCCCCTTCTCCACCGCCGCCAATTGAAGTTCCAACTCCGCCGTTTGCAGCAAATCCAGCAAATACAAGCCTCTGGTCGGATGATCCGCATCCGGATAAAGACGCCCGACCGCCGCCAAATAACAATCATTCGCACGCAGCCTTTCCCTGTCCTTCAGCCCCCGACGCCCGGACCACCACCGACCCGCCCCCTCCTCACCGTCAAAAAAGAAGAAATGAAACGACAACCGATTCACCACCTTCCTGGCAAAAAGAGTCCCCGGCGGACACAGCACCAAATCCCCCGCACCCGCCAACCCTTCCTGACCCCCGATCTCATACCGAAAGGCTCCCTCGGTCACCGCGAATAAAGCCCAGCTTTCGTATGTATCCTCAGACAACTGAAAGGCGGCGATTTCATGCCAATACACATGACTTCGAAACGTGATATTCCTTCCTCCATACCCTTGCACCCCCCCCACCTCCATATGAAATAAAGTATATGCAAAATATAAATTAACTGCATTTTATTACAAAAAATCCTTCTATACAATGAAATAAATAACGTTCCCATAGAGGAGGATGTCCCGTGAAAGTTGAAAATTACGCATCGGATCTGGTCATCATCGGTGCCGGATTAGCCGGCATTTGCGCTGCCATCGCTGCGGCCCGATTAGGCCAGCAGGTCGCTTTGGTGCATAACCGCCCCGTTCTTGGAGGCAACTCCAGCTCGGAGATTCGGGTGTGGGTATGCGGCGCAACGGCGCACGGCATTAATCGGTATGCCCGGGAGACGGGAATCATGGGTGAATTGTTCGTCGAAAATCAGTACCGCAACCCGGAGGGAAATCCGTATTTGTGGGACTTGGTGCTTATGGAAGCGGTAAGAAAGGAATCCAACATCCGGCTCTTCCTCAACACAGACGTGACAGAAGTGGAAGCCTCCGGGCCTGAAGAAGATCGCAGCATTCAATCCGTAACCGGCTGGATGACCGGATCGGAGCGGCGCATCACCTTGACGGGCACCTTGTTCATGGACTGCACCGGTGATGGGCTGATCGGCTTTCTGGCGGGCGCCAAGTTCCGGCTGGGCCGGGAAGCGCGGTCCGAGTTCGGCGAGGAGTGGGCGCCTGAGAAAGCGGACTCGATAACACTGGGCAGCACCATCCTTTTCTATACGAAGGATACGGGGGTTCCTGTGAAGTATGTTCCGCCCTCTTTTGCCAAAGATATTACGCAAACGCCCATCCCTCTGAAACGCGTCATTCGCTCGGGGGATTCCGGGTGCCATTATTGGTGGATTGAGTGGGGCGGCGAGCTGGATACGGTGCATGAGAACGAGCGCATTCGCGATGAACTGTGGTCGGTGATTTACGGCATCTGGGATTATATCAAAAATTCGGGGCAATTCGACACCGACACTATGACGCTGGAATGGATCGGATCGATTCCCGGTAAGCGGGAGTATCGACGGTTCGAGGGGGATTATACGCTGAAGCAGCAGGATATTCTGGAGCAGATGCCGTTCGAGGATCGCGTCGCGTTTGGCGGCTGGTCCATTGATTTGCACCCACCGCAAGGAATGTATTCGGATGAGCGCGGCTCCAAGCACTGGCAGCCGGACGGGATCTACCATATCCCGTTCCGAAGCCTGTACTCGCGCAACACGCGAAATCTGATGTTCGCGGGGCGGAATGTCAGCGCGTCGCATGTCGCGTTCGGCACGATCCGCGTCATGGCGACTTGCGCGGTGATGGGGGAGGCGGCCGGTACCGGCGCGGCTTTTTGCCTGCGGGAGGGGCTGACGCCGCGGGAGGCGTACGCCGGCCGGATGCAGGACCTGCAGCAGTTGCTGCTGCGGCAGGACGCGGCCGTGATCGGGCTGCGGAACGAGGATCCGCAGGATCTGGCGAGGGCGGCGACGGTTACGGCCTCCTCCTCGATGAAGCGCATCGCGATTGAGGAGCCGGTTCGTGCCGTGCCTCTGGATGCGGACGCGGGACAGCTGTTCCCGATCGGGTTCCGCGGAATCCGGGAGCTGCGGCTGCTTGTAAGCGCCGCGGAAGACGGCGTGCTTCAGGCGGAGCTGTGGAACACGGGACGCGGCGAGAACTACATTCCGCACACCCTGCTGGTGTCGGACGAGGTGCGGGTTGTGCGCGGGGACTTGCAGTGGGTGACCGTGAAGCTGCCGTATCAGCCGGAGCAAGGGGGCGTCAACCTGTTTATGATCGTCCGATCGAATCCTCACATCAGCTTGCATGTCTCTGATACGCCGGTTACCGGTGTGCTCTCCTTTATTCAGGGGCAGGCCCATGCGGCGGATTTCGGAGAGTCGCAGCAACGCCAGCCCGTGGTGGAATGGACGATGAAATATACGCAGAGGCAGCCTTTTTGCATGAAGGTGGAGGGTGTGGAGGATGTGTATGCGGCGGCTCAGATTACGAACGGCTATATGCGACCATTCGGCGGGCCGAATCTATGGGTGTCTGAGCCTGTCTTGCCCGGGGAGGAAGCCTGGGTGGAGTTGCAATGGGCAGAGCCTGCGCGAATGGGGCAGATTCAGCTGACGTGGAACGATGATGTGAACATGGATCTCATCAACCTTCATCACCATCGCACGCCGTACACCATTATGCCGGAGCTTGCCAGGGATTATCGGATCGAAGCTTGGTTGGACGGCGCGTGGCAGCTGCTGCATCGGGAATCTGACAATCGCAAGCGTACCTTGCGTCACGCGCTGGGAGACATTCGCGCCGATCGACTGCGGGTAGTGGTCGAGTCAACGAACGGTTCGCCTTGCGCGGAGTTATATGAGGTAAGGGTCTATTCGTAAACAATCCGGCGGATGATACATCAAGAGATTGGAAATGCGAATTACCCACCAAGTGTTGTATTTCCGAGCCATCGTAGCCCACTAGCTATCTCTAAGGAACCACAGCAGTCTTATTTCGCTCACATTTGCCACTTTGGAATTCTAAGGAACCGTAGCCACCTTATTGGGTCGAATGAGTCCACTCTACCGGGGTTTTAGACACATTAGCGTTAACTCAGTTCCTTAGAAACTGAAATGTGTTAATTTGCAGCAAATAGCGTGCGTGGAGTTCCTTAGCGTCCATGGGGATACTTAGCATTCGCGGCTATGGAGTTCCTTAGCGTCCATGGGGCACTTAGCATTCGCGGCTATGGGGTTCCTCAGCCTCCATGGGGATACTTAGCATTCGCGGAGCTATGGAGTTCCTTAGCCCTCGTGGTGCGTCTATGCGCATGTAACCCACCTACAAAATAAAGAAGCATCCCAACATCACTCGTCAGGATGCTTCTCCCCTTACACAGCCGCTTCCGCTTCCATCAGCAACGGCTCGGGCGGCGACAGCTCCTCGTCCCGCTTCAGAATGGCCGGCTCCGGCTGCTCACTCGGCACGAACGTGAAGCGATACCGCGCCGCAGGACCTGCCACCGCATCCGCATCAATCAGCACCGCCTCAAACAGCAGCGCGTACGATCCTTGCGGAACCTCCATATCATAAGCGGCCGACAGAATGCTGCTAATCGTAATGCCCTCTCCTCCCACGGCAAAAGGCACCACAATCGCACGCACCGCATCCTCGCCCACACTCACACTTTCGCCCATAGCTACTTCAACTTCGCTGGTCCGGTCAGCCAGTGTTCCGAAGGATACGCTGCCTTCCCGCCATGTGAACCCTTGCATAATATGCTCGTCCCGCCAATCGGAAAACGGATGCTCCATCCCAGTGTTAAATATAGCCAGTTGCGAGTAAGATACCACCAACTCTTGTTTCGGCCAACGTTTCCCAGAAAGCGTCATAAGTGTAACCTCCTAATGGGGAAAGAGCCCTGATGCATCCAGGGCTCCTCCTATTTGTAAATTTGTAATGGCTTAGTTGTAAGACATGATGAATTTAATCCGTTTGCCGTTCGGGTATTGAGACAGTTGGTTGCCTACCCAAGCGCCCGCGCCGCGGTTGTCGGACAAAGGCACGTAACGCACACTTGCTCCGGCGCCGCCCTCTCTGCACATCGCCATCGGCCACTCGTCACGGTCATACCCGGATTTCGTCGGGATACCCGCAAGGGATTCTCTGCGGTTCTGATCCGCACCCGCGCGGTCGATCGTACAAATCGACGGATGTCCGGCAGCAATCGCGTCCCGAACGTGGTCCCCTGTCAGCGGATACCTGTTAAACGGGAAGTACAATACCGCATCATAGGTTGTTGCCGCTTGCGTCTGTGCCGCAGGTTGAAACCAAATCCCGAATACGGCAAGCGCCGCCAACAACAAAGCTGTGATTGCCGCGTACTTCTTCTTCATCATAACTCCCAACATCAATCCATTCCTCCGTCTCTCTTAACCCATAGTAGACTAGTAGTCTCGTGTATACTCTAGCGGTCTATTGTAAGAGGAATATTATGCCAGCATGGAGGTTTGGTTGAGTTCTTATGAAGTTATGATGAAGGTATGTTGAAGGTACGCTGAATTATCTATTTCTTAATGTTTCAAAATGTTACAACGCCGTCTGCGTCACAAGCTTCTTGGACTCTTTACGCTGTTTAGACGACTTGCGCATGTAGAACAACTCGTAGATCGCCGGTACGACGATCAGCGTCAATACCGTCGCGGCCACCAAGCCGCCGATGACCACGATGGCCAAGCTTTGCGACACGATGCTACCCTCTTCGCTGTGTCCGAACACTAGAGGCAACATGGCGCAGATGGTGGCAATGGCCGTCATCAGGATCGGACGCATCCGCGTCGCCGCGGCTTCCACGATGGAGTCGCGAATGGACATGGTCTCTTCATTCTGCTTAATGCGGTCAATCAACACAATCGCGTTGGTAACAACGATACCAATTAACATCAGCGCGCCAAACATCGCGGTGAAGTCAGGCGTCACCCCGGATATGATCAGCCCCAGCACGGCGCCGATAGCCGCCAGCGGCAAGGAGAACATAATCGCCAGTGGTGCGCGAAGGGTCTTGAACGTCAATACCATGATCAGATAGACCAGGCCGATGGAGATCAATGCCGTCATCCCCAGATCCGCGAAGTCCCCGGCCTGATCCGCGGAAGCACCGCCCGCGAACAACGTCACACCGTCCGGCAGTTTGATGGCATCCGTCTCTTTCTTGATGCCCGCGCCCACTTCGGACACTTTCTTCGGATCCACTTCCGCCGATACGCGAACATAAGATTTGCCCTCTTTATGGTACAGCAGCGCCGGTTCATTGCGCGTTTCAAACGTAGCCAGCTTCGAAATCGGCGTAGGACCCGCCGCTGTCATCAGAGTTACACCTTTCAGATCCGCTTCCGTCTTCGCTTGCAGCATCGGCTCCAGAATAACCGCCGATGTGTTTCCGTTGATGTCGATCTGTCCGATCGGCATCGGATTCAACATGGAACCAAGCTGCATCGCGATTTCTTGCGCATTGGCTTGGGTCGGATCCACGTTAAACGCGAACACCGGCTTCGTCTCTTCCATGTTGTTCGTAACTTTCTCGATGCCGTCCACTTTGGCGACGGAAGAGGCCACTTGTGCGGCTACCGTACGCAACGCTTCCGGATCTTCGCCGACAATGTCAATGAATTCATTCGGTGACGAACTGCCGAACATACCCGCTTGGCTGGCGGTAAGCGTTGCGCCATCATAGCTGCCTTTTTGACTATTCACATAATCAATAAAGTTCTGAGCATCCGCGCCCTCTTTCATAATGACCGTGTAATCCACCTGCGTCGGCGGCGTCACCTGGCCCCATTGGGCATTCTCAGAGCTGTTCCCCGATTGCAGAAGTACCGTACCCGCCTCTTCCCGCTTAATCAGAGCCTCTTCCAGCTTCTTGCCTTCCTCCAGCACCTTGGTTACCGGCACATCATTCGGATACTTTAACTGAACCGAGATGAAACTTGCGTCCGACGCGTCCAGCGCGCCTTTCGGCATCATCGTGTAAGCCGCGATCGACCCAATGAACACGACCAAGGCCAGCGACAACGTCACCCATTTATGACGCAAATTCCACAGCAGGAAGCCCGAAAACCGCTTCGACGGCGCATGCTCCTTCATGGAGGAATTTTTCAGCAACCAGGAACTTAGCAGCGGTACAACCGTAAGGGCGACCACCAGGGAAGTCAGAAGCGAGTACGTTACCGTTAGGGCAAAAGGAAGCAAGAACGCCTGCAAACCTCCGCGCAGCAGCCCCATCGGCAAGAACACCGCTACCGTCACGATTGTGGACGAAGTGATGGCGCGCGCTACTTCTTTCACCGCGCTGACGATCATTTCGCGGGAGAGGGTTTCCTTTTGCATCCGACGATAAATATTCTCGATCACCACGATACTGTCATCCACGAGACGACCGACCGCAACGGCCACACCGCCCAGGGTAATGATGTTCAGCGTGATGCCCGACATCTTCAGTAGGTACAACGTTACCGCAAGGGATAACGGAATGGATACGATTGTAATCAATGTCGCTTTAATGTTCCGTAGGAACAACAGGATGACGATGGTCGCGAATAATGCGCCCAGCAGCACTTCGCGCATCATACTGTTTACGGATGTCACGACCATATCGGAAGTGGAGTAAAATACCGCCAGTTCCGCATTCTTGATGCTTCCGTTCAGATCATCGATCGTCTTCTGCACATTGTTGCCTACATCCACCGCGTTCGCGCTCGCTTCTTTCGTAACAATCGCGAACAGGACGTCCTTGCCGTTCGAGCGGCTTACGCTCTCCGCTTCCTGCTTCAGCTCCACGGTCGCTACGTCTTGCAGCGCTACGCCCGGCGCCACCGGCAGCTTCTTCAGCGTATCGACGCTGTCTACTGTCGCGCTGACGTTGACATTACCGCTCTGTCCGCCCAGGGTCTGCTCCCCGACCGATGCGGAGACATTCCGGCCTTGCAGGACGCCCATCAGCTGCTGCGCCGGCACACCTTTAGCCGCCAGCTTCGCCGGATCGGCTTTCACGCTCACTTGAGGCGCCGATTTTCCGTAAAACTGAACGTTGGAAACGCCTTTAATCTTTTGTAACGCCGGAATGATGGTTTCCTCCGCCGTTTTCACGTTGTTGTCCGTTATGCCGTCATCAAACGCAATCGTAATCTGCGACACCGGGATCATCGATGTGTTGAACTGAATGACGAAAGGCTTCATCACGCCCTCCGGCAGCCGCAGCGCGTCCACAGCCTTCTGAACCTCCGCCGTCGCTTCCTTCATATCGGTCTTCGCATCAAAATTCAGATCCACCTTTGCGTAACCGTCTCCTGAGGTGGAGAACATTGCCGTCTTTCCTTTAATCAGACCGACCGCGTTCTCGATCGGTTCCGTTACATTCTTCTCCATCGACTTGGCGTCTTGCCCCGGCCCTAAAGCCGTAATGGTCACTTGCGGATTATCCGCCTCCGGCATCAGCTCCATCGGCAATGAGGTGTAACTCATTAAACCTACCGCCAGTGCCATGACTACCAACAACCCAACCGCCGCTTTGTTACCGAACGCCCATTTCGTTAACCATGTCATTTCAATTTTTCCCTCCGATATAAAATCCTTTTTTCTCTGTATGATTCATTCTAATGATGTCTCTCTCTAAACAGTACTCAATTTCGTTACGACTCAACACAGCCTCCAGATGGTACTTCAACCTAGACTCGAGACGGATGTTTTCTGCTACTTTCTTACATTTCTGCACAAAGCATAAAACCCCTGCCGGCGCGTTTCCAGCAGGGTTAAGGTTTTGTAAATTTGTTAACAAAAGTAACTTACGTAATTTGCCGATTTCCTATATAATCTACCTTAAGGTGATGAAATGGACATATTACTATATTTGATATTCGGCTTCCTAGACTTGTTCGCCGTGACCGCCATAATGTTTAGCCTCTTCCGGTTTCAGCTTCGTGAATATGTGAAAGAGATCGTGTTTATATGCGGGGTGCTTTCGGTTGTTTCCTACGTGAATCGAGCCATATTAGGCATACCTGAATACGACCTTGCTATACAATTCGGAATTTATGTTCTATTTATGCGTTATGTAATACGTATACGTCTCTTTAAGAGTATTTTGCTCAGCGCATTCGGATTCATGTCTTACTTGTTGATCCAATTTATAATCTTCCCCTTGCTGGTTCGTACGGGTTTCGTATCGCTCTTGGATGCGCAAAGCCTGCACAATTTAGGAACTTACGGAATTCAATTCAGCACGGATGTCGTATCCTTCGGACTCGTTTGGTTCGCGTATCGGTTTCGGCTAGGCTTCTCTTCCGTAGAGCACCCGCCTCATAATTTCAGTCAGAAGGAACAGATTAAGGGATCCGACTTATATATTGCTTACGTTGTGATTATGGGCGTCCTTAGTCTGTGTACCGTCGTGTATTGGCTGTTGAATTCATCGATGTATTTATACTTCATTCTGCCGTCATTAACACTAACCCTAGCGGCTTTGGTTCACTTGACCTACAGAAAGGAATTCGATATATGATCACGGGCTGGAGTAACCGCGCGGCCGCTTATCTGGTAAGCTTGGAAGAGAAAGAGACGCCAAGCGTTCCGCAGGATCAGCTGGCTTACAGTATCAGCATTCTGATTCACTTCATCTTAATGTTGGCGGGCACGGTTATGCTTGGTTTCTTCCTTGGCCATCCGGGACAAGCCCTGCTGTTCATGTTCGGTTTTTGCCTGCTGCGCTTATTCAGCGGCGGCTTTCACGCTTCCTCCTTGGAAGCGTGCCTGCTGATTTCTTGCCTGTTATTTGTTACATTACCGCTGGTCCTGCTGCTTCATATCCCCTACATACGTTATCTGGACTTGGTTTCTCTCCTGCTCATATTGCGATATGCCCCCCGGAGCACCGAACAGAATCTCATAACCCCCAAGCTTCGGCACATCTATAAATATACTTCCTGCATGATTGTGGCATCCAACTTTCTCTGGTTTCAACAAGAGGTTTTCACTCTTGCATTTATATCTCAGGCTTTGACCATTATGCATTGGGGGAGGTTTATTCGCATGAAGAAAGCTATTGTAATTCGCACGATGTCTATCTTGGCAGGCATGGCGTCCTTGTTCAGTCTTACGTTTAAAGTCGGGATTGGTAAGATAGACACGCCAGCTAGTATGAAGAAGAAAGACTAGTTTCACAGGCACAACAAAGATGCGGTTCCTCATCGGATGGAACCGCATCTTTGTTGTGTTTACAGCCGTATTTCATTGCACCCATACGATATACACAGGCAGGATCACGAACGACAACAACGTTGACCAGAGTATGCAGGCGGATACGATCTTCGGTGAAGCGTCATACCGCTCGGCTAACACCACCGCGTTGACCGCCACCGGCATGGAGGCCAGAATAAACAATACGTTGAAGAGGATTCCTTCAATCCCGAGCAGGGTCAGCCCTGCCAACGCAATGACCGGTGACAGCAACGACCGCACCGCCATGCCCAGCCCGAATGTCCTTCGCTCTTCCCCCTCCAGCTTATGCCTGCTGACGCTCATCATCTGCGCTCCCAGCAGAGCTAAGACAACCGGAGCATAGGCCGCGGCGACCATGGATATTCCTTTGGCAATCCCAACAGGCAACTGTAGATCCAACGCGCGCAAGAGCATGGCGAAGACGGCCGCGTAAATCGCCGGCAAAGCGAACACCGAGCGAATCGCTTGTCGGACTGAGAAATGGGAGCGTGCCGCGAAGTAAACCCCCACCGTGTTGACGATCAGCATCTGTGCAATGACATACACGCTGGCCTTATCCAACCCCATCTGCCCAAAAGCCAGCAGCACCAACGGCAAGCCGTAGTTCACACTGTTCGTGAATGTAGAGATGAGCGTAAGTCCCGCGGTTTCCGGCGCGGACAACTTCATTCCCTTACCGATGCCCCATGCCGCCGCCCACAAGAGGAGCAAATTCAGCACACTGAATGCCAACGTCTGAAAGACATCCCCATACGAAAGCTTCGCCTTGCTGAGACTGTCCAGAATGAGCGCGGGCGTCAGGAAGTAGAGATAGAGAGTAAGCAATGGTTTCGTATCGAGATTTTGATACTTCTTCAGGAGCATGCCGGCTATTACGGGAATGGATAAAGGTACCGTTACGCCCAGCAACGTTAATAGTACAGTTTGAATCATCGTTCAGGTTCCTCTCTGCGGATCGTTTGTTGCATAGTGACGGTCGTATTCATTTTCAGTTGATAAGCTTTTGGCGTCATTTGGTTCCAGCGTTTGAACAGTTGAATGAAGTGAGGCAAATTCGGAATACCTGCCTCCTGCGCGGTTTGCGCTACCGAAATATCCCTCGTGACCAGGAAAATCTCCGCCAACTTGATTCTTCTATAGTTTATATAATCGACCATAGGAAGACCGATCACTTTTTTGAACAGATGCGCCGTATAATCATAACTTAAATTCAATTGCCGGCAGACTTCGGATGTGGTGATTTTCTCGGACAGATGATTTTCAATGAACTCCAAAGCAGGTTGCAGCCTCTCCAACAAAGGAGACACCATGGCGGTTTCCGGATCCGCTCGGATGATTTGAAACAGAATATTGCGAATCGCATTCGAGATGGCCATTTCGAAACCCATAAGTTTATGCTTCGCTTCCCGCTCAATGCCAAGTATGTCCTGTCCGATCGCGCTTCGTAACTTGCGGCTGGAGGCCAGAATTCCATTCCTTAATGAAATGGGCCGCAAAGGATTGTTGAAATAAGGCAGGTAGATCATCGTATTCCGGTCAAAATATTGCTTGATATCAAACTGGAGCACCAAATATTGAAGATCATCTTCGTGTTTTTGGGATCGGTGCAGTTGTCTGGATCCAATGAGAAGCACATCCCCCGTAAGCAGAGTATGCGGCTTTTGCTCAATGAACATATCCATACCGCCTTCAAGAACATAAATGATCTCGGTCTCATCATGAATATTCCAACGGGTCAGATCACGACTGCCTGATTTGTGAATACGGACCACTTTGGCGGACAACAATGGCGTTAAATACTCGATATTCTCTTCGTAAATGTCCATAATTATAGCTGCCCCTCCAACATCCCATATTTACTGATAACAGAATTCGATAATTTTTGAACAGACCCCGGAATGGTTAGGCCGCTCTTTTCCCTGTAAACTGAGGAGCATGAAAGAGGGAGGTTGTGCCAAGTGATTCCGCCTAAGAAAAATCATGATTCCCGACTGCCTGAATGGGGACCTTACTCTAAGGATTATGCCGGTGTGTCTCATGTCACGAATCAAAAAACCGGGCTGCGCTTCGATCTCACTGCAGCTCCCGGCGTGTTTCGCAACAAAATATTGCTTCCGCACGGCTCGATCGACTGCGGATATCATCCAACGGAAGCATCTGACGATTTAACCTATTACAGTCACCGTCATCAAATTGAATGGAAAGACCGCGTCTTCTGCGATGTTTCGTTCTCAGAGTGGACTTCAAGCTCAAGACTGATCCGCTGTGAATGTACGAATCAAACCCCTCAGTTGCAGAGTTTATCCATTCACTTTCTTGCTTCGCTGCATCCGCACAATATGCTTCATAAATTGCATGGGTACATGCCTCTTCGTCCAGGTAATCCAGTATTACCACCCGAAGTAAATTGGATCGATGCCCTCGACTACTCAAATATTCATTATACAGATGCTTTAGAGAATACCAAGCTTATCTCGGGCGGACAGCTTCGCGGCGAACATCGGGACCATGGGTTTGTTCAAGGGTCCGGTGTGCGATTCGGTAAAGATCCGCAGGATACTTTGAAATACGACATTCATATTCCATTTCCCCTGAAAGAAGCAATCCTGCTGATTCGATACAAGGGTAAACCTCTCTCCACTCTAGGTGTGCACATACAACTTGCCTCCGAGCACAACTCTGTTCAAACCCGCTCCATTGCGCTGGAGGGAAACGGTGAACTGGCTCGAGACTCACTCGCTATGGGAACCCTTCCCGCCGGACGCTATGAACTCCGCTTATGTTCTGAATATGGCGATGAGATGTACCTCGACGGCTTTGTTCTGACGGAAGACGTATTGGCGGAACAGATTTATTGGGAGGAAACCCGATGGAATCTGGTACCTGAGCGAATTCAGGGTCCCCATGAGCATAGTATTCTGCTTAAGTATGACCATACGGACGTATATTACGGACTGGCTTGGCTGTATGAGCCTGCTGTCATCCGAGAAATCCATCATGAGCCTCTGGATGAATTTCTGAGGATCCACTCCCGCAGGAACGGAACAACACAGTTTGTCGGGAACAAGGAAGGTCACTATACCGAGATATACTTGAGGCCTGTGAATGTGCAGCCTAATTCATCCCGAGCTATATTCGCCTTTGTATGCAGCGGCTCCAAGGATGAAGTTTTGCGGCAGCTATCCCACTTCCCGGCAGATTTAAACATTTGTCAATCCCATTATGAGGATCGCAGAGGACGAGCCATTCAACTGCAGACTCTCAGCGCTGGCGAAACTTATGCTTTCAGTCAGCAGCGGATGATCGCTGCCATGATGCAGAATGTTGTCTATCCCATCTATGTTCGTCGTTCTTATATCCGACACTTTACGCCCGGGCGATTCTGGGACTCTCTGTATACTTGGGATTCTGGCTTTATTGGGATCGGGATGGCTAATTTCAGTATAGAACGTGCTATCGATGCCCTGAACACTTATGTTATGGACGCGGATGATCCTCATGCTTCCTTCCTTCATCATGGTACTGTTCTGCCTGTTCAGCATTACTTGTATATGGAATTATGGAATCAGACACGCTCCAAAGAAACGCTCGCCCGCTTTTACGCCGGTTTGCGCGATTATTATCTGTTCTATGCCGGACATCAGGCAGGGTCACAGATGCGCCGCTTCCACTCGGGTTTATTAAATCCTTTTGCATACTTCTACAATTCCGGAGGCTGGGACGATTATCCGGCGCAACATGACATGCATTCCAAGAAGCTGGCCGATCGGATCGCGCCCGCGGTGACTACCTCTCACGGCATTCGAATTGCGAAAATCATGCGTATGGCGGCTTTGGAACTATGCGGCATGGAACATGATATCGAGCGATACGATAAAGACATCCTGGAGTGGACTGAAGCTTTGCACAAGTATGCTTGGGACGAAACCTCCGGTTATTTCGGATATGTTCTTCACGATCAGGACGGTCACCCAACCACTATCTACAAACACGAGAGCGGACAGAACTATAATATGGGTTTAGACGGCGTGCAGCCTCTCGTTGCCGGAGCGGTTACACCGGAACAATCAGCACGAATTGTATCCAACTTGTCTGATCCTGAACGCATCTGGAGCAAGCTTGGGCTTTCCACCGTGGACCAGAGCGCGCCTTATTATGTATCAGACGGATATTGGAACGGCTGTGTTTGGATGCCTCATCAATGGTTCATATGGAAAACGCTGCTCGATCTAGGCAAGGGGGAGTTTGCGGAACAGATCGCCCGAACAGCGCTTGACGTGTGGAAAAATTCCGTAGAAGACAACTATAACACGGCGGAGCATTTCATTATTGAGACCGGCAAAAGCGGAGGGTGGCATCATTTCAGCGGCTTATCCAGTCCGGTAGTCCATTGGTTTACAGCCTTGTATCGACCAGGAACCGTTACAGGCGGATTTGACACTTGGTTCAGGGATATCCGATACAAGGGTAAGCTCCATGTGGAGGCGGACCTTATCAAAACCAATGACGATCCCGCCATCATGCTGGTTGTATTAGAAGAAACGGTTGGCGATTATGCGGCTAGGGATCATCGGGGGATGCAACTTTCTCATCGCATCTTGCATACCGGCACGATTGAGGTGGAATTGCCTGCAGGAACTTGGGAGGGTACCGTCATCGTGAACGCCGAATAGTGCCCCGTCAAGGGCACTATCCTTGGTTTATTTGGTTAATAATTACCCCTTCAAATGCCGCAATTTATCGGGGTTGGCCACCGCGTAGATGTTCTGGATCTGATTCCCGCTCCAAGCGAACGAGTAAACATAGGACTGTTGTTCATCAATAGTCAAAATCAGTCCCGGCGAGCCGTTAACCGTTGTAAACGTACACGTGAATTTCCCCGTGTACATCTTCCGCAAACTCTGCATCAATTGAATTACGCTGGCAGCTCCGTATATAGGGACACCGGCAGCTTTGACTTTCCCGCCTCCATCCGAATAGAACACAACATCCTCGCGAACCAGTTCCAGAATCTTGTCGATGTTTCCATTCATAATAGAATCTACAAACTCTTTCACTTTGGACTCCAGGACGGACACCGACGGCTGCTCGGCAGGCTCATAATGAATACTGTTCTTGGCGCGGCGGGCGATCTGGCGGCAGTTCGGCACGCTTTTGCCCAGCATATCCGCAATTTCTTCATAAGAGTAGTGGAACACTTTGCGCAGCAGAAACACCGCTCGTTCCGTAGCGTTCAGTTGTTGCAGCAGAAGCAGATAGGCTGTGGAGATGGATTCTTCCTGCAGATACTGCACGGAAGGGTCATCCGCCCGGTCTCTCAAGTCCAGCAGCGGCTCCGGGAGCCATGGCCCGACATACACTTCGCGCTGCTTAGCCGAAGAGCGGATGAGATCTATGCAGCGATTGGTAACCATCCGGCACAGATAAGCTTTCTTATGCTCAATCTCCTCGTTATTCGGCAGCCGTTCAAAGGTGATGAACGTCTCCTGCACCATATCCTCCGCATCCATCACACTGCCTAACATCCGGTAGGCCAAGGAAAACAGCATAGGCTGATAAGCGGTATAGATCGTTTCCGTACTCATTCATGCACTTCCTCTCTATGCGGTGACAGTGATTGCGTGCTCTGCCGCTACAAGATGTTCAACGGCTCGTTTGGCACTCGCCACCGATGCGTCGACCAGTAATTCTCCGTGGGAAGCCCAATCCCCTGCTACGTAGAGTCCCTGGATCTCCGGTACAGCAGGACCTGGATTTACGACCCGCTTCATATGCGGAAAGTCATGCACAACGGTCATCCGCGGCAGGTACTGTCTGGCTACCAGCACATCTCTCCAGCCGGGTTGGGCAAGGTCCAGCACCCGCTCTAAATCTTGTTCATCCTGCTTCGCATCCGTTTGCGGACCTTGATATTTCAGCAAGCATACCGAGTAAGCCCCGTTATCGCTGAGGATAGCTGCGCGCGGTTTACCGCTGCGAGATTGATTCGTGAGAAAGACAGGGAGATCCAAGCCATAGATGAAGGAATGCTCCGGCTTCGGAAGACGGCTTAGTCCCACATCCAGACAGGCCGCAGTCACAGGAATCGCTTGCTTGACCCAAGTGTCCAGGGCGGTCCGATCCGCATGGGGCACCAACTTATGAGCCACTGACGGCGGTATGGCCATAATCACATGCGTTGCCTCAATGCTGCGTCCGTCTTCGTCTAGAATCGACTGCACTTTCCCGTTCTGATGTTCCACGGAAACGACTTTACAACCGGTGACACAGGTTACGCCGGATTGAACGGCAAGCTCCCGAAGTTGTTCCACGAGGGTTCCCCAACCGCGGTCCACGTACAGCACGCCTTGCAGCGAATGTTGCAGTTGCTTAAGAACGGGGCCCGCCGACTGCAATTCCGGCGCGACTACATAGCTTGCTGTTCGCAGCAAAGCGTAGAACAGGTTTCGTAGCATAGGATCGCGCAGCTCTCCTTCAATCCAATCCCGTACACTGATTCGGTTCCACACACTTGTGTCCGCTTTACCCAGTTTCGCGAGCCATTTGGCCAACTCCAGCTTGCCTTTCCACGACAGAAGCGGCGTTTGAAATAAGGAACCGACACTCATCGGCATCGTCCGTAACTCATTCTTCCATAACCCATGAGCATCTACGGAAGGGGCGCTTCCCTCCAGCCGCAACCCCAATTCCTTAAACGCATCGTAAGCTTCGCCCTTATATAGCGCATGTCCCCCAAGATTGAAATACATCCCTTCCTTCTGGTTCGTGGCCGCTCTTCCGCCCATCTGCTTCTGCTGTTCCAGCACCATGACCCGCTTCCCCGCTTGCGCCGCATAGATCGCAGCCGTTAATCCCGCGATCCCTCCGCCTACGATCGCTACATCCGTTCTTGTCATTTCAATCATCCTCTCCGCGTGTTTGAACATGTAACGACTGAGGGGGTGATTCTGTGACAAGAATGACTTTTATTATGGTGAAATAAACAAGACGCGACTATTCGCCGCAGAATACGTGATGCGCTCATAGAACTTGCTGAAAATCCATTTCATGCCTCTGAAGTAAAGCGCTTAAAAGGAAGGCAAGGACCGTTCAGGAAACGGGTCGGTGATTATAGAATTATTTATGAGATTGTTGATAAACAACTGATCATCCTCGTATTGAAAATTTCGAGTCGAGGGAATGCATATAAAGATTAACATGCTAATTACACAATCTAAGCTAATAACAATAGAAATAGAGCAGTACGAAACTAATGAATAGTTTTGTACTGCTCTATTTCTGTTGAACATAGTAAAGATATTGTATTGACTGGTGTACAGATCTGTTATACTATATGTATAACAAATATAACAATTTATCGAGGTGTGGCCGTGTATCTTCAACTGAATCTGCAATCGGAAGTACCCATATACACGCAAATTTTGCACCAGATTATGGAAGGCATTGCCAGGAAAGAGCTTAAGCCCGGGGAGCCCCTGCCTTCCGTACGCAGCCTGGCGTCCGACATCGGCGTGAACTTGCACACGGTGAACAAAGCCTACAACTTGCTGAAGCAAGGCGGATATGTTCAGGTTCACCGCAAAAGCGGGGTTATCGTCAACCCGGATCCAATCCCGGCCGCCACGGAAGAGGACCTGGAGCGCATCCAAGCCGAACTGCGGCCGCTGATCTCCGAAGCGATCTGCAAGGGGTTGTCCGAGGATGATTTCGAGAAGCTTTATAGGGCGGTATATCGGGACATTTTGAACTAAGAACAAGGAGGTTGGTCTGCATGAGTCTGATTGTTATCCTGATTCTCTGCATCATCTATATTCCAACGGTGGTACTGCTATCCTTTACGCCCTATTTAACCCGTAAGACCGAGAGCTTCGGTGTATCCGTTACCGAGGAGATCTATCATTCTCCCGAACTGCGCCGTATGCGGAAGCGATATGCCTGGACGAACGGCCTTGGCAGCATGCTGATTCCGGGTTCTCTGATCCTGTTCCATACGTTATTGAGTTTAAGCGAGACTGGCCAAATGATCCTTCTCCTTGTGCACATTTTCGCGCTGACCCTCTTCTCCTTCTTACTTTACACTTGGTTTCATCGCAGAATGAGGGTGCTGAAAACAGCTCAAAACTGGATGGATCCGAAGCTTCAACGGATCGTCGTCAACATGAACAGGAAGACGCCCCGTTCGAGGTTGTCCGCCCTGTGGTATATCCCCCATATTCTCGTAGTGGCGGCAACGGTTGCTACCGGGCTGTTGTTCTATGATGATTTCCCTGCGAAGCTGGTTATGAAATTGGATCTGAACGGCCAACCCCTGCGGATTGAGGATAAATCGTACAGAAATATTTTGTTCCCGGCGGCTGTCCAAAGCTTCATCCTCATAATGCATATCCTGATCCACTACTCCATCACCCGCGCCAAGCAGCAGATTGACCCCGCCGATCCGGAAACCTCCCACATGCGCAGCGTGCTGTTTCGCAACATCATGGAACGCTACATGTTCATTATCGGATTCCTGCTCGTGAGTTTATTTTACTTTGTTCAGCTGAACTTCCTGTTCACATGGGATCATACCATTGTCATTTCTGTTTCACTCGGGATCGTTGGCATCATTCTGATTTACAGCATCTGGCTGTCGTTTACAACCGGCCAAGGCGGCAGCCGCATCAAGCTGCCCCGGGACGGTGAGCAGACCGGTAACATCCAGGTGGATGACGACCGCTTCTGGAAGCTGGGTGTATTGTACTACAACCCCGAGGACCCTTCCTTGTTTGTTGAAAAAAGATTCGGCGTCGGCTGGACCGTCAACAATGCCAGGCCAGCGGTGTGGGTAGTCAGTGCGGTAATCGTGGCGATCCCGATTCTGTTAGCGGTGTGGTTAGTGTGAGACGCGTTGCGGCTGCGGCGGTCGCGGTTTGATGGCGGCGTATTCCGCTGTGGTGACGGTGGTGGTTGAGGTTGCGGTTCGGCGGTGGTCGCTGCTATGTCTGCGGCGGCCGCGGTTTGGTGGTGGTGGAGTATTCCGCTGTGGTGACGGTGGTCGTTGAGGTTGCGGTTCGGCGGTGGTCGCTGCTGCGGCGGTCTCGGCCGCAGTTTGGTAGTGGTCGCGGTGGTCACGGTTGCGTTTGCGGTGACGGTGGCGTTTGCTGGGCTTCCGTTGCAACTTTGGCCTCCACTGAGGCGCCGCTCCTGGCCGGAAACGATCGACCTTAGCCCGCTAAGGAATCTCAGACACGCTAATTGCCCGTTTTTCGTCCCATTTCTATTCTAAGGAACTCCAGTCACCTTATTTTGCTATAATCAGCATGAATCAGGGTTATCTCAACCTAATAGCGTTGCCTCAGTTCGTTACAATTCCACCGTTGCCCGATTCGTCAATTTAGCGTTAACTGGGTTCCTTAGATTGGATGAGTACCAGCTTAAAGTCAGCGCGTTATAACTGGTGACCGAGCACCGCGCTCCGGGGATCGCCCGCGGAAATCACGTCGAACGTCAGATGACTCGGGGCCAGGGACTGCAAGAAGTTCAGCGCATCGAACATGGAACCAGGCGCAAGAACACCGCGTTCTTCAGCCTCGCCGCCCAGGATGCGCAATGTCGCTTCGACAACAAGCGGCGCTGTAAACGCATAGATATCGCGACCCTGCGCAATGACACGCCGTGTTTCCGTCCCCTTGCGGACAACTACATCCACCATGAAAATTTGCGCTGAACGTCCGGTGTCGTCGGATGGCGTCGGCGGCGGGGTAGATGAATCGCGCAAATCGCGCAGCGGCGTTAAATTCAAATAAGAGTGAAGTGCGGAAACCTGCACATGCCGCGGGATCAAGACGGTTTCAGTAAACGGCAGTTCAACAATCTCCTGAATGCCGAAAGGTTCGGGAAATTGCCATGAAGCCGTCGGCGCCGGATCAGGCAGTTGCGCCAGCTTTCCGTCGGTAACATGTAGCCTGCGATGTGTGTTGCGTTTTCCGGTTAGACGCGTTCCCTGAGTCGGCTCCCAGCTGTCCAAGGCAATGGAGATATTAATCTCGTCCACCTCGGTCCAGTCCCCTATCGCGGCGGTGGCCAACATATCACCCAACCCTCCGTAAAATCCCATGGCGGGTACGGCAATGATACCGGCGTCGCGCGCAGGAGTTGCATATCGTTCAAAGAGCTCCAGTGCGCTCATCTGCTCTGCTGTGACATCCAGATAATGAATGCCCGCCCGCAAAGCCGCCTCCAGAACAGGCACCGCCGTATCCAGGAACGGACCGGCGCAGTTGATGACGGCCGCGCTGCCTGCAAGGGCCTGATCGAGCGACGAGGAACTATTAATCGTGGCGACTCGCGTCTCCACGCTGCGATCTTGAAACCCTGACGCAGACAAGCGCTTCTCATCGCGCGCGATTGCAATCGGCGTTAACCCGCGGCGCAGCAATTCTGTAATGACGAACTGACCCGTATGGCCTGTGGCTCCGAATACGGCGACGGTGTGCCCGCCTTTGCGGGTTGCAGAATGGGAATTGAACATGGTTATTTCGCTCCTTTTGTACGGACAAGTCAGTTAAAACCTGCTTACCGCCTTATATGACTTCAGTATAAGTTGTATACTGAAATATAGTAAGTACGCACATTCAATGCATATAGTATCAAGGAGTATACTATTAGGAGTGATCGACATGAGAAATCGAAAGATTGAATTTGATGATTCTTCTAACTTTGAAGGATGTCCTGTGGAAATCACATTGGATGTCATCGGCGGTAAGTGGAAAGGTCTCCTCCTATATCATCTCATTGACGGCACAAAACGGTTCAATGAGTTTCGAAAATTGGAGCCTAATATGACTCAGCGTATGGTTACTCTACAACTAAGAGAATTGGAGCGGGACGGCATCATTCATCGCGAGGTATATAAAGAGATTCCTCCCAAAGTAGAATATTCTCTCACGGAGTTTGGGAGAACTTTGGAGCCTATCATACTGCTGATGAAGGACTGGGGCGAACAACATAAAGACAGAGTGCGAAGTTTGCAAACAACAGTTATCGCAGGGGAAGAAATATAGCCGATAGCTATGCACGCAAAGAAGATCCGATCCTGATCACAGGATCGGATCTTCTTTGCGTAACAAGCCTTTGATATGAGTGGAGAATCCTCCATATTTCAACTTGGATCGTCCATTTACTCCTGGTGGACCCGGCGTATAATGGAGCATATATCACATCCTAACCCCCCTGATAACTTGATATCTAAGCATTTCAGGGGACACAAAGCAGGAGGGTTTGGCATATGCAACAAGTTGACCACGTACCGAATTTGATTATAGGAGCGTCCATGCTGGGCCTGGGGCTGGCGTCCGCCAAGGGGGCCGAAGCCGTGGTGCTGGAGTCCGGCAACAGCGTCGGCAGCGAGTTTATCCGAAGCTTCAAGATGAACCGCCCGTGGATTTCCGCGGAGAAATCTTCAACCAGCCGGGAGATCCGTGAAGAACTAATGCTTCGGAACATCATGAGTGAAGAAGGCAGCCTCCACCTTCCCGGGTTAATGCCTGTCATGATTAAGCACATTAAGGAACACCGTCTCCAAGTGAGAATGCAGTCTTCCATTGTAGACGTCAGCAGGCAGGAAGGGAAATTTAAGGTATTGTACTATGATGCCTCGGGACTCAGGAGCATAACAACAGACACTTTAGTGGATACTTCTATCCCCTGCTCCACCAAGCCAGAATGCCTTCGAGTGAAGGCAAAGAGCCTGAATGTCATGATCAAGGGAAAGACGAAGGACTTAGATGCTGCCGAGATCGAGGGATATGAAACTCGACGCGGCCGGTTTGATTCCGAAATCTTCCTCCGATTTCCGCTGGATCCCCATGAAGACTGGATTTCAGCAAGGAACAGACTATTCCAATTCTGGTTGAATCGGCCGCTTTCGCTGCAGCCGTATGCATTCGTCACACATGCGGAGGAATTTGATATAGAGTACGAGGACAGTTGCCAACAGATCGCTCCAGGATGGGAATGGCTTCCCTCGGCTTATTACGCATCCCCTCTTGAAGCCTTCGATCAAGGCTTCCATTATGGGAAAGGGGGCTTCTAATCATGCAGCTCATGGAGAAACGGGATGGCCGCATTATAGCTTTACCCGCAGACGGTGTATTCGAGAAGCATTATGATGTCATAGTGGTAGGGCTTGGGACAGCGGGTTCCATGGCTGCCATTGCCGCGGCCAGAAAAGGCCTTAGCGTGTTGGGTATTGAGCGCCTGAATTGCATGGGAGGGACAGGAACTGTCGGCGGCGTCGTGGGGTACTACTATGGGAACCGCGGCGGCATATTTGAGGATATCGACAGTCAGGTTGCTGCTTATCAGAGGCAGGACGATTTCGCCCCGTTCCAAGGAGTCCATGCTGAGATCAAGAACTGGATTATGGATACCCAAGCAGTAAAAGCCGGTACGGAGGTAAGCTACGAATCGTTTGTAATCGGGGTTTACCGGGATGAGCACAAGGTCAGAGGCTTATGCTGGGTGTCCCCGGCCGGTATTCACCGGACCTCAGCAAGCGTTGTTATAGACAGTACGGGCAATGCGGAGGTTTGTGAACTTGCCGGTTGTGCATTGGATATGGGACGAGAGCTTGACGGAGAATGCCAGCCGTTCTCGAATGTTCAGATGAAGCTCTACCCGAACGGAGCGGTGGGCAATTTCTATACCGATTCCGGCTACATTCATGTTGCGGATCCCGACAGCGTGACCCAGGCGATTATCGACTCCAATCTGCTCGGTACGCATCTGCAAGAGACTTTCACCGGGGAAGCGCTCCTGCTCAAAACGGCTGCTTTACTGGGGATTCGGGAGAGCCGCAGAATCGTCGGTGAAGAACGGGTCACGTTTGCGGATGTGCTGGAGGACCGATTAACTGCGGAGCCTGTATTCTTTGGCTTCTCCAATCTGGACAATCACGGAAAAGATATGGCATTCGAAAGCGAAAATCAGCAGGATTGGCTGGTCGCGGCGAGTCTGTTCGGACCAAACATGAATGTTCCGGTTCCTATGGGGGCGTTAATTCCCCAGGGGTTTGACGGATTGCTCGCGGCGGGACGCTGTATTTCGCTGGATCACGATATTGCCTCCGCGATCCGTCAGAAGAGGGATATGGAAAAATCCGGTGAGGTTGCCGCCAATATCGCCTACCTGGCCATTCGGGATCATGTGCATGTCAAGGAAGTTCCCTATGCCAAGCTGAAGGAATTACTGGTCGAGACGAAATGTCTGAAGGTCGGGCAAACTTTGGAATTCCAAGAGATTACTCCCCAAGAGGACCATGAACGGAAGCCGATTCCAGCTTCCAAGTGGCTGACAGATCCCCAAGCCATTAAAGAGGGCCTCTCAGGTGATAAACCGGGGATTGCCATCTGGTCAGCGAAGCGATTGGGCGGCTCTATCATAGCTTCTTTAAAGGAGTGGACAGATCAACACGACGAGCCTCTGCTCCGGAAGAACAGTGCGCTTGCACTGGGCTTAATGGGGGAAAGCGCATCCCTGCCCGTCCTGCGCGAAATTGTTTATTCTCGGGATTTATATTTGCCGCGAACCAGCCGTAAATACAACCAACCTCATCTCTTCGCGGCTATTTATTTACTGGGGCGTCTGAAAGACCTTGAAATCATGCCTGAGTTAATGCGCTTCATGAGAAATGAAACGTTCATGGAGACGCTTGAGGCTGACAGCAGCAATGATGAGTTTATTTTTGACCGGACAGAACTGTATTTCCAATTTTTCAGCTTTTCCATGATGGCCGCCCTGCGGATTGCTGACCAATATGAAGAGTGGAGACCGCAGATCGACGAGGTTGTTACCGGAAGGTTCTCCGATCCGAATTTCGAATTGATCATCACCCTGAAGACTCACATTAAAGAGGCCAATGGGTTCCTCAAGAACAAGATGAATGAACGTGTTCATCGTATATACAGCGCTTATACAAGCCGTTGGAATTGACCTTGATTCGATTGGCGTAGACTTTATAATGGTAGAGTAGCGCTCTAATGTTTCATGCTTACGCATGGAGGGATCAGGATGGACCAGGATTTTATGAATCGTTTCACCCCCCGGATTCATGATATATTGTTCCGGGATGAGGAGCATTGGCGCAGTCACGCCTATCAAGTGACCATCCACTCCACCAGGATGTGCAATCTGGGTTTTGTCGTCCGGGGATATGGCGTTTTGGAGGTTAACGGGAATTCCTATGATTTGGGCCCCGGATGCTATTACCAGATTTCACCGCCGGGCAGCAGCATGAAATTTACGACGAATGAAGCCAATCCGCTGCTATACGTTGCCGTGCATTTCGACTATCGGCTGGCGCAGTGGGAAGGAATGTCCATTTCCTCCAAGGAATCCGGATCCGGGATCCCTATGCCTCATATGCTGGCGCTGGATCCCGTGTCCGGGGCGGAGGAGCAGTTTCGCAGGCTGCATCAGTTATGGAACGGGAAGCAGCCCGGGTATGAATGGCGGTCCCGAATTCTCCTAATGGAGCTGCTGGGTGGGATGGAGAAGAAACAAGCGGCTCCGTCGTTGGCGGTACTGAGAGCCGAGGAAGCCATCCGAAAGGCCATAGAGCACATACATGACCATTACAAGCAGCCTGTCAACCGGGACCAGATGGCGCGTATTTGCTCCATGTCCGTCAGTTACTTTGCCTTATTATTCAAGAAAATATCGGGTTACAGCTATGTGAAATATGTGCATAAGGTCCGAATGGACAAGGCCAAAATTCTCCTGCTCAGCGGACTTGCTCCGATATCCGAGGTGGCGTCCGAGGTAGGTTACGAGGACCCCCTTTATTTCTCCAAGCTGTTCACTCGCGAAGTTGGACTGTCCCCCAGTGCATATCGCAAGGGATAGCGCAAAGGATGACATCCCACAGAAAGACCTGCCGCAGGACGCATGCGCCAGGTCTTTTGGGTTCCAATTTTCACGATTTATTTTATAAATTAACCACATTAATCAGTGTCCCCGCCTGGAACTGACGCACGTTCTCAACAGCAGCGTCCATCAGGTTCTCGCGCGCCTCTTTACTTGCCCAGGCAATGTGCGGTGTTATGATGCAGTTTGGTGCGTGTAACAGCGGATTATCCGGATGAGGAGGCTCTACAGACAGTACATCCAAAGCGGCGCCTGCAAGCTCTCCGTTATGGAGCGCATCGGCAAGGTCCTGCTCCACAATAATCTGTCCTCGTGATGTATTGATTATATATGCTGTAGATTTCATAAGCTGAAGCCGATCTTTATTGATCAATTCGAATGTATCCGGGGTAAGTGGGCAATGCAAACTTATAACATCGGAACGTGTCAGCAGCTCCGGCAACTCCACCCATTCTATACCTTCGACAGGCGCAGGTGATCTGCGTCCACTGCCTACAGCAATGACCTTCATCCCAAAAGCGCGGGCGATCACCGCTGTTTGGTTTCCGATTTTACCGAGCCCGATCAGCCCGATCGTTTTGCCAGCCAACTCCATTAATGGTGTGCACGTGAAGCTGAAATCGGGGCAGTTAGCCCATGTTCCCGAAGCAACGGCAGAAGCATGCTTCCCTACCTGCTGAGCGAGCTCAAGAATCAGCGCAAATACGAACTGTGCCACGGAATTCGTCCCATAAGCAGGCACATTGGTCACGGGTATCCCGCGTTTGCGGGCTGTTTCCACATCAACGATATTGTAGCCGGTGGCTAGAACGCCTATGTAACGAAGCCGGGGCAAGTGTTCCAGTGTTTCAGCTGTTAGAGGTGTTTTATTGGTCAAAATGATATCTGCGTCTTGAGCTCTGGTTAGGATCTCTTCGGATGCGGTTCGATCATAAACGGTTACATCACCTAAGGTTTGCAGATGTGCCCAACTAAGGTCATTTTGCTGCAAGGTATATCCATCTAGCACAACAATGTTCATGGGGAAGAACTCCTTTTATCTGAATTTTCGACTGGCATCAATTAACCGTGCCACATTTCGTGTACATTGCCGTAATAGATTCTCAGCCTCTTGCATACAGTGTGCGAGTGTCGCCGGTTTATTCACTGTGGCAAAACAACCGGCAAAATGAGCGTACAGCGACTCGACGCCTTCACCGTGACTGCCGGAAATAAGCACCGCAGGCTTTCCAGACTCCGCTGCCAATGTGCTCACATAGCTGGGAAGCTTGCCGCAGAGCGTTTGGTAATCGCTCCTGCCTTCCCCTGTCAGGACCCAATCGCTTTCCCGGACGGCATTCTTCAGCCCCGTCAGTTCAGCAACTTTCTCAGCTCCCGGAACGATACGTCCACCTATGATTTGTAGAGCGAAACCAAGTCCTCCCGCTGCGCCGGAGCCAGGGGAAAGCAGGAGTGATTGATCAGAATCGCGGCCGTTTCCAACCTCCAGCAGTCTTCCATATCGAACCATAGCTTGATCTAACGGCTCAATCATCTCGGGAAGGAGTCCCTTCTGCGGACCAAAGACATGCGTGGCTCCGGATGGACCCACTAAAGGGTTGGTTACATCACTGGCAATGATTAGCTCGGTATCCATAATACGGCGATCCATTCGGCTCCAGTCGACAGAAGCAACTCTTAGCAAATCCGCGGCGCTGCCGGATAATTCATGTCCCAGCTCATCGTAAAATTGTACGCCAAGGGCAGCCAGCATTCCCATACCGCCGTCATTGCATGCGCTTCCTCCCAAGCCTGCGACAACATGCCGGATTCCTTGGTCGAGTAAAGCAACCAGCATATCTCCAAGTCCCCTGCTGGACACCATTAACGGATCCCTATGCCCCTCATCTACCATCGTTAATCCGCAAATATTGGCGATCTCAACTACCGCCTCAGGTTGTGCCCCATGCGCATGTAGTTTTCCGTAATGTGAAATCACCTTACTTCCATGGGGGCCCGTAACAGACACAGGAATCAGGTCTCCTCGACCGGCGCCAATTACGGCATCGATCGTGCCCTCCCCTCCATCCGCCATCGGAATGATTCTAACTTGGGCGTCTGGAATTTCTTCCACTATGGCTTGCGACATGATGTTTCCGACCTGTAGAGAAGTCAGGCTGCCTTTGAAGGAATCCGATGCGATAAGAAATTTCATATGGGCTGACCTCCTATCCGATTACCGATAAATTGATCTTAGAGTATAATTTTCATAAAGTCATTAGCACATATGCACAACAAATGCATATTAAATTATGATAATTTTTGTATAATACTCACAACTACTCACATATAAACACTCATTCGAGGTGAACTTTTTGATTACAAATGAGCTAGCGACGGAGATTGTTAGGGAAACGATGTTCCGTACGCATTTCAACATCAATGTCATGGATGCGAGAGGGTATATTATCGCTTCCGGCGACTCATCAAGGCTTGGACATTATCACGCCGCGGCAGCTTACGTTATTCGACAGCGCCAGGAACTGCTGATCGATGAAACAAATCAATCCCGCTGGAAGGGATCTCAGCCCGGATTGAATTTACCGATTATCATTCATGGACAGGTTGTTGGTGTCATTGGAATTTCAGGAAGGATGGAGCAGATTGAACCGGTTGCTCAGTTAGTGAAGATGACTACAGAGCTGATGATTAAACAGAGCCAACTGAAGCTGCAGCAGGAATGGAGGCAGCTGCATATCGACTGGATTCTGAAGGAACTTGTGGAAAGTACAGAAATCGATGAGGGGAATATGCGTCAGCGGCTTCAAGCCATTGGATGCAGCATCACCCCCCCATATCAAGCCATTGTGATTGAACACGAATCCTCTCTCCAGTTTAATACCGCAGAGAGATTTTTTGATGTAATGAGTCGGGGGATAGCAGACAGGTCCGTCTTCCTAAGCGCCTATCGTCCCCATCGAACCTTATTATTGTGCTATGGAAATGCGTCTTCTTCGTTATCATATAATATTGATCAGGTACGCCAGGTTGTAACCTCTTATACATCAGACTATCGCATGGGGATCGGATCCTTAATCCAATCGCTTCATGAGGTGCGTTCCAGCTTTGAAGAAGCGGAAGCGGCGCTTCGCTACCCAAGCAAGGATGAACGAGTCCTCACATACCGCCAGATTCAAGGTCCCCTTATCATTCATGAACTGCCTAGCCAGACCAAGGAAAAACTTATTAAAGCGTCCAAAGCGTACTGGGATGACAAAATCGAGGAAACCCTTAAGGCGTTTTTTGCATCCGATCTTAATATTGCAGAGTCCGCCAAGATGCTCGGTATCCACCGGAATACCATGCTTTATAGGCTGGAACAAATACATAAGCTAAGCGGTTATAATCCCCAAAAATTTCAAGAAGCCCATATGTTGCAGTGGATCGTTTGGCTTCAAAAGGCCTTGCGCGCTTAAGGGGAGATTGGTTGATTGATGAGCAAATAAGATAGTTAACTCCGTTTACAAAAAAAAATCCGACCCTGACGAACAGGATCGAATCTCTTAGCGTACCGTGCCCTCCGCCGGCACCAACACAGGGGCATCCTTGTCGGGGTCGAACCCCTTCGTTTCCCTGGCGAAGAACAACACCGTCAGCGCACCGATAACGATCGCCACGAAGAAGATCGTGAAGATCGAGGCAATGGCGACCTCACGCGCCACCAGCACCCCGACCAGATACGGCCCGATCACGCCGCCGATCCGGCCGAACGAAGCCGCAAAACCGACGCCCGTGGAGCGAATCGCCGTCGGGTAGAGCTCCGGCGTATAAGCGTACATGCCGCCCCAGGCACCGAGGTTGAAGAAGGATAGCGAAATCCCCGCCGCTATCAGCATCCCGTCGGTATCGGCGTTGCTGAACCACAGTGTGCTCACCGCGGTCAGCAGCAGATAGACGACAAGCACGAACTTGCGGCCGAAACGTTCAATAAAGTAAGCGGCGGTGAAATAGCCCGGAAGTTGAGCCAACGTCATGATGAGAACGTACTGGAAACTCTTCACCAACGTGAAGCCCTTCAACACCATCACCGTCGGCAGCCACAGGAACATGCCGTAATAAGAGAACACGACGGTAAACCACAGAATCCACAGCGTAATGGTGGACTTGCGGTACTTGTCCGACCAGACGGACGCGAAGCGCTGCTTGAACGGCAGCTTCACCCGCTGCCGCTGGAAATTCGGCGGATCCTGAATCGCCCGCCGCAGGTACAGGGCATACAGCGCCGGAAACGCGCCGATGACAAAGGCGGTGCGCCATCCGTAAGCGGGGATGACGAAGTAAGCGATGAGCGCGGCCAGAATCCAGCCGCCCGCCCAGAAGCTTTCGAGCAGCACCACCGCACGGCCGCGGTCATCCGGCCGCACCGACTCGGACACGAGCGTGGACGCTACGGGCAGCTCGCCGCCGAGGCCGAAGCCCGCGATGAAGCGCAGCACGCAGAGGAAGGCGAAGCTCGTCGCGAGCGCCGACAGCCCGCTGGCCGCGGAGAAGATCAGCAGCGTCCACAGCAGCACCGCGCGCCGGCCGTAGCGGTCGGCCATCGAGCCCGCAACGGCGGCGCCCACGGCCATGCCGATCGAGTTGGTCGCCGCGAGGAGTCCGATCTGCTCCCCGTCCAGCTTCCACTCCACCGCAAGCGCGGCCGCGATGAACGAGATGATGCCCACATCCATCGCGTCGAACAACCAGCTGAGTCCCGCGCTGAACATGAGCTTACGCTGCTTCGGATCACGCAGTAAAGTAAGTGATGACATGGTCATTCTCCTTAAGATAGGTACATTTTGGAATGCTAATGCCTATACTTTACCCATATTTACCTTTTCTTAAAAAAATTCTTGTCTCTGTTGGATATGTTGCTTGGGCAACTGCCACGTATTACATGCATTTCAGCGGATGCTGGGTTATCCCGAAGAATCAAGTAAACATAATTTTCGTTATGCTCAAAAAACACTTGTAAATAAACCACTGAGCTTTCGGGATAACCCAGCATTCCAGTTCCAATAAGTATCCGTCACACCCCATATTTTATAACTTTATATCATATTAAAATATACCCTATGCATAAGCCTTTCAGTTAAGCTTTACGATACTCACTGGGCGACATCCCAATCTCTCGGGCAAACATACGCGCAAAATAGAACGAGTCCGCATACCCCGACAGCCTGGCAACCTCTACGATGGGCAGCTCTGTTGTGCGCAGCAATCTTTTGGCCGCATCCAAACGAAGCTTATTCAGGTACTGTACGGGGGAGATCCCTGTATGTTTTTTGAACACGGTGGAGAGATAGCTTTCCGATAATCCCGCTTCTTTCGCCAGATCGCCGCGTGTGATTTTCTCCTGATAATACTCTCTCATGTAGTCCATGCAATGCTCAATCGACTGTTGAAGATCTTCCCCATAGGCTTCGGCCGACACGGAGTTTAACTTGGACAGCTCATTCCATACCCGGAGAAACAGGAGCTTCGCCCGCCATTCATACCCCAAACTCTTCTCATGCCAGGTCTCATAGGCTTCCCGAAACAAACGGTTTACACGGGACGATACTTCCAACTGGACAATGGGACTGAACTGGAAATGGTCCGGCATCCTTTCGGAAATCCGCGGCGTCTTCCCTTCCCACGTTACAAATGCCGGATAGTAATGAAAAGAAATGAAGTGAAGCGTATTTGTCGGCTCGGTCCGAATGACCATTTCTTGTCCGGGAATCATGATGAAAACAGTGCCGGGCACAAGCTCATAAGCTTGCTGATTCAATCGAAGCGAACCCTCGCCGGATTCAACCCACACCAACGTATGGATCCCTGTCTGGCCCCTGGCCAGCACATAATCATTGGATTCCCAGAAGGGCTTGTCCCGGTATACAACCTCTATAATCTTGGGATTTAACTGGGACAGCAGCTCCGTATTCCACATCGTTAACCCACACCTCTTTATTTTTTAAGTACAAAAATACAGCTATATCATTCCAAATTCCATTATAGACGAAGTATCGGCAGAAAAGTGACTTTTTCAATCAAACAATACTCCAGTTATTTCACATTATTCTCTATTCAACGTTGCCTCAATTCTGGTTAGTATGAGGATATACAAACCATAACCGGAGGCGAACCAGCATGAAAGAATTGCCTAAATTGATTGATACAGATGTCCATAACGCTATAGGCGCGAACGAGAATCTACTTCCTTATCTGGCAAGAGAGTGGCATCAACAATGGCTGTGGACGGGGTCCGGGGTCGGTAACCCGTTTCACTCCCCGATCGGTGTGATGCGTAAAGACGCAACCCCTCCTTCCGGCGGCGAAGCCGGATCCGATCCGGAGTACATGTTAAAGCACCATTTGGACAAATACGACATTGATTACGCGATTCTGACCGGTTCGGGTATTCTGGGCATTTCCCTGCATGTCGACCCGGATTATGCGAATGCGATAGCCTCAGCTTACAATGACTGGCTTTCGAATACTTGGCTTAAGGTCAGCCCTCGCTACAAGGGGTCGATCTTGATCAACAATTCCGATCCCCAAGCGGCCGCCAAGGAAATTGACAGAATGGCTTCCAACAAGGACATGATTCAGGTCATTATGGCTTCCGGCGCCCGTATGCCTTACGGCCAACGATTCTATCATCCGATTTATGAAGCCGCCGAACGTCACGGGTTGCCGATTGCCATTCATCCCGGCACGGAAGGCCGCGGAACCGCGGGTGCGCCGACGCCGTCAGGCATCCCTACACGCTATATGGAATGGCACAACATCCTGCCGATCAATTATATGACGCATGTCAACAGCTTGGTCTGCGAAGGTGTGTTCGAGAAATTCCCTGGTCTGAAATTCGTTGCCATTGAAGGCGGCATCGCCTGGTTACCTCATCTGATGTGGCGCATGGATAAGAACTTCAAAGCGTTGCGGGATACGACGCCTTGGCTGAAAAAGATGCCATCGGAGTATATCAAACAGCATATTCGACTGACCACCCAGCCGATTGAAGAACCGGCGAAGCCGGAGCACCTGGTGCAGATCTTCGAAATGACCGGCGCTGAGGACATGGTGATGTTCTCCACGGATTATCCGCACTGGGATTTCGATAATCCGTTAATGGTGTTAAAGGGTTTTCCGAAAGAAATGCGAGACAAAATCAAGGCGGGCAACGCCATTAAACTATACGGCCTGAGCTAAAGGGATAGGAGGAATCGGAACATGACAACACGTCATCTTATAGGAAACGCGTCTGACATTAAGGAAAAGAAGCGAGTGATCGCGAATGTAAAAGGCATGGAGCTGGGCATTTTCTATGTGGACGGGGAATTTTACGCCTACCGTAATCTGTGTCCGCATGCGGCAGCTCCGGTTTGTGAAGGTCCGGTTTGCGGGACTTACCTGCTCTCGGATGTGTACCAGTATCAATACGGGAAAGACTCCGAAGTGGTTCGTTGTCCTTGGCACGGCTGGGAATTCGACCTGAAATCCGGAGAGCATCTGGCTGATCCATCGACCAAGTTACGGGGATATCCCGTCGTTGTAGAGAACGATCAGGTGTATGTGGTGCCCTCGACAGGGGTGAAATCATGAGCAGAAAAACTACCATCCTTCTTCGTTCATCCTGGCAGGTTATAAATATCGGGGATATTGCGCATACACCCGGCGTGCTCACTTTGTTGGAGCGCGATCTGCCCGGGACGGAAGTTATTCTCTGGGCGTCCGATTGCTTTACAGAGGAAGCGGAAGCGGCTATTCGCAAGCGCTTCCCTGATCTTCAGACCGTCAAAGGACGCATCGGAAACGACGGCCGGGCCGATAACCAGCAGCTTCAAGAAGCGCTGGATCGGAGCGGCTTCCTGCTTCACGGCTCGGGTCCATTACTCGTCGGGCACGAGGATATGGACGCTTACACCCGGCACTACGGCAAGCCCACTGGCGTGTTCGGCATTACCTACGGCGGTTACAATGAATCGAATTGGCCGGATGTGCAGCGCATCTTATCGCAGGCCGCGTTCATCTACTTCAGAGATTCCGTCTCCCTCGAGAAAGCGAAGAGCGACGGCATCACCAGTCCGCTGATGGCATTCGGTCCGGATGGCGCTTTCGCCGTTGATTTGCGGGACGATGCCCGCGCCGAGGCTTTCTTGGCTGAGAACGGTCTTGAACACGGCCGGTTTCTCTGCTGCATCTCCAGATACCGGTACACCCCGTTCTGGGAGGTGAAAGACGTCCCTTTCCACGAAGAGAAACACGCCCGGAATGAAGCGATGAAGGAACAGGATCATGCGGAGTTGCGTCAATCGATCATCGAAGTTGTCAGGAATACAACGCTGAAGGTGCTGATCTGCCCTGAAGACATGACTCAGATGGAACTTACTAAGGAGATGCTGTACGACAAGCTGCCTGAGGATGTGAAGCCGCGTGTGGTGTGGCGCGAGCATTTCTGGCAACCCGATGAGGCATTAAGCGTCTATGTTCGTTCCGCCGGACTGTTCGGCAGCGAAATGCATTCGCCGATCATGTGTATCGGCAACGGGATCCCCGCCATCGTATGCCGGTGGCAAGAGCAATCCACGAAGGGCATCATGTGGCGGGATATCGGCCTGGACGAGTGGCTCTTCGATCTGGATCTGCCCGAGGAGCGGGCCCAAGTTGTTCCGGCGGTCCTTGGCCTTGCTACGAACCTTGAAGAAGCCAAGAAGAAAGCTGTACTAGCGAAAGAACGGGTCGAGAAGTTGCAGCGAAACATGACGGAAGCCCTGCGGCAGGAACTCTCAAAGATTACAGTAATGGAGGAATCATCCCTATGAACCAAGTATATCAAGTACGTAATGAAGGCATTCGCCATGCGGCCAAGTACGAGCAAACCCCTGCTGTTACCGCAGCATTTTGTGATGATGCTATCTCTTATATTTTAAAGAAAATCGATGAGAATCTGGAAACCTTTACTCACCAATATCCAGCCCCCGCGAGTGTCAACAACGTCTATCCGGCGATTGACAATGTCGAATGGACATCCTCCTTTTGGACGGGAATGCTGTGGTTGGCGTATGAAGTGACAGGCGATGAGAAATACCGCAAAGTCGCGGAGATCCAGCTGGAGAGCTACAAGGAACGGGTCGATGGACGAATTCACACCGGTACGCACGATCTGGGCTTCCTGTATACGTTATCGAGTGTTGCCGGGTACAAGCTAACGAACAGTGAAGAGGCTAAGGAAACCGGTATCAAGGCTGCGGATTTATTGATGGAGCGCTATTTCGAGAAAGCGGGCATTATTCAGGCGTGGGGCGGTGCGGATGATCCCGAGAACGGCGGACGGATGATTATCGACTGCTGCATGAATCTGCCGCTGCTCTATTGGGCCAGCGAAGTTACAGGGGATCAGAAATACGCGGACGCGGCTTACACTCATGTGAAGATGGCGGAGAAGTACATCATTCGTGAAGATGCATCCAGCTATCACACGTTCTTCATGGATATCTATACCGGCGAACCGAAATACGGCCGAACCGTTCAAGGTTACTCCGACCAGTCCTGCTGGGCGCGGGGGCAGGCTTGGGGCATCTACGGCTTCCCGCTTAGCTATATTTACACAGGAGACAACGGCTTGATCGATCTGGCCAAAAAAGTAGCCAACTACTTTATCAACCGCCTGCCTGAGGATGATGTGGCTTACTGGGATCTGGTATTCACGTCCGGACCGGAAGAGCGCGACAGTTCATCCGCGGCGATCGCGGCATGCGGCTTGCTGGAGCTTGCCAAGCATCTGCCGTTAACGGATCCGGACAAGCGATTGTACGAGAATGCGGCGATGTCGATGGTGAAATCCCTGGCCGACCATTACACCAGCGTAGATGTGCCGGAATCGAACGGTGTATTATTGCACGCCGTGTACGCTAAGCCGCATGACAAGGGCATTGACGAGTGCAACATCTGGGGCGATTATTATTACTTTGAAGCGCTGGTCCGACTGAAGAAGGACTGGGCGTTGTACTGGTAGAATGAGGATGACGATGACGAAGAATCGGGGAAACTCCATGCAACGAAATGATCAACTACTGGCCGCCAACCCTTTAATAAGCAAAAAAGATCTCGCCCAGGCCGTCAAGGACCTGTGCGACCCTCTGGTTCCTTATTACAGCCCGGATGGTTCGATGTTGGACATCGGGCCCACCGCCTCCAGAGCGTCCGTCCGAACAGCTCGGATGGAAGGATTCGCAAGACCGTTATGGGGCTTGGCTCCCCTCATGGGCGGCGGCGGGTCTTGGGAGCACTGGGATGTGTATCTCCGGGGCATTCGCAGCGGCACGGATCCGAACCATGCGGAATATTGGCATGATCTGCATGATTGTGATCAGAAGATGGTGGAGCTCGCCTCGCTGTCTCTTACGCTCATTCTCGCGCCGGAGCATTGCTGGGAACCGCTGAACGCGCAGGAAAAAGCGAATTTGACCGCTTGGATGGGACAGACGAACAAGCGGGTTACCGTGGATACGAACTGGCTGTTTTTCCGAGTACTGGTCAATGTGGCGTTGAAGAAGGTCGGCGCCGAATATGATGAGCACCGGATGGAGCAGGACTTGAACCGTCTGGACGAATTTTACCTGTCCGAGGGATGGTATAAAGACGGCGACACCGAGCAGATGGATTATTATATTCCGTTCGCCTTTCACTTCTACAGCTTGATCTACGCGAAGGTGATGGAGCAAGAGGATCCCGCTCGCAGCGCAACGTATAAGGAGCGCGCCGCTTTGTTCGCCAAGGACTTTGTCCATTGGTTTGGGGCGGACGGAGCCGCATTAGCTTTCGGACGGAGTCTCAGTTACAGGTTCGCGCAAAGCTGCTTCTGGGGCGCTCTTGCCTTCGCGGACGTGGAAGCTGTGCCTTGGGGCGAGATGAAGGGCTTGCTGTTGCGGAATCTTCGCTGGTGGTTTAAGCAACCCATCTTTACCACGGAAGGCATCCTTACGATCGGTTACGCCTACCCGAACCTGATCATGGCTGAAAGCTACAATGCGCCGGGATCTCCTTACTGGGCGTTGAAATCCTTCATCCCGTTGGCGCTTCCCGATGACCATCCGTTCTGGATGGCGGAAGAACTTACGTTGCCGGAGTTGCCGCCGGTGTCGGTTCAGGAAGAAGCGCGGATGACCTTATGCCGGAACGAGGCGGGCGATCACGCGGTCGCCTTTACTTCGGGGCAGCATGCCGCTTTCGAGCCGGCTCATACGTCGGCCAAATACGCGAAGTTCGCCTATTCCAATGTGTTGGGCTTCAGTGTGCCTAAGGGCAACTTCGGGTTGGAGCAAGGCGCCTACGACAACGACTTGGCCTTGGCGGAGCGCGACAATCTCTACCGCACCCGCCGGAGATGTGAACAGTATCGCATCGAGGATCGGCTGATCTACTCACGGTGGAAGCCGTGGAAGGATGTTGAGGTGCGCTCCTGGCTTGTGCCGGGGCTGCCATGGCATGTCCGGATTCACCGCATCGAGACAGCCCGTGAGCTGGACATCGCGGAAGGCGGATTTGCCATTCCCCGAGAGCGGAATCACGCGCCGTACCATACGGGAGAGCTTATCCAATCCGATGAACAGATCGCGGCATTATCTCCTTGGGGCGGTACCGGGATCAAGTCATTGCTGGGAGAAATGAAAGCCGTGCTGCTTCACCCCGAGCCAAACACCAATCTGATTCACCCCATGACCATCCTGCCAATGTTAACGAAGCAACTGGAGCCGGGTACGCATTGGATCGCTTCCTCCATCTTCGTCAGCACCGGTACCGAGACGGAACATGCGCGGGAAGCTTATGAGCAAGGTCCGGTTCTTGAAGTCGTTAACGATACGATGATAGTGAGAAGTTTGGATGCAAACGTGTTGGAGCTAAAAAGATTCTAAATGACAATGAACCCCGCAGCGTTCGATCTGCGGGGTTCTTCATTTATTTGGCTTTACGGTAAAGGGTCGGTGAGTTACCGATGCGCTTTTTGAACAATTTAGAAAAGTAGTACAAGCTGTTAAACCCGCACTCCGCCGCGATAACCTCCATGCTGTCATGGCTGTTGATCAATCGAATCTTCGCCTCCTCGATCCTTCTTGCGATCAGATCCTCTTTGGGACTTGTCCGAAAAAACTTCTGATATAACACAGAGAATCGCTCCGCGCTTAAATTCACAAGACTCCCCATCTGTTCTACTGTCCATGGCCGACTGAATTCCCGATGAATTTCGGTCCTTGCCTCTATAAAAGGCTGCTGGTATTCACGTTCAGAAACGCTGAACTGTTCCAATTGATATGACGTTGCGGAATACCTTCCCAAGGTGAAGAACACATCTTCCAGGATGAGTTGTACTTTCCGCTCCCAGAACGGCCGGCTCATAGACATTTCCGAATCCATGGATTTAAAATGGCTGCGGAGAAACAGGCTTTGATTCGTTCGGATCAGCTGATTTACAGGCAGTTCATAGGCAGTAATCCAATGCGGAATGATAGGGCCGCCGAAATGCATCCAATCGTTACGAAACCCTTCATCTGCGGGTAACACCGTTCCGTGATATTGCGGGAAGATCGGATCATACAGAATACAATCGCCGGGCAAACCGTATTCGATCCCGGATTCCGTTCTTGTGAAGAAAGGGGTCGAGAAACACAGTAACACATAACATCCCTCACCCTGGGGGCGGTCAATGACAAAGTCCGGATGATGCGGAGTATTCATTCCAATTAATGAAATATGGTACGCGGTAGACATAAGAGCCTCCATCCCGTTCAACTAATAAACGAAAAGTACAAATTGTTAAAGGGAATATCTATTTTTATATGAATTTAAAAGCTTAAAATATGATTTCGGAGGGTTTCCGGACGCCTTGTTCGCTATGAAATACCCGGCGCGCGGGTCATCGGAAGTGGCAGGTAAAGTAGCGGAGCGATTGAAACGTAACGGATTGGCACATGAACAAAATTTCTCACGCGGACTCGACCACGGCTCCTGGGTCATCTTGTCCCGTCTGTTTCCGGAGGCGAATATTCCGGTAGTGCAAATCTCGGTGAATCCGGATGCGGATCCGGCTGAGCACTTTGCGATTGGCGAGGCGTTACGCGGACTGGGCGAGGAAGACATTCTGGTCATCGGTAGCGGGGCGACGGTGCACAATCTGCGTATTCTGGACTGGGGCAGCCAGACGGCGGAGCCTTGGGCGGTTGCGTTTGACGACTGGATCGTCGAGCGGATGCAGAGCCGCCGGAATGAGGAGCTGTTCGACTATATGCAGTTGGCTCCGGAAGCTCGTCGCGCGGTGCCGCGTGCGGAGCATTTTGTGCCGATCCTGATTGCTTATGGAAGCGGGAATCCGGAAACGAAGCCGCAGGTTATCCACCGCAGCTATGAATTCGGGTCCTTGAGCTACCTTTGTATGTCTTTCTGAGGCGAAAAAAGGCGATATCCCCTTGACTCAGCAAAGGGTGATCGATGGCGATATCCCATTGACTCAGCTTAGGCTTGATTGGTGAGAATCATTGGAGTAAGCAGTGCTGGCAACGAGCCGGCACTGCTTACTCCATGTTTTTTTGTCATGAAGTGAACACATCACACAACCAAAGTGACAGGGAACAGTAGTAATACACTTAGCTGATTCAATGGGAAATCCGGCATTTGAGGGCTTAGAAGAAAATAAACTCCCGGACGAAGCGGCTTTCACATGATGCTCCAAACGCGCAAATAGCCCGCCCCAGGTTAAAACCGGGTAGCGGACTATTTTTGCGGCTATATGCTATTAACCATGGGTGCCAACAGGCTTTTTTGTCCACGAAGATTAAATAGGCACGTTCACCTTACGAAATTTCTCGACCTCAGGCGTCAGCTTGTAATCATGTTCCGCTACAACGTCCATGAACTGCTGAAGCAGCTTCAGGTAACCCGAGGATTTGCCCTTATTCGCTTGCAGGATGAGTGTGTAGCCTTTTTTGGCATTGGCCTGCATCGTTTTGGTCTCGTAATCGAAGAGAGGGGTGTTGTTCAGCCCGTAAAATGTCATTGTTTTGTAATTGTGAAGGAGATTCTTCACTTGGGCTGTACGGTTGGAACTCGGATACATCGTAACGAATCGTTCCTGAGCCAAGGCGCGGTTCGCCAGTTCTTGATAACCCAGCAACAGCGCGGCGTCTTTGGCCACGGCTTTTTCGGACTCCGCGGTCATGATGTCAAGGTAGGTTTTGATGTCAGCGGTGATGTAATTTCCATACTTCTGAAATGCGGCATAACGCACGACCGGGAAGTAGAATCCCTCCGCCGTTTCCAGACGATAGTTCATTTCGGATGCGTCTTTTAATGCAGTGCGCAGGCTTGAATTCTTTACCTTGTTAGCTACCGTCTGGAACGAATCCCCCGGTCTGTACACTTTGCTAATTTCGGTTTGCCACTCGGGTTTAGCCAGTTTGTCGACCCTCCCCGGTAGTGCTTTCACAAGCGCGTTCTCTAAATGTAACACCATGATCGTCGCCTGATATTTAGAGGCTTTGCCGATGTTCGCATCCAGGTAGTCAATGGCTTGCTGCAGCTGCCCTTTTTTCAGTAATGCTTCAAACTTGTTATAAACTTGATTGGATGCAGCCGCACTGGTAACCGCAACAGGTTGAGCATCAGATGCCGCTGCGGAAGTGGATGCGACAGGTCCGACCTGTAAAGCGAGTGTTAACACCGCCAAGGCGGATAATGCAACTTTTTGAACAGGGAAAGATGGTTGAGTATGCATAATGGATGTCCTCCGTAAGTTGTATTCAGTTCCTACTCATACCTTACCCAACAATGATTTCAATGATATATCGCCATGTTTCCAAAATGTAAACTTTCCCAACTTTGGTGCAATTCATGTTGAGCGCATGTTGGCCAGTCGAAGAAATACATTTGCATCACAGCACAGATAAACCTCCAAATATCCAATAGTATAAGGCTTAACTACTGAATATATGGAGGTGTTAAAATTGGAACTTGTTCTTAATTTTTAGAAAATAATAGTAGTATCATATGATTAATTTAAGGTCTAACGAATGTAGTAATCCTGGCTTACGGCATAAGCATCCGTTGGTGTACCGTTCTCGTCTGTGAGAGCTCGCTGAGGAATAGTAAAACCAAAATAAGATCCTACCAACAAATACTTAGAGAACTGTAAAGTAAGTTCATTATTGCGAATGGTGGTTGTAATAGTTACATCATTAATTTCCTTGCTTTTGTAAAATTCGATTTGTTCAAAAGCAGGCCCTGGTACAATATTCCCGCTGTATTTTAACACAATTTTGTCTATTGGGGGGGTATATTCCCCAAGTGGTGATGATGAAACATAGGGGCTGTTACTGCTCGCCAAGGCGCTCAATACGGTGTCAGCAAAGGACCCATATAGCTTGTTGTTTATATATTTAGCATTGTCCAAGCTTGAGGCAAACTTAGCAGCTACAGGTTGGTTGTAGCTTGAAGTATAATGATTCAACCCCGCGTCAACCATAATCTGGCCATCATCATGAATATGAATTCTTTCGGTTCCAAATTGATGTATGTTAGATAAATTTATAACCGTTTTCTGTAACCCCTGTGTATTAATCATCGTGGCTTGAAATTCATTGTTCATCGCTGTACTATAAGCAGCCCACCCGTTATGTACTTCATAGTGGATATGAGGCGTTCTGCGGTGGAAACGATACGTGTGTAACAGGATGGGAGCATTGGATCCCTTTTTATAATACAACTTGAAATTATGTGTATCATGCACGGTCTCATACATCAGGTTCACGCCGTCATAAACGAATCCGGTTGGTGTTTCATCAGGTTTGTGTAATAGTGTTACCTTTCCTTCACTATACTTCATAAAACCGGTGGTCTTATCAAGATATAACACGTCACCGTTAGCCAGAAGTTCGGCTTTACCGCTGTACTTTTCAACAACAGTACTTACGACTCCCGTCAACATGTCTCGCAGATAGAATTCCGTATGATTGACGGACTTCTTATATAAAGCGTATTTGCCCTTCACTTGTAACGTTTCATAACCGTGATGTCTTAAAGATAATACGGTACCATTCTTATATTCGTGCATATAACCGGTACTATCTTGCAATAGACAACCTAGAGGGGTTAATTTTCCGTTCAGGATCGTTCGGGCTATCTTGATGGGTGTGTTAGCCCCGGTGTGTCGGTTCTTAGTGAAAGCTCCGTAGATGTTTACATAGAGAATTCGATTTTCATTGAAGTCAAGAATGCGTCCAACTACGCTCTGTTCTTTCTTTAGCCGGAGGCTAGGGTCTACGTAAATGGGAAAGAGGGTTCGAGTATATTGTTTACCGTCGTAAGCTTCAAAGGTTAGGGTCTGTTTCCCAAAATTTCCTTTCATGGATATATCTTGTTGAATAATACCATTTGGGCTACTTGCCAGAAAATAACTTGTTGATGAATCACTAGAGTATAACTTAAGTGAAGCCTGAGAATAGTCATCTGCCGTATAAGCATTAATGTAGACGGAGGAAGTCACGAATTTATTTGGATAAGGGGACCGGATGCCAATATAGGGTGGTTTGTCTTGAACCGGAGCCGCGGCACCAATGACAATACCTTGTAAAGGGACCAAAAGGGAAATTATAGCGAACAGAAGCAGGGACGAGAGCGTTCTTCTAAGTACATTCATTAAATCCAACCTCCATATGTAATAAAATAACTTATATGATACAAACTGTATCATTATAAATACCTTTAAAACATGTATCCTATGGCATGGTTTATTAGGTTGATTGTACTAAGTTGTCAGCTATAATGAATCACCATCGTCAATCGAGTTTTCGTATCGCCGGAATGATGATAGGCATGCGGACGATCCGCCCGAAAACGGATAGAATCTCCCTGTTCCACGGTGTACTCCTCGTTGTCCACGCGAACGGTAACCGAACCCTTGTATACGGTGATAAACTCCTCCGTTCCCTCACGGTGTGGCTCGGCACTCCAGGATCCGCCCTTGTCAATTTCCACGGAATACATTTCAAACCGCCGTCCCTCTTCATAAGGAAAGAAAGGGTATACCCTGAATCTCCCCTGATCTTCTACCAGCGGCTGAATTTCCTTTTTCTTAACAATGACGGTATCCGGTTGAGGGTCATGAATTAATGAAGTAAAAGAGATCTTCAACCCATTCGCTATTTTCCACACGGTATTAATGGTTGGATTGGATTCTTCGCGTTCGATCTGACCGAGCATCGTTTTGCTGACGCCTGTTAGTTCCGATACTTTATCCAGACTTAACTTTTTCTGCTCTCGTAGTATTTTGAGATTTTTGGCAAGGACGATATTAATATTCTCCAAAACAAAACCCCCTTGTGCTATATAACGACCAATATGTATACTCATAAAGCACAGACGTTAAAACGTACATTTTGTTCAAGTATAGCATATAAGGAGGGGGTTTACATGTTAATCGTTCCGTTTTTGTTATATGTTTTTGTCACTACGTTCACGCCGGGTCCTAACAATCTGCTGTCGATGTCCAATGCGCACCAGTACGGCTTTAAGAAAACACTTCGGTTCATATTTGGCATATCATTTTGTACCAATACATGCCTGAAATTAAGTTAACGATGAGTCTTTGCGGAAGTTTGTATATGGTCTATCTTGCAATCCAGATCATGAGAAGTACACTTAAGGAAAAGGATCCGGAGGATGAGGGGCGAAATTCTTTCTTCTCGGGTGTCATGCTGCAATTTATGAATCCCAAAGGAATCTTATATGCGTTAACCGTGGCATCGACGTTTATCATTCCGTTTTATAAATCCAGCATCAGCCTGGTGATGTTTGCTGTCTTGTTGGCGGTAGTTACATTCTTGTCCAACACCTGCTGGGCTATCTTCGGGTTCGTATTCAGGAAATTTCTATCCAAATATGAAAGACCGTTTAATTACACGATGGGCATATTATTGATTTATGGCGCGGTCTCTATCTATTTTTGAAACTATAAAACATAAGCAAAGGAAACTCATCATGTCTAATGTAGCAATAAACAACCATTCTATAAAAACTCCAAACTTTCCGTTCTGGGTCCTGACGGCTTACTTATGGGTTGGCGCATTGTGCGGGGGTTACTTTTTCCCAACATCTTATGTTGTATCCGGACTGGGGTTAGTCATGGCCATGGGTGTTACCATCTGGCGGGACAAAAAAATCGAGCTGACCTGGCTTCATCTGGGGCTTGCGCTGCTGGTTACGCTGTACTGGAGTGCTTGCTTGTACGCCGCAAGTCCTTCGCTCGCTGTCAAGGAGGCTGCCAAAATCACAAGTGTGTTTCCTGTAGCTTTTCTGGCTTCCCGCTTAACAAGCACTTTGCAATGGCGGCTTATGCGTCAAGTTGCTTGGGTGGGGACTTTCCTGGTGGTATGGGGTTGGTTTTTTCATCTGTTCCGGAATGGACGGCTGGAATCCACGTTCGGTTACGCCAATACTTTGGCTATTCTTTTATTGGTGGGGATTGCTGTAGCTTGGCGGGCTTTATCGTCTGGCGGTGACCGAATCATGTGGCTGCCCATCCTCGTGTTGACGGCAGGACTCATTCAAACGCAATCGCGAATGGTGCTGCTACTTTTCGGGGGCTGGCTCATTTATACGATTATGGTTTCAGTGTTTTGGGGAGAAAACCGCAAGAGGACTGCGATCTTCCTGGGTTTAGCATCTGTTGCGGCAGTGGCTGTCGTGTTATGGGCTGGCATCGGCGGCAGGTTAATGCGTTGGGACTGGAATACACCTGAGTTAAAGCTGCGACGTGTATATTGGGAAGACGGTTTCGAGATGGCAAGCCGGTTCTGGTACAGAGGTCTTGGAGGCGGAGGGTGGGAAGCGTTGCATCCCCCGGGGTATTTTGTGAAATATGTGCATCAGTATTATCTGCAATTGGTATTGGATGTGGGAGTTGCGGGGTTGCTGCTTTTTTTGGGTATTGTAGGAGTTACAGTATGGAGCGCTCTGAGGGGGAAAAGTCCGGTTACTCATCTTTATCTTCCGTTGATTATTATATTTCTGGTTCATGCGGGATTTGATATCGATTTCTCTTTTTCGCTCTGTTTCGGGGTTTTCATCCTGTGTTTGGCATGTTTTAACGGAAATTCACCATCATATATCTGGAGATTAAAAATAGGAACAAAGAACTAATTAGATACAAAATGTAACACATTTTGCTAAAATCTATGAAAATAGTATTGTCTAAATGGTAGTTACGACTTACAATAAGGAGGAATTATTTAGGACATTTGAGGGAGAGTGCAGAATTTTGAAATCGCAAGGTATTCGCAAATTAAGTATGGGATTGGCTTTTATGTTATTGCTTCAACTCAGTTTTCCTTTGTTATCTTATGCGGCAGGGCACATTCAGTTGCAATATGATGCTAACACGGGTAAGGTGTCCGGCACGATATATTCAAAAGTTCGTTATCCTCAAGTAAATCTATTTGCGATGAATCCAAAGAATATTAACGGCACGCTGAAGAATGAAGGGTACTCTGTCTATCACAATGTGTATTGGTATACGGTGGATGGAACAACCTATCCGGGGTATAATGTAACTTCAATGATGGTCCACGGAGGCTTCTGGCCGGAGGGAATTGCCACAACGGTTAACGGTAATGTATATACCTCGGTTGCAGATGCGATCCCGTATGCTCCATACCTGACTTACGTATCGTACATACCAAAGAACGGTAGTTATAATATAAGTTTCCATTGGGATAGCTCAAAGGACAATTACGATCTGACTGGATACAACGTATATGTCGGTGGAGTTTTAAAACAAACATCCTTAAACAGTCACTATGAATTCAATTTTGTCCCTGCCTCCACGTCAACGAGCATTGAAGTTTCTGCTGTAGATCAGGCAGGGCAAGAATCGGAAAGAAGATTATTAAAATACACTACACCTGGAATTATGAAGGACACTGTAGTCCACGTAGATGGTAAAGAGTCAAATGTCTTGTTGCTTCCCGAGGAAAACATCATTTCCTTCATTCCAGTGAATGAGCGTACGGAGCCGGACAGCTATGTTTATTTGCAAATGAGTGGCTTCAACTTGCGCAACATCGAACTGGATGATCTGGAGTTGGTAAACGATAATAATGTCCTGCATCCAACTAAAATAGACGTATATTTTGAAAACCAGATTAACTTTAAATTTGCAGAAAAGCTCGAGAAAGGCAAAAAGTATACGCTTAGACTTTCCAGCTTAAGTGAAGGCGACGAAATAACAACGCGTAATATTAATTCGAACAAAACTTACGTATATATGTCTATCTCAGGTAACAACCATGATGCGATTGACATATTCCGCAAAAACATCGTCATTGGCGATCCTTTCGCACCTGAAAAACCAACAAATCTAAACGTGATTAGCGGTGACAGCAGCGTCTCCTTAACATGGGATGCCAACAAAGAAGCGGATCTTGCCGGTTACCTGGTATACATAGACGGTAAGCTGCTAACACCGGAGCCGATTACGGCTACCAGCTATTCCATTAACGGTCTAAATAACGGTACAACTTATCATGTCAATGTTTCCGCAGTGGATAAAGTAGGTAACGAATCTCTTCAGGCGTTTAGATATCCTAAACCTGCAGCTGCCACAGCAATTTACGTACCGGCTCCGCCTGTAACGATTCAACCTGATTCTTGTGTGACTTTAGATAAAGACGCCAAAAAAGCCGCGTTACAAGTAAATCCTACTGGATTGACTCAAGACAGCGTGCTAAAACATGATTGCTCAACATTTAAAGCCGATATTTCCAGCGAAACGCTTAACAAGTTAAAAGGCTTGATTCCTGCCAATGAATTAAAGGATGCACAGCTATTGTTTTCCTTTGATAAAGTTAAAGCTGAAGCGGTACAAACAGCAATCGCTGCCGCAACTTCGAAGTTGAATAGCGTCAAGCTTCAAGCGGCAGGAGATGTTTATGATTTAAACCTTTCTTATCGGATGATCGGAACTAATAAAGAAACGAAACTATCCCAACTGGATACGCCTATCACCTTGAAATTTAAACTAAGTGCCGGTGTTGATGCGGAGCTAACAGGTCTCTATTACATGGGAACTAACGGGGAACTGGAATATATCAGCAGCCAAATGGTAGACGGCATGTTAGTAGCGGATGTGTCCCGTGTCGGTAGATATGGTGTGTTGGAATACACTAAATCCTACACTGATGTGGCGAGCAACCATTGGGCAGCTAAAGCTATTACGAAGCTGTCTGCACATCATGTGATTACCGGTGTGAGTGACACTGCATTTGCTCCTAACCTTGAGTTGACCCGTGCGGAATTCGCCGCGTTACTAGCGCGCAAGTTAAACTTGAAAGCTAAAGGTGCAGTAAGCTTTACGGATGTTCCCGCTAGTCAATGGTATTCTGATGAAATAGCGGCTGTTATGGAAGCGGGAATTGTTTCAGGACGTACCGCGACAACATTCGCACCGGCAGAAAAAGTAACACGCGCTGAAATGATTGTCATGCTCATGAAAGCTTATGAAATCCAAACAGGCAAACCTCTTGAAAGTTTGTCCGAAAATACCTTCACGGATGCTTCACTCATCGGTACATGGGCACAGAAACATGTTAATGCCGCTAAGAAGCTTGGTTTCATTGAAGGCCGCGGAGATGGAAAGTTCAGCCCGCAAGGCACAGCAGTACGCGCCGAAGCCGCATTGCTGATCTCTAAATTCTAAGAACTACATTTATTTTTAAGCCTCCTGAAATTTTTTCAGGGGGCTTTCTTTTATACCTAAAATATAGGCTATAATAGAATGATCCAAAATCATATCATGTACGTTTAATTAAAGGGGTACTCTACATGTCCACACACGCATACGAAGCTATCATCCAAGCTGAAGATATATTAAAGGCGCATCAGGCGCTAAGGCAAGTCATCTCGCCCACCCCTTTGCAGAGAAACGATCTGCTGTCTAAGCGGTTTAACTGCGAGGTTTATCTCAAAAGAGAAGATTTACAAGTCGTTCGTTCCTTCAAAATACGTGGAGCATACAATAAAATTATTAACCTCTCGCCAGAAGAGCGCGCGAACGGAATCGTCTGTGCCAGCGCGGGAAATCATGCGCAAGGTGTCGCGTATTCCTGCATGGCTCTTGGAATTCGGGGAACGATCTTCATGCCCCAGACGACGCCAAAGCAGAAAATTACGCAAGTGAAGCTGTTCGGCGGGGAACACATCAACATTCAGCTCATTGGAGACACCTTTGACGAAGCGGCTGCCCATGCGATGGAGCACGGCGCTATGCACGGGATGACGTTCATCCACCCTTTTGACGATCCGCAGATTATTGCAGGTCAGGGGACGGTGGGCTATGAAATGCTGGAGCAATCGGATGCCCCGGTGGATTATGTGTTCGCTACAATTGGCGGGGGCGGGCTGGCCGCGGGGTTGTCTGTGTATGTGAACGCCGAGAGCCCGGCGACGCGAATTATTGGTGTGGAGCCGGAATCTGCCAACGGGATGCAGGTTTCCATCAGCGAAGGACAGGTGACGATGCTCGAGACCATTGACAGCTTCGTAGACGGCGCCGCGGTGAAGAAGGTCGGCCAGCTTACCTACGACATCTGCTCACATCTGCTGGATGATATCGTGACGGTGCCTAACGGCAAAGTCTGCTCGACGATTCTGGAGTTATATAACTCCAACGCGATTGTTATGGAACCGGCGGGCGCTTTACCGGTGGCCGCGTTGGAGAGCTACAAGGATAAGATCGAAGGCAAACGCGTCGTCTGCGTCATTAGCGGCAGCAATAACGATATCGATCGTTTGCAGGATTTTAAAGAGAAATCGCTGATTTATGAGGGATTAAAGCATTATTTTATCATAAACTTTCCACAACGGGCCGGAGCTCTGCGCTCTTTCCTGGAAGATGTGTTAGGTCCGAATGACGATATCACCCGTTTTGAATATATTAAAAAAACCTTCCGTGAACATGGTCCCGCACTGGTTGGCATTGAATTAAAGTATCCGCATGATTACGAGCCGCTGATTAAACGCCTGGCAGATTGGGATCAGCACTTTATCGCTATTAATAAGGATCACACGTTGTTCGGCTTTCTTGTATAAAGTCATAAACGAGCTTTTCGGATCCATAGTGGAGGAATGAAGATGTCTTTGCGTTTGCGAACCCTGTTTGCGGTTGTATTTGGCTTGCTGATTATGGGATTGACAGGAATATTCGGCTATATCATCAGTAAGGAGTCAACCAGACAGGTGGAACGGTCCATAGGCGGGTCCTTGTCCGAGACGGCATATCAGATGGCCGAAAAGCTGGACTATTTCATGTGGTCGCGGGCGGGTGAGATCCAGGTGCTGAGCCGATTGGAGACATTTCAGGACACGGCGCGGCCGGACCGCATTCGTAATCTGCTGGATGAATTGCAGAACAACTTTCCGGCGTTCACATGGGTCGGTTATACCGATGCTCAAGGCAAAGTGCTGGCTTCCACGAATGGGATCCTGACCGGAGGCGACCTGTCCAAACGACCTGTGTATCTCAACGGCAGCAAGGGGATGTTCATCGGGGATGTCCATGAGGCTGTGCTTTTGTCCAAATTGTTGCCAAATCCTACGGGTGAACCGCTGCAGTTTGTGGATATCAGTGTGCCGGTTTATGATGCTTCAGGCGCGCTCAAGGGTGTTTTGGCCGCTCATTTAAGCTGGGCTTGGTCCCGTGAAGTGGAGCAATCAATCTTAAAGCCGTTGGAAGAACGATCGGAGCAATTGGATGCGTTTATTATCAGTAAGAAAGACAACACGGTGCTGCTCGGACCCAAGGATGCGGTAGGTAAGGCTATCAAACTGGCAAGTACGACGAAAGCGCAACAGGGACGTAACGGCTGGATGACCGAGACGTTCGCCGATGACAAGAAGTATTTGACAGGGTATGCTTACGGCAAAGGCTACCTGAATTATCCGGGACTCGGCTGGACGATTCTGGTTCGGCAACCGATGGAGACGGCTTTTTTCCCTGTGAATCAGTTGCAGCGGTTTATTGTCATTGTCGGTGTGCTCGGGACGTTGCTGTTCGGGTTGATCGGCTGGATCGCGGCAAGCTGGATTGCGAGGCCGTTGAAGCGGATTGCGGATGCGGCGGACGATCTGCGTTCGGGCAAAAGAGTCGAAATTCCCGTGCACACAGGCATCAAGGATATCGAGATTCTGTCGCTTTCGTTGCGGAAATTGGTGCACAACTTGACCGAGACCGAATCCGCGCTGGGTCAAATGGAGAATCTAGCCCATCATGACCGTTTGACCGGTTTGCCGAATCGCGCAGGCTTGGAGTTGTTTTTGGAGGGGGCAACAAAGCAGGCGGTGAAAGATGAAGTGACGCTCACCTTTCTGTTTATGGATTTGGACGGGTTCAAAAGCGTGAACGATTCCCTCGGCCATGCGTTCGGGGACCGATTGTTGCAACATGTCGCGGTTCGGCTTAAAGCCTGTGTGCGAGCGGGGGAGTTGGTCGTCCGCTTGGGCGGCGATGAATTCGTGGCCGTGTTGCGCACTTCGCACAGGACACCGACGGATGAGGCGCGCATGGTCGCGGGCCGTATGATCGCCAGCATCAATCAGCCGTTCTATTTGGACGGGGAGACCGTCAATATCTCGTGCAGTTTGGGCGGGGCGGTCTGGCCGGACAGCCACATTGATCCGGCGGAGGCGATCCGCTTGGCGGACGGGGCTCTGTATCAGTCGAAGCGGAGCGGCAAGAACCGGGCTACGTTTGCTTCTTAGGTAAGTCCGAAACCCGGCCGCAACCGCGAGAACAGTGTCCCCAGTGACACTGAAGGGCCGGAACCCGGCCGGGGGCCTAGCCTGTGGCTTAATCCACGTAACGCCCATGCTCCGGAACCGCGATGGTGTCGAAATCCGCAGCAAGCCGCTCCAAATTTACCAACAATTCATCGCCTGTCATCGGGATACCATGGCCCGTGATCGCCACCAACGGCCGCAAGTCAGCTAACGCGCGAACCGAAGCTTTGGCCGCCGCCCAATCTGTAGTGAAATACTTCGGAGGTCCGCTAATCTCCTGCTCCTGGGTAATTACCTTATACAGGGATTCCTGCTTCACGGTGACAAAAGCATCTCCCGCAATCAAAGCCCGATCACGCTCGCGGAACAAAGAGATGTGTCCAGGCGTATGCCCAGGGGTATGAATCCACCGCCACTCCGGCAACTCCGGTACGGTTCCATCGGCAGGAAGCGCATGGACATGCCCTTCGAGGTTAATGCCCTCATTCGGAAACAGGGGCGACAGCTCCGTGACCATTCCGCCGTCCACGGTAGGGTCCGCCGGCGGATAGTCCGCTTTGCCCGTCAGGTAAGGCAACTCCAGCTCGTGCGCGTACACGGGAACGCCCCATTTCTTAACAAGATCCACAATCGCGCCAACATGATCAAAGTGTCCATGCGTCAATATGATAGCCCGCGGCTTCATCCCGCCAAAACGCTCCTCAGCCCCGCGCATCAAAGTTTCCGCCGACCTTGGCATAGCTGCGTCTACAAGAACCCCACCTCGTTCCGCGTCACCAATATAGCACACATTTACAATCTGGACAGGCAGACAATATAAATCCGGCAACACTTCTTGTCCTTCGCCACTGGTTACAGATGTAACGGGCAGGATTAAATCATCAGACTTATTTTCCAAAGTTATCACCTCATAGGTAAGATTTAGCAGAACCTTTTATGGGATTTCCTATGAGGTGTGTTTTTATTCATTATGACTACAATTTTGTTCGTTCAGGTGCAAAGGCAGTGTAATTCGAACCTGAGTGCCGATCCCGATTCTGCTAAATACTTGCACACCGTAAGAATCACCGAAGGCCAACCGGATCCGTTCGCTAACGTTAAAGATTCCAAATCCCGACACGGCCTCTGTCTTCAAGATGGCGGCCTCGATTGCGGCTTGGTCCATCCCCATTCCGTCATCGATTATATCAATAACGATCCGCTCGTATCCGTCCCGGCTAACACGTATAACAATACCAACGCCCCGCTCATCATCCCAGATCCCGTGGTTAATACTGTTCTCTACGAACGGCTGAACAATGAGCTTAATCGTCTGGCAATGATGAAGGGTTTCATCAACATCATAATCCACATGAAGCATGCCTTTAAATCGAGTCTGTTGAATGGAGATATAGTTGCGGGTCAACTCTATCTCCTCACCGATCGTGATGATATTCTTCCCTTTATTCAGAGATATTCGATAGAATTTAGCCAAATGCTGCACCATTGCATAGACTTGGGAGTCCCCTTGCCTTAAAGCCAAGGCCGAAATAGATCCTAAGGTGTTATATAGGAAATGAGGATTAATCTGCGATTGTAGCATATGGAGTTCTGTCTCTTTTTTGGAAATCTCTTTTTTGTAAACTTCATTAATCAAATTATCAATCTTATCGGACATCTTCGTGAATGCCGAGGATACTTGGCCGATTTCATCGTTCCCCATATCATGTAGCTTGATATTGAAATCCTCTCGGCTTACTTTGCGAATTCCGCCCAGCAGACGCTCGAATCGTTTGGTTAGCAGTCCCGAAGTTAAATAAAGCAGAATAATCGCGGAAACCGTAATGGACAGCGCCATGAGCATAAGGTTGGTCGTTGCCGTTTGAGCTTTGGCAAGAAAGCTGCTATAGGGTACGACGGACACAGTCTGCCATCCGTTTTTGAGGGTACGGTACACAACCAGCGATCGTTCACCGTTATAAACAGTGTCAAAAGTACCCGTTGGCGATTGAGGAACCGTATGCTTCAATAAACTATGCAGATTGGTTGATAATAAAGTTTTATTTTTGGCAGAAACGATCACGCCCTGGGGGTCCGCAATGAAAATGTCTTTATTGGCAGACTCTTTGGCCATTAGTGAATAAATCTCATCTTCCTTCATATGAAAGACAAGCACCCCGTAAGGATAATTAAGGCTATTAATGTTTAACAGGCGGGCCAGCGTAAAGATATTAGTCTGTTCTTGATCCGTAATAATTGTGCCAAAAATAGGGTTGCCGAAGGTTTGAATCACCTGGTTGTACCATGCCGTACGGCGGATGGTATCGTCTATAGGTTTAATGTAATAACCGTCACTGGGAAAACGGTCATGTGAAATATATACGGAGATGCCGTACACGTCGGGATGCGTTGTTCGGATGTTGCCAAAGGTCCGGTTAATATATTCATAGGCCTCCAGGTATTCCGCACTTTCGGAATAATCCCTCGTCAAATAATCCTGTAATTTCACATCCAGATACAGCGCGGCGGAAATTTTCGTGTAATTGTCCATTTTGTCCTGAATGTTCTCTGAGATCTGGTTAATCGTGTTCGACATGGCGGAATAAGTCTGCTCGGTCAGCTCATTGCGAATCGTGTGGTAAGAGTAAAAGACAAATACATATAAGGGAATAATGGACAATAATAAATAAACAACAAACAACTTGGAGCGCAAGCGCATATTCAGAGCTACTCGGTTAAAAGAGTTAAGAACATTACGAATTACAGCCATAGCCAACCTTCTTTATCCAAAAGTGGGACTTACAACAATTTCTTGCGGTATTCATTCGGCGTAGTACCCTTATGTCGTTGAAACAGGGAGCAGAAATAGGATACATTCTCATATCCGATTCGGTTCGATATTTCATGAATCTTCAAAGAATGGTCTTTCAGCAGTTCGGTGGCTTTGCGCATCTTGGTATCTGTGATGAAATCATGCAAGGTAACCCCGGTCTTTTCCTTAAAGACGGATCGCAGGTAATTTGGAGACAAGTACACCTGCTGGGCCAAATCGTTTAGCGTAAGCGGTCTGCCGAGATTGTCCTCAACGAATTGTTTAACCTGGTTTACCACCTGAGTATACCGGTCGCGGTCCCGCAGGAGGAGATGCCGGATCATCGCCTTGAAACGGTCAGTTAACAGGGATTGCAACTCCAGAGCCGTGGTACTCTTGGAAATCTGCCCCCACAAGCTTGTTCTGCTTCCGAGCAGGAACGGAAGCTCCCCGTCTGAAGAGAATAGTTCCCCATACACTCCAAGCAATAGTTGGTATGCATGAGAACACACCCAATGCTTATCCATGAGTAACTCATGGAGCACCTGAAAGTGTTCGGCCAAGTGTTGAATTGTAAGCTGCTCATCCCCGTTACGAATAGCATCCCCAAGTCGTGCCGTTATTCCTTCTAAAGATACCGTTACATCCGCGTCCGCTGGCAGGTGGATTTCCATCGGGGTAAGCAAGGCATCGCTGCCCGCATAGAATCGATGCTCGGCAAACTGCCGGCATACATCGTATTGCCGCGGAAGTTCAGTTATGCTGTATGCTTTAAGACCTGTGCCGATGGCTGCTGCGGTATTGAACTTCTCTTGAAGCCTTATATTTAACTCCGTTAAGAAAGTCCTGTCTTCGAAAGCAGCTTTGTCTCCGGATGAAAGGAGAGCAAGCTCGCCCTCTTTCATTTCAATCACTGTAATTGATTGCGCTTTCAAAAGGGTCGAATCTAACAGCCAGGCAACAACCGAACCGTGGTTATAAACGGGCTCCAGCAACATGCAAGCCAGCCGCAATTGGGTACGTTCGAAGGAGTAGGAGGGCATCACCTGCTCAAGCTCAAGCATGAACTTCTGTTGAAGAACCGGTTCTTTCTCCAAGAGCATCTGTTTCCAAAGCTTCATTCTGCGCAGGTCGACGTCCTGTTCCGTGAATTTATCCTTCTCAAGACTGCGGACTGCATCCCTCATCACTTTATTTAATTCCGCAAAGTCGATCGGTTTCAATAAATAGTCCGACGCTTGAATCGTAAGGGCTTGCTTAATGTATGTAAACTCATCGTAGCCGCTCAGGAAGACAATCTTGACATGAGGATACAGGCGTCTGGCCTCAGCCGCGAACTCCAAACCATCCATAATAGGCATCTTCACATCGGTCAGGATGAGATCCGGTCGGTGGATTGCTGTCAGGCGCAACGCCTCTTTGCCGTTCTTGGCTGTAGCGGCCACTTCCATACTTAAGGATTTCCAGTCTACAAAGTCAACAAGCGAATCCAGAATCAGCCTCTCGTCATCGGCAATAAGAATGCGGTACATAAGCTGGATGCCACCTTTCCTGAGCTGTAATTGGTGCTGATTTCATTGTAGGGGATACCCTGCCGGAACACAACGACGCCGATTCAACATCTTTAATTCGGAATATGTTTCTGTATATTTTGGTATAGATATGCCCCTTAGGGTCGACTTATAATGTGGAGCATGGAAGCGAAAACGGTTACATGAAACCATTACAAAGCGGGGTGTGCCAAGACATATGAATACTACTTTAGCGAGACCGAAGCTCCATCGGGGCAAATCTCTAAACCGCGGCAGCAGCTTATGGCGGAAGGTGCTGGAGCAGAAATATCTGTACCTGATGATCCTGCCGGCGCTGATCTGGGTCATTATATTTGCCTACGGACCGATGTTCGGGCTGTATATGGCTTTTATTAACTACTCTCCGGGAGGGGGCTCGTTCTTCTCCCAATTTTTCCACAGTGAGTTCATCGGGGCGGATTGGTTCAAGTACTTCCTGGATAACGGCGATTTCTATCTGGTCATGCGCAATACGCTGGCGCAGAGCCTGCTGACCCTTCTCTTCGGCTTTCCGGCACCGATCATCCTGGCTTTGCTCATTAATGAGATTAGCCGCAACACGGTGAAGAAAGTGTTCCAAACTGTATCGTATCTTCCGCATTTTATTTCCTGGGTCATTGCGGCTAACATCATTATCACCATGCTTAGTTCCGATGGTCTGATCAACAACATACTGATGTTCTTCGGATTCGTGAACGAACCGGTTCGATTCCTGCAAATAGGTCCTTATTTCTGGTGGATCATCGCTCTGTCGAACACCTGGAAGGAGATGGGTTTTGGCGCGATCCTGTATCTTGCGGCCATTTCCTCTATCAATCCTGAACTTTACGAAGCTGCCCGCGTCGATGGAGCCAACCGTGTTCGGCTGATGTTTCATATTACGTTACCGGCGCTCATACCCACCATTGTCGTTATGGCCATCTTGTCCATCGGCGGTATTCTCAATGCCGGCTTCGATCAGCAATACCTGCTTCAGAACGATACCGTATTGCAATATTCGGATGTCATTGATACGTATACGTACCGCTACGGCTTGCAGAACTCCATGTTCTCCTATGGGGCGGCCGTTGGATTATTCAAGTCCGTAGTTTCATTCATCTTGGTTGTAACCGTAAACTCTATTGCGCGGAGAACCAATGGGCAATCCCTATTTTAAACCAACACAGCAGTAAGGAGGGAAATCTATGAAAACAAGAAGCATCGGAGAATCGGTATTCCTCCTGGCGGTATACGCAATCCTTGGCTTCGTATTCTTCATCACATTGTATCCGTTCTGGAACATTCTTGTTTTATCGGTCAACAATGCTTCAGATACGATGAGAGGGGGCATCTATTTCTGGCCGCGTGAATGGGATTTCAGCAGTTTCCGCCAAATTTTGTCCGATTCCGAGATTCTGAATGCCATCAAAGTTACGCTTGCCCGGACGATTATCGGCACACCGCTAACCCTTATTGTCATCTGTCTGTTGTCCTATCCTCTTAGCAAAAAGGACCTGGTGGGCGGAAGGCCGATTACGCTGCTGTTCATCTTCACGATGTATTTCAGCGGAGGGCTGATTCCGTACTATATGATTCTTAAGAGTGTTAACCTCATTGACTCGTTCTGGGTTTACATCCTCCCCGGGTTAATGAATGTGTTTCATATGATACTCGTTCGAACGTTCATGCAGCAGCTGCCGGGCGAACTTGAAGAATCCGCGAAGATTGACGGCGCCAACGACTTGCAGATATTCTACAAAGTCATCTTGCCTCTGTGTTTACCGGTATTGGCTACAATCGGTATGTTCACCGCAATCGGGCACTGGAACGCGTGGTTTGATTCCTATGTGTTCACCTACAAGCCGAGTTTGAAAACACTGCAGGCCGTTCTCGTCAAAATTCTGAATCAATATCAGACCAGCAACATGGTATCCGATGCCCAGAAGATTGCCGATTCAGCCAAGAAAATGGCGGTTTCCTCGGATTCGATCCGGATGGCCGCAACGGTGGTATCCACATTGCCGATCATCTTGGTGTATCCGTTTTTGCAGAAATATTTTGTCAAAGGAATGACGTTGGGCGCAGTCAAAAGTTAATGGATTGGCGATTCGCTGGTGAAGGAGGTGACAGAGCGGGCGGCGAACGGTAGGATGTCAGGCATATTTAAAAAGCTAAATGAAATTTAAACATGATTATAGGGGGAACACGGAATGCGCAAAATGTATAAAGCCACAACGCTGTTGTTGATTAGTATGATGATCTTGTCCTTGTTGGCAGCCTGCTCGGGCAATACCAAGAATGAACCTGCAGCGAACAATGCCCCGAATTCTTCGGAAGGCGCAACAGCGAATGAAGGCGGGAACGCTCCGGAAACGGAAGAGCCGCTTAAGCTGACTTTCTTCGATAAGAACACAGGAGACACATTTACGAATGACGTGGCCAAGGAAATTACCAAGCGGACCGGGATAACGCTGGAGATTCAGCAGCCAACCGGAAATCCCGCGGAGAAACTAAACCTGATGCTCGCGAGTAATGATTTGCCGGATATCATCCTTATGGATCGCGGCAGTGACATCGTGAATAAATACATTGCGGCGGGCGCAATTCTTCCGTTAAATGACCTGATTGATGAGCTGGGACCGGATATTAAGACGATGTACGGCGACACATTGAAGAAAACCCGGTATAAAGACGGTAAAAACTATTACTTGTCCAACTGGTATGGGCTGGATAAAGATCCGGTATTCGGGATGAATATCCGACAGGATATATTGCGGGAATTAGCCCCGGATAAAGCCGACGGCGGCGTTCCGTTCACAACGGATGAATACCTGGCATTATTGAAAGCGTTTAAAGCGAAGTATCCTCAAATCGACGGGAAGAATACCGTTCCTATAACGATGAACGCTGAGAACATGGGAGCCATGCTGGCAACGTTCAAAGGGATGTGGGGAATGAAGACGTACTACGAAGATAACGGACAACTGAAATTTGATGTGAAAGATCCCCGTTATCTCGAAATGTTGTTGTATATGAACAAGCTGTATACGGAAGGGCTGATGGATAAAGATTGGGCGATCAGCAAGAAACAGACTTGGGAACAGAAGCTGTCGAACGGTTTCGTATTCTCTTCTCCCGGGGCGTACTGGGATGTAGGCGCTTCGAATACGTCCCTGAAGAAAGCGGGCGGCGGCGAAGAGAAGCAACTGTTCGCTTATAAAGTGGTTGCGCCGGGAACAGATCCCGCACAGACTACATTCGGTCCGCGCGGCACGATGGGCTGGGATGCGATTGCCATTTCCAAGACGAATAAAGATCCGGAAAGAACGATGAAGTTAATTAACTTTCTGGCTAGTGAGGAAGGACAGTACCTACTCTTGTGGGGTATTGAGGGCGTGCACTGGGATATGAAGGACGGCAAGCATGTGCCGAAACCGGAATTGATTCAGCAGTTCAAAGAAGATTGGGACGCAACCGCGAAGAAAACCGGAGTCCGCAAATGGGCGTGGTTCATTAAGAACGGCAACGGTTCTGACGGGACACCATATGATATGCCGGGCAAATATGACCGCGGCACGGACGCCAAGATGGCCACGAAGAGTTTGCTGGATTCCGTATGGGACAGCTCTCCTTATGACAACCTGGGACCGGAAGGCGGAACGCCTGATTCCCTGATTAATCAGAAAATCCAGGACATCTTCAAGCAACAGATTCCAAAAATTATTATTTCCGCCAGTGCCAATGATGCTAAAGCCAATTACGATAAGATGTTAGCGGATATGAAGGCGGCCGGAGACGAGAAGATTGAGAAGATCATCAATGAAAAGTATCAGGAGAGATTGGAGTTGTGGAAATAAGTTGAAGTTGGAGCGGGAGGCTCAAGCAGCCTCCCTTTCCATATAACAAACCAATATAAAGGAGGAAATGTAATGGGGAAGAAGAGGTTCATACAATGGATGTTCACCGTATTATTAGTTCTTGTGTTAGGAATCGCTCCGATGAACTTGACACCGTCTGTGCAGGCTGCTCCGACCGCGTATGAGGCGGAGGCAAGCGGAAACCTGCTGACAGGCGGGGCCGTTGCCGGTACTTGCGCGTCGTGTTCCGGCGGTTCCAAGGTCGGATATTTGGGTAATGGCGGCACGTTACAATTTAACAACATCGCCGGAGGCACCGGCGGAACGGCGAGCCTGACGATTTATTATACGGCGGGTGACGCGACAAGAGCCGCGACTCTTAACGTAAACGGATCCGATGTAACTACGGTTCAATTCCCTTCTTCGGGTGGGTGGAGTACGGTCGGCAGTCATTCGGTGACGATATCGCTGAATTCCGGCAGCTCCAACACGATTAAATTCTACCGGAACGGCGGCTATGCGCCGGATATCGATAAGATTGAGGTCAATACCGCCTCCGGGACTAGTACTTCCTACCAATATAATCAAACTTCAGTAGTAGACAGCAGTTCGGAAACCACCGTGACGAACGGTACGGTCAAGGTCATATACAACAAAACCAGCGGACTGGCCGATTACTATTTCAACAATGTGAAGAGAATGTCGAATGTCTATAGTGAGTTTGCTTCCTCCGCAACTTACAAAAGTAAGAATTACAGCACGCATACGTTTTCCACCTCTGATGTGGCAACGTTCACGGATTCATTCGGAACGGGTACCCGAATTACGTTCGTGAACCAATCAAGCGGGCAACCCGCGTTACGACAGAACTTCTACTTCTATGACGGTAAGCCTTATTTCTTTACGGATCTGAACGCTACGAACAGCGCTCAGTTAACTTCTAATTATATGGCCCCGATCAAGAGCGATGCCCAGGCCGTCATTCTGAACGGAAGTCAGAACAAGCGTGTTTTGCTCGTGCCTTTTGACAATGACCGTTTCCGGCGATTCAACGCAACTAGCGTGAACGGTTCGGGAAACAGCTACGAAGTAACTGCTGTGTATGACAACGATAGCCGTAACGGCGTCATTCTGGGTTCCATAACCCATGAAACATGGAAAACGGGGATTTGGTACAACGGCGCAAATAACAATGTTAACGAATTGCAGGTATACGGTGGGGCCGCTGATGGAAACACCAGTGACTTACAGCCGCACGGCAGTATAACGGGAACCTCCATCTGGTCGCCAAAAATATCGGTGGGCTACTACAGTGATTGGAGAGACGGGATGGAGGAGTTCGGACGCATTAACGCGCTACAGAACGGAACGATGTCATGGAATGGCGGTGTTCCGTTCGGGTGGAACAGCTGGGGCACGGTGCAAACGGGATTAAACTACAACAATGCCGTTTTCCATTCGAATTGGATTAAGAATAACCTGCAGAACAACAGCTTTAACAGTAACAATACGGTTTATATTAACCTGGATTCCTATTGGGATAATCTGACCGAACAGCAGCTGACCGACTTTGTGAATACCGTGAAGAATAACGGACAGAAGGCAGGGATTTATTGGGCGCCCTTTGTTTATTGGGGAGATAATACTTCACAGTCTGTAGAAGGTTCCAATTACGTGTACGGGGACATCATGTTGAAAAAATATGACGGCAGTTATTTCGGAAATAGTGTCGACGGAGCCCACCCGGTGGATCCTACGCATCCCGGAGCCAAGCAACGGATGAATTATTATATTGATAAATTCAAGAGCTACGGTTTCGAATTCATTAAGCTGGACTTTCTCTCTCATGGCTCCTTTGAAGGGCTGCACTATGACAATAACGTGAAGACGGGCATACAGGCGTACAATCAAGGCATGGCATATGTCCGTGACCGCATTGGGGGAACGATGTTTATTTCGGAATCCATCGCGCCTATTTTTCCAAGTCAATATGCGCACGCGCGGCGTATCTCCTGTGATGCTTTCGCGTCCGTCGCAGATTCGGAATACGTGCTGAACAGCGTAGCTTACGGATGGTGGCAGAACGGTACGATCTACAAGTACACGGATCCCGATCATATGAAGCTTAGCTCCAACCTTGAAGAAGCAAGAACCCGAGTGAACTCCGCGGTTATCGCCGGTACCGTTTTTCTGAACGGTAACGATTTACAAGATTCAAACCAGCAGAACATGGCTTTATCCTTATTGACCAACGCCAATGTGAATGCGGTTGCGCGTAAAGGTAAAGCGTTCCGGCTGATTGAGGGCAATACAGGGACGTCAGCGGCAGACAGCTTTGTATTGAACGACGGTGGCATCTATTACTTAGCTTTATTCAATTATAACACCGGGAGCAGCAAGTCCATGTCGATTAACTTAGGTCGGGCCGGTTTGAGCGGAAGCACCTCCTATACGGTCACAAACCTATGGGATAACAGCAGCTCCACGGCATCCGGAACGTTGAATGTGACGCTCGGACCTTCCCAGTCCAAGCTTCTGAAGTTGAACTAACACATAAAAACCGTCTCCCGCAGAAGCGGGGGACGGTTTTTACGTGTCAACATGATCAGGACAAAACGATACGGAACATCTGTGCTTCGGCCGGTTTAAGAGGGACATGAAACGTTGTAGTGTGCGCCAGGGATTGTTGTGTAGAAACGTTGGTGACGATATACCCTCGTTTAGGTGACAGCCCTAGGGTTTCCACAGAGATTACTTTAACAGCTTCCAATCGATCCGAGTAATTAAATACGGCAACATAGCAGCTGTTATCGTTTTCCGTTAAGACGAACACGTCGCTTGCGCCTTCGCCGATATCCGAGAGAATCGGCCGGAAAGAGCGGCCATTGGCGGCAATGCGGTTAAGCTCCGGATGCCCAAGGATATGCTTTGCGCGTTCACGGGCTTCCGGCATCCGGAGATCATCCCCCGCCATCATCACCGTACCGCTTACGACGGAAGCCAAGAAGCGGGAATAGGCCTCTTCCTCGGTTGTGGGGCCGGCGTTATAGCTTTGATAAAGTACGGTATGATCAGGATCATTAAATCTGTATAATGTGTTGTTCATCCACCAGCCGAAGCTGACGGAATTGAGCATGTACGCGGTGTCATCAATATGTCCGAAGGCGTCACAGGAAATGCGGCGGCTGTGGGCGAAGGCATAAGGGAATATCGGCGCAATCGAAAGGTTAATGAAGAAAGGCCGGCCGATTCGACCAGGCGCAACGCGGTCTGCAAGACGCTTCATCGCAGCGCTGTAAGCCGCGGTCCCCGTAGGGATGTCCGGGTTGTAATGAGCGCCTTCCAGGGCTCCATGGGTGAGGAAGTCGAGCTTGATATAGTCAAAGCCCCATGCTGCGAATTGATCCATCTTCTTGTCGATCTGCTCCAGAACATAAGGATGCGTGGAATCCACAGGCAAACCTCCGTCAATGGGAGGCAACACGTTGCCTTCCTTATCCTTCAGCAAGATGTCCTTAACCGTCCAGGTTCCGTCGCCATCTTCCAACACCCGATCGAGATCCCTCGACCAATAGGCAAAAGGCGTCCAGTAAATGCCGGGTTTATGACCATTCTTCTTAACATACTGTACGGCGTTCAAGAGCTCCTCTTCGGACAGATTGTTCCAGAAAGCATCGAAGTTGATGTATACACCTGCTTCGGCGCCGAAACCTTTATGCTCGAGGTGGTCCTTAATGAAGTCCGACGCCGTTACATACACCTCAGCATCCAACTTAACGCCGACAGCCGCCCAGCTGTTCCAGCCGAAGGGTACGCCGTGGTCCCAAGGGAGCGCGGGTTCGTTAATCGCATTGGCCGTGCCGTACGCCTCCAAGCCGTTTCGGTAATCGTCGAAAAATCCGACAAACATACGAGGCGAGGAGACCGATGGACCACGGACGATCCCATGAAGTTGCGTATCGCGGGTTGTTGTTGAAGCGAAGCCGCAGAACAGGGATAATTGGCGCAAATGGTTGTTTTCGCCCTCCGTGCGCACACCTGTCTTCCAAAGATCATGCGAGACCGAACCGAGAATGAGTCCTCGCCCGCTCAGCGGCTCAATAATCCCGCCGACTTCACTGCTGTCGCGGGCTGCCGCAATCGTATAGGCGCCATAAGTTTCATACATATCGTTGTCGTATGGGATATACAGTGACTTCGCTGTTCGTTCCAGTTTCATCCCGAAGCGCCCGCCTGTGGAAGAGTCCATAACGAGAGGGGCGATGTAGCGGGTTGCAATGCCGTCAGGATGGCTCAATACAGACTGAAGAAAGAAATAAGGCAGCTCTTCATACACGCAGAAGGTTGTGGCTGCGGTTAATCCGTTAGCGTATAAAGCTGCAATAGTGAAGCAAGCTCCTGTTCCATGACCGTCAGTAATTGGCGTTAAAGCAGGTTCTTGTATGGTATGGTGGATGGCGTCCGTAGAACGAATGAGCTCACCATCAGCTTCGAAAGCATAGTGTAATTCACTCAGCAGAGGATGCCCGGACCATGAAGCAGACCATGTCCCGTGTGCAGTGTCAAAGGACAGTTGAATAACGCCGTTATCAAGGGCAACGGATGTGTCTGAGCGCGTAAATTTTATTTTTTCTAATTCAATCATAGGCTGATCTCCTTTATCATTATGGAATAGAACGACATACTCTAATTATAAGAAACTAGTAGTTAGCGCTTCCATAACTGAAAGTGAAGATCAATACCCTAAACTGAGGAATGTTAGAGCAATTTGTACTGAACATTAAAGGAGATTAACACCATGCGTTTACTGGCAAAAGAGTTCGACAACCACCACGAAATTCTCGTCTACGAAACAAACGAGTTGTATGGCGAGCGAGGGAACTTTCGGGTGCTGCAGTTTTCCGGCGATGCTGTTCAAGGGGCACTGGATCTGAATCATCCAGAGCGAATCGTATTCGAGTACCCGCGGGCGATGATTCATCTGATGGAACATAATCATCCGTCGTTTGAGCGGGTGTTTGTGATCGGACACGGGATCGGGACGCTTGCGCGCCACTATTCGGAGAAGCACTTTAAGATCGCCGAGTTGAACGAGACAGTGGTGGCGTTGAGTCGGCAATATTTTGAATATAACAAGGATGATGTTGTGATTGGGGATGGACGGCAGCTTCTGTCGCAGGAGGCGGCATCGGTATACGATGTCATCATTCTGGATGCGTTCACGGACCAAGGCACCCCGCGGCATTTGACGTCAAAGGAATTTTTCAACATGGCCAAAGAGAAGATGGACGAGGAAGGCATGGTGCTACTGAACCTGATTGGAAAAGGGGAGGGCGACAGGCTGATTCATGCTATACATACGACGGTGGGAGCGGTGTTCGCGTATACCAAGAGGTTTGTATTGCCTGCGGACGGAAAGCGTGATGTGATCAACACCCTGATTGTTGGGCGGAATCAGCCGATTGAGCACCAAACGCGTCAAATGGCCGGGTTTATGGAGACGGGTTCGGTTGCGGGTCATGTGATATGGGATTGAGATGATAAAAGCGTAAATGCGTAGGATTAAAAAGTGGTTTGTGTGATAAAATAGATAATAGTAAGACACGCGGGAAGTTGGTGAGATATGGATTCCATCTTGAAGTTAGAAAGCGAGATTCGCACTAAATATCAAATTACAATACCGGAAGAGATTCGGGTTAAAGCCAAATTAACCGTAGGTGACACGTTATTATGGCAATATGATGAAGTGCATGAGGACATTATTGTGATGCCAAAGCCTAAGTCATTTTCCGAAAAGTTATGGGGTCTTGGCAAAGAAATATGGGCCGGTGAACCCGGGGACGAGTACATACGGAAGGAGAGAGATCCATGGTGATACCCTTCTCTTCTGTAAAGAAAATAGCGATAGATACGAATATTTTTATATATGTTTTTGAAGAGAATCCGGCCTTTGGGGAGCAAGCCAAGCAATTATTGGAACAAGTTGAAGAAGGACTATACACTGCGGTTACTTCCGCCATTTCATTAGCTGAAATCCTGGTAAAGCCGGTTCGGGACGGGAATTTAACGCTGGAAAAACAATATAAATTGTTGTTCGCTCATTTTCCGAATTTATTTGTTGCGCCGGTTGACACGAAAGTTGCGGAGAGAGCCGCTTTTTTAAGGGGGAAATATGGAATAAAAATGCCGGATGCTCTGTTAATTGCGACTGCGATTGTTGAGAATGCTGAGGTATTTGTAACCAATGACCTGCGATTAGAGCAAGTTGAAGAAATCCCATGTCTCCGACTCGACCAACTGCAACACAAAGAGGAGCGGGCGTAAGCCAGCTCCTCCTCTTGCACGCTGACCAGCGGATGCAGTTCTGGTCGGAATGACCGGAACTTACCGATGCGCTGCCCGTGTCGATATGGTAACTATGCCAAACTCATCAGCACGTTGCTGAGTTTGGCATAGTTACGGCCGTCGCTGTGCAGGCGCCGGCTGTTGGTCAAGATCACCCCGACCGCGTCCCACGCCGGGTCGAGGAAGAACATGCACCCGCTGAAGCCGTTATGACCCATCGCCTCCGGAGAGGCGAAGTCGCTGAAGCAGCGGTGCACATCCACGTTCGTCGCGCCATGCAGATCGCGCGACGTCCGCTTCCAAAACAGCGGCGTCCGTCCGAAGCGGCCGCCAGTCACCTCGCGCAGCATCAACGCCGTTGCTGCGCCCGAGAAGATCTGGCGGTCCTCATAGCGACCGCCGTCCAACAGCATGCGGCCGAATCGCATCAGATCGGCCGCCGTGGAGTGCAAGCCGCTGTCGCCCGTCACGTCCAGCCCGTCGAGCTGCGTCTCCGGCTCCAGCGACTCTTGATGCAGGGGCAGCACTTTAATAGCTGCCCCTCCTGGAACGCTTCCAGCCGCATCCGTCTGCATAACGTCCGTGGCCGGCTTTCGCCCCGTCCCATCCTCGCGTTCCTCACCCGCACTCGCCCAGACACGCTCCGGCTCAAACGTGCTCCGCCTCATCCCCAGCGGTCCGAACAACTGCTCCTGCGCAAATTGCTCCAAGCTCTGCCCTGTGACACGTTCCAGCACATCCATCAGAACGGAATAGCCAAACGTGAAATACGAATTCGCCTCATCCGGCGCGTAGCGTAAATAGTCAATCCCGTAAAGGGTGTTCAGGTACGCATCGCGCTTCCCCTTCTTCGGCCACTCCACCTGAATGTCCCCGTCCAGTCCGCTCGTGTGCGTCAACAGTTGCAGTAAGGTCACTTCAGCAAACTTAAACTCCGGTATATAACGCTGCACAGAATCGTGTAGAGACACCAAGCCTAACTCCGCAAGCTTCACTATAAGCGCGCTCGTGACGGGTTTCGTAACCGAGCCTACATTAAACAGGGTATCCTCTGTAATCTCGGGAGCATCCAGCGCAAAACTTGCCCGCCCGCTCAACTGCTCATACACCGGTTGCCCCTTCACATGATATGAAATCGAGCAACAGGAAGCTCCGAATTCCTTGCCTACAATATGTTCCAAAAGCATAACCATACGCTCCTCGCCTCGCCAACTCGTACAACCCGCCGGCACTAGCCGCCCGACCAGTCAACTCGTACAATCCTTCCGCATTACTTTCCTCGCTCAGCCAACTTGTACAACCCGTCCGCACTAGCCCTCATCCTGCCAACTACCGCCACACAACCAAACCTACTCCTTCACTGCCCCCAGCACCATGCCCTTCACAAAATGCTTCTGCAAGAACGGATACACCAGCAGCACCGGGATCACCGCGATGAAGATTTGCGCCGCCTTCACCGACCGCTGGGTCAGCTTATCCGCATCCTGAACGTTCGTGATCAGATCCTTCAGATTCTGCTCAACGACGATGGTCTGCAAGTAAGTTGCCAACGGATGCAGCTCCGGCCGGTTCATGTAAATTAACCCGTCGAACCACGAATTCCAGTGCCCGACCAGCGTGAACAGGGTCAGTGTGGCCAGAGCCGGCTTGGAGATGGGCAGATACACGTTCCACAACGTTTGCAGCTGATTGGCGCCGTCGATGAAAGCCGCTTCCTCCAGCTCCTTAGGCACATTGCGATAGAAGTTCATCAGCAGAATCATGTTCCACACGCTCACCGCGCCCGGGAGAACCAGCGCCCAGACGGAGTTGTTCAGCCCCAATTTGGACACGACGATATAGGTTGGTACCAATCCGCCGCTAAACAGCATCGTAATGATGAAGTACCATGCGAACGCCGAGCGCCCCCGAAGAGCGGTCGAATCCTTCGACAGGGGATAAGCCGCGAGAATAACAACAGCCATAGAGATGAACGTCCCCAGAATGACCCGCTCGAACGAATTCCACAGAGACGAGATAAACACAGGATTACTAATGGTTTTCTGATAAGCATCGAGGTTAAATCCGACCGGCCAGAAGTTGACCAGATTCGCATTAACCGAGGCCTTGTCACTGAAAGACACCGCAAGAATATGCACCAGCGGGAGAATGCACATCAGCCCGAGAAGAGCGATCAGAATGGTATTAAACACGGTGAACGTGCGATATGACGCTGTTTTGTAATACATGGGAGGCATCCTTTCTTCTAGAAGATTCTGTAGTTTCCGTACCGGTAAGCCAAGCCGTAAGAAATGACGATCAATACGGTGGAAACAACGGATTTGAACAACCCGAAGGCCGCGCCAAAGCTCAGTTGACCGCTCTCAATGCCCATACGGTACACGTAAGTATCAATAATATCGCCTTTGGAATACACCAATGAGCTGTAGAGGTTGAAGATCTGGTCGAAGCCGCCGTTAAGCACGTTGCCAAGCGAAAGCGTACCCAGCACGATGGCCATCGGTATCAGAGAGGGAATGGTGACATGAACCGTCTGCTTCCACCGGGAAGCTCCGTCCACCTCGGCCGCCTCGTATAGGGAAGGATTAATGCCGGCCAATGCGGCCAGATAAACAATGGTCGAGAATCCGAATTCTTTCCACACGTCACTGACAATCGCCGTGAACCGGAACCAGTCGCCGTCACCCAGGAAGAAAATCGGCTCGATACCGAATACCCCGATGAAGCGATTCACCAGACCTCCTGAAGGAGACAACAAGTCCAGCAAAATACCCCCGAGAATAACCCAAGACAGAAAGTGAGGTAAATACACCAGAGTTTGGACGCTTCCTTTAAACGCCTTGTTTCGTACTTCATTCAGCATTAGCGCGAAGACGAAAGGCACAATGAGTCCGGCGATAATTTTGCCGCTCGCGATAATCAATGTATTCCAAATAACTTGAATCGCATCCGGAAAGCTGAGAATCGTTCTGAACTGCTCAAGTCCCACCCAGGGCGATTTCGTAAAACCGAGCCATGGCTGATACTCCTGGAAAGCCATCACTAAACCGCCGATCGGCAGGTAAGAGAAAATAAAAGTTAGAATGACCGCAGGCAGCATCATCGCGTAAAGCAGCGTATTACTTCTCCGCGAAATTTTCTTGCGGTTCATCTTCGGCGCAACGGGTCGGATTTCAATATTCGTGTCGTTCATCGGTGCATGGCTCCTTTTCTGTATGATTCGCTGTATAATTAATTTATATCTTTATTGTAATTTGTGGCCTTGTCGGGAACCAGAATACAATTTGGTCATCTATAACGTTTTGTTCATCAATTATCGGGAACGGGGTCTGGGTCGTGCTAAGCTTGAAGCTGAATATATTCTCGAAGCTGTTAATACTGTTATCTTTTATCCTGTTTCCGGTGGTCCTGCTTTACGGTTATTCCAATTGGACAAGCGTGAATGTCATCAAGACCCAGATTCAGGAGCTGAACTATAACAGGCTGTCTTTCTTCATGGATCAGGTGGAGAGCAATACGGATCAGATCGCGGTGCTCACGTCTGTTTTTGCCAGGGATTACTCGGTACAATCGCTGCAAGCCCGAAATAATTTCTCAACCTATAATGAAATTTCTTCCCTCAACGCGGTGGAGCACAAGCTCAGGCTGCAGCAGCTGGCAAGTCAATGGAAGAATCAGATTGTGCTGTACTATCCTCAGGCGGGGCTGATCGTACCGAATAATCTGGTGTCTAAGGAATCATTTCGTCTGAAGGACATTATCACCAACAAGCCGAAGATGTGGGTGTACGAGAAGGCGGAAGGCGGAGCCAACACCGGTTACCAATTCACACATTATGTTGTGGACAATTACTCGGATGATCCCGGCGAGATTTTGCAAGTGACCAAGGCCTATTTCTCAACCAAGATCTTAACGGACATGCTCCATGAATTTAATCAAAATAAAGCGGGAGAAACGTTCCTGTACCATCCCGTTCACGGTGACTTGTCCAACCCGGACCAACCGGTAAGACATAAAGCGCAGCTTATGCAACTCCTGCGGACGAAACCGCTTGAATCCATGCGAAATCAGACGGTCGAGTTTGAAGGACAGGCCTATATGGTTAACGCGCTGAAATCCGATAATCTGGATTGGTACCTGATGGACGTCGTGCCGATCAACAGCATTCTTTCGCCCATTACGCAGAACCGGAATTTATTCTACTCTTCCATAGCCGTCTTGCTGCTGCTGGGAACCTTGGCTTCCATGTGGTTGTATCGAAACGTGCAGGTGCCGATTAAGGAACTGCTCATGGCCTTCAGACGGATGCGCCACGGCGATTATTCCGTGAGAGTGGAGAGAGCAACCGGGGGCGAATTCGATGACTTGTTCTCCGGTTTTAACTATATGGCGGATGAAACGCAACACTTGATTGAGAAGGTGTATACGGAGCAGCTGCAATCAAAGGAAGCGAAGCTCAAACAGCTTCAGTCGCAGATTAATCCGCATTTTCTGTATAATTGCTTGTTTTATATTATGAATATGGCTACGCTCAAGGATGAGGAAGCGGTGGTGGCGATGTCGCTTAATCTGGGTGAATACTTCCGCTATACGACACGCAATGAGAATCAAAGAGCTACTGTGGAAGAAGAGATGAAGCTGGTACAGAATTACCTTGCGATTCAACATCTTCGGATGCAGAGACTTGAATATGAAATTAAGGTGCCCGAGAGCATGCTGGGCTTGGAAATTCCTAGACTCAGCCTGCAGCCGATTGTGGAAAATTCGGTCATTCACGGTATCGAGCCCCAAATCGGCGACGGCCGCATAACGATAACAGGCGTTAAAGAAGGGGAGGACAACCGCATTATCGTTGAAGATAACGGTGTCGGGATGTCGGAGGAAGCGCTTGAAGCGCTCCTGGACAAGATCCATGGCTCCCATCATGAGGAGATGGGGTATGGCGTCTGGAACGTACATCAACGACTGATCTATCGATTCGGGGAGGACGCGGGATTGGCGATTGAGCGGTCCGAGACCGGCGGTATGCGCTTCGTGCTTCAGTGGCGGGATAACGAAACTATAGATAAAGACAGGCAGGAGTGAGCAAGAACCATGTATCAGGTATTGTTGGTAGACGACGAGACATCTGTAGTAGACGCGTTAGCGATTCGGATTCCCTGGCAGGAGCTGGGGATTGATCAGGTGTTTAAAGCTTATTCCGCGTACGAAGCAATAGAATGGTTCCAGGCGGAGAATATCGATCTGGTCATTACCGACATCCGGATGCCGGGTATGACCGGGTTGGAACTAATCGGGAAGCTTAAGGCGCTAAAGAGCCGCACCAAATGTGTATTGCTGACGGGTTTCGCCGAATTCGAGTACGCGAAGCAGGCATTGCAGTCGGAGGCATCCGATTATCTGTTAAAGCCGGTCAGCAATGAGGATTTGATCGCCACTGTGAGACGTCTGGTGGAAGAATTGGCGGAGGAATGGGAAGAGGTCAGTTCCTTTCAACGGGCCTCGTATACATTAAAGGAAAACTTGCCGTTGCTGCGAGCCAACTTATTGACGGATTTATTAGGCGGATTCAAAATGAATACCGACAGCCTGTCAGAGAAACTGCATCTGTTGGAAATTCCATTTCGGCCGGGAGACGGCTATTGTATGCTGCTGCTTCGGATGGAAGATGAATTTCTCAAATACGAGAATTACGGCATTGATCTGATAGAATACGCGGTTTTTAATATGGCGGAGGAAATTTTCGGTGCGGATTTTCACGTTTGGTTCGGCAAGGACACGCATGCGTATCTTGTACTCCTGATCAAGGTAGATTCGAATTCAGCGCAAGCATTAGACAGCGGCAGAGCCTTATTGGAGAGCAAAGCGGCGGAGTTACAGAGCAGCGTGAAGCAATATCTCAAGGGAACCGTTACCGTGTTGCTCAGCAACCAAAGCCTGTTTCCAAGCGGTGTCGCCGAGGTTTATGACACGATGTTACTTGAGATGCGCAAAATTGCCCGGGGGCATAACGGATTCCTAAAGACCGTAGAGGTGCAGGCGAATAAAGTGTATATTCAATCCTTGCAAAGTCTTTATGAGCCGCCGATGTTCAGTCAACTGCTGGAAGCGGGACGATGGGAGGAAGCGGGGGAGAAGCTCGACCAGATTTTTGCCGAATTGTCCGTGAAGTGGGGGGACTCGGTGGAGCACATAAACGAGGTGTATTACACGATCATTTCCGCCTATAATTACATCGCGCACAAGAGCGGCAAGCAGTTGGTCGACATTATCGGTTTAAAGCAAATGGAGTTGGAATTACCGCAGCGGCGCTTTATGGACCGGTTTCGGGAGTGGGCGCTTAGCGGCCTGAACGCTATCCGGGATGAGCTCGACCGTGAGAATCGCAACGCGAACACCGCGATTATCAAGCAGGCGCAGCAATTTATGGAGGAGCGTCTCTCGGATGATGTGTCGCTGCAGGCGATTGCCAACCACGTTTACCTGAATCCGGGCTATCTGTCCAAGCTGTACAAGCTGGAAACCGGCGAGAACATCAGCGATTATCTGTATCGTCTGCGTATGGACAAGTCGGCCTTTTATCTCAAAAATTCCAATCACAAGATTCAAGAAATCTGCGAGCTGCTCGGGTACCAGAATACGTCCTATTTCATCAAAATGTTCAAGAAACACTTCGGCGTCACCCCGCAGGATTATCGCAACAGTTTGTAGATATAAAGAAGACGCGCAAGGGTTGCCCCTTGCGCGTCTTATCACTGTTATTTGGTTGTGGCGTACCACTCGTTCACTTCTTCTTCAATCTTGGCGTAACCGGCTTTGCGATAGTCCTCAAGGAACTTGTCGTATTGGTCCACCGTCATTTCACCGTAAATGATTTTGGAAATCGTTTCTTTACGAATCTTATCCAGCATGGAGTTCTTCGCAAGCATCGTCTTCGTTACAGGAACCCCGACAACGGAATCCACCTGCGCGCCGCTTGCCAGCATATCCAGATTCATCTTGGCCGCCGCAAGAGAATGGGTGTCTTCACCGCCGAATTGTTTAACCTCCAGCGGTGTTTCCGGCTTGCCGCCCGCGGTGAATTTCGTAAGCATATCCACCCACATATCCGGGAATCTGAAATCTTTCGGAACGGATATACGAACGACATCAATATAAGCATCACCCAGCTTGGCTTTGTCATTCGTAGGTTGCCCGTCGACGGTTGCCCAATCATAACCTTCCGCCAAGCCAAATTCGTATTTGGAGCCTTTATCCGGATCGAGATAATTTTTGTAGAACCAGTTCATGTATTTCATAACCGCTTCCGGATTCTTCGCATCTTTCTTGATCATGACAATATTGCCGTTAATCGGACTTTCCTTCGTTACCTTTAACGTGCCGTCTTTACCCGTAGGATAAGGGTATGGTTTGAATTCGGAACCCGGAACATTCTTCAGCAAGTCAGGGAATGGCCAGACAGATAACCAATACGATCCGAAGACAATGCCGACATCGCCTTTCGTGAACATTTCACCGGCCTTCATCTCATCATAGATCCCGCTGTCTTTCGGCATATAGCCTTTCTTCATCCAATCTTGCAAACGTTGTAAGCCTGGTTTCACTTCGGGCGTAAGCAACGGCTGGTAGATCTTGCCTTCCGCATTCTCAATCCAGATATTATCATTCGGAATCGCACCGTCCCCGGCAAAAGCGAAGTTCGCGCTTCCTAACCAACTGGCGTTGATTGCGGCATTCTTAGGGGCGATCACCGTACCAAACGTATCCTTCTTACCGTCTCCGTCCGGATCTTTATTCGTGAAGGCATCCAGAACGGCATCCATCTCGTCAACGGTCTTAGGTGCTTGCAAGTTCAATTTCTTTAACCAATCTTCGCGAATCCACATGACATTGCTGCCGCCGATGACGTTATAGCTGGGCAGACCATACTTCTTGCCGTCTACGGTAACACCGCGCCATGTTTCCGGATGTTTCTCCGCCGCTTGTTTCCAAGAATCGATGGCGTATTTCTCGAACAATTCCTCAATCGGCATATATTTACCGGATTGCACCAGTTGACCGAACAGAAGCGGATCCCTTGTGGAAAGCATATCAGGCAGCTCCTGATTCGCGGAGAGCGCCAGACGTACTTTCTCTGTGTTTTCCGGGTCGGAAGCGGCCGTCCATAGATACTTCATCTTGATATTCAGATCTTGCTCAATCGTCTTGTCCAGGATGTTATTGTCGATGCTTTCGCCCTCTTTAAACTTTACATCGCCTTCCAACACCTTGGCTGTGGTCATGGTGACCGGTTCCGCGTATTTACCCAACGGATCAACAGTCTCCGCCGGTTGGTTCGCATTGGCGGCATTGTTTGCCGGCTTGTTTCCGTTGGTTGTCTCGGTATTGCCTCCGCCGTTGTTGCTGCATGCGGACACGAACAACAATGTAGCGATCAACGCGGTATTCAAGACTTTCTTGCTAATCCCCTTGGTTCTTAGTGATTTCATTTGTGTTCCTCCCTTTTAATCTACTGCTTTACACTTTTATCTTAATTCAACGGGGAATGCGTCCGATATAAAACAATTTCGTTATTCATAGTCCGTTATCGCTATTTTATAAAACGTTTTCATAGGTCTTCTTTACTTCCTCATTCCACTCCAAAAAACACAAGATGTGCGCCCATTTCCCTAAACTCCGCGTCAATTCGCGCGTAGCCGTCTTGATCATAGGTAACGGTCACACCCTCGCTGGCATAGCGGATTGGGCTCACGGGTCTCTCTGTAATATAACTGTAAGTTCCGGGCGATCCGGCAAAAAGCGACACAACGCCCCGGCCTGTATCAGCGTTAATCTTCTCATAAATTTCAGGACTCCCGCCTACGGTTCCGGTCAATTTCAAGGTTGCTGAGGTTATATCATCCCGCACTTTTTTGTACTTGTCCAGAATGAAATTCATGTTATCCAAACCTTCATCGGATACCGTGGACAGGTCGCCCCAGACGCCGTTGTGTCCCAGAATGAGCGTCGCGAGCGAGATGAGCTGGTGGGAGGACGGTTGGTCTGGATAGTAGTGAGTCAGGTAAAGCACCGACGGAATCCATTTGTCCAAATTCAAAGGGGTGCGGGTAATCCAGCCCCGAGCCGGGCCGGGATAGAAGAAAATGTTCCCGTTCCCGTCATTCAGGTCGCCCGGCAGGTCATAGTTCTGATAGTACGGACCGTTGTTAATCAGGAAGTACTTCCCGGAGGACAGGAACCCAAGACCCACATAGCGTTCTCCTTCGGTTACGTCAAAATCCACAATCGCTTCAGGGCACGCCGCGCACAGCTTATCCACGATGCGTGACATATACCGCCCCATCATGAACGCGTAATGGTGCGCTCGCTCCTCTTGCGTATGCGTATCATCGCCGTGGGCATGGGTTGGATCATCGCAGCCGTACTGGGCGATCCAGTCCCATTTGAAATACGTTACCCCGACTTCTTTCACAAGGCGTATGAGCTCATCCGCGAAGGAATCCGCATAGTCGCTGACCAGACACATGTAGTAGCTTTCTTCCGTTTCCCAAACGGGACGGGGATCCACCTTGGTGCCGCCGCGACCCATCACTTCGTTGTGATGCTTATGGGCCATGCTGCTGGAGAGCGCCGCGGAGGTAGGCTCGAACCACAGTCCCATCTTCATGCCGTAACCGTCAAGCTTCGCCTTGATGGACTTCAGTCCGTCCGGGAAGCGCTCCCGGTTGACACGCCAGTCTCCCGTCTTCTCGAACCAGCCCGCGTCGATGACGAACACCTCCACTCCCATGCGGTGCGCGCTGTCAATTTCAGCCAAAACCCGTTCCTGATTCATAGCGTCCAGAAACTTGCCTTTATACCAATGCTTCGTGCGCTCCTGCAGGTTCCAGGTGTTGTAGAAAATATAAGGCTTGCGGCTCTCCGTATTCTCGCTCATGCCGTGCAGGACGAAGCTGCGGTACTGTTCCGCAAGCTGATCTTCATTGCCTTCCACGGCCGCAAGCTGAAACCATACCGTTTCGAAGGCGGCCGACCCGGCATGGCCGGGCCGATGCAGCGGCTGGCCGTGCAGGTAGTTGCCTTTCGCGGCGGCGAGCGCTACGCCGCGACCCGGCTGCAGCCGGAACTCAATGAACGCGTCCGGCACCTGGGAGCCGTGTTCATAGGCCGTTAAGAAGGCGTGCGTGTCGTCCGCGCCAGTCAGCATCGGGCCCATGACGCTGCGTCCATGGGCATAATCGCGCTCGCGGAGCGGGAGCTCGGACAGACAGTAGCTGTGGACCATGTCGATGAACTCCGAAAAGCGAATTTCCTTCGCTTGAGGGAGCTCCGCATGGGACAGCGTAAAGTACGTGAGCTCGTCGCGGCCCTGGGTTTTCGTGAGGCGAAGCGGCTCGTTACTGCTCAGTGCGTACTGGAACCGGACGACAGGATTGTCGTCGGTTAAGCGCACCTTGAGCGTCAATAGCAGCTCGGCGCCGTTCACGGTTACGGCCGCTTCCGCCGCATATTCCGTGCTGCCGCCCCGCAACCTGCGCGGCTCCGCGGCTACGCGGAACGAGCTCGGCTGAAGCTTGACAGTGTGCCCGTCAATCTCTGCTGTGGGAGCGCCCAGCGTGAAGGTACGTCCGCTGGAACGAACGGTGTAGTCAATGAAGGATTGCGAATTTGGGGCCAGGGTAAGAACGACTTGCGTATTCTCAAAAATAACGGGTTTCATGTGATGCGCCTCCAATAAACGAATAGGTTATAACAGCATTGTAGCGAAGGAGGCGGGGCGATCGAAATAGAAGGATTTAAGCTTTTATAACGTTCTCTTCGTCAATTCGACCATGAGATCTAAACTGCAAAGTGCTATAAATATCCAAATCCTATTATAGTATCGAGTAGATTTCCAACTCTATAATGTAAGCGATATCATTTATGAGGAGGTAATTTATGAAAATGAAGTTGAAGATGAAGCAGACGATGAAGTTGAAACCGATTCGCACCCTGATGGCAGGGATCCTGTTACTAAGCGCATCCCCGTTCCAGGTGCTGGCGGAGACGTCCGAGGCACCGCCTTTGCAGGCTCCCGCGGCTTCCCAGACGGTGACAGCGGCTACCTACGTCACCGATTCTCCGCGTGATCCGTGGCTGCAGCCGTTCTCCCAGGACAGCATTTGGAACACGCCAATCGGCAGCGGAGCGGACTACCAGCCGGCTAATTTACCGGGTCAGGGCTATGTGCATTCGGATGACGAATGGCATTTCAAGACCTACGCCACCGATCCGGTAAGGACGATTTATTCGCCCGGCGGATGGACGGACCGTTGCCAGGGCACCAAGCCGGGTGAAGGGGAAGCGACGATGCATATCGCGGATGATATCCTCGTAGCGGATACGATTACCACCGGCGGGGTCTACGAGACACCGAACAATGTGTCCACGTTTCTGAAGCCGGACGGGCGCTCGCTGATCTCTATCGAGCCGCTGTGCCGGAACGTGGTAGGCGGACCGGTTTACGGCTACCAGAAGATGCCGAATGAAGACATTCAAGGCACAGGAATCTACGGAACGCATTGGGGTTCCGGATTGTCCGGCTTCGGCGGTTCCTTGCGCCATGGAGAGCTCACCGGCGATGCGCCGATCTCCCATGTTCTGAAGCTGAACGTATGGGGGAAATACCTGTATTACAACGCGGCTGAAGACACCACACCAGGATTCCGCTGGCCTGCGGACCGATCGGACAGCTACGCCTCAGGCAACTATAAAGGAGCGAACCCAAAGCTTCAGATGGGGGCGTTAATGGCGATTCAGCCCGGAGAAACGGTGGAAAGTCTGGGCTTAACGAGTGAAGTCGGCAAGAAGTTCTTCCATGCGCTCCAGGATTACGGCGCCTATATCGCGGACGACACGGGCTGGGATGCCTATGCGTTCTCCTTGTCTACGGAGGCTCGTCATGAGTTTGAGGAGCACTACGGTTTCTCCTTCAATCAATCCGGCGGTCAAGGCGCATCCAAAGCCTACTACGACGATATGGTGAAGCTGATCAGCAAGCTCCATATCGTGGACAACAGCGCTCCGGATACCATCGGAGGAGGCGGAGAGCGCCGCGCGCCGCTGGTGAATCCGGCATTCCGCGAAATGGATGCCGAAGCGCCGTCCACGCCGACAGCTCTTACGGTGGAATCGCGAACGACGAATTCCGTGACGCTTTCGTGGGTCGGCTCAACGGACAACACGCGTGTAATGGAATACGAAATCTGGAACGGCTCGAAGAAAGCGGGTTCCACATACGGTGCGACCACCTTTACGGTGAAAGGGCTCAAGAAAGCATCGGCCTATACGTTCAAAATACGCGCTAAAGACACGAACCTCAACAATTCCGCATTTAGCGATGAAGTCAGGGCGCAGACCTTTGACGGATATGCGGAAAACTTCGACAGCAACACCGCGGCCGGCTGGGCGCTGAACAACGGTTCTCTGGAATACGGCCGGTTGAAGCTGACGGGTTGGGGGAGCGAGGGGAATGCATTCTATACGGGACGCGCTTTCTCGGCGGGCGCTCAAGGGAAGTACATCTACAATGTGGCGCTGCAGACTGACGGCGCGGATAACTACGGCAAAACCCGTGTCTATTTCAACCGACAGGACGCGGACAACACGTATTATGTTCAGTTTGGCGGGGGTGAGACGAATACGGTTGAGCTGGTGAAGGTTATCAACGGTACGGCCGCTTCATTGGCCACCTATTCAAGTTCCTTCTCGATCAACAAATGGGATTGGCCGGTCATCGGAGTTACCTATAGCGCGGGCGGATCCATTAAGGTAACCGGAACCCGCGGGGGAGCGGAAACGGTGCTGTTCGACCAAGTGACGGACACTTCATTTACATCAGGTCAGGTGGGCGTCGGTGCGGCGGGCACGCAATCTTTTGCCGATAACGTTAGTGTGTTGGTGGATAGCGGGTTGACCGGTCCGGATACCGAGGCGCCTACCTCCCCGGGCAGCTTGCAAGCGGCTGAACTGACTACGACATTGGCCACACTGACATGGCAAGCGGCCGAAGATAACGTGGGCGTAAGCAGCTATAACGTATATGTAAACGGTGAGTTGCAAGGCTTTACGGAGTTAACTGCTTATGCCGTTAAGAATCTGACCAAAGCTACCAATTATACATTCCGTGTGGAAGCGGTGGACGGTACCGGTAATAAATCCGTACCGGCGGAACTTTCGGTGACTACGCCTGCCGTGGATAGCAAAAAGACGTATACGCAAGCTTTTGACGGGACTGCGTTGGAAGGTTGGAGTTTATCCCAGGCGGAATTGTCAGGCGGTACGCTGCAGACCGGCAATTGGGGCGGCGACGCGTTGGCTGTGTACACCGGGGATTCGTTCTCGGGCGATGTGCGCTACGAGGTGGATGTGAATGCTTGGGGCACGGGGGATGCGAATCTAATTAGGGTGTTTTTCCAGTACCAGGATGCGGGCAACAGCTACCTGCTGGAAACCGGCGGGAACGACAATAACACGCTGAAGCTGTATGCGATTACGGGCGGCAACCGTGCGGAATTGGGCACATTCAGCAACTACAGCCTTAAAGCCGGCGCGAAGCTGATCATCCAGATCAAGGACGGGAAGTTGACCGTTACAGGCCGCCAGAACGCGACGGACACGGTGTTGTTCGACGGTCTGGATGCCGCGATCACGTTTGGCACAATCGCACTGGGCGCGCAATACAACTTCGCTTTCTTCGACAATCTGACGATCGAATCGGTTATCAGCGATGTGGAAGCTCCGAGCTCTCCGTCCGCTTTGAGATCACTTTACGCAACGGAGGACGCGGTCTCCCTGGAGTGGACAGCCGCGACGGATAACGTGGGCGTTGCCGGTTACGATGTATATCGGGACGGCGTGAAAGTCGGATCAGCCGCCTCAACCGGCTGGACGGCAACGGGGCTTGCGGGAAGCACGAGCTATACGTTCACGGTAACGGCGAAGGACCGCGCGGGGAATGTCTCCCCGGCGAGCGAGCCGCTGACCGTGAAGACGAAAGCTTCGACCCGTCTGCCGCGTACGGCGTGGACCGCGACGTCGTCGCCAAGCTTCGCGGAGTCGCCGGCGGCGAACGCGTTCGATGGTGTTGCGTCCACGCGATGGAGCTCCGGCCAGTCGATGGCGGGGGGACAGACGTTCACCCTGGACTTGGGCGCCAAGTCCAAGTTCAACCGCATCGTGCTGGACGCGTCCGGATCGGCGAACGATTATGCGCCGGGTTACGAGGTATACGTCTCGCAGGACGGGACGACTTGGGGCTCCGCTGTAGCGGTCGGTACCGGGAACACCGTTACGGATATCGCATTCAAGAATGTCGATGCCCGTTACATCAGGATTGTGCAGACCGGCACTTCGGGCAGCTGGTGGTCCATCCACGAAATGAGCGTACATCTGGAGCCGGACCTGCAGCCGCCGAGCGCGCCGACAGCGCTGAAAGCGACGCGAATCACCGACTATATCGGCGTGCTGAAATGGACGCCCTCCACCGACAACGACGGTGTGAAGCACTATGAAGTGTACGTTGACGGCCGCAAGGTGTTGATTGTGAAGCACCCTTACGCGCCGATCATTTACCTGAAGAAGAAGGAAACGCACAGCTTCGCCATTAAAGCGGTGGATCACAGCGGGAATGTTTCCCCTTTGTCCGCGCCGCTTACTGTGAAGCTGAGTAAATAATGATTGAACCGCAGGCGGCATTGTCCGTCCTGCGGTTTTTTTAAAAATGATAGGAAGTATATAAAATTCGGGTGGTACTAGGGTTTGCACTTCTTTAGGGGGGTTCATGATACTTACTTAATAAACTTGAATGCTGGGTTATCCCGAAGGCTCAGTGGTGTGATCGAAGAACTGGAATGCTGGGTTATCCCGAAGGCTCAGTGGTGTGATCGAAGAACTGGAATGCTGGGTTATCCCGAAGGCTCAGTGGTGTGATCGAAGAACTGGGATGCTAGGTTATCCCGAAGGCTCAGTGGTGTGATTGAAAAAGGCAATGAAGTTGCCGCAGCTATGCACGGAATTGCCGTGAAATTTGGGAAATGAGGATTAATGTGTTTAGAGAAGCAAAGATGAATAGTTAAATGTTTGTCCGTTAGTTAGGCAACCTGTACATGTAAGCACATCGGTTTGCGTGAAATGAGTTGTTTATAAGTAACAGCAGGTGTATCAATGAACAACCGAAATAACCTCGACACCGCACGGTTCGGCTTCAACGAATGATTGATGCGGTAGGATACTTCATCGAGATACGATTGCAAATGTTTGTCGCTTACTCCGTAATAACGCTCGTTGATTCTAACAGGAACAGAATCACAAATGATATTTAATGTGTCGCATGCGTTATACTTTTTGGAACCGTAATGAATAAAAGGAACTCGGACAGAACTACTAACATGAGTCTCAATGAAATTGGAATAATCCCAATAACTAAGTTCTTTGTTAGGATGATGTTTGGCTATAAAAACATGCTTTAACTTAACATAGGAAACTTCACCATAGAAGTTAAGAGAAGCCCCTCCAACAAATGGCTGCTCGTTCCGAATCGTCTTAAAGCCTTTAATATGGAAATTGCACGGATTGTACTCAGCTGAAATCACTTCGACAAGTCCTGTGAGCAGCTGCTTTGCATCTCCTTGCTGAATGGCATGGCGAAGTTTATGAAGGATCAACCAAGCCGTCTTATAAGTGACTTGAATGACGGTGGCTAATTCCACCGCGTTGATTGAAGTAGAAGGGTTAGCAATGAGAAATAAAGCTTGAAACCATTTATGAAGTAAGGTGCGGCTTCCTTGCATAATGGTCCCCACGAGAAGAGAAGCTTGATACTTGCAGTTGCGGCATTCATACAGAGGTAGCCGACGTGTAGTGATAACATAGGCATCAACGCAATCACAACGTGGACAGCGGTAACCGTTGGGCCACTTGATTGAGATCAGGATGGGAACACATGAAGCTTCATCATGATATTTGCGCTTAAATTGATCGAAAGTTACTACATGAGTAGACACAATCCTCACTCCCCTTACGCAACATAGGAACAAACGTTCTATACATGTCATATAATACCAAACAAATGTTCTTATTACAAGTGATTTTTTGAAAAGAACGAATATTATTTTTACCTGATTCTTTGGGACAACCCAGCACCGGAAATAAAATAATCTTTACCTGATTTATTGGGATAACCCAGCATCGGCGCTGAATGCATTTAATACTTGGCAGTTGACCAAGCAACATGATCCAGCCTCGCGCGTGAACTCTTTAGTTTCCAACAGAGCCAAGAACACGTTCGCCCAGCTTGAGAGACCTCGATAAAGGTTTTTTAAGTAGCGTTTCACTACTTGTTTATGGTCATAGTCCACACATTGGCATTTTAAGTAGCATTTCACTACTTCTACAACGGTTATGTCGATAGTTTTAGTTCAATCCGCCTATTTAAATAGTGAATTACATCTATAATGTGGACATTTTATAGCTGCTTCTGATTTAAGATGTGATTCGCTACAACATTTAGCCTTCAAGTCCTATAAGATTCAGATGATTCACGGGATAAATATATTTTCTTCGTCAAGTAGACTTACATATTGTGATAGTGACAGCGATTTCATTCGACTATAAAATTTGCAATTGACAGAAAATTCTTTCGAGCCCTATACTATTAACATCTTATTATCCTTAATATGGTTAGAACATGACATATTTCCTCACATCCTACATAAGAGTTTTCATTTCACAAGAAGGAGATTAGCGCATGGGAACGAACCTTCTCCACATTCAAGATTTACATACTCATTTCGTAACCGACCGGGGCGAGATTCCCGCGGTTGACGGCGTGGACCTATACATAAGACAAGGCGAGATTGTAGGCGTGGTTGGTGAATCCGGCTGCGGCAAGAGCGTAACCTCGCTGTCCATCATGCAGTTAATCCCCAAGCCCCCGGGCAAGATTGCAGGCGGGACGATTCTATTCAAGGACGAAGATTTAACGAAAGCCAAGGAAAAACGGATGAAGTCCATTCGCGGCAATCAGATTTCCATGATTTTTCAAGAACCGATGACTTCGCTTAACCCTTTATTGACCATTGGTGAACAGATTGCCGAGACGTTGCGCATCCATCGTAAGATCAACAAGAAGCAAGCGATGGAGCAGGCTGTGGTGATGTTGAAGAAGGTCGGCATTGCCCGGGCTGACAAAATCGTGAAGGAATATCCCCATCAGTTGTCAGGCGGAATGCGCCAAAGGGTGATGATCGCTATCGCCTTATGCTGCGAGCCGGAGTTATTGATCGCCGATGAGCCGACAACAGCGTTGGATGTAACCATACAGGCGCAGATCCTCGATCTCATGAAGAAGCTGAACGAAGAAACAGGAACAGCAATCCTCATGATTACGCATGATCTTGGCGTCGTCGCCGAAATTTGTCACCGGGTCGTGGTCATGTATGCGGGGAAAGTGGTGGAAGAGGGGACGGTCAGTGAGATCTTCACCCGGCCGCAGCATCCGTACACGCAAGGATTGATTCGGTCTATTCCTAAGCTGAGCGAAGATGTGAAGCGGCTCTATTCCATTCCCGGTAACGTACCGATGCCCGGAACGATTAGGGAAGGCTGCCGCTTCGCGCCACGCTGCGAGTACGTGATGGACCGCTGCCGAACGGAGCTCCCGGAGCTGTTGGCTACCGGAGGTCAAAGTCAGGGACAAGGCCAAGCTCCAACCCACAGCCACCGCTCCCGTTGCTGGTTGAACACGGAACAGGAGGTGGCGAATTGAGCGTGAATTTGCTGGAAGTCGATTCGCTAAAGACTTATTTCCCCATACGCACAGGCCTTCTCCAACGCGAAACCGGACAAGTGAAGGCCGTGGACAATGTATCCTTTCAGGTTCGTAAAGGGGAAGTGTTCGGCATTGTCGGCGAGAGCGGATGCGGCAAGTCCACAACCGGCCGCACGCTGCTCCGGCTGATTGAGCCGACGGCGGGGAGGGTGCTTTTTGAAGGCGAAGATGTGACGGGTTTCTCGGATGAGAAGATGCGCAGGGTTCGCCGCGATATGCAGATGATCTTCCAGGATCCGTTCGCTTCGCTTAATCCCCGGCACAAAGTCCGGAAGATTCTCGAAGAACCGCTCATCGTCCACAACATGGGCAACAGCAGCGAACGCCGCAAGCGCGTGGAACAAGTGATGCAAACGGTAGGGTTAAACCCATCGCAGCTGGATCGCTACCCGCATCAATTCTCGGGAGGACAACGTCAGCGGATCGCCATCGCGCGTGCCTTGATGTTGAATCCGAAGCTGATCGTTGCCGATGAACCGGTATCCGCGCTGGACGTATCCATTCAATCCCAGATCCTGAACCTGATGCAGGACCTGCGTGACGAATTCGAGCTCACCTATGTGTTTATTGCGCATGATTTGAGCGTGGTGAAGCATTTTTGCAATCGGGTGGCGGTCATGTATCTGGGGAATATTGTCGAGCTGGCGGACACCAAATCGTTGTACAGCGCGCCCAAGCATCCTTACACCCAAGCGCTGCTGTCGGCTGTGCCTGATCCCGACCCGACGATGAGGAAAGAACGCATCATTCTGCAAGGCGAAGTGCCGAATCCGGCGGATGCGCCGCAAGGCTGCGTATTTCATACGCGCTGCCCTCACGCCATGGACGTGTGCAAGGAGAAGAGGCCCGTACTACAGCAGCTTTCGGAAGGTCATGGCGTCGCATGTCATCTCTACCCATAGACCATGCGTGGGGGGATTACAGATATATGAGAGATGAAGAGGAGGAGAGTATTTTGGCAAAATGGTTAACATCTACAGCAACCCTGGTACTTGCCGCAACGATTGTATTTACAGGATGCAGCAACAACAATGGGGCCAACGCACCAGCTAACGGGGGCAACGAACCGGCCAAGACGGAAACACCGGCTGAGGACACTGCGGCTAAAGGTCAAGATACGCTCATCACGGCGCGCGGGGGCGACTCTGCTTCCTTGGACGCAGCCATCGTCACCGACGGGGAATCGCTTAAGGTAACGGAGCAAGTGATGGAAGGTTTGCTAGGCTATAAAGCGGGTACGACGGAAATCGAAGGACTGCTGGCGGAGAGCTGGGAAGGTTCCGCGGACGGCCTGACCTACACGTTCAAGCTTCGTCAAGGCGTGAAGTTCCATGACGGAACGGATTTCAACGCGGATGCGGTAGTATTTAACTTCACGCGCTGGAGTGATCCGAAATCGGCGTTTAAATTCGAAGGCGACTCCTTCGATTACTACGATTCCATGTTTGGCCCGGACGGCAGCCGTGTGATCAAGTCGGTTGAAGCTGTGGATCCGTCCACGGTGAAATTTACATTGGTGAAGCCGCAAGCCCCATTCCTGCAAAACATCGCCATGCCGTCCTTCGCTATCGGCTCCCCGAAAGCGATTCAGGACAAGAAAGCGAAGTACAAGGATGAGCCTGTAGGTACCGGCCCGTTCATGTTCAAAGAATGGAAACGCAATGATTCCATTACGCTGGAGAAGAACGCGACGTACTGGCAAGAAGGCAAGCCGAAGCTGAACAAGGTGATCTTCCGCGTTATCCCGGAGAACTCCGCTCGCTTTACGGCGCTGCAGAACGGTGAGATTGATCTGATGGAAGGCGTAAATCCAGATGATCTGTCGGTACTGGAAGGCAATACAGAGCTTCAGAAAATTGTTCGTTCTTCATTCAACGTAGGCTACCTTGGTTTCAACAACAAGAAGAAGCCTTTTGACAATCCGAAAGTGCGCGTAGCGTTAAGCCACGCGATTAACAAACAAGGCATTATTGAAGCGTTCTACGGCGGATTGGCCGAGCCGGCTGTGAACCCGATGCCGCCTTCCACATTAGGCTATAACGGGGATGTTCAGGATTACCCATACGATCTGGAGAAGGCGAAGTCGTTGCTTGCGGAAGCAGGCTATGCGAACGGTCTGCCGGAAGAAATCACGTTCTACGCGATGCCGGTAGCGCGTCCGTATATGCCGGACGGCAAGAAAGTGGCTGAGGCGATTCAGGCTGATTTTGCCAAAATTGGTGTGAAAACGAAGATCGAATCCCCGGAGTGGGCAACGTATCTGGATGACGCTAAAGCCGGTGAGAAAGATGATATTTTCATGTTAGGCTGGACCGGTGATAACGGGGATCCGGATAACTTCCTGTTCACGCTGCTTCACAAGGATGCAATCGGCAGCAACAACTATGCTTTCTACAACAACGAAGAAGTGAACAAGCTATTGACGGCGGGCCAATCCGAGACAGATTCGGCGAAACGCGAAGAGCTTTACAAGCAAGCGCAAGTGTTGATCAAGCAAGATGCGCCGTGGGTGCCGCTTGTTCACTCCACACCGCTCTTGGCGGGTAAAGCCAACCTGAAAGGGTATGTACCTTCCCCGACAGGATCGGAAACTTACAGCGACGTGTACTTCGAATAGTCAGGAAAGCGGCGGCAGGTGTCTGCCTGCCGCTTTTTATTTTTTTGGCAATGAAACAGGACAGAACATCTTAAGAAGTAAGGAGCGACCTTATGCTGAATTATACGGTTCGACGGTTATTCATGTTGATTCCGGTCCTGTTAGGGATGACGATTATCGTATTCTCCATTATTCACGCAATTCCGGGCGATCCGGCTGAGGTCATTCTCGGAGAAAAAGCAAGTGTGGAATCCAAGGAAGCCTTGCGTAAACAACTGAAATTAGATCAACCGCTTTATATTCAATACGGCGATTATTTAGGTAACTTATTCGCGGGCGATCTGGGGACTTCGATTCGGACACGCACCGCTATAACCGAGGAAATTATACCGTACCTTGCGGCTACGCTGGAACTGACACTCGTAAGTATGGCGATTGCGGTGTTTGTCGGGGTCAATGCCGGCATCCTCAGCGCTTGGAAGCAAAATTCATGGTTTGATTATATCAGCATGTTGATTGCGCTTATTGGGGTCTCGATGCCCATATTCTGGCTGGGGCTGATGGAACAGTGGATCTTCGCGTTGGAGCTGAAATGGCTGCCGTCAATCGGGCGGATGAATCCGCGGGACCCGGTGGAGTCCATCACCAATATCTATATGATTGACGCCATGCTGGCCGGACGTTGGGATCAGCTGTGGACGGTCATCAAGCATCTCATCCTGCCGGGAATCGCGCTCGGTACGATCCCGATGGCGATAATTGCGCGTATGACGCGTTCGTCGATGCTGGATGTGTTGCGCGCGGACTATATCCGTACCGCACGCGCCAAGGGGATGTCCCAGTTCTGGGTCATCTACAAGCATGCGTTGCGTAACGCTTTTATCCCCGTGCTGACGGTGATTGGTCTGCAGACGGGGTTGCTGCTCGGCGGGGCGGTGTTGACGGAGACGATCTTCGCTTGGCCGGGTGTGGGACGTTATATTTTTGACGCGATCAGTGCCCGGGACTATCCTGTCATTCAATCCGGCATCCTGATTATCGCATTCATCTTCGTGCTCATTAATCTGCTGGTGGACCTTCTGTACGCCGCCGTCGATCCAAGAATCAGCTACAAATAGGAGGGATAAGCATGTCTCAAACGGCATTAGATGTTCACTTGAAGCCGCCTGCAGCCAAAGCCGAGATATCTTCCCCTTGGCGTGACGGATGGCGGAGCTTCCGGCGGAACAAGCTGGCGATGATTGGGTTGTGTATTATTGTGTTTTTTGTGGTGATTGCGCTGTTGGCGCCTGTCATCACGCAGTATGACTACAAGGAACAGGTGTTAATGGACCGATTGCAAAAGCCCAGCGCCCAGCACTGGTTCGGCACCGATGATCTGGGCCGGGATCTGTTCTCGCGGATTGTGTACGGGACGCGTATTTCTTTGTGGGTAGGAACGAGCTCCGTGGTGGTTTCCATCATCGTCGGAGTGTTCCTGGGCATTGTCGCCGGATTTTACGGTCGATGGCTGGATATGCTGATTTCGCGGTTTTTCGATATTTTGCTGGCGTTCCCGAGCATCCTGTTGGCGATTGCGATTGTGGCGGCCCTCGGACCTTCCTTGCAAAATTCCCTGCTCGCCATCGCCATCATCAACGTGCCGGTGTTCGGCCGGTTGGTGCGGGCGCGGGTGCTCAGTTTGCGCGAGGAAGAGTATATCACCGCCGCTAAGGCGCTCGGTATGAAGAATGGGCGCATCCTGCTGCATCACATTCTGCCGAACTGTCTGGGCCCGGTTATAGTGGCCGGGACGCTGGGTGTAGCTACGGCGATTATTGAGGCCGCGGCGCTTGGGTTTTTGGGCATGGGCGCGCAGCCGCCGGAACCGGAATGGGGCAAGATGCTGTCGGATTCCCGACAGTTCATTCAGAAAGCCCCGTGGACGGTGTTGTTCCCGGGTTTATCCATCATGTTGACCGTGCTCGGGTTCAACTTGATGGGAGACGGCTTGCGCGATGTGTTGGATCCGCGCATGAAGAACTAGAAAAACCGCAGCCTTGGCGTGAGCCGAAGGTTGCGGTTTTTTTGGCGGCTTGGCGGAGCCGGCGCCGTGGCCCGGGCGAGCGTGCGAGCGGGGCGATTTGTAGCGGAAACGCTACAAATGCCCTTGGCGAAGCTGCGGTGAGGCGCGATAGTAGCGATATCGCTACAAAAGGGGCCGTGGCCCGGGTGAGCGCGCGAGCGGGGCGATTTGTAGCGGAAACGCTACAAATGCCCTTGGCGAAGCCGCGGTGAGGGCGCGATAGTAGCGATATCGCTACAAAAGGCGGGGCCGCGGGTGGAGCGGGCGCGAGCGGGGCAATTTGTAGCGGAAACGCTACAAATGCCCTTGGCGAAGCTGCGGTGAGGCGCGATAGTAGCGATATCGCTACAAAAGGCGGGCCGTGGCCCGGGCGAGCGCGCGAGCGGGGATATTTGTAGCGGAAACGCTACAAATGCCCTTGGCGAAGCTGCGGTGAGGCGCGATAGTAGCGATATCGCTACAAATGGCGCTGCATGGCTCGGGCGAGCGTGTGAGAGGGCGATTTGTAGCGGAAACGCTACAAATGCCCTTGGCGAAGCCGCGGTGAGGCGCGATAGTAGCGATATCGCTACAAATGGCGGCTGCATGGCCCGGGCGAGCGCGCGAGTGGGGCAATTTGTAGCGGAAACGCTACAAATGCCCTTGGCGAAGCCGCGGTGAGGCGCAGTAGTAGCGATATCGCTACAAATGGCTCGCCCATGGCCACGCCGCGCCGCAGCCCGCCACCCACGCCGCGCCCCAGCCCGCTATCCCCGCGCCTCCGGCCCGCCACGGCTGCCCGCCGCCCCAGCCGCCCACGTCGGATCAACCGCCCATCTGGGCGATTTGATCCGACGTGTACGTCACAGCCCCCTGCGCCGGCTGCTGCGAGGCCCGGAACATGGCGGCGGCGACAACGCGCGCATGAATCGGCCGATACTTGCGCATGCTCCCGAACAGCACCGCCGAAAGCGGCTTGGCCAAAATCTCCGCGGCTTTTTCACCCAGACGAAACTCCGCCCGATTGCCCAGCAACAAGGATGGCTGGAAGATGTGCAACGCGTCATACGCCAGCGCCTTCAAGCCTTCTTCCAGCTCCCCCTTCATGCGCAGATAAAAGCTGGATGCCGCGGGATCAGCTCCAATGGAGCTGACGACGGCCAACGTTTGGGCTCCTCGGATCCGAGCCAGCTTCGCCAAAGCCAGCGGATACTCCACGTCGATCCGCCGCATCGCTTCCTGGCTGCCGGCTTTCTTGATCGTGGTGCCGAGGCAGCAGTACACATCGTCGGCTTCCAGCCAAGATTCCGCATCCTGCAAACGATCAAAATCAACCTGATGCTGAACCAACTTAGGGTGCTCAACAGCTAACTTGGACCGCCCGACAGCGACGACCCGCGCATAGGTATCATCACGCAGCAATATATGAAGCAATTCATTTCCGATCAATCCGCTTGCGCCTGCGATCAGCGCTGTTTTTCCCGCCATAGGTGATACCTCCGATACATTTTGGTTTTATACATTCAGTGTAGCATTCGAATACGCGGCTAGCCAAATCGAGAAATAACGGAAACCAGGTGCTTTTGCCCCAAAAACGGGTGGTTTATGGTATTATGTTTAACGTAATCCGGATGTTTTGCCAAAAATGGACATACTATGCTCAACCTTATCCCAGTTACATTTTACCATATGAAATTATACATAACTCCCGGTCTGACCGGTTTACAAGGAAAGGGGCACACCCGACTATGGCTATAACGAGCATACCAGCGGCGGCACTCCAGACGGAACAGCCGATTATCCGCTTTGAGCATGTGACCAAGAGATATGATCAAGACGAGCCCGTGTTGAAGAACGTTAGTTTTGAGAATGAACGGGGTAAATTTTATACGCTGCTGGGACCATCCGGTTGTGGCAAAACGACCATTCTCCGCCTGATCGCGGGCTTTATGGAGCCATCTGAAGGTAACATTTATTTCAATGGCAAAATTATCAACCGCGTCCCGGCGAATGAGCGCCAAGTGAACACGGTTTTCCAGGATTACGCGCTGTTTCCTCATCTGAATGTGTTCGAAAATGTCGCCTTCGGCCTCCGCATCAAAAAATTGAAAAACGATGCGATTCGCACCAAGGTGCTCGAGGCGCTCCGCTTCGTTAACCTCGAGGGTTACGAGAATCGGGAAATTACGGAGATGTCCGGCGGTCAGCGTCAACGGGTCGCCATTGCCCGCGCGATCGTGAATGAGCCGGAGGTCATCCTGCTGGACGAGCCTTTATCCGCGCTCGACCTGAAGCTGCGCACCGAGATGCAATACGAGCTTCGCGAGCTGCAGCGCCGTCTGGGCATCACGTTCATCTTTGTTACGCATGATCAGGAGGAAGCGCTGGCGATGTCGGATGAGATTTTTGTGCTCAATCAAGGCATTATTCAGCAGAGCGGGACGCCGATCGACATCTATGATGAACCGATTAACCGTTTCGTGGCGGACTTTATCGGGGAGTCTAACATTGTGCCGGGCCGGATGGTGCAGGACTTTGAAGTCGAGTTTGTGGGCAAAAAATTCGAATGCGTCGATCAAGGCCTCCAACCGAATGAAGCGGTGGAAATTGTAATCCGTCCGGAGGACTTGGAGATTACCACACCGGAGAACGGGAAGCTGAAGGTGCGTGTCGATTCGCAGCTGTTCCGCGGCGTCCACTACGAGATCATCTCCTATGATGAAGCGGATAACCGCTGGCTGGTGCATTCCACGAAGAAAGCCGTCGTAGGCGAGCAGATCGGTCTGTTCTTCGACGAGGAAGCCATTCACGTGATGCGCTTCGGCGAGACGGAAGAGGAGTTCGACGCGCGGCTGGAAGCGTATGACGACGATGAGGAAACGGGGAACGGACCCGGGAACGGGATAAGCGGGCTGGGCGGTACAGGCCATGAACAATAACAATGCTCGGAACCTGTACCTTATCCCTTATGTAGCCTGGATCGGCTTGTTTGTTATTGCGCCGATTGTGCTGATATTGTACTATTCCTTTTTTGACATTGAGGGGCAGTTCACGTTCGGTAACTATGTTAAATTCTTCACGCCCACCTACCTGTGGATGACGCTAAGCTCGTTCTGGTACGCGTTTCTGATTACCGTATTCTCCTTGCTGGTGGCGTATCCTACGGCTTATTTGCTGACACGGACGAAGCATAAGCAGTTGTGGTTGCTGCTGGTTATTTTGCCAAGTTGGATAAATCTGCTGTTGAAGGCTTACGCTTTCTTGGGATTGTTCGGCACCTACGGCTTTGTGAACGCGTTTCTGGAGCTGGTGGGGATCGGGACGAGGCAAATTTTGTTTACGGACTTTAGTTTTGTGTTTGTGTCGGTGTATATTTTTGTGCCGTTCATGATCTTGCCGATTTATAATGCGCTGGAGAAAATGAACCCCTCCCTCGTCTACGCGGCGCAGGACCTGGGGGCATCGTCTTGGACGGCGTTCCGGCGGGTCGTGTTTCCGTTGACATTGAACGGCGTGAAGTCCGGATGCCAGGCGGTCTTTATCCCGGCGTTGTCGCTGTTTATGATCACGCGCCTGATTGCGGGAAACCGTGTTATTACGCTGGGTACCGCGATTGAGCAGCACTTTCTGGTCACGCAGGATTGGGGTATGGGCGCGACGATTGCCGTATTCCTGATTATCGCGATGGCGTTGATTATGATTATTACGGGGAACCGGAAGAGGGGGCTCGCACGATGACAGCAATGGGACGCAACCGTTTCTCCAACATCTATCTGATGCTGGTGTTCCTGATTTTGTACGCGCCGATCCTCTACCTCGTTTACTATTCGTTTAACAGCGGCGGGAACATGCATGAGTTTGAAGGGTTTACACTCGACTGGTACAAGGAAGTGTTCGCGGACACGCGGCTGCTGATCATTGTGTTGAACACGCTGGTTGTGGCGCTGTTGTCGGCGGCGATTTCTACCATATTGGGCGTGCTGGGGGCATTGGCCATCCAACAAGTACGGCGACGCCAGCCGAAGAATGTGTTGCTCACACTCAACAACGTGCTGATCGTTTCACCGGATGTGATCGTGGGTGCTTCCTTCTTAATCCTGTTTACCATTATTGGCATTAAATTGGGCTTTGTGTCCGTACTGTTGTCGCATATCGCGTTCAGTGTGCCGATTGTCGTCATTATGGTGTTGCCGAAACTCGAGGAGATGAGCACGAATCTTGTGGATGCGGCGTTGGATCTGGGCGCTTCCCGGCTGGATGTGCTGACGAAAGTGGTGCTGCCTTATATTAAATCGGGGATTTTTGCCGGATTCTTTATGGCGTTAACTTATTCGTTGGACGATTTCGCGGTCACGTTCTTTGTCACGGGGAACGGCTTCTCCACGCTGTCTGTGGAAATTTACTCGCGCGCGCGGCAAGGAGTTTCATTAACCATCAACGCTTTGTCTACGCTGTTATTCCTGTTCACGGCGCTGCTCGTGTTCGGGTACTACTTCCTAAACCGCCGCAAAGCGCTGGCGGTAGGAATGGAGGTTAAACAATGAAGGGATTAGTGCGGGCCTTTGCGTTGATTTTCATCGTGGCGTTCGGGCTGATGTATCTGACTTCTTATTTGAACTCCGAGCAGGGGTACTCCGGGGGCAATACGCTGACGATTTACAATTGGGGCGACTATGTGGATCCCGAGTTGTTGGAGAAGTTTGAAGAGGAAACGGGTACAAAAGTTATATATCAAACGTTCGATAGCAATGAAGCGATGATGACGAAGATTGAGCAAGGCGGGACCACCTATGATATCAGCGTGCCGTCGGAGTATGCGATCGCGAAGATGAAGCAGGAAGGGCTGTTGCTGCCCATTGACTCATCGAAGCTGTCGAATCTGAAGCATATCGATCCGCGCTATATGGATTTGCCGTTTGACCCTGGGAATCAGTATTCGATACCGTATTTCTGGGGAACGGTGGGGATTGTGTACAATTCGGAGCTGTTAGGGGGCAAAAAACTGACAAGCTGGGCCGACCTCTGGGATCCGTCCTTGAAGAACCAGATCTTGCTTGCGGACGGCGCGCGGGAAGTGATGGGCATGGGACTGAACTCGCTGGGGTATTCGTTGAACGATACCGAGGAGGCGCACCTGCAGGAGGCGAAGCGCCATCTGGGGGAGCTGACCCCGAACATCAAGGCGATTGTCGGCGATGAGATCAAAATGCTGCTCGCCGGCGAAGAAGCGGCCGTCGGCCTGGTCTGGTCCGGCGACGCCTCGGAGATTATGGGGGAGAACGAGAAGCTGGATTATGTGGTGCCGACGGAGGGATCGAACCTATGGTTTGATAACATGGTGATTCCGAAGACGGCCCGCAACATCGAGGGCGCGCATGCGTTTATCAACTTCATGCTGGACCCTGAGAATGCCGCGCAGAACGCGGAGTATGTCGGCTACTCGACGCCGAACGCTTCAGCGCTCAAGCTGTTGCCGGAGGAGATATCCGGCGATGAGCGCTTCTACCCGGGACCTGAGCTGACGGAGAAGCTTGAGGTCTACGAGAATTTGGGCAAGCGCATGCTGGCCCATTACAACGAGTTGTTCCTCGAGTTTAAAATGCATAGCAAGTAGGGGGGCCGATGATGGCCCTCTTTTTGTGCTTGTGCATGTGCGAGTCGCTAACCTCTTTTCGTGAAAAAGTGGGTTATCCCGATGACTCAGCTCTTGAGCACCCAGGTATCTCTTTTTGGCAAAAAAGTACGATATCCCGATGACTCAGCGCTTGAGCACCCAGGTATCTCTTTTTGGCAAAAAAGTACGATATCCCGATGACTCAGCGCTTGAGCACCCAGGTATCTCTTTTTGGCAAAAAAGTACGATATCCCGATGACTCAGCTTAAGCGCCCAGGCATCTCATTTTCGCTAAAAAGTACGATATCCCGATGACTCAGCTTGAGCACCCAGGTATCTCTTTTTTGCGAGAAAGTACGATATCCCGATGACTCAGCTTGTTAATTCTCCTAATTGACAGCTTCTAATACGCTGAGTTAAAGGGATAACGTCGTTTTAATGGTTTGGGAGATAGATCGTGCCCATGGAGACTGAGGTGAAATTCAAGAGCATGGTTGCTGAGTCAAAGGGATATCGTCGTTTTTGTAGTTAGGGAGATAAATCGTGCCCATGGAGCCTGAAGTGAATATTAAGAGCTTGGCTGCTGAGTTAAAGGGATAACGTCGTTTTCGTAGTTTGGGAGATAGATCGTGCCCTGGAGAATGAAACTTTATTCTGAGCGAGATCGTTTATATGAGATGACCTACCCAGGATCCCATTTTTTAAGGAGGGAAAGTATGCTGTTTCAAGCGGGTTGTATTCTAGCAATCGTACTCATTACCTTCATGCTCAAAAAGAAAGGCATACGTCAACCATTCTCCAAAGGAATCGCACTCGCGCTAGGCTTTTCGTTGCTAGCGGTGGCCTGTCTCGGTCAAAATTACACCCAAAGCCTGATCCCAGAGGTAAACGACGGAATCGGCATCTCCAACCCGGTGGCGTACTGGATTATTGGAGAGGTAAGATGGACCCATGAGCTGTTCAAAAAAACGTTTGAGCAATATATTTACATTACGTTGTTGCTTTTAGCGGCATATCCTATTGTTAGGGTGGCGGAAAACAAGCATGAGTAAAAAGAACACATTGATACTCCTGGTTTTAATAGCGACGATTAGTGTTGGGCTCGTGATAGCTAAGGCAATTCCTGAAATTAGTAGTGTACTGAATTTATTTAGGAATTTTACGGTGGTGATTCATAATCAGTCCGATCATGCTGTGAAGGCTATTGAAATCGGTGTGGACTCGAGTGGACAAACGAAAGGAACTCCGTCGGCAACATATAACCGTACCATCCAAAAGAAAACCAAAGTCAAATTCACACCGCAACTTCGTATGACCGGCGAAGGAAGCATATATCTGAAGTACACGGATTCCAAAGGGAACACCGTGAAAAAGACCATATGTTCCTACACAGAAACATTATCCGGACACTCTAAGGTTACGATCAAAAATAATGAAGTCACAGTAGTCGAGGATTGTACATAAAAGAAGGAAGCTGGCGCGGTATGTGCATCAGCTTCCTTCTTTTGGTCTATAACAACTCCATCTCATCATCCGAACCGGATTCTTCATGGAAGATTGCCTCGAATTCCACTATTATGTATCATATCGTCCTCAAGAAAAATAATCCCTTAAGCCCTTGGCAACAGCCTCCGCGGCTTTGCGCTGGTAGGAGGTTTCGCGCACAATGCGCTCATCTTTCGGATTCGACAAGAAACCCAGCTCCACCAACACGGACGGTGTTTCATTGCCGCGAAGGATATGGTAGTTTCCGAAGGACACCCCATTGCTCTTCAGACCGATTCCGTCACTTAATCGGCTCTCTATCGCATGCGCCAAGCGCAGGTCACCGGACTCGGAATAGTAGAATGTCAGCGTGCCGGACACTTTCTTGGGCGACGAGTTGTAGTGGATACTGACAAACGCGTCGGCATCCGCCTCATCGCTTATCCGTACTCGCTCGGAGAGCCCGGGCTTGTCCTCATTGGATGTACGCGTCATCACCACCCGAGCGCCCATCGCGCGAAGCTCGTCCCGCACATACTCCGCCGTGTTCAGGTTCAGCTCGCGTTCCTTCGTCTCGTAGGTGGAGCCGACCATGCCCGGGTCGTTTCCTCCATGTCCGGCATCGATTACGATGACTTTGCCCCGCAGTCCTTTGGAGCTGGAAGCGGCTTTCCCGGCAGATCCCGCCGTACCGTTGCTTCGCACATACTGCGCGGCCACCCAACCGGTCTCACCGCCGGTGGTGCGAATCTGCAACCAGTCGTTCTGACGTTGGATAATTGCGACACCGTCACCTTCTTTCAAGGCGCCTTGTACCTTGAAGTGGGTCCCAGGGCCTCCGCGGACACGCAACACATCAGCGATCACGGTAGCTTGCGACGAGGATTTGGCGAAATTTCCGGCAGAGGAACCAGATGAGCCAGACGAACCAAGTGAGTCAGAGGCGGACGAGCCGGATCTGCCAGCACCAGAGGACAAATCAGAGGCTCCGGCTTGGCTGTGAGCATCGTCCTCCTGCGCAGAAGCGGCGGCGACGCTCGTCACTCCGCCTTTACCCGAACTTGAGCCAGAAGCATACGCGGATGCTTCTTCGGTCCCGGAACTTTTGGATAAATAGTAGCCCGCCACCCAACCGCTCACCTCGCCCGCTCGAATTTTAAGCCAACCATGCTGCTCCTCGGTGACGGTCACAACGCCGCCTTTCTTCACAGAGCCCTTCACGGAAGAGCGAAGGGACGGCTCGCTGCGAATATTCAGGGAGGAGGCATGAACCTCCGCGGTGTACGTCAACCCGCTCTGCGCCACAGCGGGAGACACGCCCACTGAATTCCAAACCATACAGCTAACGATTAGAGTAATGCCTGCTATTTTTCTCATCATAACCTCGCAATCCGGATGAATAACCCCATATACTTACCCGTTACAGCTCCCTGTGCACCTACATTTGGCATAATTGCTACAATGGACCCAGACCCGGAATCATCGTCCCGATGTACCAACAAAGTTTGGAAGTCTCACCGCTCGTCATGAGCAATAGAGTGTGATAATCTAGTAACGACGTGTACAAGTGTACATTTACCGGTTCAAAAAATTAAGGTTGTTAACTAAAGGAGCGTGCACGATGAGCCAGCAACAGAATAAAGCGTATGAGGGTACTTACCAAGGTGAGAAAGCCATATGGTTCAATTATGGTCGTTATGAAGCTGCGATTTTGCCTGAAATCGGGGGGAATTTAATCGCTTTTCGGGATATCGAAAGCGGATACAACATTCTGCATGAACCTACGGAAGAAGAGATGCCTTCCTTTAAAGCCAGACCTTTCATTCACGGGATTCCTGTACTGTTCCCGCCCAACCGTTTCGAAGACGGCAAGTTCCCTTGGAAAGGCAAAGTGTACGAGTTTCCGGTTAATGAAGAAGCAACGGGCAATCATCTGCACGGCTTTGTGCACAGTGTAGCCTGGAGCGTAACCGACTACGGCGTGAACGCGCAGGAGAGCTATGTTACTGTTACCTTAACTGTAGACGAAAACCACAGTGTTTATCAATACCTTCCGCATCATTTTACGTTACAGCTTCGTTATGCGCTAAGCCGCGACGGATTGTCCCAGCAACTGTTGGTGCGCAATGAAGGCCAGGACGAGATGCCTTGTCTGATCGCGTTCCATACTTCAATCAACGCGCCGTTCGTACCGGGAAGCTCCGCAAAGGATTACCTGCTCAAGCTCACCGTAGGTGAACGCTGGGAAATGTCCGAGCGCATGCTGCCGACCGGCCGCTACCAACCGCTGAACGAGAACGAGCGGCATCTGCGTGACGGGGGCGTGTACCCGTTCTTCGAGTCACTGGACAACCATTACACGGTGCTGCCGCAACAGGGCCGGAATCGCATGGAGCTGACAGACACCAAACACAATGTCACGCTGGTCTACGATTGCGGGACTTCCTACAAGCAATGGATGATCTGGAACAATGGAGCTACGGAAGGGTTTTTCTGCCCGGAACCGCAAGTGAATCTGGTCAATGCGCCCTTCTCGAACCTGCCTGCCGACGACATCGGATTATTCGGTTTGCAGCCGGGCGAGATTTGGGAAGAAACCAGCCGTCTGTACCTGAAGTAGCCTATTGAAATATCAGGCCCCGTCTACGTTTATCCGCGCGGATTGCGAAGATTGGGGTCTTTTGCAATGAATAGGGTTTTCCAAATATCGGTTCATCCTACATCTCTCCATATGAAATCTTCGTTTCCTCCATAGTTGTTGGTGCTGTCGACTGGTATAGTGAAAATGAAGACAAGAAAGCGCTAACTTATTCATCTGCACCTACTCTACCTAAAAAAGGAGCAAACTCATATGATTCTGACTACGCGTAAACTGCGTTGGGGCATTCTCGGTTGTGCCGGCATCGCCATAAATTCCGTCATTCCCGGTATACAGCAATCTCAGACCGGCGAGGTTGCGGCTATTGCATCCCGAAACCTGGAGAAGTCGCAAGAGGCCGCAGCCAAGCTGGGCATTCCTCAAGCCTACGGCAGCTATGAAGAGCTGCTGGCGGATGACACGATTGAGGCTGTCTACATACCGTTGCCGAATCACCTGCATCTGGAATGGACGATCCGCGCGGCGGAAGCGGGCAAGCATATCCTGTGCGAGAAGCCGCTGGCATTGAACGCGGCCGAGGCGCAGCGGATGGCCGATGCTTGCGGGCAAGCGGGCGTCCATCTCGCGGAAGCGTTCATGTACCGCCACCATCCGCGGTACGAGCAGATCCGCCAGATCATCCAATCCGGCAAGATTGGGGAGCTGCGCGCCCTGCACGGCGTGTTTACCTTTAACAACGCCGCCGATCACGCCAACATCCGCTACAAGCGGGATATGGGCGGGGGTTCGCTCTACGATGTAGGCTGCTACCCTATCAGCGCGGCGAGGTTGATCCTCGGCGAAGAGCCTGTCGCAGCGACAGTGCACGCGCTGTTGTCGCCGGAGCATGACAATGTGGACATGATGGCGTCGGGGGTGCTGGAGTTCAGCAAAGGGATGGCGGTCACCTTTACTTGCGGAATGTGGGCCGACTTCCGGAACACACTGGAGATTCTGGGGACGTCCGGACGGATTGAAGTGCCGAACGCTTTCGTAGGCGACCCCAATTTCTACGTAATCACGGCGGACGGCCGTCAGGAAGAGCAGCCGGAGAAGTTGAATCAGTATGCGCTGCAGGCGGATGTTTTTGCCCGTACGGTGTGGAATGAAGTGGATTCGGCCTTCCCCGTCTCGGATGCGGTGCTGAATATGAAGGTGCTGGATGCTTGCTTGAAATCGGCTTACGAGAAGGTTCGCGTAGAACTTTAAACAGGAGGTTGAACGGGATGAAACTTATCGAGATTCAAGGTTTGCGGCAAGGCGTATCGGAACTGGTGATGGGAACGGATTTCATCGGGATGTCCGGAGATCAGGGTGCCGATAACGAGGTCATGGACCAGTTCGTCGCCATTGGCGGCAACACGATGGACAGCGCGCGCGGGTATGTGGGCGGACGCAGTGAAGTCGGTATCGGCCAATGGATTGCAGCCCGAGGGAACCGGGCACAGGTGAACATCTTCACCAAGGGCGCGCATCCGGATGAGAACGGCTCCCGCATGAGTAAAGCGAAGATTCGCGAGGATTTGTACAATAGTTTGGAAGCTTTGCAAACGGATTACATCGATCTCTATGGATTACACCGGGACGACCCGTCGGTTCCTGTAGGCGAGATTCTCGAGATCCTCAACGAGCATCTGGAAGCAGGCCGGATTCTGACCATCGGCGGTTCCAACTGGACGCATCAGCGTTTGGAAGAGGCGAACCGTTATGCCGCTGAACATGGCCTTCGGGGATTCGACTTTAACAGTCCGAACCTGAGTCTGGCTAAAGCGCAGGATCCATATTGGCCGGATTGTGTCAGCTTGGACAGCGAAGGAATTGCATGGCATACCCGCAGCGGAATGCCGCTGCTTTCCTGGTCCTCCTTGTCGCGCGGATTTTTCACGGGACGGTTTACGCCCGAGGATCGGTCCAATGCGGATCTCGTTCGCGTATTCTACAATGACGACAACTGGGAACGCTACCGCCGCGCCGAGTCCATGGCCGCGGACAAAGGCGTGACGACGATTCAGATCGCGCTCGCCTATGTACTTAATCAACCGTTCCAAGCAGGGGCGATTATCGGCTCGCGAAACGAAGCGGAATTCAAGTCCTGTCTGGATGCGACACAGATTAAGCTTACACCCGAGGAGTTGGCATGGTTGGATTTAAGTGAATTGAACTTAAGATGAGCATCATTTTGATTACAATTAAATTAAAAATAGCGCTTTCACACATATTCCGCGTCCCCGCCCAATAGACTTTAATACTTCACGAATTTCATTCTGATGGAGAGGGTGAACGGCAGGCCATGAGGGAAACCGCTAAAAGTTTACATCTGGGCGTTATCGTTTGCAGGAGCTGCGGCACGATGGTGGATACGTTGGATACGGACCGTGTAATTGTGTACTCGGGGGTTTGCGATCATTCGGAGTGCAGAAGCAAGGAAGCGGCGGCTTTGCCGGATTACGCGTTAGACTAATGATACATTGGACATGGGACCCCTTCCGTTTCGGAGGGGGTTTTTTCCTTGCGCATGGGGTGGGTTTTCGTAAAGCCTCGCATATTTTTCCACAAAAAGGATACAGTAAAAGGGTGATAGAGGAATGAACAGATTCAGAAGGGATGAAACGTATTATGGCCAAAACGAAGGTGCTAACCGAAGTATTGAATCAACAGGTCGCCAACTGGAGCGTCCTTTATATGAAGCTGCACAATTACCACTGGTATGTGAAGGGTCCGCAATTTTTCACGCTGCATGTAAAGTTTGAGGAGTTGTACAATGAGGCTTCCCTGCACATTGATGAGCTTGCCGAGCGTCTGCTGACCTTGGGCGGGCAACCGATTGCGACGATGAAAGGATGCCTGGAATTGTCCTCCATCAAGGAAGCGCAAGGCGATGAAAAGGCGGAGAACATGGTGGCGTCGCTGGTGAAAGATTTTGAGACGGTGGTGCAGGAGTCCAAGGACGGACAAGCCATAGCGCAAGAACAAGGCGACGAAGTCACGGCGGACATGCTGCTTGCGATTTACTCGGGCGTGGAGAAGCACAATTGGATGTTGAGTTCGTTTTTGGGGAAATAGTTACTTATGAAGTGGTCAAAAAGGAGCTGAACGATATGGGTACACCCGACAAAAACCTGGAGAACACCGTCAAGGATCTGGAAGAAACGCCAGTCAACGCCTTGGAAGCGCAACAGCAGCAGCAAGCTCATAATGACGATCGCAAAGCGATGATCGACAACGACCGCGGCGACAAGCCGAACGAGAAGAAGGGTTATCAATAAGCGGCAGGTTTAGAAAAAAAAGCACTCGCTCCGGCTATATCCGCAAAATCGCGGGATGGCGGAGCGGGTGCTTTCTCATTTTGGGACTTTGAAGATAGGGTTACTGGGAATCCGCAGCGGTTGCAATCGGTTTTAACCAGAAGGATGCGGACTCACGACTATTCTGTATATTTATGATCATGGATTGGGGTACGTAACCATCGGCGGATACCGTGAATCGGTACTTTCCTTTTTGTAGAATTTTTGTTTTGTAATATCCGCTCAAATCGGTGAAGGCTTGGTTCACCGGCGTTTCATTCCCGTCCTCATCCAAGCGTGTAACGGAAATACGGGCATGATCGATACCGCCGCGATCCCAAACATTAAGGCTAAATTCGGTCCGCTGCGGCCAAGCTCCATACGTTCTCGTTCGGATAATGTGATCGTACGCGTCTGTAGGTACGCCTTTCAGATCGGTTACGGCATTGTAGGGCAGGTACAGCGTGTAGTGGCTGCTTCCTTTCAAAGGTGCGCTGGGCTTGATGAATAGTTGATTTCCCGCAATCTCTGTCGTAAAGGTTACTTTCTCATCCATATATTCGGAGCGGATTTCAATCCCATGGAGCCCGGGACCCGCTGTAATATGGCCGGTATAGGCAGCGCTAAATATGTGATTAGGATTGATGGTGTTTCCCATTCCCGGATTCGTTCCGCTAAAGATACTCTCGGAGGAAGGTGTCACAGCGAGCAAGGCGTTTCCGATCAAGCGAAAAGGTTCTCCGTTTACATATTTAACGCGGCCAAGTGTTCCTGAGAATGGAACAGGCCGGGGATCATTAAACTCAACTGTGCATAGGTAGCCTCCGAATGTCAGGATGGCCTTGCCGTCGTCGTTAAGTGCAGACACACCATACGAACTGTTGTTATTCGGACCGATGATTTGTTTCTGTTGTCCGGCAGGATTGATCATGAAGAGCTGCTGCGTAATCGTTCCAGGCGCTTGACGGGAGTATATGACCCAGCCTTTATTGTAACCAAAACCGGTGGTGACCCAGTTTGTCGCAATCGGATCTGTGAATGCGGCGAGGGTACTGACTTCACCCGTGGCGCCGTGGAATTTAACTTGTCGGGCCATGGTGTCGTCGCCGAGAACATAGAGCGCCGCTTGACCGTCGGTATGAAACGCGTAGAGCCGCTCCGTTGGGCTTTCCTCAAACCATAGGTTGGAGACCCCGTTCTTGTATTTGTAAAAGGTGTTGTTAACGCGGTAAATGATCACCCCGTTATCACCCAGTTCAAGGACTTCACCCGATAACGTCAACGGGGCAGAAGTATGGGTAAGCAGATTTCGGAGATAGAGAATACCGTCGGAAGCCGTATATGTTGCATAATGACCTGAGATTTTAAGTGCTTGAGCTTGGACGTTCAGGGGCTCCACTTGCTGGTTATACCACTCATAGAGATTCCCTTGCTCATCCTGAAACAGGCAGCCTTCCGAAGTAAGTTGACCTGAAGATACAATTTTATTTTGGGCAAAAACAGTGGTCTTCACGCCGGTGACCGTATCATGAATATAGAGCGAGCGATTCGCGGCATAGAGCACCCGCTTTCCGTCATAATCCAGCGCGCGGCCGGGTGTGGCGTATTTCATCTGGAGGCGGTGACTCTTGTCCACATACAGGGGAAGGGTGATGAAGTTTTGGCTGCCGTTCGTATTCACCGTGAACTTAAGTCCTTTGTTATAAAAATCATCGTACGGATCCAATTCAATCTGCCGACGGACTTTGCCGACCTGACCATAAGCAACCGGATAATAGAAAGAACTGCCCGGTAAATTGCTTCCCAAGCCAACGGTCAGAGCAGAGGACTCCCCGCCTCGGACATAAGCATCAACATAAACCGATGAAGTTACAAATTGGTGGGCGGCCATATTCAAGTGGACCTGGGTTTGTGTTTCTGAGAGGTTCGTACGGGATTCAGGGTTCCATTCATTCGGAAATACATCATCGGCGAAGGCGGTCGAAGGCAAGGCTGCGAATAGAAGCATAAACGTAAGTATTCGGGGAAAGGCCTGGGTGATCTTATGGAGCATCATTATGTTCCTCCTCTATTAAATAGATGCGTAATGATACAATCTGTAACATCCCTTATACTATTCTACTGCTCTATTCCCAGTTCCTTTTCTATTCCAAAATGATAAAGACGCCTTACCGCGGAGGAAAGGCGTCTTGTGAATTATGGTTGAAGTAAAGTTAGCGGTTGTCCACTTTTTCCGGATACAAATCATGGTTCATCATCCGATGGAAGGCCATCTCTTCGTACTTGGTCCCAGGCTTGCCGTAATTGGTGTACGGGTCAATGGAAATGCCGCCGCGGGGGGTGAATTTACCCCATACTTCAATGTAGCGCGGATCCATCAGCTTGATGAGGTCATTCATGATAATGTTCATACAGTCCTCGTGGAAATCGCCGTGATTTCGGAAACTGAAAAGGTAGAGTTTAAGAGATTTGCTCTCTACCATTTTCTCGTCGGGAATGTAGCTGATATAGATGGTCGCGAAATCCGGCTGACCCGTAATCGGGCAGAGGCTGGTGAACTCCGGACAGTTGAATTTAACAAAATAATCCCGATACGGATGCTTATTGTCAAAGGATTCGAGAATCTGCGGACTGTATTCAAAAAGATACTTGACCTGCTGATCGCCCAGCAAGGTTAAATCTTGCAGCTCGCCTTGGGCTCTGCCCGGTGCGGGTGTTGATCCATTTATTGTAGGTTGTGACATGTTGGTTATCGCTTCTTTCGGTTTAGTTTTTTTAGAGAGGGAGTTTGCAAACCTCTTATCGATTGTGACGCAGGTGCAGGTGCAGTGCAGGTGCAGGTGTAGGTGCAGGTGCAGGTACAGGTGCAGGTGCAGGTGCAAGTGAAGGTAACAAATTACGCTTCGGTGATGCCTGGTTACGCTATATTTCGTGGTATATGGGAGATTCCCGAGAATAAGGAAACGAAATTCGCTCATAGGTCGCCGAAAAGACCTCTGAGCGAATTTCGTTACGCTAATTTGTTTTAATACCTGAGTCAAGCCGAAATAAGCGTAATTTAGCTGCACCTAAGCGAAAATGGTTACCTTAGCACTGAAGCAGGAGTGCCCAAGTGCCCCAAGTGCCCCAAGTGCCCCAAGTGCCCCAAGTACCCCAAGTACCCCAAGTACCCCAAGTACCCCAAGTACCCCAAGTACCCCAAGTACCCAAGTATCCATCCCGGTCCTTTTCCTCGCAGCGACCTTAACGGTTGCTGAGGATCGTCTCGTACGTCGTGCGGTCGGCGCCACGGACGAGCTTGAGCAGCAGCTCTTTCGCCGCGGCATAGTCGTCCACATGGATGATCGACGCCGCGGTGTGAATGTAGCGCGAGCAGATGCCCACGACAGCCGACGGTACGCCGATGCCGTTCAAATGCACTTCGCCGGCATCCGTGCCGCCGGGCGAGATAAAGTACTGATACGGAATTTTGTGCGTGCTCGCCGTATCCAGAATATATTCGACCATCCCGTTATGGGTGATCATCCCCCGGTCGAGAATGCGCAGCAACGCGCCCTTGCCCAGCTGGCCCATCGCGTTGCGGTCTCCGCTCGCGTCATTGGCCGGCGACGCGTCCAGCGCGAAGAACAAGTCCGGGTGGATCAGCGCCGCAGCCGTCTTCGCTCCGCGCAGGCCGACTTCCTCCTGCACCGTCGCACCGGTGTAGACTACGTTCGGCAACGCCGCGCTTGCCCCGCCTGCCGCCGAACCGGCCGCAGTGGAACCCGCAGTCTCTGCCGAACCGGCCTCGCCCCCGGCGCTCTTCGCTTGGCCGCCGAGCTCCTTCGCGAGCTCAATGGCCAACCCTACGCCGTAGCGGTTGTCCCAAGCCTTGGCCATAATCTTCTTGGGATTGGCCATCGGCGTGAACGGGCAGATCGGCACAATCGGCAAGCCCGGGCGAATGCCGAGTCCGAGAACTTCGTCCTTACTGTCCGCGCCGATATCGATGTGCATGTGCTTCATATCCATCGGCTTGTTCCGCGTAGCCTCGTCCAGCAGATGCGGCGGCACGGAGCCGATGACGCCCACAATCGGGCCGTTCTTCGTGATGACGTGGACGCGCTGCGACATCATCGTCTGGTTCCACCAGCCGCCGAGCGGGGTGAAGCGAAGCATGCCGTTGTCGGTGATGGAGGACACCATAAAGCCGACTTCATCCAGATGGCCCGCGACCATAATGCGGGGACCTTCTTCGTTGCCGCGGAAGACACCGAACACGCCGCCGAGACGGTCATGCACCAGCTCATCCGTGTATTGAGACAATTGCGATTCCACAAATGCGCGCAATTCTCTTTCATGGCCCGGCGCCGCGGGCGTTTCCGTCAGCGTGCGAAACAATTGAAGCGTATCTTCATTCATGTGTTCAGCTCCTTTTAATAACAATAGACAAGAATATTCTTCGATTATAACGCAAAAACCGCCCAAAAGCCCGTCCGCACATGGGAGAGTAATAATCCCTATTTTTCCATATAATACTTAGAGCTGATTTAAATATTTACAAACCGTGTAAGGTTTCTCTTGCGGTCGTTTAGGGAACCTTGCTATGCTTAGGGGGAACAACGGCGCGAATTTAATCCGGGAAACGGAGAGGATCATATGGCAACAACGCGAATAGAAAAGGATTTTTTAGGTGAAAAAGAAGTATCGACAGAGGCGTACTACGGCATTCAAACGCTGCGCGCGGTCGAAAACTTTCCCATTACAGGCACACCGGTGCACCCGGAATTAATTCGATCATTAGCGATTGTGAAAAAAGCGGCGGCCATCGCCAATATGGATACGCATCAACTATCAGGCCCCATCGGCGAGGCTATTATCAAGGCAGCGGAAGAGGTAGCGATCGGCGGGCTGGCGGACCAGTTTATCTCGGATTCCATTCAGGGCGGCGCGGGCACCTCCATTAATATGAATATGAATGAAGTATTGGCGAATCGGGCGCTGGAGCACCTCGGCAAGGAGAAAGGCGACTATTTCCACTGCAGTCCGAACAATCACGTGAACATGTCCCAATCGACGAATGATGCGATCCCGACGGCGCTGAAGCTGGCGGCTTACCGGCTGACGCAGCAACTTCTGGAGACGATGGATGAGTTACATAAGGGCTTTACCGAGAAGACCGTGGCGTTCGATGCTGTGATCAAAATGGGGCGCACCCACCTCCAAGACGCCGTGCCCATCCGGCTTGGACAAGAGTTCGGAGCTTATGCGAAGGTGCTGGGCCGAGATATCGAGCGGATTCGCCGTTCGGCGGACAACCTGTTGACGGTCAACATGGGCGCAACCGCCGTAGGGACAGGGCTGAACGCGAAGCCCGAGTACATCGAGCAAGTAATTGTGCATCTGGCGGAAGGCTTCGGGGTGCCGGTTCGGAAAGCGGATGACCTCGTGGATGCCACGCAGAACACCGACGCCTACATTGAACTGTCGGCCGCCTTGAAAGTATGCGCGGTGAATATGTCGAAGATTTGTAACGACATCCGCATGATGGCATCCGGACCGCGCGCCGGTTTAGGCGAACTGATTCTGCCGGAGCGTCAGCCGGGCTCCTCCATCATGCCGGGTAAAGTAAATCCGGTGATGGCGGAAGTCGTGAACCAGGTGGCCTTCCAGGTCATGGGTAACGATCACACGATTTGCCTGGCTTGCGAAGCGGGGCAGTTCGAGCTGAACGTGATGGGGCCTGTCATCGCGTTTAATCTGTTGCAATCCATTAAGATCCTCAACAACGGACTCGATGTATTCAACCGCTTCCTAATTGCGGGCCTTGAAGCCAACAACGCGCGATGCAGTGCATATGTTGCGCAAAGCTTCGGCATCGTGACCGCGCTGAACCCGCATCTGGGCTACGAAGTAGCGGCGCGTCTTGTGAAAGAGGCTTTGCAAACCGGGGGCAATATTAAGGACATGATTATAGAACGGGGCATTCTCACCGAAGCGGAGGTCGAAGAAATTCTGGATCCGGTTCAGATGACGACACCGGGCATTTCCGGGGAGAGACTTTTGATTCAGGAATAGATCCAACCCGACCGAGAACCGAAGGAGATTCACATGACTGAAAGTAAAACATCCATCTATCTGTTGGGCAGCATTCAATGGCTGTTCTTTATGTTCACCAATACCGTAGTCATCCCGCTGTCCGTGGGCGCCGCGTTCCAGCTGCCGCCTGAAGCGGTGGAGTCGACGATGCGGATCTCGTTTATTTTGACCGGAGCCGCTTGTCTGATTCAAGCTTTGTTCGGGCACAAGCTTCCGTTAATGGAGGGTCAGTCCGGTTTGTGGTGGAGTTTAATTCTAAGCCTTGGCGCCGCGACAGCATCCACCGGCGGGTCCCTGGAAGTGCTTGGCGGTTCCCTGTCCATGGGTTTGATCCTGTCCGGATTGGTGGTGGCATTGCTGGGTGCGCTCGGGGTGGGAAAAGTGCTGTCCCGCTGGTTTACACCTAACGTGATGGCCGTGTTCCTGTTTCTGCTGTCGTTCCAGCTTAGCTCGATCTTTTTTAAAGGCATGCTGGGGCTGACGACCCGCTCCACCATTCATCTGCCCGAGGCGGGCTTGTCCGTGGGGCTCGTCATTCTCGTGCTTGTGCTGAGTATCAAGGGCAAAGGCACGATCAGCAACTATGCGATCCTGATCGGCATCATTGTGGGATGGATCGCGTACACGTTGTTGTTACCTGTTCCGGCGGAGCAAGCAGCGGCAACGGAAGGAGGGAGCGGCATCCTGTTGTTCCCCTGGGGTTCGCCCAGCGTCGACATCGGTATTCTGCTGACGGCGCTCCTGGCGGGACTCGTCAACATGACGAACAATATCGCCAGCATCAAGGGCGCTGAGCCGATTTATAACCGCAAGACGGAAGAGCCGCAAGTACGCCGCTCGCTCATCTGGACCGGGCTCTTCACGTCCGTGTCCGGCGTGTTCGGCACCGTGCCGTATGCGCCTTATTCTTCGTCGCTCGGCTTCCTGTTGTCGACGCGCATACTGGAGCGAGCGCCGTTCATTATCGGCGCCTCGATGTTTACGCTCATCGGCATCATACCGGTGCTCGGCAACTTTTTCTCGAGTTTGCCGATTTCCGTCGGTGACGCGGTGCTGTTCGCGGCCTATCTGCAGCTGCTGGGCTCGGCCCTGCGCAACGTGGAAGGCGTCACCTACAACTACAAAACCATCTACCGCATCGCCATCCCCGTTCTGCTCGGGGTCTCGCTGTTGACGGTGTCGCCGACGGTGTTCGCGTCCTTACCGGGTGCGGTACGCCCGCTGATCAGCAACGGCCTCCTGGTCGGCGTGCTGTTCTCCATCGCTTTGGAGCGCGGCGTGAAGTGGGATGCTTATGAAGTGAAGCCGCGTTAAAGGGGAAACAAGCCACTGTATGCCGCAGCAAGCCGCAGCGAGTTTCGCCAAGCGCGTGAGTGGCGCAAGCCTTAGCGCGCAAATCGTGCTAAGTTGCGCCAAACAAGCCGCGCTAGGCCACGGCACGCAAATCGCGCCGCGCCCCGCGTTGCCGTGCAATCCGCCCTTACGCGCTAAATGTGCTAATTACAATAAATTTAGTTTATTATTAACTTTAGAAGGCATTCATTGTACAATCTACATCCGATCAATCTATAATGGCTGCAAGGCCCAGAAATAAATGTTATGAGTTGTATCCAGTACAACTGTTACCTCTTCCAAAATTCAAATAGAGAGGTTTAGTTGTACTGAGTACAATTCCACCCGCACGCACAACTCAGCCCAACAGCCGCAAGCCTAACATCCACCCAAATCTAGCACCCGCACCACGACACTTGCCCGATAGCAGCACCCACACCACGACACTCGCTCAACAGCAGCACCCACACCACATCATTCGACCCACAGCAGCACCCGCACCACGACACTCGCCCGACAGCAGTACCCACACCACGACACTCGCTCAACAGCAGCACCCACACCACATCATTCGACCCACAGCAGCACCCGCACCACGACACTCGCCCGACAGCAGTACCCACACCACGACACTCGCACAGGATCGGTTAATTTATACCAAATTCGTTGCAAAACATGGTTCATCACTGACACACGGTTGTCAGAGTTACGTCTGTAAGATGATGTTATAAAGCGATGAGGGAGAGAATTAAAATGAATCAAATAACTGAAGCACACAATGATCAAGAGATAGGTATCGTATTCATCCACGGGGCAGGATTGAACAGCAGTATCTGGGATGCGGTCATATCAGAGATGGAGGTTCCATGCCTCGCGGTACATTATCCCGGTCGCTCAGGTGATGAACGATCCCTGAAATCGTTGACGATCAACGACTATGTCGCGCATATGACAGCTCAGATTGAGCGATGGGGCGTACGCAAATTCGTGATTGTGGCTCATTCGTTAGGCGGAGCGCTTGGCTTGAAGGTTGCTGAGGTTATGGGGGAGCGGGTCAAAGGTTATATTGCTGTTGGGGCTGCTATTCCTAAGGATGGAGGGTCCTTTCTGTCCATACTGCCGTTCCCGAACCGGCTGATCATGGGAATCATGCTTCGTTTGCTTGGCACAAAACCGCCGGAGTCCGCCATCAAGCAAAGTCTGTGTCATGATCTGACGTCTGAACAAACAGAGACCATTGCTCGCAACTTTGTCGCGGATTCCGCTCGGATTTATCTGGACCGTTATGAAACGCATGCTCCGGATGTTCCTAAGTTATATGTGAAGCTGGCTGAAGATCGCGACCTAAGCTTGCCGATTCAAGAAAGCGCGGCGGCGAATCTCAAAGCGGATGATACGATTACGCTGCCTTGCGGTCATCTGCCGATGCTGAGTCAACCTCAAGCCCTGAGTGAAGCCCTTCGGACATTTCTGGATAACAAAATTTAACCACATTCCAACGTAAACGCACCAAATGTCCATCACTCACGTACAAAATGGTTCCCAATGTCCTTCGTATAAAAGACACCGGTTTTATTTCGATACAGTCGGGGGTCCTTCTCATTTTATCCATATGTGGAGTCTTAATAGTTGATCCTAATACTACCTATAGATATCGCCGGCTTATGTGCAAAAACAATCCCGTGTCCACGCTTTGAAGGACATTCTGCTGTGAAATGTTTATGTGGGGAAGACATGTTGGGTTATCGTTATTCAAATGAGCGTAGGTGCTTTATTTTACATGAGAATATAGTGATCTGAGCGCATAATCCATATGTGCTCTTACCTATGTTATATTTGTATTAGTACCAGGTTCTAATCTGAAACCTTCTGTAGCTCTTCTCGTCTTAGTCATAGACAGTTTAAACAAGGAGGCTTGATCCATTTGGACAAAATGAGAACGCGCCAGACGGAGTGGGAGGAGCAGCAAACGTATGTTCATCTCCTTTTCAGTATGTCGGACGCGGGAACGATGAAGGTTTCACTTAGTAAAATCGGCAAGCGGGCGGAAAGCAGAGTCTATGCGCTTAACGATCTTTTCTCGCAAGGTCCTCTCTGGAATCTGGAAGAGGAAGCCGGCAGACGTCAAAGGATGGAGTGGATGTTGGATCATAGTGTAGAACCTGTATGTAGCCACTCTTATCGTTCTAATCACGAGGGTCAGATTGAATCTATGATAGACTTGCTTCAGAGCGTACCTGAGAGCAAACACATTATCATCTGGCATAGCGATAACGCGCATGAGCAAGTCGGTCTCCGGTTTGCGCTCCATGTATTACGTGAGCGGAAGACGCCTGTCCATACCATAAATGTGTCTCAATATGAGGCTTCTTACGAACCATTTCTGCCGAAAGTATATGCTTTTGGTCAATTGAAAAGTGAAGATGTTCAGGGGTTGTTAGAGAGTGCGGGAGACGAGTTTCTTTTGCAAGAAGGGGAAAGGAGAAGGTTGGAAGCAGAGTGGAAAGAGCTTGCTGAAGGCGGAGGGACGCTGCGATTGTGGGAGGACGGACGGATTGTAACGGTTCCCGAGGATTCCTTGGATGAACGGCTGATTCGGATCATCGAACATCTGGAAGCTGAAAAGGAACAGGAGCAACAGGAACAGGAGCAACAGGAACAGGAGCAACAGGAACAGGATCTAGAGGAATTGGATGTGAAGTCTCTTTTGGACAAAATGCAGGAAGAAGACGATATGGCGCAGGGTGAAAATCGCGTGAGACGGGGGTTGTTTTTTATAGGAATGTCCTCCGGGCACGGACAGAATAAGGCGTTTGTCCGGGCGGGCCGAGTCGTGCAGGAAACGGAAAAGTGGGGGCAGCTCATCGGTTACTCTTACATCGAATATCGGTTGTGGACGTTGATTAGCGACGGCGTCTTGGAGTTTTCAGGTTTGCCGGGGGCGATGTACCGCTACAGCGTGAGGGTGAAGAAGTAGTGGACACAGTCAGATGGGAGAGACAACATGTTATTTATTATTGGATTAGCGGTAGGGATCGGACTTATGATTTCGAATCAGTACTCGATGATTAAACGTTTGCGCGGCGTGGAGAGGACTTTGATGGAGATTAGGGATGAAATTAAGAAATCACAACAATAAGAACAAGCCCTTATGTCCACTTGTGGAACATGACGGGCTTGTTTTTTTATATAACAGTGTGGAGGATCGTTAACTCCATTAATGTTTGCGTGCGTTAAATTCTTCGCGAACGGCATCCAGATGCGCGGGGTCGCTCAGCAAGTCCCATCCCGTGCGCGCCAACGCGGCAGCGCCGAACACCAAGGCTTCCATGCCGCGGTCATCGCCGACCGCTTCACGGAACTCCTGTGTGTGCAAGTCATAAGGACAATCCGGGACACGCACATACGGATGTACCGCGGGGACGACATGGCTCACGTTGCCAAGATCCAGCGAGCCGTGATCCAGACCGGATTGGATCTCGGCCGGGTTCACGCCAAGCTCGATCAGATTGGCTGTAAACAGATCCGACAACGTCTGATTCGTGATCATGTTGTCATAGCTGAGCTCGTAGTTGGAGATGTCCAACGTACAGCCCATGGCTAACGCGGCGGCTTCGCCCGCCCGGCGAACCTTGTCCACCACGCCGTGCAAGGTGGACTTCTCCGCTGCGCGCACGTAGAACTGCGCCTGCGCAAAGTCCGGCACCACGTTCGGCGCGATCCCGCCGTGGGAGATGACGCCATGGATGCGCACATCCGGCGTCACATGCTGGCGGAGCGCATTCACGCTGTTAAACAGCTGAATGACGCTGTCGAGCGCGTTGATGCCGTCCTGAGGGTTCGCCGCCGCGTGCGCGGCCTTGCCTCCGTAGCTGAACTGCAGGGCCTCGATGGCCATCGAAGCGCCGCTTCGCTCCCATGCCTTGTAAGGATGCGCCATCATGACCGCATCCACGCCGTGGAAGAAGCCTTGCTCGGTCATCGGCACCTTGGCGCCGTTCGTTTCCTCGGCCGGTGTGCCCAACACCACGAGCTTGCCGCTCCGCACGGCGCCCGTTTCTTTCAGCGCGATGGCGGCGGTCACGCTCATCACGCCGATGATGTTGTGGCCGCATGCGTGCCCCAACCCCGCCAAGGCGTCGTACTCCGCCAGGTAGGCCAGGGTTGGTCCCGCGGCCCCGCTGTCCCATGTCGCGCGGAAAGCTGTGGGGATGCCCGCCACGCCGCGCTCCACGGTGAATCCGTACCGCTCTAACAGTTCGGTCAGCGACTTCATCGCTTCATACTCCTGGTTGCCGAGCTCCGGGTGGTTCCATATGTGTTTACTGACGGTAATCCATTCATCCCGCCGTGATTCAATCCAAGTGGAAATGCTCTCTTTGGTCATCTGGCCCTGCGCCTACTTTCTTCCTGTATCTACTATCCACAATATCAAATCACCCCTTGAGTTTCAATGCGGAGGCTGTTACCCTTAAATAATTAGCAGGACTGGGTGTGTATCGTCTATTTTGTTCAGTCCAAAAGGGGTACTACCTATGCAATGGTTAACAGTCATTCTGGCGGTCATGAACATAGCCGGATTTATCATGATGGGCACGGATAAGAAGCGGGCGCGCAACCAAGAGTGGCGGATTCCGGAAACCAACTTATTCGGAGCGGCCTTTCTCGGCGGAGCGTTAGGGGTGTTGGCGGGGATGAAGGTGTTTCGGCACAAAACACAGCATCTTTCCTTCCGGTACGGCATTCCGGCGTTACTTGTGTTCAATATCGCGGTTGTTTATTATATGGTTTCGAAGTTAGGGATGTAGGGGAGGGCCCGGTGATGGCACGCAAAAAGAAAGAGGATTTATACCAAGGCGATCTATTCGACTTGTTTGGAGAGCAAGAAGGGGACGCGGGACAGGCTGCAGAGGCAGCATCGGCTCCGGCGGAGCAAGCCGCAGGGACAGCGGGGCAAGCCTACGGGAATGGGCAGTCGGCAGGAACGGCTGCCCATTCCGCGAAGGCGGAGAGGGAGCTGAGCCACTACGAGCTGAGCGTGGCCAGGGCCGCGTCTGCGGCAAGCTCCGCGTCGGCGAGCGGGCCGGCGGCCACTGCAGCAGCGCTAGCCGATGCGGCGGCTTTCGGCAGCCAGCAGGTGCTGTTCGCCGGCGCTTCGGCGGCCAAGCAGCCGAGGCTGTCGGAGCATCTGCGCCTGGCCGCCCTGCAGGAGCTGAAGCTGCAGGAAACGAGCGCGCGCGCGGTATGCGAGACGCTGATCAAGAAGCACGGCGCATCGGACAAGCGTTATGTTACGGAGAAGCCGTACATATTCGCGGATGTGTGCCGGTATTTGGATCAGCTGTGCGCCGAAGGGCAGTGTGAGCTGATGTCGCAGGATCCGGCGGATCGCCACTACCGCTGGCTGGGATAAGCCAGCGGTCGAGCGGGTCGCAGCTATACATTATTATTACGTGCAAGCAAACTAGCCTTCCCTTGGTTTATAGGTGGGGCTATTTGACGTTATTCTGATAAAATATTACAAGTAAATTTTATCCAAGTGTATTATTATGAGAATAAACGGTGGACTAGGGTCCACAGAGCAAAGGGGTTATAATGAATAGGAATCTGATCAAAATCGAGGGATTACTTGTTTTTGCCGCTTGCATTTACGCCTATGTGATGAGTGATTACAAACTGTTGTGGTTCTTTGCTTTTTTATTACTTCCCGATTTGTCTATGTTTGGCTATTTAGGAGGTAATCGGATCGGTGCGATCTCGTATAATCTTGCTCATACGTATGTAATAAGCGGACTCATCCTGTTTTTGGGAATACTGGCAAACAGCGATATGCTGATTCAAGTCGGTCTCATTTGGACAGCCCATATCGGGATGGACCGGGTCATGGGATATGGATTGAAATACGAAACCCATTTCAAAGATACGCATCTAAACCGAATTTGACGCACTCCATTGAACCGCAATAAGGCCAGGAACCCCTAAACAGGGATTCTTGGCCTTATGTTCCTTATGAGGGCCTCAAGCACACTCGCACCGTTACCGCTTGATCACCGCAATTGTCACCGAATCGGCTTTCAGCATCACCGGGTCATCGCCCCGGTTAATCTCCAGCTCCAGCGGTTCCTCCTGCAGATGCAGCCTCTCCCAGCCGTCATAATTCCGGCTAAGCAGATTGAGCACATCATCCTTGGACTTGATAATCTCAAACAACGTCTCGCGCTTCTTCCCTGTGGCGATATCATACTCTTCAATGTTGGTGTGCATCACGATGGTGTTGATGCCGCCTACCTTGGTGCCGTCCGCCATCGACTTCAGCACCTTGTGCAGCGACGCTTCCGACTTGACGTGCTCCAAGCTGGAGCATGCGATCATATAATCGTACGTATCCGGCGGGATCACGTAATCGCTGATGTCGGATTTCTCTGTGACTATGGCGCTCTTCACGCCGAATTTGGACGCGTACTGTCTCAGCTTGGTGAGCGCTTTGCCAAGCAAATCTACACAAACTACCTTGCCTCCGGCGGGCATGGCGATTTCCGCGAGCGGGATACTGTTACGGCCGATTCCGCAGCCCAGATCCAGCATATTTAAAGGCTTCCCTGTGTTCAGCCGATTCGCCATGCGCAATACGACGCCGACCGGCTTGTGAAGCCAGGTTCCTTTTTCATACAGACTGTAATGTTCGTAATAGTTCTCGTGGTACTCCCGTTCCTCTTTCCGTATGTGCTCAATGCGTGCGTTCATCGTTCCACTCACTCCTCTATCTAGGTAATTTTAATAGTAATTACCCAGATTTTCAGGAATGCACACGAAAAGTTTTATGAAGTTTTTATCATATGAGCGCAGGCCCGCAACACACGCTCCACTTCCGGAGCAAAAACCGGCTTGCTGATAAAGTCCCGCATTCCCGCAGCCAAAGCGTTTGTCCGATCCGAAGACTGGGCAAAAGCGGTCACAGCCACAATATAAGGCGATTTATGCGCATAGCGTTCCCGGATGATGGTTGTAGCTTCCAGTCCGTCCATGACCGGCATCTGAATGTCCATGAAGATGAGGTCGTAATCGGCCGCATCCAAGGCTTGCAAAGCATCTTGCCCGTTGCTTGCTGCCGACGAAGTGTAGCCCAGTTTATCCACAACCGCCGTCAAAAGCTGAACATTTACAGTATTGTCATCCACAATCAGGATGCGAAGCGGTCCGAAGGGCTCAAGCGCTTTATCCTGCGGGTGAGGCAGCTTCATCACGGTCTCCGGTAACGCCGTCACGGTTTCCGGATGCCCGGAGTTCAGATCCTGGGAAGGTCCGCTGTTCTGAATTCTATCCATGGAAATATCCAACGAGTGACCTTCTGCCGGTTCAAAAGGGATCACAAAGTAAAACAAGGAACCCGCGCCTTCCTCGCTGTCGACGCCGATGGAGCCGCCCATGAGTTCAACCAGCTTTTTGCATATAGCCAGCCCTAAACCTGTTCCGCCGTATTTCCGATTGATGGCCGGGTGGATTTGCGAGAACGACTGGAATAACTTGTTCTGCAGGTTCTCCGGAATCCCGATGCCCGTGTCCTGTACTTTGAACTCCGCATAGACTCTACCGGTTGCGCTTCGGCTATGGGCTGTCGCACTGAGATGGATATGTCCTCGATCCGTAAACTTGACCGCGTTTCCGACCAGATTAATCAGAACCTGCCGCAGCCTTCCGGCGTCGCCCAACACCACAGGCATTCGTTCTCCATGTTCAGCACGCAATTCAATCCCCTTTTCCGCCGCTTTCGGCGCAAATAAATCGGTAACCTGGCTCAAGACATTGGCGATGTCCATGGGGTCTTGGAGGAGGTTCATTTTGCCTGCCTCAATTTTGCTGAAATCCAGAATCTCGTTCAATATATACAAGAGCGCGTCACTGCTGAATTGAATGGTCTCAAGGTAGCTCCGTTGTTCTTCCGTCAGTTCCGTATCTGCCATCAGGTCCGCCATGCCCATAATACCGTTCATCGGGGTTCGCAGTTCATGACTCATAATGGCAAGAAACTCGGATTTTACACGGTCCGCGTGCTCAGCCGACTCTTTGGCCTGAATAATCTCCTTCTCGCTCGTAATGTCACGAAATACCACAACGGCGCCTTTAGGCTCCCCTTTATCAAAAATCGGCGTCACTTGGTAGTCAACCAGAAAGCTGGAACCGTCCTTGCGCCAGAATACGGACTCCCTGTTCTGATGTGAGACCTGTTCCTTCACAGCGCGGGAAATCGGCGTTTCTCCAAACGTGAATTGCAGCCCGTCCGCACCGGACTGTTGCAGCATGCCCAGATAAGCGGTGCCGATCAGCTCGTCCGGTTGAAAGCCAAGCATAGCCGCTCCCGCAGGATTAATGAACATCGCGGTGCCTTCCAGATTCAATCCGAAGATACCTTCCGTTACAGCGTTCAGAATGAGCGAGTGCTCGTAGCTGAGTTTCTCAATTTGTTCCGTATAACGGATCCGCTCCGTAATATCTCTTGTAATTCCGTATACACCCACCACTTCGTTATCGATAATAATCGGAATGTTCGTGGAGTTAATTTCGATATCGCGGCCGTCTTTATGAATAATGGTCAAATCATAGCTTTGCGGGATGCCCTCGGTCGCTTTCCCAAAGTGATACTGCGTTTTGGCCAGATCCTTCGGATGCACAATGGGGCCCCAGTACATGCCGATGAGCTCTTCCAGCGAGTAACCTGTTATTCTTTCTAAGTTTGCGTTAGCCGTCAAATAATCTCCGTTCAAATTCATGGAATACACCGCGGCCGGATTGTGGTCAAAAAGGGATTTATAACGCTGCTCGCTTTCTTTCAGCTGCTCTTCCATGCGTGTTCGTTCCGTGATATCTTGCGCCATCCCAATTAGTTTGAGCGGTTGTCCGGTTTCATCATGGGTTACTTCCCAGGTTAAGTGAACGGTTTTCACAGTATTGTCCGGCAGTAGAATACGAAGTGTATGGTCTGCAGACTGCCCCTGTTTCAACACCGCGCTAATAGCTTCGGCGGCGCCTTCGCGGTCTTCGGGATGGACCAGGGCCTGGAATGCATCCGGCGAATATTCAACGGGTTGCAGCGCGTAATTGAATATTCTTCTTATATCTTCAGAGTAGTAGAGCACCGATTGCTGTAAATCCCACTCCCAGGGACCCAAAAGAGCGATCCGATGCGCTGTGGCAATAAGGTTGGTGGAGTATAATGGATTGGCAGGAGCCGAGTGATGGATGATTTGCAAAAGAATGGAAGAAGTCAGCGCATCAGGAGCACTTTCCATCATTCGGGAGTCTTGCAAAGACAGAACAACTGGATGTCCTTCCTTATGATTAAAGGAATGTTTATATGTGAACAGGGGATCTGCATCCCTGCCTTGGGTAAAGAAAAAATCAAGGGAATCCGGTGAATCAGGGGTATCCGTTGAACGCGCGGATCTATAAGTATCATAAAGCGTCCCTTCCATTTCTGCGGGGGTGTATCCCAGCATGGCCGCGAACGAGGGATTAACCTTCAGCCATGTGCCCTCCGACGGCGAAATGACAGCCATACCGCAGGAAGCTTGATTAAATATGGTCTCAAAATGAACTTGTGACAACACGGGCGGGCCTCCCTCAGATGATGTTGCTTTGGTGCGGAATAATATGTAGAGTATACACCTTTTTGGCGAGGGATGAAAAATAAAGCGCTTTTTTGCGGAAGTTGTGGAAAAAAAGATATAACCGGCCGAGGGGCCGGTTCAGCTTTTGTCCGTGAATAGGGTGAAGAAATCGGTGCTTTGGACGAAGTTGATTTTCATTCCTGTCTTCTCGAAGACCCGAAGTCCGCCCATCTGCGCGTCCTTGTCCTCCACCCAGCCACGGCGCTCAATCTCCGTGACATAGGCAGGAGGGATGCTGGATTCGTCCCGGACGCCTTCAAAGGTGTAACGGATATAACGAATATCCGGATTATTGGATTTATGGTTCGTTGGTTTAGCAGCGGCCGGCACGGGAAACTCCGAATGCAGTGCGGAAGGTTTGTACGAGCATAAGTCAGGTTCATTGACTTGGGAGTTGCTGTACGTGAACGCCGCGTAGATTGCGGCAAGGGCTATAAACAACATTAGAATAACAGGGAGTTGCCATTTTCTTCTCATTTAGTAAAGACCCTTTCAGCAAATAGTTGTATTAAGTAGACGAATATCGCCAACAAAAGTTGCAATAAATAAGCCTCTATCGAGGCCTCTCAGGGTGGGCGACCGTGTTCTTGGCTCTGTTGTAAACTAAAGAGTTCGCGCGCGAGGCTGGATTATGTTGTTTGGTCAACTGCCACGTATTAAATGCATTTCAGCGCCGATGCTGGGTTATCCCGAAGAATCAGGTGAACAGTATATTAGTTCCAATGCTGGGTTATCCCTAAGAATCAGGTAAAAATTTTCAAAAAACACTTGTAATAAGAACATTTGTTTGGTATTATATGACATATACAGAACGTGTGTTCCGGTAATGCGCAAGGGGAGTGAGGATCGTGTCTATTCATGAAGTAACTTTCGATCAGTTTAGACGTAAGTATCATGATGAGGCTTCATGTCTGCCAATCCTGATCTCAACCAAATGGCCCAACGGTTACCGTTGTCCACGATGCAACTGCGTTGATGCCCATGTCATTACTACACGTCGACTCCCCCTGTATGAATGCCGCAACTGCAAGTATCAAGCTTCCCTTCTCGTGGGAACGATTATGCAAGGAAGCCGCACTTTGTTGCATAAATGGTTTCAAGCTTTATTTCTCATTGCTAACCCTTCAGCTTCAATCAACGCGGTGCAACTATCAACCATTATTGAAGTCACGTATAAGACGGCTTGGTTGATCCTTCATAAACTTCGCCATGCCATTCAGCAAGGAGATGCAGATCAGCTGCTCACCGGACTTGTCGAAGTGATTTCAGCGGAGTACAATCCGTGCAATTTCCATATTAAAGGCTTTAAGACGATGCGCAATGAGCAGCCATTTGTGGGAGGGGTCTCTCTTAACTATGGTGATGTTTCCTATGTCAAGCTGAAGCATGTTTTTATACCGAAACATCATCCTAACAAAGAACTTAGTTATTGGGATTATTCCAACTTCATTGAGAATCATGTCAGTCATTCTGTCCGAGTTCCTTTTATTCATTATGGTTCAAGAAAGGAGAACGCTTGCGACACATTAAATATCATCTGTGATTCTGTTCCTGTTCGAATAAACGAGCGATATTACGGGGTAAGCGACAAGCATTTACAATCGTATCTGGATGAAATCTCCTATCGGATCAACCATTCGTTTAAACCGAACCGTGCGGTTTCAAAATTATTTAAGCTGTTCATTGGTACACCTGCTGTTACTTATAAACAACTCATTTCACGCAAACCGATGTGCTTACATGAACAGATTGCTTAACTCAAGGACAACCATTTTTTACAATTTTATATTTCCTTCTCTAAACACATTAACCCTCATTTTTCCCAAGAACAAAAATTCACTTCATTGCCTTCTTCGATCACACCACTGAGCCTTCGAGATGACCCAGCATTCCAGCTCTTCTGTCACACCACTGAGCCTTCGGGATAACCCAGCATTCCAGTTCTTCGATCACACCACTGAGCCTTCGGGATAACCCAGCATTCCAGTTCAAATAAGTATTACTAAACACCCTCTAAAGAAGTGCAAACCCTATTTATCACCCATATTTTATATACTTTCTATCAATTTAAAATAACCCTCTTCATGGGAGAAGAGGGCTTGCAATCACTCTATAGCTTACTGTCGTCCACGCTGTCCAGCCATTGCTCAATCGTATCGATGACCGATGCCACGCAGCCGTCCTCAAACGGCGAGATCAACCCGGCGACTCGGACCAGCTCCGTGAACGGCTTGCTGCCGCCTTCTTTGCACAAACGAAGGTAGTCTTCCCAGGCTTGTTCCGGCGTTTCGACAGAGCGTTTCCAGAACTGGAACGCGCACAATTGCGCCAGCGTGTAATCGATGTAGTAGAAGGGACTGCGGTAGATGTGAGGTTGCTTTTGCCAGAATCCGCCGCGCTCCAGATAAGCATTGTCTTCATATGTGCGATGCGGCAGGTATTTGCGTTCAATATCGCGCCAGGTTTGCTTGCGTTCCGCGGGTGTCATTTCCGGACGGGCATACACTTCGTGCTGGAACTCGTCAACAGCCACGCCGTACGGAATGAATTCCAGCGCGCCGCTAAGATGAATGAACTTATATTTATCCGTATCCTCCTCGAAGAACAGCTTCATCCACGGCCACGCGAGAAATTCCATGCTCATGGAGTGAATTTCACAGGCTTCATATGTTGGGAACGCATACTCCGGCACCTCATAATCTCTGCTGCTATACACCTGGAAAGCATGGCCCACTTCATGGGTTAACACGTCAATATCGCCGGAAGTTCCATTGAAGTTGGAGAAGATATAAGGAGATTTATAACTGCTGAAATAGGTACAGTAACCGCCGCCTTGTTTGCCTTGCTTGGCTACCAGATCCAGCAAAGCATTCTCACGCATATACGTAAAGAAATCATCCGTCTCCGGAGACATTTCCGCATACATCCGGCTGCCCCGATCGACGATCCATTCCGGATCTCCCTTAGGCTTCGCGTTACCGGTAGGCGCTTTATAGCTTTCATCGTAGTATTTCAGTTGATCTACGCCGATTCTTGCTTGTTGGCGGTCTTTCAGTTTTTGGGCGACGGGAACGATGTATTCCAACACTTGATTGCGGAAGGCGGCAACGTCGTCAGCCTTGTAATCCGAGCGGTTTAAGCGCATATAGGCCAGTTCCGTGAACGTTTCAAAACCCAGCTTGCGGGCAATCTGTGTACGTATCTTCACCAACTGATCGTATAGATCGTCCAACTGCTCTTCGACACCTTCGATCAGGCTGTACCGCAGCTCGGAAGCATGGCGGCGCGTCTCTCGATCCGTCGATTCCGTGAAGGGAATTAATTGTGACAAGTTGCGTTCTTCACCTTGGAATTCCACTTTCAGCGACGCCATTAATTTAGAATATTCACTGGCTAGCTTATTTTCTTTCACAAGATCGTCGACGATCTCCGGGCTGTATGTATTCAGGGACATTTCGGCAATGCGGAACAGCTGCTTACCCCATTTCGCCTCAAGCTCCGTACGATATTTGGATTCCACAAGCGCTCGGTAATAGTCGGTAACCAGTCCTTGGTACTGCGGCTCGGTTTCGTCCACAAACTCCTGCTCCGCCTTATAAAATTCATCCCGCGTATCCACCGAATGGCGCACGACTGCGATCTGGTTCATCGTTTCCAATTCGTTGCGGAGCGTATTGATTTGGGCCATGATGTCATTTTGGATGTCAAAAGAAGACGCGGCGCGGAACTCCTCCAACAATGCTTTAAATCGGGCTTCCATAGCCGGGAAATCCACACGCTTGTACTCGTATTCCTCAAATCTCAAACCGAACACATCCTTTTCTTTTTCCGGATTGGCTGACTGAAATGGCCAGTGGTCTATTTCTAATATACAGGATTTAGGCGGCGGATATATAGTCTATTTTGATTAAATGAAGATGCTCCGGGCCCGCAGTCTTGCGGAAAGGGTTAGAAAACTAGTCGGGCAGATGGTAGAGTAGAGGGAAAGGTTTACGGGGTGAAAAAGAGCTAGGGAGGCATGGGGATGGAACGGATGGAGAGGGAGCAAGGTAAGGAGCAGGGCATGGAGCAAGGTAAGGAGCATGGCGTGAGGCAGGACGTGGAGCTGTTTGGGGAGCAAGGAGTTGTGAAAGGCGCGGAGCAGGTAGTTGTGAAGCGAGGTGCAGATCAGGGCTTGGAGCAAGGCGTAGAGCAGGACGTGGGGCAAGGTGTGGAAAGGGATAGGTATTCCCGGCAAGAGCGGTTTGCCGGGATCGGGGCGGAGGGGCAGCGCCGACTTGGGGAGGCGCATGCCCTCATTGTAGGTGCCGGGGCGCTCGGCACCGGCAACGCGGAAGCGCTGGTGCGCGCGGGCGTCGGCACGGTCACGATCGTGGACCGGGACTACGTCGAGTGGAGCAACCTGCAGCGTCAGCAGCTTTACGCCGAGGCGGACGCGCGGGAGCGTCTGCCGAAGGCCATGGCAGCCGCCGCTCGGCTGCGCGCCGTGAACAGCGCCGTCGACATCCGCCCGGTGGTGGCGGATGTGACGACGGCGGAGATCGCGGCGCTCGTCGTAGGCGTCGACGTCATTGTCGATGCCACGGATAACTTCGACACGCGGCTGCTCGTGAACGATATTTCGCAGCAGCGGGGCATCCCATGGATCTACGGCGCTTGCGTCGGCAGCTACGGCCTGACGTTCACGGTGATCCCGGGGGAAACTCCTTGTTTGCATTGCCTGCTGGAGACGGTGCCCCTGGGCGGCGCGACTTGCGATACGGCGGGGATCATTTCCCCGGCCGTCACCATGGTCGTCGCCCATCAGGCCGCCGAAGCGCTGAAGCTGCTCTCCGGCGCCCGCGACGCCGTTCGTCACAAGCTCGTCTCGTTCGACTTGTGGACGAACCAGTACACCGCCATTGATGTGCGGAAGATGCGCCGGTCCGCCTGCCCTTCGTGCGGCGATCACCCGACGTATCCGCACCTCTCGGCGTCGGAGCACACGCGCACGGCCGTCCTGTGCGGCCGCGACACCGTGCAGATCCGCCCGCCGCACCCATCCCGACGCAGTCTGGATGAGGTGGCCGCCGCGCTCTCCCGCCTTGGAGACGGCGCCGTCGAGCGAAACCCTTACCTCGTCTCGTTCACCGTGGGCGAACACCGCCTGGCCATCTTTGAGGATGGCCGTGTCCTGGTCCACGGCACCAAAGACATCGCGGCCGCGAAGACGCTGTACCACCGCTACCTTGGGTAGCGACCCCGGCCCGCGGTGTAACGGCCTTTTTGGCCGTAAGCGGCCTCGTCCCACGGCGTAACGGCCTTTTTGGCCGTAAGCGGCCTCGCCCCGCGGTGTAACGTCCTTTTCGGCCGTTAGCGGCCCCGGCCCGCGGTGTAACGCCTTTTTGGCCGTAAGCGGCCCTGGCCCGCGGTGTAACGTCCTTTTCGGCCGTTAGCGGTCCCGGCCCGCGGCGTAACGGCCTTTTTGGCCGTAAGCGGCCCCGCCCGCGGTGTAACGGCCTTTTTGGCCGTTAGCGACCTCGTCCCACGGCGTAACGGCCTTTTTGGCCGTAAGCGGCCCCGGCCCGCAAAAGATGTAATTCCTATAATCCTTTTTTCCCTTTACACGCCTCATGAAACGGTGTTCAATTAATAGATCATAACCATTAGGAGTGTTAGCAGCGTGGAATGGGACATCTTGGTATTTCTCCTGGCCGCAGGCTTCATCGCGGCTTTTATAGATTCGGTGGTGGGCGGAGGCGGATTGATTTCGCTGCCGGCCCTGCTGTTGACGGGCATGCCGCCTACGGTGGCGCTCGGAACGAACAAACTGGCGAGCTCGATGTCGTCCTTGACCAGTTCACTTTCCTTCTTTTTCTCAGGCAAAATCAACATCAAGCTCGTCCGCTGGCTCTTCCCTCTGTCGCTGGTCGGTTCAGCTGCCGGTTCGTATGTCGTGACCCTGTTGCCGTCGGAATTTCTGAGGCCGCTGGTTGTCATTCTTCTCATCGTCATGACCGTCTACACGGTCTTCAAAAAAAAGAAAGTCGATGAAATCAAAGACATTCTCCTTACGAACAAAATCTATACAATAACCGCCATATTCGCTCTTATTCTTGGCTTTTATGACGGGTTCTTCGGACCGGGCACGGGCGCGTTCCTGATCTTTGGATTTGTTCTGGTCGGCTTCGATTTTGTGCGAGCCGCAGGCAATGCCAAAGTGCTGAATTTCGGGAGCAACATTGCCTCCCTCATTACATTCGCCTTTCTCGGACAAGTCAATTACGCGTACGGCATTCCGATGGGCATCGCCATGATTTTCGGCGCTTTGGCCGGTTCGCAGCTTGCCATCCGCAAAGGCAGCTCATACGTCAGACCGCTGTTCATCGCCATCACAGTCGTGCTCATCGGTAAACAGGTTTACGACTTGCTCAAGTAACTTTCATGCAAAATCTCAGCCCACGCTTTCGTCTTATTTATTCAGTCCTATCTCATTAAAGGAGAGAACATTCATGACGCTGTTACCTTCATTCACATTACAGGGCCAGACAGCCCTCATCACAGGAGCCGGCCGAGGAATCGGTCAAGCCATCGCCATCGGTTACGCCGAGGCGGGGGCGGATGTGGCTCTGTTGGCCCGCACGCCTCATCAAATGGAGGAGACAGCCGCGGCCATCCGCGATCTCGGTCGCCAAGCGTATATCATTGAAGCGGACTTAAGAGATCAAGCCGCCACGCAAAAAGCTGTCGACGACCTGCTTCAAACCGTCGGACGCGTCGACATCCTGGTGAACAATGCGGGCATGAACATTCGCTCCAAAGCGTTGGATGTAACAGACAATGAATGGGAAACAATTATGCAGACCAATTTGAAGTCCGCGTTCTTTTTGTCCCAACAGGTAGGTAAACACATGAAAGAACACGGAGGCGGACGGATCGTCAACATTTCCTCCGTGGGCGGTCATACGGCGCTTAGAACGGGTGTGGTATACGCATCCACCAAAGCCGCTATGATCCAAATGACCAAAGTCCTCTCGCTGGAGTGGGCAACCTTCGGCATTCGGGTGAACGCGATCGGTCCATGGTATTTCCGCACGCCGCTGACCGAGAAGATCCTTGCGGATCCACAATACCTTGGCGAAATATTGGCGCGCACACCCATGAACCGGGTGGGGGAGCTGCAGGAGTTGGTGGGTCCGGCTGTGTTTCTTGCCTCGGATGCGTCCTCTTACATGACGGGACAGACGCTGTTTGTGGACGGGGGCATGACCATTTACGGTTTTTAACAAATTTGCTGGATGTCTGGTCACCCACACTAACCATTGACGGAAATGTGGAAGGGACATTCCAGATTTAAGCGGATTTTTAAGCATAGGAGGAAGGAGACAAAACACGAATGAAGCTTAAGTTACCGCGGTTATCCCTACTGAAGGAGTTCCACCCGGTAGTACTGGTATTGCTTGCGGGCACCGTATTCGCTAGGGCGGCGAGCTCCATGAGTTTGCCGTTTCTGGCCATTTATTTGCACAAAACAGCCGGGATGGACGCGCTGACCATCGGCTTTATTATAGGTTTGGGGTCGCTGACAGGAACGTTGGGCGGATTCTTTGGCGGCCATCTTTCGGATAAGGTGGGGCGCAAAGGCGTTATGCTGGCGGCCGTTTACCTGTGGGGACTTGTGTTTCTGGGTTTTGCGTTGACCAAAGAGCCTTGGCTTCTCGCCTTGCTGAACATGCTGAACGGTTTATGCAGGTCATGGTACGAGCCGGTATCCCAAGCGCTGATGGCGGATGTCACGGACAAGGAGAAGCGAATGCGTGTGTTCTCTCTGCGATATTTAGCCATTAACATTGGCGTATCGGTAGGACCGCTGCTAGGGGCAACCTTCGGTTTGCTGAATGCGGATCTTCCGTGGATCCTGACAGGTATGTTCTACCTGACCTATGGTGTGTCGCTTCACCTCTTGTTGAATCGCTTCGGGATTCGCCGGATCGAAGGGGAGAAGAAGGAAAGCACCACACTAGTGAAAGCTATGAACATATTACGCCAGGACAAGGCTTTCCGGTATTTCATCTTCGGTAACATTATGGTGGCGATCGGTTATGCCCAAATGATGTCCACGTTATCTCAATACGTGGGCGAACAGTTTAGCGCGGCGGAGCTTTTTGCCTGGATGATGAGCTTGAACGCGATCATTGTCATCGTATTTCAACTTCCGTTCTCGCGTTGGAGCGAGAAGCGAACGCCGCAAACCGCGATACTGGCAGGGTCCTTGCTGTTTGCGCTGGGCCATCTCGGTTTTGCTTACTCCACGGCATGGTGGGGCATGCTGCTGGCTATGGCGGTGTTTACGTTCGGTGAAATCCTCGCCTTTCCGGCCGAAACCTTGCTTCTGGACCAAATTTCACCTGAACATATGCGGGGGACCTACTACGGAGCGCAGACGCTTTCTTCATTCGGCCACGCATTGGGTCCTTGGATTGGGGGTTACCTGCTTCATGAATACGGCGGCACGACCCTGTTTGTTGTGATTGCTGTCATTTCCGTAACGGCTCCGGTCTTTTTCCGGTTGGGTGCGCGGGTTAAGCCAGGCCGAGCGATTGACGGATCGATTTCCAAGATGCAAGCCTAACCGAACATACAAGCCTAACCGGGACCGTGTACTTTTCAATGTGACCCAATTGCCTCGACCGATTACCCCAAGAGGGGCGCAACTTTCCCATCCGATTCAAAAAAGGTCAGCCACATGCATCACACGGGGCTGACCTTACCTTTTGCGGCGAAAAAGCCACTGGGGATATTTATTTATTCCGCAATATAAACCGGATCACCGGTAAAGATCGTGCCGGTCTTCACGACGGAAGCATAGACGCCGAAGTAAAAGTCCTGATCCGTTAAAGCCTTCAACAACGACGGGTCCTTCTCCAATGAGTCGGGATCAATCGTAATCAGCACGCATCGTTTGCACCGCTTGTTCACCTGCAGCACCGTGTCGCCGATGTGAATCTGTTTGCCGATCCATTCCAGCTCCGCGTAAGGAGTGTCTTCATCTAAAGCTATGGTCAGGTTCGGGCGGAAACGGATGCCGTTCAGTTTTTTGCCCCATTGTTTTTGCAGGGCTTTGAGCGAGGCGTCGCTGACGATTAGAACGTGTTCATCATCCACGCCCATTAAGGCTTCAGTGGCCGGATCATAGGTGTGGAGCGCAAGCGTTTGATCGGTGTAAGACTGAATCCGGCTCAAGAACTCTTCGTTCCAGGACAGCGTCTCACCCTCGGGTCCCGTAATCGTGATATCAGGCAGGGTATGCGGATCGGCCTGTGCGTTCGTTTTGGCCAAAACAGCCTTATAAGAAAGCATTTGCGGCGCTTCCCGGGCTGTAAAGTAGCGGTCGAAGCCTTCTTTGGCAGGGTCTATCACCGCGCGGCCGCGGTCACCGAGCAATCCGTAATGCGCGATCTCGACCTCGTCTAAGCTTTCACCTTCCAAGGATTTGACCGGATAACGCTCGATTTTGGCAATTTCGCCTAAGGCAGTCTTATTCATGTAATCTGTCTCCTGTAGCCATTTTTAATCAAAGTATAGCACACCTTTTTTCTCCGCCAAAAGATCACAATGATCGCTCCAATAAATAAGTACTTAAACGAGGGCTAACGAATGAATACGAGAATGTTTCGCATACTCTGGGGCAGCCAAACCCTATCCAACCTGGCGGATACGTTGTATTTAATTGCTGTTGTGCTGCTGGTGCTTCAGATGACAGATTCCACTTTGGTCGCGGCTTTGGTTCCCTTGTGCAGAGTGGCGGGCCAGCTGGCTTGCGGGGTATGGGCTCCCGTGCTCATGGACCGGTATAGGCTGACCCGGATTATGGGGTATTCGCAGCTGGCCCAAGCGCTGATTTTTGCGGCTATGGTGTTTACGGCAAGTGTGTTGTCTGAAGCCTATATCGGATGGATGCTGTTTCTGGTTGTGCTGATGTCTTTTGCGGACGGTGCTACTACGCCCTCGTGCAACGCTTTGGTCCCGCGGTATGTGCCGAGGGAGGAACTGCTCCGCGCCAACGGACTGCTGTCAACCTCCGACCAAATCGTCATGATGATGGGATGGGTGCTGGGGGGCATCATTGTCGCTCAGATTGGCAGCGCCAATACGATGGCAGGCACGCTTGTCATGTATATCTTGGCGCTGGTGTTCACGCTGCAGCTGAAGGAGCCTGCCTCCGAGGTTACTTTGAGCGAGCTCGCGAATCTCCCCGAGCCTCTTTACGCCATTGGGCCCGCGGACGTCACTGAACTTGCGAACGCTACCGAGCGTCCAAACGCCACTGGGCCCGCGAACGCCACCCAGCCTCCGGACGTCACTGAGCTTGCGAACGCCACCGAGTCTCCGGAAGCGTTGAAAGCTTCTTCCCGGCCCGGTGCCTGGAATTCCATGAAAGCCGGATGGCAAGACATCTGGCGGAGCCGGCCGCTCCGGGCGATGGTGATCATGGATACCATTGAAGGTTTGGTAAGCGGCGCCTGGATCGGTGCGATGATGCTGGTTTATGTTACAGACAGGCTTCAAAAAAGTGAAGAATGGTGGGGTTTCCTAAACGCGGCCTACTTTATCGGTGCCATCGGCGGTGCGTTGCTGATCGTAGGTTTGACGGCCAAGTTAAGCGCGAAGCCGGCTTTGGGGGTGGCGGTGGGTTCGCTTCTTTTTGCCATGATGACCGGCTGGTTTGCCTTAACGACTGTACCTCTCCTTGCCGTAGTGCTGACAGTGCTGATGGGACCCGCGCAACAGATGAGGGATATTACACGCCGTACGCTGTTCCAGAAGGCCTGCCCGCCGGAACGACTGCCTAAGGTGCTATCCGCGCAAAACACCCTTTCCTATTCCCTCTTCGGCGTATCCGTGGTGCTGTTAGGGTATTTGTCGGACCGGTATGGGATTCAATATGTATATCTGCTGACGGCGTTGTTCTACTTTATCACCGCTTTGCTTGCCGTGTTCTACCGAAAGAGCCTGAACATTACCTAATTTGCGCGTCTGCCAGGGAGGAACTTTAAGAGTTAGATTGCGCCTTAACATCCCCGCCATAGCTTGTGGATTTGAAACTAGCCGGGCGGGATGTTATGATTCTGGGTAATTGTTTACAAAATATTAATAATGTTTTTCTGCTCTTAGTAGACACGGAGGATTCACAACATGAAATGGTTCAATCTGCAAATGACAAAAGCGATCCTGATCGGCCTATTGTGCGCCCTGGGCTTCGCGTTTATAGCGTTGCTGATCAACGGGGAATTCAACATCGGCTTTGACGCGGCAGTGATTGGTGTCGTTCAAGGTTGGGAGTCACCTGGGTTAACGACAATCCTGACTTGGCTGACGGCAATCGGGGCGGGTTGGCCGGTGGCGGGGATAACGGTATTGTCGGCGTTGTTCTTGTATTTTGTTTTGCATCATCGTCGGGAAGTTATTCTGTTGCTCAGTGCAGGCGCGGCGTCGGGTTTGCTGAATGTGGTGTTAAAGCAGATTTTTCGTCGGACAAGACCTGACATCTACCGGCTCATTGATATTCATGGATACAGTTTTCCTAGCGGTCACTCTATGGCGGCCTTTACGTTGTACGGGATGTTGAGTTATCTGTTGTGGAGACATGCGAATACAGTTGCTCTGCGTGTTGCGATTGTGTTGTTCAGCGTGGTGATGATTGTGGGAATAGGCGTTTCGCGCATTTATCTTGGCGTTCATTATCCGAGTGATGTGCTGGGGGGTTACTTGGCGAGCGGGAGCTTGCTTGCGGTCATGATCCATTATTATGAAAAGGCGCAAGGTAAAGGTGCCCGGGCAGCGAGTGCAGGAAAGAAGTAATTGTAGCATTCAAGCATCCACAATATGATCACAACTGCCGGTGTAAGTTTACGTAGTTGGGTCAGCCGCATATTGATCTAAATTTTATGATGGGCAAAAGGGTGCGATTAACGCTTCTTTTTGCGATCATTGGATTTGCGGATGCGGACCAGGGTACGGGAAGGCTGTTTGCGAATATATTTAATAAAACGGGAGAGCTGCTCATCCTGTCTAAGTTCCTCTATGGTGCTTAGGCGGGTGGCCAGCTCTTTGTTTGTGTACAGGGCGTGAATCTGTTTGTGGCAGGGAATGCACAGATCAGCTGTGCCCAGTAAAGTGCCGCCTTCTTCTTTGGGGGTGAGGTGATGCCGCGTGGTATCTACGTCTTCGCGCCCGCAGAGTTCGCAGCGGGAGGCGGGTGAGGTGGGGGTGGTTGTTGATTCGGCTATTGTTGAGGGGTCGGCTGAAGTCGGGAAAGGCTGTTGTTTTCGTTTGGATTTGGATTGTTTCATGTGTGAGTTGCGCCTCCGGTGGGCTTCATATATGTATTTAACAGCAAAAAGGGCGATATCCCTTTGACTCAGCAAGCAATTCTGATGCTCGTATTTTCCATATATTTACTATAAAGTACTATTGTTCAAAAAAATCACAGCTGAATGAATGGGATATCCCCATGGCTCAGCAATGAATAAATAGTAACATCCAGCTGCTGAGTCAATGGGATATCGCTGTTTTGAGCAATTATTAGATAATTACTCTCTTGGCTGAGCCGAAGGGATAAGGCTGTTTTGAACATAAATTGTTATATAGCCCTAGCTGAGTCGATAGATATATACCCTTTTTAAGCAAAACTTGCTGCTTCAGTCCTTGCTTCGGTTCGTCATCTGCTGCCATACCGTGCCTGCTGCTTCCTCGCCGGACTCGATACGCTCGATTGCCATCTTCGCCTGCAGGCTCACCTCAAACTCGGCATCCTCGGCCGCTTCCCGCAACGCGGGCAGCGAAGAGGCATCGCCGAGTTCATACAAGAAGCGCGCCGCGCGCCACCGCACCAGCTTGTTCGCGTCGCGGAGCGCTTCGGTCATCGGCCCGATCGCCGCAGGCGATCCGATGTCCGACAGCGTATCGCCGGCCGTCCGCCGGACCGAAGGCGTGCGGTCGCGCAGCGCCGCGAACAGATGCGGCAGCGCATCCGGCGCGCCGATGTCCCCGAGATACACGGTCGCCAGCCGGCGGACCGATGTATTCTCGTCGCGCAGCGCGCGCGCCAGCAGCGGCAACGCCTCGGAGCTCGGCTTCAGCTGCTCCAGCGCCGCATAGCGCTGCTGCCACGTCGACGCCGGCGCGTCCATCGCCGCCGTCGCCTCCGCAAGCGTCAGCGCCGCCGGGCGAGCCGGCCGCTCCGCGGCGGCCTGCGGCCCGAGCTCGATCGCGCGCTGCACGAGCTCTTCCAGCCGCTCCGAGCTGTACGCGGCGTCCAGCTCGGCCAGCACCTCGGCGGCGACGTCCGTCAGCTCGCCGTAGCGCACCCCCAGATCACCCAGCATGCGCTCGGTGATCATGGAAGCGCCCGCCGCGCGTTGGACCGCCGCGGCGAAGCGCTCGGGCATGGCGGCGCGGTGTTCCTGCGCGCCGCTCCGCACGCGAAGCTGCAGCGGCAAGCCGCGGAACGTCTGCAGCTTCACCTGCACCTCGCCGAACGCGTCCGCACCTGTGCCCGCCACGCTTGCCCCTGTACCCGCACCTGAAACTCCACTGCCGGAGCCGACACCTGCTTCCCCTGGACCTTCATTCCCGCCCGAGCTCGCGCCGCCTGCACCCGCACCGCCATCTCCGCCCAGAATCTTGCCCGCCTCCGCCAAAATGGAAGGCCAATCCGCATTCGGTTTACGATCCAACGCGATAAAATCCGCCGTATGATAGATGCTCTTCACTCCCTCCACAGCCAGAAGAAGGCGAATATTCTCCGGCGCCCCCGCAGCTTCAGCAGGCGTATATGTATGTCGAATCCCTTGCGGTAACGATTCATCCATATTCAGCTTCATGGAATTGGGACTCGGCGTTGGTTCTATCGAAATGATTTTCATGATCATAAGCCTCCTATATAGTTAACGATCTAAAATATTTGCCACTCTCTATAATCCATAATCTTAGATTACACGTAGAACGATTGTGAAAACAACCTCATGCAACCGGAACAAAGTGTGTATATACTTTCCCGGATCATTTTGTATAATGTATGTATAAGGGATGTATAAGGAATGTGTAATCTTTTGCTGGAAAAAAATTTACTAATCTTAAGGAGTCTGCCTCTATGTTTAAGTCCAAAAATCGCCTCATGCTTCAACTGAATTTCGGAATGCTGCTGCTTCTGGCCGCGGTTGTGATTATTTTTCAAGGAGATGCGCATATTCATGACCCTGGCGCGGTAGAGGTCTTTGAACAATATGCCTGGCTGCAGGCGGTGTTGTTCTTGATCCCGGTTGTTTGTTTTGGCGCCGCCATGCACAGCATGATGCGAGATCAGCCGGAACGGGTCAGTCTATGGGTCACCTTGTCGCTGACATTCACCAGTATGGCGATGGTCTCCGGCGGCAAGGGTATGGTCGAGCTGCACTTTTCCATCTTTATGGTGATCGCTTTGGTCGCATATTATGAGCGCGTTTCCTTAATTGTTGTTATGACCGTATTGTTCGCAGTGCAACATCTGGGCGCGTTCTTCCTATTACCGGAGTTCGTATTCGGAGACCACGCGTACACGTTCGGTATGGTATTTATTCATGCGGTATTCCTGCTGCTGACTTCGGGAGCGACAATCCTTCAAATTTTACATAAGCAAAAAGCAACCGCAATCCTAGAAAGCGAGAACCAAGCCAAGCAGTACGTCATTCGCGGCACCCTGACCAAACTGACGCATTCCGTTCAGCAACTGGCTGGCTTCATTGCAAACCTGAAGCATTACACCGCCATGACCGTGGAGGCCAGCTCGCAAATTGCGGCGGCGACCGAGGAAGTGGCGGGAGGCGCGGAGCGACAGCTGCTGCATTCCAAGGATAGCGCCCAAGCGGCCGAGGAACTGGTGACGGGGGTTGGCCGCATCGCGGGTTCCTCCTCGTATGTGTCTGACGCTTCAGGGTGGATGGTGAAACGCGCCCAGGAGGGCGGCGTTCGGGTAAACCAGGCTGTTCAGCAATTCGGTACGCTGCGAAACTCCATGGAACAAGCCGCGGAAGCCGTTAACGGTTTGAATGCGCGGTCTCATGAGATCGGTCAGATCGCGACCTTAATCTCTTCCATCGCTTCGCAGACGAACCTGCTGGCGCTGAACGCCGCGATTGAAGCGGCGAGAGCGGGCGAAGGCGGGCGCGGCTTTGCGGTGGTGGCCGGCGAGGTGCGCAAGCTGGCGGAGCAGACCGGGGAATCCGCCAAGATGATTACAGGCATCATTGAGCATCTGCAATCTGCGGGCACCCGAGCCGTAGAGACGATGCGCGCAAGCTCAAACGAAGTGGAGCTGGGGAATCAAGCCGTGGCGGATGCCGGCGAAATCTTCAGCGCCATGATTACATCGCTTGAGGATGTGTCTTCACAAATCATGGACGTATCTGCCTCGGCGGAACAGATGTCGGCGGGAGCCCAGCAAGTCATCGTCTCCTTGGGCGAGATGGTGCGCATCTCCGGGACTACGACACAAGGCATCATGGGCGTGGCTTCCTCCTCTCAGGAACAACAGGCATCACTTGAGTCGATTGCCGGCTCCATCGCAGGCCTGACCGGGTTTACAGAAGAGCTGTCGGGACTGGTGGAGCTGCTGGAAAAAAACTAAATTCACTCCAGAGTGATCCAAGTGGGCGCTTCCTGCGTTCTACTATACGAGAAGCACAAAGCGCGCGCTTGCACTACCCACTACAATAACCAGGAGAGTGAATTGAATGAACACGAAATTTACAATGAAGAAATTACTATTACCTGTACTTAGTCTTTCCTTACTGGTACCTACCATAGCAGGGGCGCAAACGACGGCAATGCCAGTGGCCAAAGCGTCCGTAATGACACCGGCGGCTGACCTTAGAGCGGGATTGGATTATCTGTTATCTGAACATTTTGTCCTGGCGGTCAATGCGATGATTAAAGCTTACGACGGTTCCAAAGATGCGGCGGCGGCCTACGCGGCATTGGATCAGAATGCGCTGGATATGCAACCGGCCATCGCTTCCATCTATGGTGAAGCCGGCGCCAAAGAGTTCAACCGGATCTTCAGAGCGCATAATAAATTTACAGACGATTGGGTGAAAGCCCTTAAAGCGAACGACATGGACGGTATGAAGAAAGCGGAAGCGAATCTCGCGGGCTTCGTGACCGAATTCGGTAATTTCCTGGGGACAGCGACTGGCGGTAAATTACCGGCCAAAGCAGCACAAGACGCGGTACGCTTGCATGAAGAGCAAGTGCAGGATACATTCGAAGAGTACACCGAAGGCGATTATGCAGATGCGTACAAAAAATACCGTGAAGGCTACAGCACCATGTTCACGATCTCCAAAGCACTTTCCACAGCGATTGTAAGCCAGATGCCGGAGAAATTTGCGAACAGCAAGCCGGACACCAAGGCAGCCGACCTGCGGTCCGCATTGAACAGCTTGGCTTCGGAGCACGTAGCTTTAGCGGCGTTGGAGATGCAGAAGAAATATGACGGTTCCAAAGATTACGAAGCGGTTCTGAATGCGGAGAAAATGCATACAGCAGACTTCAAAGCAGCGATTACTTCCATTTATGGTCAGGCGGGCGGAGATCAATTCGAGAAGATCTGGACAGCGAATCATATTGCGGCGCAAGGCGAACTGGCGGATGCAACGAAGCGCGGGGATGCGGCGTCCCGTACAGCGACTCTTAACCGCATAAACGCGTTCTCCACGGAGTTCGGCGCATTCCTAGGCGCCGCTACAGCAGAGAACCTGCCGACGAAAGCGGCTCAAGACGCGGTGCGCGCTCATGAGATGATGGTTCAGGACACGTTTGACAAATATGCGGCTGGGGATTATACGGCTTCTTACAACAAGTTCCGCGAAAGCTACAAATTCATGTATGGTGTGGGACAGAACTTGGGTAACGCCATTGTGACGCAGTTCAACGACAAATTCCAGGAGCAGGCACCGGTTACTCCGACAGAGCCGATGGCACCGGATGCTCCGGATATGACGACGGTTTGGATGAAAGTAAACAGCAGCAAATTAATCATTAACGGCAAGACGACGATGATGGACACGACACCGATGGTGTGGAACAACACGACGTACATTCCGCTGCGTTTCCTGAGTGAAGGGATTGGCGCGAACGTTTCGTGGGATGGCAAAAACACCGTTTGGGTCAAAGCAGGCAATGATACACTGACATTCTGGATCGGCAAAGATTACATGGAAGTGAACGGTACGAAGAAGATGATCGGCTCCAAATTAATGGTCAACAAAGACGGCCGCACCGTGGTACCTTTACGCTTTATTACCGAGCTGTTGGGCTGGGATGTGAAATGGAACACGAAAGATTGGTCCGTAACGTTGATGAAAGCAATGAACTAGATTCGAGTAGTTTGACAGAAAAGGGAGAGAAAGCCTGCCGCAATCGTGGTGGGCTTTTTTTTTGCATCTTGAGGCAGATGTATCTTATGAACATTGAAATGGGCCATATCCCGTTGACTCAGCCAGCACTTTGTCGGCACTTAGCAAGCACTCATATGGCCGTCCACCACTTATGCAGGGTAGTTTGATTGTCAGGTGTAGGTAACCGCCGTGTCGTAACCCGAATCGGGGAAGTAATCTATACCGAGGGATGCGGAGGGGATGATGAGTTGAAGAAGAAAGGCAGCAACAGCATATCGGTCAAGAGCAAGTGGACGAAGACGAAGTGGCTGCTTTCGGACCGGAACCTAACACAGTACGTTCCCGAAACGAAGCGGTTTACACGCGCGTCGCTTAATGAGATGACCGGCCGGTACAAGATGGTTTACTTCAAACCGACAAACGGAACCGGCGGCAGCGGTATAGCGCGTATTGTGCGAACACCTTCCCGGAAATTCAGAGTCAAGAAAGATGCCAGAATGGTTGAAGTAACCTCCGTAAGTTCCCTTTACGCCCATTTGCTAAAAATAGCCAGAGGCAGGAGCTACCTGCTCCAGAGGGGTGTTTACTTACAAACATCACGCGGCAGGCCGTTTGACTTGAGGGTGACGATGCAGAAGACCGGCGGGGGCAAATGGGTGCCAACCGTCATGTTTGTCAAGCTTGGAAAGCCGAACAATGTCGTCACGAACTATCACCAAGGCGGCAAGCTGGAGCTAATCGAGCAGACATTACGAAGATCAGGTTATAACACGGCTCAGATTAAGCAATATCAACTGAAGCTGAAGTCGCTTGGCATGAAAACAGCACATTGTTTCAACCGTCACAGTGTAAAGTTTAAAGAGCTCGGTCTTGACGTGGCTCTCGATCGCGATGGACGGCTATGGATTCTAGAGGTGAACACCCGTCCAGGGTTCAGTGCCCTGAAATCGCTTGGCGACAAGAGTTTGTACCGGACCATCGTCCGATACGGCAAAACGTATGGAAGAACGAGATAAACGATCGCTACCCGCAGATTATAAAGCCAAAGAGCCCGCTCGGCGTACCGAGTGAGCTCTTTTAGCATATGGGCTGTCATTCATTCATGCGAAGAAGCCTCATTAGAGATTGTTCGAATGCATTATTACCAGTTGTTCCCTGAAACTCGGTTAACCGTAAAGTTCGGGCTCAAGGATTCGCCGTAAATCGCTGAAACACCCGGGTTGTTAACTTTGACATTCTTAAAACTGGCCGAACCTACAACCGGTCCTTGACCTTGCTCGGCTCTGGCAACTAGCTTGATGCCATAACGAACCGGGTTATTGATGTTGACGTTCTCTACGCGAACGTTTTGCATCGCTAGAGCATTAGGATACATCGTCTGGAACATCAATCCGAAGTAGACCGAGTTGTTGATATCCACATTTTTGACTACGACATTCTTGAATGTACGATCACCTACATAAAACCAGATCGCGCCGAAGTTCTGATAATCATTAATCTTGTCATCCGCGCCGACACTGGTCCAGAAATCACCGCCGGTCCGGTCCAGCGTAATGCCGTCGAATACCGTATCCACGTCACCAAAACCTAACGTGTTATACCCGAAGCTGTAGCTGCTGATCGTAATGCCGGGGTAAGTTAACGTGTCTGCGCCATAAAGGTTCTGGAACAAGTTATCCGAGCCGCCATACACCGCAAAAGCCGCAGCGCGTCTTACGCAAACCGCCGTAAGATTGGTGTACTTGTTGCCTGTGTTGTAGGAACCGCCGGCATCGGATGCGCTGAATAATGCGAAGGCATCGTCTCCGGCTCCTCTGGAATAGTTGTTGTCGATGATGTTATTGGATGAACCGTTCGTCATGTTGATGCCGTCTGCGAATGTGTTTTTGATACGGTTGTTTTTGAACGTGTTGTTAGAAGAGTTGACACCCCAATACAAGCAGACAAAATGCTCAGCCCACACGTTCTGAATCGTGACGTTCTGCATGCCGTTGCCGTCGATGAATTTACCAGGTCCGTCTTGTCTGTAAATGTAGTTGCCCCAAGCGGACAAGTCTTTAATGGTTGAACCGTTTGCGGTTGCTGCAATGTTAAAGCCGACGTCCGTATTGGATTGGTCTTGCGGAGCCGTCAACTTGGTATGCCAAGGTCCGGCGCCGATAATTTCGGTTGCGCGTCCGTAAATGAAAATCTTACTGTTGATGGTCCATGTGCCTGCAGGGATAAAGATTCCTTTCTTCGTCGCGTCCTGTCTGAATTCATTGAGCGCTTGCTCGATGGATTTCGACGCCGAAACCTGAACGTATTTGCTCGGGTCCGGATTGGTTGCCGCCGGTGCGACATTCTCCGTTTCAATCATGTCTACGTAAATCCATGAGACGTCTCCGGCTTCTTTTTGGATTTTAATTTTTGTTCCTGCCGGATAAACCTGGTCGAGCATAAGCTGGGAATCTTCATAGAGCCAGTAAGCTTTTGTGCCGGCATTGTCGTAACCCAGTCTGCCCAGTGTAGTAGGCGATGCGTACAAATAAGAGAACTTGGAGGATACGTTGAATTTACCTTTGTTGGTTCCGTTGGCATATATAGTAACGGTTCCCGTCGTATTCTCCGCCACCGCGTTACGCAGGACGAACGCGTTGGCCGGAGAGGTCAGCGTAAACTCCACATATTCCCCAGTTGCGTCCAGATGAACCGCGGAACGTCCGGAAGCTTCGCCGGCAAAGTCGCCTGGCGTGAAGTTCGGAGCTAGTTTCGTTCCGTTCGTAACGTTGGACGGCAGCTCAGCTTCAATGACGGTAAACGGCATATTAGCGCCTCTTCCGGTATACAAGCTTGTCGTGCTGGTGTTGTTCGTTTGCTTGATGCTTACTTCGTTCGCATCAGCCGCAACCGTCGTGGTAACCGTATAGCCGCCGTTGACAGCCGTCCAAGTTCCCATGTTTACACTGACGGATTGACCTGCTGCGATTGCGCCGCTATAGGAGCCATTCAGCGTTTGGATGGTTGTGCCTGACGCGTTCTTAAGTGTTAACGTGATGGCATGAGCGCCGCCTGCGGAAGCGACATTGCCTTCGTTCTTAAGGTTTGCCGTAAAGGTGACGGTATTGCCTGCGCTTGGATTCGACGGATTCCATGTCGCTGTTGCGATTAAATCGGAACTCGGCACGGCGGAGACAACAAGCGGCGACGGATTCGAGTACGCGTTGTTTGCGTCGTTCAGCTCGATAACCGTGTTGCTCTCGTCAATTTTGGAGCTAATGATGTACGATCCCGCATTCTTATTCCCTACATTTAGAGATACTGTTGTCGATTGGCCGGCTGGAAGAGCGCTGACCGGTGCGGAGCCGGCCAGTTGATTGTTCAAGTAGAAGTTGACGGATGAGGCGGGCGAGCCGGCGTTGCCTATATTCGAAACGTTCGCGTTAAGCGTGATCGCGTTCGACTCGATCGGGGAAGCAGGCGAAGAAGACATGCCGCTAATCGTCAAGTCCGGGTTAGGCACAGGCGTGCCGTACACTTGAAACTCGGCGATCTGACCCGCCGGGGCGCCGGAGTTGGTCGTGATGTTCAGTTGCAGCCGCTTTACCGTGGCTGTAACCGGAATGGTGACGGTGTTACCTGTAGAGGGATTGAAAGTATAAGTTTGTGCTGCGACTAAATTACTGAATGTTGTAGTGTCCTGGTTGTGGCCGAGCACTTGGATCGTTTGGGTCCGTGTCGCCCAATCTGAGGCTGGGTTCAATTTCAGCACGATGGATGTAACGTTTTGATTGGCAAGGAGGTCCAACGTCAGTTGACTCGGATTGCTGCCGCCTTCCCAGTACGTGCTGGTATTGTTATCGTTTGCATTTGAAGCTACGAATGACTGAGTAACAGAGGATGCGGTGATCGGTTTGCTTGGTGCAATATTGTTGCCTGTCGGCGGAGGCGTAGTGGGAGGGGGTTCAGTAGCCGCGCCGTATATTTCAAACTCGGACAGCTGCGCGGCTGGCCAAGCTGTATTACCAGTTAGATTTAGACGAACGTAGCGAGTGTTGGTTGATGCGAAATTAATCGTGACCGAGTTGCCGGCGATGGCAGGATTGAATACATATCCTGCGGAGCCTACGATGTTGGTGAACGTGGAGCCGTTCGTGCTGCCTTGAACAGACAGAGTTTGGGTACGTGTTTCCCAGCCGGCCGGGAGTTTCAATACGATCTGATCAAAACTCGTATTCGCGCCGAGATCGACCTGAATCCATTGCGGAAACGCGTTGTTCGTGCTTTCCCAGTAGGTTGTCGGATTGCCGTCTTTCACGTTATTCGGTGTGTATACATCGGCTTGACCGCTTGCTGTTATTGTTTTGCCCAACGTCAGGTTAGGTCCGCCTGCTGCGGAAGATGTGGAAGGATATAGCGTAAACTGCGATAGTAGCACAACTAGGACCAAGGATAGGATGAAGAATGGATTACTTTTTAGCGATGCGCTTTTTGAGAACATAAATAACCTCCGATTAAGTTGTTGTTCTTCAATAATGTTGATATGAATCCATTAATACGCTTTCATTTTTGCTCAAAGCTGCGCCTGTTGTTAAAACCTCCTTTAGCCCAGATCTTGGGGATTACATACAGTTTCATTACTGATCTGGTGAATTTAGCATAAATTAGTTCCTCACCTTGCTGAAGATGTATTCCTACGTTAATTGTGTGTAATCTTATGTGAGTAAGGGAAATATTGTATTTCAGAGTTTGTGCGTTCAAAAGAGGCCCACGGCCAGTGGCGGCTTTATACCTCCAAACCACCCAAAAGGGCGATATCCCATTGACTCAGCAAAAAATTCGATGGGATCTTTACGACTCACCCCTCTGCTGCCATTGAATTTATTTTGTAAAAATATACATTTTATATTGAAAAGAGAACACATGTTTGGTAAAATGGAGTTAAGATTATCGTAATGGGTGAATACGGAGGAGAGTGCTCTATGGAAGCTCCGGTTACGTTTGAGCAGTTTTGTAAGAAGTATCGGGATGAAGAGTCATGTGTGGACGTACTGGCTGCACTGCGGTGGGGTAACGGGTTTCACTGTTCTTATTGCGGTCACAACGGTGCTACGGTCATGACGACGCGGAGACTTCCTCTTTATCAATGCCAAGCCTGTCGGCGCCAAACCTCCCTCATTAAAGGAACCATTATGGAAGGCAGCCGCACTTCACTGCATAAGTGGTTTCAAGCGCTGTTTTTGCTTGCGGATCCAGACTCTTCCACGAACGCGGTTCAACTTACCCAAATCCTCTCTGTCACTTACAAAACAGCCTGGCTCATCTTCCACAAAATCCGCCACGCCATCTCTTGCGCCGATGCGAAGCAGCTTCTGACGGGGTTAGTTGACATTACGTTCTCCAATTATAATCACACGAATTATTGGAAGGAATCCTCTCAACCTCAGCTAAACCAAGTACCGTTTATAGCCGGTGCGACTACGAACTTTTTTGGCGAAGTGACTTACTTTAAGTTGAAGCAAGTTCATCTCCCTTCCCGCCTTACATCAAGGGAGCCTCATAATGTCGACTATGACCGGTTTATTATTGAGCATGTTTCTTCTCAAGTTAGAAACCCGAACGTTTATACATACGAGAATGATTTTAGAGCGTCCGAAACTTTACGCCTTTTCTGCCAAATGGTCACCGACAGCATCAACGACAGGTATTTCGGCGTAAGTCCGAAGCATCTTCAAGCTTATTTGGATGAACTTTGTTTCCGCACGATTAATTCGGTTCGTCCAAACAGAGGCGTTGTCAGGCTATTCAAGATGCTCGCAACCACGGCCACAATCACCTATAAACAATTAATTTCCCCTGCTCGGACGCCAGAACTTTTGAAGTATGCTGCTTAAGTGTGCAGTTTCGAAGTAACCAACTTCCAAGTGCTTCCAAATCGATTTATAAGCATGTATTTAGCAAAGCGTTATGGCCATAACATGTTTCCGTAAGGAGCAATATCTTGGTCTTTATAAGCTACCCTGATTAAGCTGAGTCAACGGGATATCGTAGGTTTTAAGCATTTGGATATACAAGCATGGCATAGCATGGTATCTTAAAATAAAAAAACCGCGATATTCCACCTCCACCACCAGCTGAGTGAAAGGGATATCGCGGTTTTGAGCATTTTAAACACTTATAAGTCTCCGTTTAAAATCAACCTGCCGGGAAAAAGATCATTTGCACCAGGAAAATCGCCCCGAATACATACAACAGCGGATGCACCTCACGCGCGCGGCCGGCTACAAGCTTCAGCAGCGGATAGGTGATGAAGCCCACGGCGATGCCTGTAGCGATGGAAGACGTCAGCGGCATCATTAACAGGACGATGAACGCCGGGAACGCCTCATCCATGCGGCCCCACTCAATGCGGGCAAGTCCCGCCAGCATAAAGCAGCCGACGATGATTAACGCCGGCGCCGTAATCGCCGCAAGCGAGGAGATGGCCTCGACGGCCGGCGAGAAGAACAGCGTCGCCGCCATCAGCACGCCCACCGTCAGCGCGGTCAACCCCGTTCGTCCGCCCGCGGCAACCCCCGCGGACGATTCGATGTAAGCCGCAGACGGGCTGGTTCCCGCCGCCGCGCCAACGGTCGTCGCCAAGGCGTCCGCCATCAACGCATGCTTCGCTTGCGGAAGCTTGCCGTCTTTCATCAAGCCGGCTTGCTCGGCGACGCCGATCATGGTTCCGGTGGTGTCAAAGATCGCCACCAGCAAGAACGAGAACACCACGGCATACAAGCCGTTCGTGAATACGCCCCCGAGATCCATGTCAAAGAAGACCGGCGCGGAGGGGACGGACGCGAAACCGCCTTTAAAATCAAGCTGCCCCATCAACAGACCCGCCACCGCGATGACAACCATGCCGATAAACAAGGCACCCGGCACCCGGCGCACCATTAATGCTAATATCAGAAGCAAGCCGCCTATCGTCAGCATTGCGACAGGCTGGCTTAAATCACCGAGTTTCACAAGGGTTGCTTCGCTAGGTGCGATAATACCGGACATACGCAAACCGTTGAATGCGATGAATAAGCCGATGCCCGCAGTTATGCCATGCTTTAGGGTGGCAGGTATAGCCTCAATTAAGACTTCCCTAAACCGCGTAAAGCTGAGCACAAGAAAAATCAAGCCGGCGATAAACACGGTCCCCAGCACAATTTGGTAGGACAAGCCTTGCGTCGCCACCACCGATGCAAAATAAGAATTCATGCCCATGCCAGGCGCAACCGCAATCGGATGATTCGCAAAGAAGGCCATATACAAGGTCCCTACAACAGCCGCAATGACGGTCGCTGTAAACACTTGTTGAAAGGGAATCCCCGCTGAAGACAGGATCGCAGGATTGACCACCACGATATAAACCATCGTCAGGAAGGTTGTCAATCCTGCGGTAATTTCAGTTTGTACATTCGTACCGCGGACTCCAAGTTGAAATGTTTTGTTGAATGCGTTCAATCTTCTCACTCTTTCATGATGAATTTACCTGATACTAGAAGGATACCCCTCACAGGGACTCTCTACACTACCACAATTCCGCGAAAGGTGAAACTGATGTCGCCGTCCTTAGAGGCGGAAACGATGAGAAAATGATGCTCTCTGCTGTCTATCTTGTATAGGAGATGATTGGCGCTATGTGGATTCCTTCTCCGCGTGAACTTCCGTTTTCGTCAACGGCGAAGCTTTGCGCAGAAGAAGCGCTAGCGGTAAGCCGACAAGCACGATCAGCGTCGCGTAGAAGTAAACATCGTTCACGCTTATCGTGAACGCAACCGCCTGCACCGCAGGCGTGACGCCGCCCTGCCCTCCGGCGGCCAGCTCGGCCGTATGCGAGGCGGTCCGGGATGCGAGCAGCGACGTGAACAGCGCGATCGAGAACGACCCAAACGCGTTACGCACCCAGTTGCTCATCGCGGTGGCGTGGCCCGACAGCTCGCGCGAAATACCCTCCATGCCGGCGTTGTTGGCCGGCATGGTGGTCAGCGCAATCCCCAGGTTTCGCACCGTCATCCACATGATAATGTACATCGCGCCGATGCCCACATTCAGCCAACTCATAGCCAGCGTCCCGACGCCCATCAGCACGATGCCGCAGATAATCAGCAGCCGCGGTCCGACGGTGCCGTAAAGCTTCCCGACGAACGGCATGGACAAAGCCATAGCGAGGGAAGACGGCAACAGGATGAGTCCGGTGTCGAGCGGTGTGACATTCTGAATATTTTGCAAAAATAATGGTGTCAAAAAAGCCCCGGAATATAGACTCACTGTTATAATACTGTTAATAATTAAGGTAAGGGTATATCTTGGGCTCTTAAACACCCGAACATTGAGCAGGGGTTCCTTCACAACCAGCTCCCGCCAGATGAACAAAGCCAGGCAGATGATTCCGAAGCCGAGAAGTCCAAGCGTCCGGAGAGAGTCCCACCCCCAGGCATGACCTTGGGAGAAAGACACCAGAATCGAAATGCTGGCGGCAATCACCGTAACGAAACCGATGCCGTCGAACGTTGCGGGCACAGTTAACCGATAGTAAGGAATTAGCCGGATGGCAAGCAAAGAGGCGATGATCCCCACTGGAATATTAAAGACGAACAGCCAATGCCAACTGAAGGTTTGAATAAGCCAACCCGCAAGGGTAGGACCCAACGCGGGTGCGAGCATCGCGGAGAGCGACCAGAACGAGAGGGCCATCGCCCGGCGCTCCGCGGGGACCACCTGAAAGATAATCGTCATTGTGGCGGGCATGACGAGTCCTGCACATGCGCCTTGTATGACGCGAAATGCAATTAGCGAAGATGCATCCCAAGCCAGCGCGCAGAACAATGAAGATATCGTAAACCCGATCAGGGAGAACACATACACGCGTTTATAGCTGAATTTATCACCGAGAAAGCCCGTGATGGGAGCTACGGTACCTGTCGCAAGCATAAAGCCGGTAATCGTCCATTGTAATATGGAGATGTCGGCATTCAGTTCGCGCATGAGATCCGGAATGGCGATATTAATCGTTGAAATGCTTAAAGTACACACGAACGAACCGATGAAGATCGCGAACATCAAGGGCCAGAACCGTGTTTGTTGCAATGAAGTGGTTTTCATAAATATCCTCGTTTCTTTACTGCTTTATGCTATAAACATTTAAGGACATATACTATTACGCTCTCGACTGTATGTCAATTGTGACATAATATTGAAAAGGCTGAAAGGAGTTAATCATGAACACGTTATCCTACGGCCTGTTGGGCTTGCTTGCGAGAGCATCCCGCTCGGGCTATGAACTGATGCAATATATCCAACCCTTTTGGCAAGCGAAACATAGTCAGATATACCCTTTACTCGCGAAGATGGAACAAGAGGGCTATGTAACCCATGAGGTTGTGCTCCAATCCGATAAACCGGACAAGAAAGTGTACTCCATCACAAGTAAAGGAAGCGATAAGCTGAAGATATGGATCAATGAGCCAACCACCGAGCCTGTCCTCAGGGACGAAATGATGCTGAAAGCATACAGCCTGTGGCTTACCGATCCGGAGAGCGCGGTGCGATTGTTCAGCTCGCGAGCACAAATGTATGCGGACAAGCTCGCATATTATGAGAATCTGATGCAAGGCCTCAAGGAAAGAGAATCGGAGACTTCGTATTTATCCCCGGCTTCGCCTGCGTTCGGACGGTATATTTTGCTGCAAAAAGCGTTGGATAATTCCAAAAATGGCCAGAATTGGTGCGAATGGGTCCTATCCATGCTAAAAAATGGCTAAAACCGCAGTTTCCAAGTGTACACACATTCCGATCTGGGCATAAATATGCTATAATTCAAGTTTGAAAGAGACCTCTATGGCGATTACTCATCTATTTTCTATAAATTTATAAAGGCGGTAACGAATTCATGATAAGTACAAGCGGAGTCACGCTGCGTTATGGCAAGCGTCCACTTTTTGAAGATGTGAATATCAAGTTTACACCAGGCAACTGCTACGGTCTGATCGGAGCCAACGGCGCGGGTAAATCCACGTTCCTTAAGATTCTTTCCGGCGAAATCGAACCGAACTCCGGGGACGTTCATATGAACCCGAACGAGAGATTGTCCGTTCTGAAGCAGAATCACTATGAATACGATGAATTCACGGTGCTGAAGACGGTTATTATGGGGAACAAGCGTCTCTATGAGATTATGGAAGACAAGGATGCCCTTTACGCGAAAGCCGAGTTTACCGAGGAAGACGGTATGCGCGCGGGGGAGCTGGAAGGCGAATTCGCGGAACTGAACGGCTGGGATGCGGAGCCGGAAGCCGGTGAATTGCTGATTGGTCTAGGCATACCCCGCGATCTGCATGACAAGAACATGTCGGAGCTGGACGGCAACGAGAAGATTCGCGTGCTCTTGGCCCAAGCGTTATTCGGCCGACCGAGCATCCTTCTGCTCGATGAGCCTACCAACCATTTGGATTTACAATCGATCGGCTGGTTGGAGAACTTCCTGATGGATTATGAAGGCACCGTTATCGTGGTATCCCATGACCGTCACTTCCTGAACAAAGTATGTACGCATATCGCGGACATCGATTTCGGCAAAATCCAGATGTACGTCGGCAACTACGACTTCTGGTATGAATCCTCACAGCTTGCTCTGGCGTTGACGCGCGATGCGAACAAGAAGAAAGAGGAGAAAATCAAGGAATTGCAGGCGTTTATTCAACGGTTCAGCGCCAATGCGTCCAAGTCGAAGCAAGCGACTTCCCGTAAGAAGCAGCTCGACAAGATTCAACTTGATGATATTCGGCCTTCCAATCGGAAGTATCCGTTCATCAACTTCAAACCGGAGCGCGAGGCAGGGAAACAACTGCTTACGATCGAGGGTGTGTCCAAGACAGTGGACGGCGTGAAAGCGTTGGATAACTTGCATCTGGTGGTTAACACAGGAGACAAGATTGCTTTTGTCGGACCGAACTCGCTGCCGAAGACTACGCTGTTCCAAGTGTTGATGGGCGAGCTGGAAGCCGATGCGGGCGAATACAAATGGGGAATTACCACATCCCAGGCGTACTTCCCGAAAGACAACTCCCAGTACTTCGACGGTGTGGAGATGAACCTGGTGGAATGGCTTCGCCAGTATTCCAAAGAGCAAGACGAGACGTTCTTGCGCGGTTTCCTGGGCCGCATGCTGTTCTCCGGTGAAGAAGCGCTGAAGAAAGCAAGCGTTCTGTCCGGGGGCGAGAAAGTGCGTTGCATGCTCTCGAAGATGATGCTGAACGGTTCGAACGTGTTGATTCTGGATGAGCCGACGAATCACTTGGATCTGGAATCCATCACGGCGCTGAACAACGGTCTGATCGACACGGATTGCACCATCCTGTTCACTTCGCATGACCATCAGTTCATTCAGACGATTGCGAACCGGATCATCGAAATTACGCCGAACGGTATTATTGATCGTCAAATGTCTTACGACGAGTACCTCGAAAGCGATGAAATTAAAGCTCTGCGTCAGCAAATGGGCGCGGAACAAATATAGGATCGAGAATAAATATAGACTTAAATTCACACACCGGGTATCGCGACTTTTGTTGCGGGACCCGGTGTTTTTTGTGGAATAAAAATGGGCGGAAAGTGGTGTTGGAAGTGGTCTCCAGTTTAGGTTCCGATTAATCCTGTGTCAGGTGGGGTAAATAGTATATATACGAATCTATCACATCATAAAGCGAGGCATATATCCATGGAATTAATACTGGTGCTCATTTGCGGAGTGTATATCCTGTTCACATACTTCCGTTTCGATACGCATAAAAACCGTCGGTTACTGTACAACATTACTATTTTTGCTGTGTTCAACATGATCCTGGCCGCCTTATCGGCTAGTAAATCAGGATCTTACATGCTCTTCTGGAGCCTGAACGGACAAGCGCTGATGCTGATCAGTTTGGGCTGGATGATGATCGGCACGATCTCCTTTGTCGGTTACCGGTTTAATCGCGGGGAATAAGCTGCAACGACGGGAGAGTCGCTTGGAAGCTCCATGATCTGTGAAGCACCAAATTAACAGTGTTTAGAGCAGAACGAAACTACGTCGCCTCGGTCTGAAGACCGAGATTGTTTGTGTCCCCCAGATGGAGGACAGCACCCTCTCGATGTGTTATTCTTGGTTTACAAGAATATACAGTTTTCGGGAGGTACCATTCGAATGAATTATAAAGGCATTTTCGGTCTCGCGCTTATGATTCTCGGTTTATTTTTATTTCTAAACAACGGGGACAGCTTCAGCACGGGAGATGTATTTAGTACTTTTTGGCCGACCCTGTTTGTGTTCCCGGTCAGCTTATTTTTGCACTGGTTATATTTTGGCATGATCGGGCCTAAAGGGGTGGGATTGGTTGTGCCTGCCGGCGTGTTAACGGTCGTAGCCATTGTATGCCAGATCGCAACACTGTTCGACAACTGGAGTGTCATGTGGCCGGGCTTCTTGTTGGCGCCGGCGCTGGGATTGTTGGAGTTGTATATTTTTGGTGGCCGCAATAAATTCTTGCTGATACCGGTCACTGTACTGACATCGGTTTCGATCGTGTTCTTCGCCAGTTTCTCCTTGCAATCCATATTTAACAGTCTGACCGGCCAACCCGTCATAGCGATCGTGATGATTCTTATCGGGGCATTGGCATTGATCAGCGGGGGACGGAAGGCGGAGCGCTAAACCGCCCTTGCATTCCCCTCCAAACTCTTGTATTGTCAAACGTATTACACTGCAATTTATGGAGGCATTTGTCCTTGAGATATCCATTTGAAGTTCAATCTTCTGAGCCGTTCGTCTCTCAGGTAAGTGACTGGGTGGCGGACGTTTTTTATGAAATATTGCCAGACGCGGGATTCGAAGTGCGCGACGAGCAAATCTATATGGCTTTTCAGCTGGAGCGGGCGTACGCGGAGCGTAAAACGATCTTCGCGGAAGCCGGTGTCGGCACAGGCAAGACGCTGGTGTATTTGCTTTACGCGATCTGCTACGCGCGATATACGGGCAAGCCTGCCATCATCGCCTGCGCGGATGAGTCGCTGATCGAGCAGTTGGTCAAACCCGAAGGGGACCTGGCGAAGCTGGCGGAGCATCTGGAGCTGGTGGTAGATGCGAGACTGGGCAAGTCGCCGGATCAATACCTGTGCCTAAAGAAATTGGACAAGGCTCGTCAAGGCGGCGGTTTCGGCGGGAACAACGGCAGCGGCGGTAATAACGGCAGCGGTGGAGGCGGCGGTTTGTTCAGCGAACTGTTCGGCAGTCTGGGCGGGAGCCTGGGTGCGCTCGGCGGGGCCGGCGGGACCGACAAAGATAAGGACGACGAGAAGGAAAGCCGGGAAAGTCTGGACCGGGAAGCGTTCCAGCGCATCCACCTGGACTTGCCGCCGTTCGTGCATAACTTTGAAGCGTTGCAGACGTTCCAGCCTTACGGCGACCGCAAGCATTATCCCGATCTGAACGACGATCAATGGCAGCGCATCAACTGGGACGCGTTCCAGGATTGTCTCGTGTGCGATCAGCGGAACCGCTGCGGACAGACCTTGTCCCGCGACCACTACCGGAAGTCGGCGGACCTTATTATTTGCTCTCATGATTTCTACATGGAGCATGTGTGGACCTATGAAGGCCGCAAACGGGAAGGCCAGCTGCCTTTGTTGCCGGAACACAGCTCCGTTGTGTTCGATGAAGGCCATCTGCTTGAGCCCGCGGCCCAGAAGGCGTTAACCTACAAGTTAAAGCATGACGTGTTTGAAGAGATCATTACCCGACTGCTGCAAGGGGAGATCCGTGAAACGCTGGCGGAAGCGGTGGAAGCTTCGATTGAGCAAAGCGAAATGCTGTTTGAACAGCTGGAGCTGCAAAGCAAGCCGGTCGAGGGCTCCGACCGCTACGAGATCATGTACGATCCGAAGCTGATCCAAGCGATTCGCCGCTTCCGCGGCATCATCGATATGATCGAAGAGGAGCTGGTGTTCGAGAGCGGCTTGTTCTCCTTGGACAACTACCAGCTCAAGATCGTTGAGGAACATCTCGAAATGATCCAAACCGCGCTGGCGCTCTACGAGCGTCCGGAGCAAGTCATCTCATGGACCGTCTCCGACAACCACGGCTTCTCCCTGATCATCATGCCGCGCAAGGTGAAGGAAATTCTCGAGGAGCGGGTGTTTTCGCAGCACATGCCGATCGTGTTCTCCTCCGCGACTTTGTCCGTCAACGAGTCGTTCAGCTTTATCGCAGATTCTCTCGGGGTGCAGGACTACTTGAGCTTCTCTGTGCCTTCGCCCTATGATTACGAGCAGCAGATGGAAGTGTTCATGCCTGCAATTCAGGAACAAGGACAAGCCTTATTCGATATCCGGATGCAGCATGCCACCCGACTCCTCCTACAGACTGAAGGGAGAGCCCTGTTGCTGTTCCGCTCCAGGGAAGATCTGCAAGAGTTCAAGCAGGCCGTACCTTCGCAAGCGGAGCTGGGGCATCTCACCTTCCGCTACGAAGGGGACCGTGAAATCAGCGACCTGATTTCCGCGTTCCAGCGGGAGGAGCATAGCGTGCTGTGCGCCGTTACGCTATGGGAAGGACTCGACATCCCCGGACCGTCGTTGTCCAATGTCATTGTGTGGTCGCTTCCGTTCCCTCCGAACGACCCGGTGTACAACGCCAAGCGCGAAGCCGCCGCGGATGCGCGCAAGGAAGTCGACTTGCCTTACATGCTGCTGCGTCTTCGCCAAGGCATCGGCCGCCTGATCCGTACCCGTACGGACAGCGGCATCGTGACCATCCTCGATAGCGAATTGAATCGGGATGCGGAGCTGATGGCGGCGGTGCGGGAGATTCTGCCTAAGGATGTAAGCATTACGGTTTAACCGTTTAATCTACAAGAAAGTCCCTGATGCGATTCAGCATCAGGGACTTTCTTTAATATATAAAATATAGGTGATAACTAGGGCTTACCCTTCTTTAGGGGTGTTCGTGATACTTATTAATCTGGAATGCTGGGTTATCCCGAAGGCTCAGTGGTGTGATAGAAGAACTGGAATGCTGGGTTATCCCGAACGCTCAGAGGTGTGATCAAAGAACTGGAATGCTGGGTTATCCCGAACGCTCAGTGGTGTGATAGAAGAACTGGAATGCTGGGTTATCCCGAACGCTCAGTGTTGTGATAAAAGAAGGCAATGAAGTGATAGTTGAAAAATGAGGGTTAATGAGTTTAGAGAAGGAAATATGAAATTGTATGTTTTTTTGAAAATAACGGATATTATTTTACCTGATTCTTCGGGATAACCCAGCATCGGCGCTGAAATGCATTCATACTTGGCAGTTGAGCAAGCAAAAAAATCCAGTCTTACGCGCGAACTCTTTAGTTTTTAACAGAGGCAAAAACACGGTCGCCCATCCTGATTAATAGCTTCCGCGCGGAATGCCTTCCCACTTGGAAAGCCACGTCTCCAGAGAATCAACGGAATCCGGATTCGCCAAACTTCGCGCCACAAAGCCTTGCGCCTTGCCTGCTTCCGTAGCGGTCGGCGTCGCCTCGTAGCGTAGATCCAAAGACCAGCGCACAGCGTCCGAACGATTCGACACAGCCCGGTGCGGCAGCAATTGCGTGAAGCAAAGCGCGTCTCCCGGCTCCATCTCCACGGAGAGACCTTCCAACTGGCTGGCATCTTCCTTGCTGAGTCCGATGAAATGCGTTTCCTCATCGGTATGACCTTCCAGCAAGGTGTTGGTAAAGAAGCCCGGCGCGACCTGCAGACAGCTGTTGAATTCGGTCACTTTTTGCAACGGAATCCAGATGGACGCCACATGAACATTCTCCGCATCCCGGTAGTACTGGGCATCTTGATGCCACGGCGTATCCGTCCACTTCTGATCCGGCAGCTTGGGTCTGGCGTTGAAGATGCCGTGCACCGACAATTCATCCGTTCCCAGAAGGTCCGCCGCTAAATCGAGCAGCTTCGGGTGACGCAAGAAGTTATACATTTCTTCGCCTACGAGATCCCGGCGCGGACTGCGGTGATACGCCGGCTTTCCGGCATCATTCCAAAGCTGAACCAACCGCTTCTCGAAGCCGAGATCTGTCCGCGGATCGGTAATGAGGCCTTTCTCCAACCATTCGTTAACGGTTTCGTCCACCCACCGGATGATGATGGAACGTCCCAGCTCCAGCAGCTCACCGGGAATGACGCCCTGGGCGTGAATATATTGCTGCTCCTTATAGAATGCGGTTTGTGACGGCTCTAACACATGTAACATCTTAATCCATCTCCCTTATCCCAAAATAATTCTGTTCCATACCTTGAGACTACCAGAAGGAATTAGGGCCGAACATGGCGAAATGGTCATAAAATTTAACCTTTTGCACAGGAGGGGGTACAGATATGAAACAATTGCCGATTCCGCAGATGAGCGGATCCCTTCGCCTTTCAGGCGGTCACATCGCATATGCTCCCGCGGAATGGTCTTATCACAAGCATCAGCATCCGACATATGAACTCCTTTACTGCTTGGAGGGGCGGGCAACGGAATGGATTAACGGCAACTCCGTAAGCTTGTCCGAGGGAGACTGGCTCTATCTGAATCGCGGGGTGATGCACAGCACCATGACAGAGCCGGATTCGGTGTTTACGTATTTCACTGTGCATTTTGACATGGAAGATGAGGGAATGAAGAGTGCTTTGAGCCGATGCTCCTATTGGTGTTTTCCGGACGGGGATACGGGCATGGCCGCGCAACTGACGGAGCTGAGAAGGGTGTTGGAGGACGGGGAAGAGGCGGACACCAACCTCAATGTCCGTAAGCTGCGCATCCAGAGTGTAATTACAACGCTGGTTGCTGAATTGCTGCTGGTGCTGGAGAAGGCGGAGCCCGGGCCCGAGCTTTCGGGCGCGTCCCGCAAGGACACAGAGCTTGCGCACACCATTGAGAAGCTCCTCACGGAGGCGGTATTCACTTCGGAGACAATCGAAAGCATCGCCAAGCGGCTTTATATCTCCCGGAATCATTGCACAGCTATCTTTCTTAAAGTGTACGGCATTGCGCCTCACCGCTATTTAAGCCTGATGAAATTGAAAAAAGCGAAGGAATTAATCCTTCGCTCAGACGACTCGCTGGAGTCGATCGGGGAACGTCTGGGTTTCTCCTGCGCCTCCTCCTTCAGCCGTCAGTTTCGGCGGTGGACAGGTCACGCGCCGGCAGTGCTGCGCAGGACGGATAAGCCCCGCCGGTAATCGTCGAATGAAACCTTTTGCCCGTCCACATAGGCTGTGCTGCCTTCATCATCGAGCCGCAGACACAGCAGCCTTCCTGAGCGCGCGGTATACGACAGCGAACGGTCAGCCTCGTCATAAATCGGCGTTCGAGCCTGACTGTCTGTGAAGAAATCGTCCATTGAAGTAATCCCTTCATGAAGGACCTCGTCCTTGCTCATCACATCCATCACGACCCCGTTCAACGGCCCGCGGCTTCGTACAACCAGATGATCCGAATTCTCTTCCACCTCATAAGGTTGAAGCAATTGAACAGCCACCCAAACCTCGCCCTCGCGACCAACACGACCGTATAAAGCCAGAGCTTCCCTGCGCCATTCGCCTTTCGGCAACACGCCGATGATCTCTTGCTGTTCCTTGTTCGCCCCATCTTCACCGGACATAGGATAGAGGGTCATCACGGTGTTCTGATAGAGCAGAATTTCCTCCACGGAACTCTGATGGCGATGATCGCTGGGAGCGCATCCTTCTGCGGGGTGATAGAAGAACGCTTGGTTAATGCTGCCCGACTGAACCGGCAAGGTCAAATCCCACCGATGCTGCTCATTCGCGAACTCCTCGCTCCGCTCCCACATCCCGCCAAGCGCGTAAGCCCCAGTCCGATACGTATAATTGTGCAAAAGAACCCCTTCACCGCCCCGATTTCCCGGATACGCCCGCTTGATCTCTAACGGCTCTGCCTGCTCCAAAGCTTGCTTACAAACCGCCTTCGAAACTTCATAATTTAGAAATCCGGCATACTCTACACGGGGAAGCTGATTCGGAAGCGTGAAATTCCCGAAATGTATGTAGTCAAAAGCCACATTCCCATCCCCCGGCACATCATGCGGCAGAGAGCGGGAATGCGGTCCGACCCAGGCGCCTTGCAGATAAAATAATGCTCGCTCATACCACAACAGCTCCAGCAACTCCGATAACGTTTCCTTTACGGAACCATCCCTAACGATGTCCCAAGCGGCCGTGAACGCCTGAATCCAATGCCACAACCACGGCAAGCTGCTGTACTCGCTCATGCCTTCATCGCGTAATCGGTGAAGCGTTGCCTCAAGCCGCAGCCGACCCTTCTCCAGCAAAGCGACATCGTCCTGAATCGTGCCGTAGATGAGACAGGCGGCGGTGTTTTTGGCCACGTGATGATTGTATTGATGTAATGGCTCCTCAAAATATCCGGATTGGTAAGCATGAAATAAAGCCTGGTCGACAGCGGTATGTAAGGGCTCGGAGAGGGAGGATGAATACTGATGGTGAAACAGAGCAAGCATACAGCCCAATATCTCCACGGTCATCCGGTTCGGATCGGCCTCCTGCGGGATTGGCGCCAGGGAAAGCGGCCAATGTCCGTAAGTCGCGCTTTCGGGATTGCGGTCTTGCAGTGACAGCACCTGTAACAGCACGCCAGAGGCCAACTCTTTAGCCAAATCGCTGTTCAAGCTTGTCTCGTAAGGAACATCCGCCGCACAGGCGTACAAATAAGACGCGTAGTAGAAATTGTTGCGAAGATCATCATGAAACCACAAGCCGCTGTCCTGTAAAGGCAACCTGTAAGCTTCCTCGGCTATAAGCGCGATTACTTGCTCTTGTCTCTGGCGGAAAGAAGGGGTCCTTACTGGGCTCGTCATCGAAATCCATCTCCTTATAATCAACTATCGTTATCACATTACCGCACATCATCTTACATACACACTTCCAAAAGGCAGCAACTCCCGCAACACGCGCTTCACCAAGCCGTCTTTGTGCAGATGCTCGATCAGACCGGTGTCCGTTGACCCCGTCTGGATCAGGACCGGACCTGTGCCGGTAATCTTCCATTGCACGCTCATATGCTGACTCGCCAGCGGATTACCGTAGACAGAGAGCTCGATGCGCGCATCCTCCGGGTAAGCAACCAGCGATCCGGCTTCCACGAACAGGGGCTCATCTACCCGCAGCTGCACCGTGGCCAGTTCACCGACGGTGACCAGCCCGAGCGAACCCGGACCGCTGAACTTCATGCGCACCCATTCCCGGGTGATCCAGGCGTTACGGATCTTCTGCACCTTGTTGCGCAAGCCCATGCCGTCTGTAAAGAACAGCACATGCCGGAAATCAAACATCAAGTTGCTGTCCGCCTCGACAGGTACCATACTGTAAGAGCAGCCCGGCGGGAGGGCAAGGATGAACTCGCAAGGTCCCCGTAAGCGGGCGCGAATCCATTTGCGCTTGTGGTACACTTTGGCGAGATCCATGAACTTGTCCTCACGCAGCTGAGGCGAGCCCTGAAAGGCTACGATCGCCTTCGGATGCAACACCTGCAGCGCCTCCGCGGATTCCAACGCGATCCGGATATGCCCGACCGGCGCCGGCGCTTCAATTCTCATGACCAGCCTCCTCATCCGGGTTCACCGGACGGCCTTGCCTACGCCAAACGACATACCGCCAGATCCGCACCGACAGCATGTAGCCCAACGCCAGCAGCGCCGCCGTCATCACGGTCCACACCCCTTGCCGCGTCCGCGCGGCGCGTTCATCCTGGCTTCGTTTCAGCGCTTCCATCTGCTGCTGTAACAGGGCATTTTGCCGCAATAACTCTTCATTCCGCCGTACAAGCTCCTGTTGTCTGGATTCCGCCTCTTCCATCCGCAGCCGCTGTGCTTCCAATTGCTCCTTCGTGGCTTCATATTCCTTCAGCACCTGATCCACTTTCTCAGGCGTATTGTAAATGTCCTTGATCCGGTCCAGCCAATTCGCCTGCGCGGAGCTTGTCCAGCTCAACCAGCAGCACAGGGACAGGAGGGCCATCCAGCTTGCGCGCTTCCGTTTCATGGCGTTTGCTCCTAACTTCCCGTTCTATATACAAATATACCTCTTTTGACGGGAGTTGAATATGTCCTGAAAGAACCCTTTTGCCAGCCGAAAAAAGATTTCATCAAACCCACTATTCTAACGTTGGAAAATCGTGTATATTATTTATAAAGCGCTTACATTACAGGATTGCCATTCAGAAAGAGGGGGACATCCATGGAATCGAAGCCTAATTACGCTCAGATCTATAAGTCCAAAAGCTTTCGGCACCTCATGCACAAGAAGAAACGCTTTCTGTTGCCGCTGACTTTGTTTTTCCTGGTATTCTACTTCATGCTGCCGGTTCTCACTTCTTACACCGATGTGCTGAACAAGCCGGCGCTGGGGCCTATTTCATGGGCTTGGGTGTTTGCATTCGGGCAGTTTGTGATGACGTGGACGCTGTGTGTGATGTATTCGCGAAAGTCGAGGGATTGGGACCGGGATATTAAACGCATCAGGGAGCAAGCGGGGAGGGAAGAGGCATGAATATGACCGCTTTTACGCTCTTTCTGGCGATTGTGGCTATGACGCTGGTGATTACCTATTTCGCTTCCAAAAAAACCAACAGCACCAGTGAATTCTACACCGGCGGCGGGGGTTTGACAGGCTGGCAGAACGGGCTGGCGATTGCCGGAGACTACATGTCCGCGGCGTCGTTCCTGGGGATTGCGGGCTCGATTGCACTGGCCGGCTTCGACGGATTCTTCTATAGCATCGGATTTCTGGTGGCGTATCTCGTGGTGCTGTATCTGATTGCGGAGCCTCTGCGAAACCTCGGGAAATATACGATGGCGGATATGATCGCGGCGCGTTTTGACGAGAAGAAGATTCGCGGGGTTGCGGCTTTAAATACGATAACGATTTCCACGTTCTACATGATCGCGCAGCTGGTGGGCGCGGGCTCGCTGATCAAGCTGCTGCTCGGGCTGGATGCGTATACCTCGATCGTGATTGTGGGCGTGCTGATGACGGTGTATGTGGTGTTCGGCGGGATGACGGCAACCTCTTGGGTACAGATTACGAAAGCCGTGCTGCTCATGGTCGGAACGTTCATTATCTCCATGATTGTATTCGCTAAGTTTGATTTCTCCTTATATAACATGTTCATGCACATGAAGACGGCGACGCCGCTGGGGGATGCGTTCCTGAACCCGGGCAACAAGTACAAGGTGCCGTTGGATACGCTGTCGCTGAATCTCGCGCTGGTGCTGGGTACGGCCGGGTTGCCGCATATTCTGATTCGCTTCTTCACGGTTAAAGACGCTCGGACGGCACGCTCCTCCGTCGTCTATGCGACCTGGATCATCGGCATCTTCTATATTATGACGATATTCCTCGGGTTTGGCGCCGCCGCTTTCGTAGGCGCTGACGCGATTATCGCGCAGGATAAAGGCGGCAACCTGGCCGCGCCTCTGCTGGCGCAAGCGCTGGGCGGCGACTTCCTGTTCGCCTTTATCTCCGCCGTGGCGTTCGCGACCATCCTGGCGGTGGTCACGGGGCTGGTGCTCTCGGCCGCCTCGGCGTTCGCGCATGACTTCTACGGTCACATTGTCCGCAAGGGACAGGCGACCGAGAAGGAGCAGCTGAACGCGGCGCGCTGGGCGTCCGTGGCCGTATCGGCCTTGTCCATCGTGCTGTCGCTGTTCGCGCTGAAGATGAATGTGGCGTTCCTGGTCTCGTTAGCTTTCGCGGTAGCCGCAAGCGCGAACCTGCCCGTGTTGCTGTTCACCATCTTCTGGCGGCGGTTTAATACCGCCGGCGCCATCACGGGCATGTTCACGGGCTTGCTGAGCGCGCTGCTGCTGGTGGCCTTGAGCCCCAGTGTGTGGGGGCCTGAAGGCAAGGCCATCTTCGTCGGCGAGGCGTTGTTCCCGCTGACGAACCCGGGCATCATCTCGATTCCGCTGGGCTTTCTCGGCGCGATCATCGGCACGCTGCTGACGTCGCGGCCGGATTTCAAGCGCTACACCGAGGTGACGGTGAAAGCGAACACCGGGCTGTAAGCGGAACGTGCGCTTGCCCGATCCTAACTTTGGTTTCTCCTCCTATCCTATATAGGCCTCCGCCGCTATGCGGCAGAGGCCACTTTTATGCGCTTAAACTGGACGAGTCGCCTCAATGCCTTTATAATGAAATGAAAATGATTCTCAATGAGCGGATCAGACACAAACATGGAATAATAACCGAATGAGCACACTACTTGTTTAGCTCAACATATAAAGGTGGTTTACTACAATGCAAGGCAAGGAATCTACAACAACGGGCGAGCTTACCGTGAAGGCGCGTCCCTTAGCGGCTATGTTGATCTTGGTCGGCGGTTTGGTTGCTTTGGTGCTCAGCATGATGACTTCGATCGCCGTAGGCGCGGCGGATATTCAACTATCTACGGTGTGGGATGCGATTGTGCATGCGAATCCGGACCTGACGCAGCATCAGATTATCCGCGAGCTGCGCATGCCGCGCGCGGTCATCGCCGCGCTGGTCGGCGCGGGGCTGGCTGTAGCCGGAGCCATCATCCAGGGCATGACGCGGAACCCGCTCGGCGACTCGGGGCTTCTCGGCTTGAATGCCGGAGCCGGCTTGCTTCTGGCGATCTGCTTCGCTTTCGCGCCAGGCATGTCGTTCCTGCAGCTGATGCTGTTCGCTTTTCTCGGCGCAGCTCTGGGCGCGGGCCTCGTGTTCGGCATCGGCTCGCTGAACAAGGGCGGGCTGACGCCGTTCCGGCTGACGATGGCCGGAGCAGCGGTCGGCGCTTTGTTAATCGCGCTGAGCGAAGGGATTGCGATCTTGTACCGGATCGGACAAGATCTGGCGTTCTGGTATGCCGGCGGGGTGGCCGGCGTTCAGTGGATGCATGTGAGCGCGGTAGCGCCCTTTATCGCGGTCGGCCTCGCCGGAGCGCTAATGCTGTCGCCCTCTGTGACGCTGCTAAGCCTTGGGGAGGACGTGGCCCGCGGGCTTGGTCAACGCACGATGTTGGTGAAATGCTTAGGCATGCTCATCGTGCTGATTCTGGCGGGTGCTTCGGTTGCGGTCGCCGGGAATATCGGGTTTGTCGGGCTTGTCATTCCCCATGTGGCGAGGCTGCTGGTGGGCTCGGATTACCGTTGGATTATCCCATGCTCAGGCGTGCTGGGCGCATTGTTGATCGTCATCAGCGACATCGGCGCCAGGATGATTAATCCGCCGTATGAGACGCCCATTGGCGCGCTCATCGCCCTCATTGGTGTACCCTTCTTCTTATACCTTACACGCAGAGGGGGGAGAGGACTCCAATGACACATCCGCTTTTGGACTCCAAAAATCAAAAAAACCTCACCCGTTCCATCCTGATCCTGACGATCTTAACTGTCTTGATTGTGGCAGCGGTGATCGTGAGTATGAATACGGGATTTACGCGTCTTACTCCAATGGAGGTGATGCGCACGTTCTTCGGCTTCGGTACCCAGCAGCAGGAGCTGATCCTGTTCAGTTTCCGGTTGCCGCGGATTGTTATCGCTTTGTTAGTGGGCGCGGGCCTTGCCGTATCCGGTTGTATTCTGCAAGGGATTTCCCGCAATCCGCTGGCGGAGCCCGGCATTCTCGGCTTCAACGCCGGTGCGGGGCTGGCGGTTGTTGTGTTTATCTCGATGTTCCCTGTGAGCGCTTCGGCACCTATATTCATGTTACCGCTTATGGCGTTGCTGGGCGCGGGTATTACGGCTTTAATCATCTATGTGCTGGCTTATAGTCGGACGGAGGGTCTTGTCCCGATGCGGCTGGTGCTCAGCGGAATTGCGGTAGCCGCGGGGATATCGGCGGCGACCATCGTGCTGACGCTCAGAGTGAGCCCGGAGCAATACCAGTTCATCCAGGTTTGGATGGCGGGTAGTATCTGGGGATCGAACTGGAAGTTTGTTTTGGCTTTGCTGCCTTGGATTCTGGTGTTGTTGCCGCTGACATTCTATAAAGCGCAGACGTTGAATGTGCTCAACCTGGGCGACGCCATGGCCCGAAGCCTCGGAGCGGCGGTGGACCGGGAGCGGTTGATTCTGCTCGCGTGCTCCGTCGGCTTGGCGGGGGCTTGCGTGGCGGTCAGCGGAAGCATCGCCTTCGTAGGGCTGATCGCCCCGCATTTGTCGCGCCGGTTAGTCGGCTCCCGGCATGGCATCCTCTTGCCGGCTTCAGCGCTCACCGGAAGTCTGCTCGTTATTGTAGCGGACACGATCGGCCGCTCCATCCTGCCGTCGGCTGAAATCCCGACGGGGCTGGTGATCGCGGTCATCGGCGCGCCGTATTTCTTGTTCTTGATGACTCGCGCGCGGGCTTAGAAAAGGTTTAAATTCAGTAACGACCGACCATTAATATGGGTCGGTCTAATTTTTTTAGGAGCGTGCCTATTAGTATCGTAATCGTTTTAATATTTATTTATAATGTTCGCTATTATTTAACCACTTTCTAAAATGATAATTTTTGGTATAAAATGGATTGAGGTATTTATGAGAGGAGAGATCGAGGGATTATGTCTTTTCATTGGACACTGGCTCTGCTGCAATTGTTGCCAATCGTGATTGTTGCTGCGCTAATTTATTTCTTTGTTGTTCTTCTAAGCAACGCAAAAGCACAAACGCAAACCCTTAAGAACATTGAAGCTTTGCTGAGAGACAAACAATAATACTTGCGGAGGAACGCGCATGCAAGCGACTTTGAAGCCGGTGCGACGGTCAATCTGGAGAATTCGGCTGGGCAAAATATATTTCACATTCCGCAGATGGCTACACTGGTATTTCGGCGGTAAGTCCTATGTGCGCGCTCCAGAAAAACTTGCAGCCAGGCAACCTTTGCCGCACACCGTTTACGAACACCGAACCCCCACGCTGCGAAAGCTGAAGGACGTGGACATGTGGCTGCAGCATAACAAAGTGATCAATCTGAAGCTTGCCCTGCAACAGCTTAACGGGGTTAATATTCAACCGGGCGAAACGTTCTCCTACTGGAAAATGATCGGCAGACCTTCGCGTGCCAAAGGTTACGTCGACGGTATGGTGCTGTTTTACGGCTCGTTCAAGCCCGGGGTTGGAGGCGGTTTATGCCAGCTGTCGAATATGATCTACTGGATGACCTTGCACACCCCGCTAACCGTAACCGAACGTCACAGACACAGCTATGATGTGTTTCCGGATGCGGGTCGAACGCAACCTTTTGGCAGTGGAGCCACGTGCGCTTATAATTATCTGGATCTGCAAATTCGCAATGATACCGGCATGCCTTATCGGCTGAACCTGAGCATCGTGAACGATGAGCTTAGAGGCCAATGGAGCACCGCGGAGCCGCCCCTGCACACCTACGAAATTTACGAAAAAGATCATTCCATCAAGCTCGAGCATTGGGGCGGGTACACACGGCATAACACGCTTTATCGCAAAATGTTCAACCTGGCAGGCGAGCAAGTGGACGACCAGTACATAACGGAAAATCACGCGGTGATGATGTATCAACCTTTACTGAAAGAGGAGGCAACCAAGCCATGAAAACAATTCGATGGGGCATTATAGGATGCGGAGATGTAACAGAGGTAAAGAGCGGCCCCGGATTTCAAAAAGCCCCCAACGCCGCGCTCCAAGCCGTCATGAGACGGGACGCGAGCTTGGCGGAGGACTATGCGAAGCGGCACGGGGTTCCGCAGTGGTACAGCGATGCGGAAGCGCTGATTCACGATCCGCAGGTAGACGCGGTGTACATCGCCACACCGCCGGCTTACCACAAGGAGTACACGCTGCTGTGCGCCCAAGCCGGTAAGCCGGTGTATGTGGAGAAGCCGATGGCGCTGAATACAGCGGAGTGCGAGGCGATGATACAGGCTTGCAGGGAGGCCGGAGTTCCGCTGTTCGTGGCCTTCTACAGAAGAGCGTTGCCGAAGTTTATTCAGGTCAGGGACTGGATCGCGGAAGGGCTGATCGGAGACGTTCGTTTTGTGCAAATGACCCACTATCAGCCCCCTTCCGCAGATGAGCGCACGGGTCAAAGCCAAGCGTGGCGCGTCAACCCCGCGATAGCAGGCGGCGGCAAGTTCGTCGATCTGGCTTCGCATACGCTGGACATTATGGATTTCATCCTCGGACCTGTCCAGACGGCCAAAGGCGCCGCATCCAACCAAGCCGGATTGTACGCCGCCGATGATATCGTTTCCGCCCAGTTCCTGTTCGAATCGGGCGTTCATGGTACAGGCATCTGGTGTTTTAACGCCGCCCAGTATGTTGAGATGAATGAAATTGTCGGTAGCAAAGGACGCATTCGCTTCTCCACCTTCGTAAACGACGGGCCTGTGGAAGTATTCACGGAGACAGAGTCATTTGAAAAGATCTTCCCGCCGCCGGCGCACATCCAGCAACCTCTGATCACGCTGCTTACAGCGGCGCTGAACGGGAACGGGGAATCTCCAAGCAATGGAGAAACCGCTATGCGCACCAGCAGGGTGATGGACGCCATTTACAAGGATTTGTTAATCACATTAACATAAGCTTGCTTCGGCCGAAGTCCCACCAACTTGTCGACAGGCACGCCGTCCCGGAACACAATCACCGTCGGCGTGGACATAATGCCGTACGCGGAGGCGGTTTCCGCCGCTTCCTTGACGTCTGCTTTGTAGATGTTCACGGTATCCTTCATCTCTTGTTGTAATTCTTCCAGAAGCGGAAGGAGCACTTTGCACGGGGGACACCAAGTTCCGGTGAAATCCACCAGAGTAGTGCCCTTGCCAGCTATCGCCGTCGGAAAGTTACTGTCATTCAAGGCCTCAATCGACATATTCATTTCTCCTTCGGATTCGGATCGTCTTCAAGAATCGCGGTCATGCGTTCCTCTAGATTGGATTTAATGCGCGTCAGCATGGCAATCTGCTCGTTAATTTCAAGTAACTTTTGAGTATACACCGGCATAATCTCCCGGCAAAAAGATTCCTTATTCCGCATCACACAATGCAGAAAACCGGAAATCTGCTCCGTAGTCAGTCCAAGCTCGATATAGAATTTTATCGTTCGCACCTGCTCGGGTACCGTAGGGTTGAATACACGGTAGCCGTTGGATTGCCGCTCCGAGCGGATCAAGCCCTGCTCCTCATAGTAACGAAGCATGCGAATACTTACGCCCGTTACTTGTGACAACTCGCCGATTTTGATAAGATCCAACTCCCCTGCAGTGAAGTTATAAATTCATTATAAACCTTGACGTTAATGTGAGGGTCAAGGTTTCTTTTTTTGGAGGCTGAATAAGATGGAATATATGTTGAGCTGGGAACTTTGCCAAAGAGTACATATTGTATCCGGGGAGTCTCTGGCAGGCGGTTTAAATGTTGTGCTCACGAAGTTAAACAGGAATACGGAAGATCGAATCATTTGCTTACCTGAGCAATATGAGATGGGGCCCTTATGGAAAATGGAAGACGATGAAGGAAGGACTCTCCGAAGAGAATGGTTCTTCAATCACATTGAGAATCATGGGGATCGGGAAGGTCATGCGGAAGCGGAAGTAAAGGTTCAGGATCTATTAAACTGCATCTCTCAAATTCCGGAACATGCGGTGATTATTCTCTGGTCTGCCAACAACGCCGTTGAACAGATGGCACTAAGGCATGCGGCATATTTATTAAGGAACTTAAACAATGAAATGAAGGTTCTTAACGCTGTTCATATTGTAGAGGAGATTTATAATACCCCACACCATCGAATTGATTATCGTACATCCGGTGAAATTGTCCCGGATAAATTGGCCGATGCGCTAAAAGAGGTTTCTCGTTTACCTCAGATAACACAGGACGAAAGAAGAGTTCTGGAACAAGGTTGGGCGGAGCTTACGACAAGCCGTTCCGTGTTGAGGATCTGGGAAGACGACAGGATTCGCCATGTGGATGAAAGTCACGTGGATGACTACCTGTTAAACATGATGGAAAGATTGTATGAGAACAGACCGTATACGGATTTCATCAAGGCGGTCAGAGTCATAGGGGAAGCCATGGGTTACGCTCAACAATATATTTATCACGGATACTATGAATACAGGCTAAGGAGTTTAATTTACTCAGGCAAGCTGGAGAGTCAGGGTGATCTCAAAGCGATGCGCAACTATAGTGTAAGATTGAGAGTAAATCAAGTCCCTGAAGAATAAAAAAACAAAAGGAAGGGATAACTATAACAGTTATCCCTTCCTTTATTTGGCTTGAACCTAAGATCCGCCTGTGCGGCGGCGTTGATTGTTCGGCTTCTTATTATTCTGGGAAGTCAGCTTCTTGGTGGCCGCGTTGGCTTCGAATCCGCCTTTGCCGTCTTTCTGCTGTTGCTTCTTCTGCTCCAGCTTGCGTTTGATGGCTTCTTGCAAGGAGATTTTCTTAGGTTCGCCGGCTTGTTGCTCTTCCGTATTGTTCTGTTCGGTCATGGTTAACACCTTCCTTACCTTAGCGTGACTAATGCCCTCATTGTATAGGTTTTTCCGCCCTCTTTCAAGGGCAAGCTTAACTCTAACGAAAGTTGGACACGGAACATAGTGTTTCCCGGGAGCCACTTTTGTAACCTCAGCAAACACTGTTTCTCTAGACCCACATGAGTTCGGTTTGTTACCATAGGTAAGCAAAGTTTACGTGCAGGGGGTGGGCAAGTTTTGGGTGATATGTACAGCGATATCAAAAAAGGCGAGCAAGGCGCATGGATCTCCATTGGTGCCTACATTATTTTGTCATTATTCAAGGTCATTAGCGGCTATATCGGCAATTCGGAAGCGCTGGTCGCGGACGGATTTAACAATATGACGGACATTGTGGCATCGGTGGCGGTGTTAATTGGTCTACGAATTTCCCAAAAACCGCCGGACCGGGATCATCCTTACGGACATTTCCGGGCGGAGACGATCGCGGCGCTGGTGGCCTCGTTCATCATGGCTACGGTCGGATTCCAAGTGTTGATTACCGCGATTCAATCTTTTTTTAAAGATGAAAGACAGACGCCTGCGTTGTTCGGGGTATGGGTTGCGCTCATCTCGGCCGTGCTGATGTTCGGCGTATATTGGTTTAATCGGCGCCTTGCGACGAAGATTAACAACAAAGCGCTGATGGCTGCCGCGCAAGATAACCGCTCGGATGCCCTGGTCAGTATCGGCGCAGCGATCGGGATTGCGGGCTCGTCCTTCGGGCTCTGGTGGCTGGATCCGCTTGCTGCTTGTTTAGTGGGTTTGATTATTCTCAACACGGCATGGGGGATCTTCAAGGAAACGACGCACGCGCTGACGGACGGATTCGATACGGATCATCTGAATGACCTACGCAACACGGTGAAGAACACCAAAGGCGTTAAAGCCATCAAGGATATCCGCGGCCGGGTGCATGGCAACCATGTGTTGGTGGATGTGATTATTCAGGTGGACCCGCAGCTGTCGCTTATTCGGGGGCATGAAATCAGTGACGAGATCGAGCAGCAGATGCTGAAGAAACATAATGTGATGCATGTGCATGTTCATGTGGAGCCTTACATTACGGAAGAGGTTCAGCCGGGCGGGGGCATTTAACGGGAAAGATTAGAGGAGTTAGGCCAGATGTTGGCTTAACTCCTTTTGTCGTAGTGACTAGCAAGATAGCCTATTCCGCAAACGAGCAGGTTAACGCAACTTTAGCCTATATCAAGCGTTGTATTGTATATAATCGCTGTAAATTAAAATTCAATTGCTTAACTCTGTCATCTTTTGGAGGTGAATCAATGAATAAGAAGCATATGGTCACAACAATTACTTTGATAATGGGAGCTTCTTTGATTTTTTTGGGAGCCATACCATCAATCTTTGCTTATCCATACAACGATGGACTCAATTCAGGCCCATCAAACACATGGGAACTTACTTTAATGATTGCTTACGAGAGTTGGATATGGTTTTTGACTATTGGGTTCGTCTTAACAATATTTTCACTTCTCAAACTTCAAAGATTATTAAAATAGAGTATTCGTTGAATTACTTGCACCATCAAAAAACAATCATAAGTGAAACGGAACAGCTTGCAATTTCTTGGTTTGCAGGAATTCACCAGAATTAGACTATTGAACGCACAGAAATAGCTAATGAGAGAACGAGAGCTCAATAATTTATAGAAGTAAAGGGGATAACAAATAATTGGAAATAAGTCATTGGCACTTGGGTTATTATAAGGATGGTAATGATATCGAAGCTGTTGGTTTTTTTGAAGAGGACAGTTGGGTTGTTTACTACGATGATAGTAACGATAGTGGTTTATTTAAAAAATCACAGCCAAGACATGAATTGTTTGGTGTTGTGATTTTTAATGTTCGTGATTACGAAGAAGCAGAAATTAAATTTTATGACTGGGTTGAAAACTATCTACTTCCTTATAGAAAGAAACGCTAGCTCTTTTGTTAAGTTTACGGAAAACGCTGGTCTAATAATCTAGCAGCAGTCTAGGACTTTATTTTCTCGTCCATGGCTGCTGCTTTTACTATCTCCCCTTAAGGACGGATGACCAAGCCTTACACAATAATTGAACACCCTCCTCCATTTCTTGAAGACTGAGTCCGCCAAACCCCAGATAGATTTTGGGATAAACCTGATTTGTCCCGCCCTGACTACCATACACGAGTACGCCTTCCTGTTTGGCCAACCCAATCAATGTTTCCTCATCGCAGTCTACAGTCATTAATAATTCGATATGTAAACCGGAACTGCTAGCTTTCAGCTCAAATGAACCCGGCAAATGCTGCCGTAACAATTGAACTAGGGTTTCATTTTTATATCGATAAATTTTTCTCACACGTCGTAAATGTCGGTACCAATGTCCCCGGGACATAAATAATTGCATTGCCCATTGGTCGATTCGTGACGGTCCAGATAAAACAGGGGTAATGGATTTTAATTTCTCAAGCATGTTTATCGGCAAAACCATATAATTCAATCTCAAAGCCGGCGAGAACGTCTTGGAAAATGTACCGATATAGATTACGGAGCCGCTCTTGTCCAATCCTTGCAGGGAAGGAACTGGTTTTCCGGAAAGTCGCAGTTCCCCGTCATAATCATCCTCAATAATGTAAGTCTCATGTCGGCTTGCCCATTCCAAAATTCGCTGTCTTGTCAGATACGGCATTGGATCGCCAGAAGGTTGATGGGATGGCGTAACATACAGCATATGAATTCGACTGTGCTTAGACTCTTGCTCCACTCGTTCTAGGTCATTTAAGTCAACCAGAACAATCTCAAAGCCATGCTGTATAAAATAATCTCTAACTTGAGCAATGCCTGATTTCTCCACTCCAACACGTCTAATTTCTTTCAAAAGCTTGGAAAGCAACAATATGCTATAGGAGATCCCGGTTCCAATCACGATTTGTTCGGGTGAGCACACAACACCTCTTGATTTACGCAGATACTGTGACAAGCTTTCCCGGAATGACATTTCGCCTTGAGGATCGCCGTATAAGTGAATGAATTGACTCTGCTGAGAAAGTGCTTCACCTACAACCGATTTCCATATTCGTATGGGAAAAGAGTCTCCGTCTACAGATAAAAGACTAAAGTCAATTAGATGCTGTTTAGGGAATTGGTTAAAGGAAGTACTGGACTCATTCAAAACACGATTTCCTATTAGATCTGAACCATCAACGGAAAATGAACCTGGAGGACTCACAACAACTAGACCCGATCTCTCCTTGCTGACCACATACCCTTCTTCCAAAAGCATATGATAGGCAGTTTCAACAGTAGTTTTACTTATATTTAATTGGCGCTGGAGCGACCGTATAGAAGGCAATTTCATCCCGCCCTTCAAGGCACCTACATGCACCAACTCGCGAATTTGCTGATATAGCTGTATATAGAGAGGATCTTTTGCGTCAAATGAAATCGATAAATCTATTATTTTCCCCTCCATAACTGTACTCTAAATAATTATCCAATCTGACACTTATTATAGGGTCAACTCTATATTATACTTTGTATAAATTTCCCGCAATAACTCACATAGGAGAGGGTCCTTATGAAGATGGCATTTATTCTTTTTGATGATATGACGACACTGGATTTTTCAGGATTTCACAATGCAGTAACCTGGCTAAAGAAGTTAGATATTGTAGAAGACTTGTCTTGGGATTTATGCTCAACCCATAAAGAGGTCAAAGACGATCGAGGAATGATCATCACCGTAGATAAGGTAACACCCGATTTATCCGAGTACAATCTCATTTTTACCCCAGGCGGCGTGGCCACTCGGCAGCTCATCCACGACAAACCTTTTGTGGACTGGCTTCAAACCGCGCAAGAAGTTCAATACAAAGTTTCCGTCTGCACTGGAGCACTTTTGCTGGGGGCAGCCGGTTTTACCAAAGAGAAAACCATTACATCTAATCCTTTAGCTTTAGATTTGGTTAAACCCTACTGCAAAGAAGTAGTGAAAGCGCGAGTGCTTCGTGACGGGGACTTGTTTACCGGCGGGGGGATTACGTGTTCAGTCGATCTTGGGCTGTTTTTCATTGAATCCATTTATAGCAAAGAAACAGCACAAGAAGTTCAGCGTTATATGGATTATCCCTATTATGTTTCACAGGGGGAGAACCATGGGGATCCTTCCAATTGATAAAAACGGATGCTGGCAGAAGCATAATATCAGGATAATTGATGGCTTTAATAGGTACAAATGATGCCCAATACTTCCAGATATATGATACTCTCTTCTTACTCCAAGTTTTCTTACCTGATTAATAAAATAGAGGGAGATCATATGCTACTATCTGAACGCTTGCCATTTGCAGCAAGTCTCTACCCTGAGGCACCAGCGCTTATTCGTCATGGCCAGACTACGAGTTATGGAGAGCTCCATCGCATGGCTGAGAGACTCGGTTATGCCCTGTATGGTGAGGGGCTCAGGCCAGGCGATCGAATTGCCTTTTTCGGGGATCCCGATCCCAAACTCGTCTTGGCGTTCTATGCAGCCGTTGGGATTGGAGCCATACCCCTCGTGCCGTCCCCTTTGCTGACTGTGCCCGAACTCACAGCCATATTTCAAGATGCCGAACCGCAGATGGTTATTCATGACGGTCGCCATGCCGAAACTATTATGGCCATGGTTGAAGTTCTTGGGTATTGTCCAAAACTGTTCACAACGGACGAAGAAGGTCCGACTTCAAATTCGCTAGACGCTCTTTTGCAGCAGGAATTCGCATCCCCTCCAAATGGCTATTACAATCGAAATGCCGATGATACAGCAGTCCTGATTTACACGGGCGGGACCACCGGTCGACCAAAAGGGGTAATGCATTCGCATCGCGGTATGGCTGCTTGGAATCTGCTTACGCCCTCCGCAGGCTTCGGTCATGATCTCGGACGACGTGTGTTAGTACTCAATTTATCGCATCTGGTTGGTCAGTTCCAACTGTGGGCGACCATGGCGGCCGGAGGCTGTCTAGTATTTCTAGACCAATACCCAGCGGACGTACACCGCATTATGGAGGCCGTTGAACGTGATCGGATTACGCAACTCAGCACGGTTGGCCAACTGTTGCGTGATCTTACCCGCGAGGCTTCGGCCACTGATAGGAAATTGGAAAGCCTGACGCTGATTGGCTGCGGAGGGTCCTTTATTTCCCCTGATACACTCCGGAAAGCGGTATCGCAATTCCCGGGAGCTTTAATTGTCAACAACTATTCGCAAGCGGAATGCGGAATGTCCATTAGCCGCCTCTTTCCAGTCCAGCATATGGACGATCCTGTCCGCCTTCGATCCGTTGGCCGTCCCGCCGACCTAGCTGCCCAAGGCGAGCAAGCCTTCGAAATTCGGATAATAGGCACGGATGGACGTGAGGCTGTGACGGGCGATGCCGGCGAAATCGTTGTTCGAGGTGCGCAAACTATGCTCGGGTATTGGCGCCAGTTGGAAGCTTCCGTTGAGACCATGCCCGATGACTGGATCCGGACCGGGGATGTGGGCTATCTGGATGCCGAAGGCTACCTGTATGTGTTAGATCGCCTGAAGGATATGGTTATCGTAGGCGGCTCCAATGTATTTTGTTCCGAGGTCGAGCAGGTCATCGCGACCCATGAGGCGGTAAGTGACGCGGCCGTACTCGGCGTTCCTCTACCAGGAGAAGGCGAGACGTTAGTCGCTTTCATCGTGTTACGGGACGGCGGCAGTTTAGACCTGACACGGTTGCGGGCGCATTGCGAGCCACATCTCGCCGGGTACAAATGGCCGACCCATCTGTTCATTCTGGAAGCTTTTCCCCGAACGGCTGTGGATAAAGTAGACAAAAAGCGGTTGCGCGAGCAACTGACTTCATCTGTATTTGGAGGGTAACGCGGACTGGGAACCTGCCACGCAACTCATTAAGCTAATGGGCAGATTAGCGCAACTTCCCAACCTTTGCAAACGTAAAAGGTTAGGGAATTACGTTTGCCTTTGGCAGCAGATGGTTCTGTGTTGCATGGTATTGTCTGGGGGGGGCAGGTAAATGTGGGCAGGAATGTGAAATACCTTATCTTAGTAATGGTATTCGCTATCGTTGGGTTGGTCATGCTTAGTGCTAACTATCAGAATAAATACAATGCATACAAGAATGCCGAGCAAAATGCTTATATCCTTGCGGTAAACAGTATCCTTAACAACGGCATTGAAATGCCGCAATTTCAAACTTCAAAAGCGCTGGAACTCTTCAATGAAAATTCGTCAGAAGCTAAAGAAGGTATCGAAACCTGGCTATTAGAGGCAGCAACCGATATCAGTGTCGCACAAAAATTCGCAGAGATTGCTTCTATTCACCTAAGTATGACTCAGAAGGAGAATAGCGGAACTTATGCTGGGATGCCAGATTTCTTTGGCTCAATAAGAACTTCGCTCTTGGATATTGTCCGCACTGAGAACGATTTTGAGCAATGGAAACAGGCTTCTACCGAACTCAACGAGATCATGAAGTTCCTTAATGAAAATTTGGATGATGCGGTTGTTTTACATGGGGATTATGACGAAGTAAAAGAGCACTGGAATCAGTTAATGGAGCAGATTCATCAAAAATACCCTAACAGCAGATTATTGAAACCATATTTCTCGAATTGGGCTTTGAACTAACGGGGAACTTTAGTTCAATCACGGTATATGGCAGTCGGGCTAGATAATAGACTCCTGTTTGCTACTGAACTTATTCTAATGCAGTTATTGAGTGTGAGCTCACAGGGCAAGAAAATGGAGCATAAAGGAAAAATTTGGGGAACATATGTATTGCCTGAATATAGAGGACATGGAATTGGTCGTAAGTTGTTAGATGAAATAATATCCCGATCCAAACGGATAGAGGGAATTTGCCAAGTCAACCTCGGAGTAATTACCTTTAATGAAGCAGCAATGAAGTTGTATGAATCATATGGATTTAAGTCTTACGGGCTCGAAATAAACTCAATGAAACATAATGGTACATATTTTGATGAGCAATTAATGACTTATCATTTCTATGAGCCGTGAAGTAAAAGACCTGAAGAGTGATGTTATCGCTCTTGTATTAAGGAGGTGTATTTCATATGGTTAGAGGATATGAAATGCCTAAAACTCTTAATAGCCTATATGCTATTGATCAAATCCTACAAAATAATCACGGCAGAGGAATAGAAGATTATTTAGGGATATATCTGAATTTCAGCAGTGACTTTGGCTATGATTGTACACCTGATGACGCTGTAGTGTTTGGACATACAGGAATGGGTGGGGACCATTTTGCGTTCTTTACAAATAATGATTGAGTATCAACCCTTGAAGAAGCTCCAATAATCTTTATTCGACCAATGCTTTTTGAACATCAGGTGAAATTGGTGGCAAATAATTTGTGTGATTTTCTTTCACTGTTTTTATGCTTGAAAGAATTATATATTCTCGAGAGGTTTGATTTTTACAAAACAAAGGAAGAACTTTTAGACGATTATGAACTCAATTTTAGGAAGAGCATTTTAGAGAGGGAAGATGAAATTTCACTGTTCTCAACTGAAATGACAAGTCGGATAAAGTTGCGGACAATTGAAGATGCTTACGATTACATTATGGACTTGCGTTATGCTATATAATTTAATAATGAGAGGGCTGCCGAGAGGAAGCCCTTTTTTTACTAAAGGACAGGGTTGGTAATATGAAATAAATATTTGAAACTTTTAAAATTTCCTTTTACACTTGGAAGATACTAGAAAGAATTTAAGGTTGAGGTGGATGTTTGAAAAAAATTCTAATTAGATGTTTATCATTTGTGCTTATATTGGCTGTTCTATATTTAGGATATTCGACTATTAGAACACTGAATGGTAATCCGTTATCCATGCCAAAAGCTAAAAAAATAGCTAATGAATATTTAAATCAGGCTTACCCTGACAATAAATTAATAATTAGTGATGGTACATATAACATAAAATTTGGTAACTATTACTTTGATATAAAAGGTTCCTCTGATACAAATGTAAATGAACTTGTTATTCAAGAAGGTCTTAAAACTATTGAAGATACAAATAAAACAAAAGAATTAAATGAAAAAGTAAAGCAATATATCACAGCAAATTCAAACCTTTCATTCGAGAAGATGGAGGTCAACGGAACAGTATTCTTTACCTCTGATAATTTTAAAAGGAACGATAATATTTGGATTGGACTTTCAGGTGAAGATTTAACCAACGAGAAAATAGCTAACTTTGGGAAAAGCATAATGAACTGGAGCAAAGAAAATGGATTATCATTGAACAGGTTAACGATAGATTTCACTAATTTAACTTTTAATGAAAGTTTTCGACTTACTCTTGAAGATAACAAATTAGATGAGCAGGATATTGTAAATATGATAAAAAAGACAGAATAACAAAACCTTCAAACAGCATTGGAGTGCTGCCAATCAAGGGGGAGATTAAATGCACTCAGAAGTTATGTTGAATAATAATACCAAAATACCTATAGAGAATAAGATTGACCAGATCCATACTTGTATTGAATCTATCCACGGGCATACAGCTGTTGAACTTGTATCAATAACATGTGACGACATTGGTTATAAAACTCCAAACTTCACAACCTCTGGGATTTTCCGCTTGCATGGTCTGGTAAAGGTACATCATGAATTTAAGCCGTGGTGCGTTATTTTAAAAATCATTAAACCGGACACAGTCGAGAAAGATAACTTCGAACATCACAACTACTGGCGACGTGAAGCGCTTGTATTGGAGTCAGGGGTTTTGAGAGAATTTCCTGGTTCCATTTGCGCTACAGAAAGCTATTTGGTTGAAGAACAACAAGATGGTACCATTTGGCTCTGGATGGAGTATGTGAAGGGCGAATATGCAAATACAGTCGAGCAATTTTCTTATATTGCTCGACAATTAGGCCGTTTTAATGGGGCCTATCTTAGTAGGATAAAAATGGTACCGGATCATGAGTGGATATGCAGAGCTTGGCTTAATTCATGGACGACTGCAAGCCGTATGTATGCTCCTAATATGGAGGCGTATGCAAGCCGAATATTAGCGGACAATGAGCAAAGTACATGGGCTTGGTATCAAGGGATCCTCGAAAACATTAATTCTGCATTAGATTCGCTCCAACGGCTACCGCGTGTACTGGCACATCAAGATTTGAGTCAGATGAATATGTTACTCGTTAAAAAAGAAGCGAGCGAAACTCAACTTGTCCTAATCGACTGGCAGTTCATGAGTATTTCAGGTATCGGCGAAGACTTGGGTAAGTTATTTGGCGTGAACATGAGTCTTGGAATTATTCCGCCTGACCAATATATAACGTTCCAGACCTCATTATATAATGCACACCTAATGGGGCTGCGAGATATCGGATGGCAGGGTGACGAAGGATTAGTGAGATATGGCTTCTGTTTAAGCACAGCCTTGAGAAGTGTGTGGGAGGTCCCACAGTTCTTTTCCATATTAGCTCAGTTAGAGGATAATCCAAACAATACTAAGCTCAAAGAAAGACTTAACCTGCTTGATTGTATTATTACTGTACACAAACAAATGGCTATGGAGGCTGATTCACTAAAACTTCAATTTCATGATATGGCATTGCGCTAACGGGGGAACTATAGCTTAACAAACACCAGAACGAGGTTGTCGACGTAAATTGGCAGCCTTGTTGAGCTAACGGACAGTTTAACGGAGTAACGGGGATTTGTTAATATTAAAGAAAAATGAACAGTTATTTATCGATTTTATTCTATATTGTAGGACAAACTGCTTATGTTATGGAGGTTTGAAATGAAGGTCAAAAGAATAGTCGCCAACATAAACACGAAGGATATCTCGGCAGCTAAATGCTTTTACCAGGATGTGCTGGGCCTTAATTTAATAATGGATCATGGTTGGATTAGAACTTATGGTTTAAACGAGGAAATGAGCATTCAAATAAGTATCGCCTCACAGGGTGGCTCAGAAACGAATACGCCTGATCTATCGATTGAAGTCGACGATGTCGATGCTGCCTTAGAAGGCATGAAGAGGGCTGAATTTTCGATAGAATATGGGCCTGTTGATGAGCCTTGGGGCGTTCGACGATTCTATGTTCGCGACCCGTTTGGTAAGCTTATCAGCATTCTTGCTCATGAACATTGATACACTAACGGCCCCAATCGTAAAGGGACGTTAATTTGTTCAATTAACTGGAACTATAGTTCAATCACGTCATGACGGTAGCCGGCACACGATCGGCTGCCGTTTTCTGTTGAAGTAACGGGCAGGATAGCGTGGTAAAGTTGTGGTTGTTCCATTGTGTCGGAGAACATTCGTTTGGTAATATTAAGCACATGGGAACCTTAACTAGGAGGGTGTTAAATGGAAGTTGCATTAGAGTTGATTGAAAGCATGTTGGTTAAGTTTAGGTCGGAAAAGAAATGGACTCTCCAAGCCATTGAACAATTGTCTGAAGATGATATTATTTCTTCCCCGTCACCGGAAAGTAACAGCATCGCTAACTTAGTTGCTCATATTAGCGGGGCGGTACACTCACGAATTGAAACGATTCTTCTAAATATTTCCGACACAAGAAACAGAGATAAGGAGTTTGAAAAAGGGTTGAAAATGTCTAAGGAACAAGCAATTACTAAGACCAGAGATTCTTTTGATATTCTAATAAAATATCTTGAACATCTCAAATCCACTCCGGAGTTATTAATGTCAAAACCATTCCTCAATCTGCCTCCTCTTACATACAGTCAGGTAAATAACGAGACAACAGCTTTAAATCTTATTATGGCTATGTTTAGAGAGGTCCATTTCCATACAGGTCAAATCATCTTTGCTGCAAAAATAAGAAAAGGACAGTTAGTTTGGAACTACGATTAACACCTGACGCCTCCGTTAAGCTATCGGGTACGTTTGTTCAATTCCGACATGGCAGCCGACATACGATCGACTGCCGTTGTCTGTTGAAGTAACTGGCAGTATAGTTAAATGGGGGAAAGGGGTAGTATCCGATGTGGCAAAATGTAAGAGGCATAAGTTTTAAAATTCCGAATGAGTACGGTAATTGGCTGTTTAATATTTTAAAGCCATATAATATTAAAAAGTATAGTTGGCTTATTGGGTCAGGAGAAGAATATAAACTACATGATAGTGATCTGATACCACTATTTCCTGAGGATGTAAGCATTTTAAATGGTGAGGAACTACTTAAGTTTATCGACACAACAGAGCCTCAATACATAATTTTTGCTGACTTAAAGGCGTACCCAGTAGGATCCAACGTGTTAAAGATCGATACATAAGAAGACTTTATTGCAAGTGACTGTGAACTAATACTGCTAATTGTTGATTCGATTTATACAACAATTTACTGTAAAAACCCCGAAGTATTGAGTGAATTGTTCATAAATGTGGAGTTACTCAGAGTCGACAAACTGGCTATAACCAATGAAAATGACTTTAGGAATAGGTTAAGCGTCCGGTAACAATGTCTTAATTAATCTTTGGACGTGTTTCAACTAAAAGGGACACGATAGTTAAATAAAGGAAATTATCGAGGCTGTAGCGAATATGTACGGCAGCCTTTGTTGAAGTAACGGGCAATTTAGTTCAAATGAAGGTGATTTGCTTTTTCTATTTTATAAAAGGATTTTGACGAATCATCTTAATGAAGTTCAATGTGGAAGCAGATAAAGGTTCATTTTTGCGGGTACAAATGGCAATTGTATTGGTTAGATGAATCCCTTCTACATAAACTCGGCATAATTCTCCACGCCTTACATATTCGCGCACAACTAAAGAAGAAACGAAATTGGCACCATAGCCTGCAATAACAGCTGTGATAGCTTCATGCAACCCATTGAATTGCAAAGAAATTATGGGTGTCGAAGTGTTGTAGGTGCGACATAAAGATAACAATCTCTCTCGCGTTGAACTTCCTTCCTCACGCATAACGAAGGGTCCCTTCATCATGTCAATTAGTGAAACATGTTGATTCGCATATCGATGATTAGGTGAAACGACGAACCATAACTCGTCCTGAAATAGTTCCTCTGTCTGAATGGTATCAGAATACTCCTCTGGTATCCCGCCATAAATGGCTATGTCCACCTCTACATTTAATAGTTTTTTAAAAGCCTCTTTTGAATTCGTAGTTGTAATAATCATTTCGACATGTTCAAATTGTTGTTTAAATTTTGCTATCCAGGTAGGAATCAGAAAATGAGCAGGTAAATACGTCGCGGCTAAACGGATACAACCGTTTGAGCCTTTTCGGTAATCCTGAGCGTATTGTTCAATTCGTTGTTCTACAGCAAAAAGTCGCTTAGCAAGTAAAGCAATTTCCGCACCTGCATCTGTTAAAGCAATACCTCTTCCTTGGGGCTTGAGTAGCGTTAGGAATAGCTCTTTTTCAAATTTTTTAATCTGTGAAGTTATGGCTGGCTGGCTAATATTGAGTAATTCTGAAGCACGAGTCACGCTTCCGGTACTGGCGATTACATGAAACAAGCGTAAGGCATGTAGGTTCATTTCGATTCTCCTATCCGTTAACTCATATATTATATATATACATTTATCATAAAGATATATTATGTTTATGATTATAACTCGGTTACACTGCTAATAGAAGTTAACAATGAAGAGGAGAAATGATCTATATGAGTCAAACAAATGTCTGGGATAAGGTTGATCAGTATATAACGGAGCGCTTAATTCAAAATGATGCTATTCTCGAAAAAGTGTTATCCACCAATCAAAAAGCAGGATTACCAGCTTATGATGTCTCACCCACGCAAGGAAAATTTTTAAACTTGCTTATACAAATGCAAAGATCAAGTCGTATCTTGGAGATAGGTACATTGGGAGGATACAGTACAATCTGGATGGCACGAGCTCTGCCTACTGAGGGGAAGATAGTCACGTTGGAACTTGATTCACATCATGCACAGGTGGCAGCAGGTAATCTCTGCCTGGCTGAAGTGCAAGATAAGGTAGAGCTTCGAGTAGGAGATGCTTTAGAGCAACTGGCGCAGATGAGTAACGAAGGAGTTGAGCCTTTCGATTTTATATTTATTGATGCTGACAAACCGAACAATCCCTATTATTTGAAATGGGCTCTTCACTTTTCCCGTCCAGGAACTGTTATTATTGGAGATAATGTCATTCGTGAAGGTGAAGTTATTAATGAAAACAGTCAAGATCCACGTGTACAAGGTGTAAGGGCGTTTTATGATCTTTTGGCAGATGAGAATAGAATTGAAGCCACTGCAATTCAAACAGTTGGAAGTAAAGGATATGACGGGTTCGTTTTTGGTTTTGTTACTTGCTGAGTTATAAAGTCTCTCGCAAAATTAAATTATTAAGTTTAAGACCTGCATTTATAGACTTCCAAAGGATGAAGCAATGATTCGTTACGCTCCCTCGGTATGATTTGATTTCCTCACGTATGCTCGTGTATTCGCAGGATTTTACCCTTCTTTAGAACGGATGATGAATGAAGAGAGTCCAGATTGCTAGGATGAGCCGTTAGAAGGTGTGCGGGAACAGAGGTAGAGGAAGCCTCACCTAATTCGTTCCACTTGCTGCACGTATTCTCCACGGTGCCCTTAGCGATTTTCACTCCCATGTCTCAACGGGTCATAAGCCCTTTCATTCCTTCGTCACATCTATCTAAGGGGTGGAGGTCGGTCTTTCTAACGGAACGGGTCAGTGCCCTTTTGCGTAACATCTCCCGATACTCCGTGCTTTCTTTGTCATCCTGCGAATACGCCAACTTGCGTAAGATATGATTGGTTTTAAGCTGCCATTGCAAAGATTTTATCGGGATTGTAGGCTTCTTCACTGCGTGCCATTCCAACTAGAAGTCGCGCCAACTTTCCGCATAGCTTCATAATTGATTTCATCTTTTTAAGCTTCTTCACCTGGACGTTATGGTGATGCAAAGCTTTAAATTCTTGGTTGCTCATGACCATGCACATCGTGATTAAATAGAGAAAGTGTCGTAGGCGTGGACGCCCTCGTTTACTCAACGTCATCTGCCCTTGCGTGTGATGCCTGGGTAGAACCTACGGTTCGATTGGCCAGGTCAATGAGCAACTTAGCCCTACGCAAGCCTGAATGTCGTTTCATGGACGTCTTCCACCCAGCAATCACATCAGCAGGCTCTAATTTAGCTAAATCAGTCGGAAGAGGAAATAGGCGAAGAGTTAGCAGTGCGCTCTTGCAGGTTAAGATCTTAAAGACTTGTCTTAGCTCAGGGAACACAATGTCAACCCAACGGTGAATTTGATTCACAGCACTAACAAGTCGCTTAACAACCGTTTCTCGGTTTGACATCATGACTCGCAGCTCTTCGTATTCTGTGGAATGAAAACGGACAGGTGAGTAGTAGCCGTTTTTCACCATGTCAGCAATGACAAGTGCATCTTTTTTGTCACTTTTAGATCGTGTATTGTCGCGGTTTTCTTTGTTTTTCTTGACCAGGTGAGGGTTCACGAGCACGGCTTCAATCTCTTTGCCTTTAAGCCAATGAGCAAGGCTGAGCCAATAGTGGCCAGTAGGCTCCATGCCAACGATTATCTTGTTTAAGTTGTAGGAATCTAGCAAGTCTCGTATCCAGCTATCGAAAGAGCGGAAGCCTGCTTCATCATTACTAAATTCCAAAGGATTACCCATAGCTATGCCACGGAAGTTCACAGCTCGGGCAACGTGGATCTCCTGAGCAATATCTACACCGACAACTAGGTGATTAACTGTAATGTTTTCAATGAGTTGATTTTGCTTAACTTGTGACTTAAACTTCATTATAGAGCGACCTCCAGATGTGGGATTTAAGGGCTGTAGACCCGTTGCGTACTCCCATCTTACAGAGGCGCTCTTCTTTATTCAAATTCCAAAATAATCGTTCCACAGGAATTCTAACGGGACACTATAGTAATCCATCCGCTATTGGACGATGGTTAAGGGTGAAGTCAAACAAATTTATAATTTTATCAAAGGAAATCAATAAAAAGGGAGGCAGTGTAATGCTAATTCTGAGTTCAGGAATTACTGGTTTTCTACCAGCACCATCGGTTAAAGAGAACACTTTTAAACAACTTTGTTACTCTATATTCGATTCAAGGGTGATAGACTATATTGGAAGCGATCCTGGAAAGAATTTTTACGAATGTATAGTTAAAGATAAAGTTAGAAATATTCATATTTTGCTTAATGGTCAGTACCCTTTTATTGCATTAACTTCAACTCGTGAAATAAATGTACATTATTTTCCTTTCATTGATGAACCTGAAATTGCTAAACCATTTAAACAGTATTATAAATTACTAACGCCTAACCAGTTGAATGAACCCTTAAGATATACTCAACAGGGTGAACAGATTATAGTGATTAATGAAAACACTTTGCACCAAAATGAATTAATACAACTTGTCTATTGGGAACCCAAAACAGTAGGGGATGTAGTATTTAATTATTGGGATTAATATTTTAATGAGAGGCAAGATATGAAAACCAGTGTAGTTAACAACATGTTCAAGCAAAAATACTGGATAAGATTTGAACTTGGACTAGTTGCTCTAAAGGAAAAAGCATACCTTGATGAGGTAATGCAACGCTCAAAAAGCATTTGTAATTTTCTCTTTTCAAAAAATGACGAAGTTCATGTGATCAATCGCATAAGCTATTTAAAAGAGAAAGGTAAGCACGAAAAACTTGATATGCAACGCTTTTTTAAAACAAAGCAAACAGTAAAACATCTAGAGCACGAAGTGATTCCCTACGAATATGAAGACGATGAACAAATGGTAACCAGCGAGTATCGAGTTCGAGTAAAGTTCGAAGACATACGAATGTCATACCTTCTTACTGCGCTTGCTAATCAGGATTTTGGCAGGAAACCATGCGTATACGGCAACGTTATGTTATTCAATGCAACCAAACAAATCTTGTTCTATATTTACGATGACCGTGGTTGTGATGTATATGGGGTGAGTAAAGAAAGCCTGCTGCCATTGTATCATCAGTACCGAAGATGGATCCTAGATTATGATCGTATACATATAGACAATGTTTTTGGAGAAGGGCTCGCAAATGTTTCCGAAACAGAGACAGAGCGGTCAGCTCGCCAGTACGCCAATGAGTTAAAAGTAAAATCAACTAACATTAATCTACATAGTGATAACACTTGTCATATTTCGTATCTGCTTGAGATATCCAATGACCATAGCAAACAGTTCGAAGAGGAAATCGGGGAAACGGGATTCACGTTGAGTCTTCAACGCAAAGATCAGTTTACTTCCGTTTACCAAGTTACAAAGACGGAGGCGCTGGCGCTGATTGATTATCAAAGTGAGCTTATGAACGTATATTCCAAAAAATATGGAGGAGTATATGGCGGCTGGGATATAGTTAGAGCGTTCTAGCTGAGTCCAGGAGGAGAAGTGAAATTTAAATGCGAATATATAATCGCATAGTATAAATGTTATAAATCTACGAATCTACTGATGATTGAAGGAGGAGAAGAAATGGAGATTATCGATCAGCAGGAGGACACGCAAAAAGTCGTGGTACGGAATTCAAATTTAACGGGAGCTGAGTTCGAAAATTGCTTCGTGGAGGTAGTTTCATTCCGTAAGGTATCGTTGCCCAAGTTCCGCGTCGAATGCGCAGATCTGAGCGGAGCGAATTTTAAGGACGTCAATATGTCGAGGATGTTCATCACCGATGCGAACCTGTCGGACCTTGAAATTGACGGGGCTCAGTTAGGCGGAGCTTATATTCATAATATCGGACTGCCGCCAAAAGGGCATCCAGCCTACCGGGAAGACCAAGGGCGCCAGCGCCCGCTGCGATTTGAAATGTGCGAGATGGCGGGCAGCACGATAACCTCCTCTGATCTTAGCGGCGTTAATATTGAAGGTTGTAACATTGAAGGGCTCACGATTGACGGCATTGACGTTTCGAAATTGCTCAAGCGCTACCAATTGGAGGGACAACCGGAAGGCAAGTCGCTTCAGGAGTAACCGCCGCAGCTGACACCGCTTTGGAAACGAACGGTCGGCATTCGTTCCGGTCCGCCGATATCCACAACTCCAGCCTTCATGCTGCTGACGGGGCTTAGCTCATAATGTAAAAAAACATGCTCCCCATCACGTTAACAGGTTAAATTATTTCACCTGTTTACCGAAAAGGGGAGCATTAATCGCGCTTAGCCGTCTTCGCTATAAATTAACCTCTCCGCATCAAATACAACCCAAAACCCATCGTATCCCGGCCCCACTGACGATACATCCGCTGCCACTCCCGAATGCGGGCCAGCATCGCCTCGCGGTCGGGATTCTCCGGATGCTCGAACGCATATTGTTCCGCGCTGTAAGCGTACAAGCTTTCATAAGCGTCCCAGTCATCCTCGCTCGCCACAAGGCTGTATAACGGGATCATCCCGGCCTTCATCGCCGCTTCGATGTTCCCGTTATGTGTCAGCATGCTGTCCTCGGTTGCGCCCAAAGCCTCCAAATAAACGGCATCAGGAGTCTTCTTCCAGTATCCTTCGCCCAGCAGAACGTACCCGCCCGGCCGAACCATCGTGTTCAATGCCTCCAGCGTTGCATCCAGTCCCCCCAAGGCATGGGAGGATCCGATGCAGATGCCGAGATCCATCATGTGCTCGCCTAACTGTGGCAGCACAAGCTTCGCATCCTCCCGCAAGAATGTTACTTCCTCCTCGTGAATACGGCCAAAAGCTCTGCGTTTCGCGTCATCCATCGAGCCTTCATGCTCTTCGATGGCGATGCCGTGCGCGCCGAAGCGCTCAACGATGCGGAACAGCAGCTCCGCCTTGCCCGCGCCGATGTCCAGGACGGTTTGTCCGGCTTGCAGGGGGAGGAGGCGGATGATGCGCTCTATTTTGTCCTCGGAAACGGGGTTGTGAAAGTCATGCAGGCGGTGCGCGATTTGCGAAAATCTGTTGCGATCCATGGGTTTGCTCCTATCATCGGTTAGTAGTATTGATTATACAGGAAGAAGTCAATATTTTTTCAAACTGGTCATAATCTTGGCTACGCTTTCCCTTCTAATTTCCCCATAATGATCCTATAAGAACGCGTGGGAAACATGAAAGGGGATGGCACACATGGCTGAGCTAACCAAGAATCAGGCCGCATTCACCAAGCCAATCGCACTGTCCAAACGTAAAATGAACGTTCAAGCATGGAGGGAAACCCTGGCGGGATACGTGTTTATCGGTCCGATGCTAATTTTCCTGATCATCTTCACCATCATTCCGATTCTGCTGTCGCTGGTTTTAAGCTTCACCGATTGGAGTTTCGTCTCTCCGATTCAGGAGATTAACTTTGTCGGTTTGCAGAATTACAAGACGCTGACGCAAGATGACGTTTTCCTGACCTCCGCGAAGAATAACCTGGTCCTCGTGCTGGTGGTGCCGGTTACGATGATGATTAGTTTGATTTTGTCCATTGTCATTCATAAACATGTGTATTTCAAGGACCTCTTTAAGGTCATTTATTTCATGCCCTACATATCGAGTGTAGTTGCGGTTGCGATTGTGTTCCAGGTGCTCTTTCACCCTTCTTTCGGACCCGTCAATCAGATGCTGACTTCGATCGGTATTGATAATCCCCCGATGTGGCTGGCGGACATGGACTATGCACTGCCTTCCGTCATGATGATTATGGTGTGGATCGGCATCGGCTTTAATTTGATTATCTACATGGCCGCGCTGCAATCCATCCCGGGCGATCTGTACGAAGCGGCTGATATCGACGGCGCGAACGGCTGGGTTAAATTCCGCAGCATTACCTTGCCGCTGGTGTCTCCGACCTCCTTCTTCCTGCTGATTACCGGAATCATTAGCTCTTTCAAGGTGTTTGATCTAATCGCGGTTCTGACCCAAGGCGGCCCGGCACATTCAACGTCCGTTGTCGTGTATTATTTGTATACGTCGGCGTTCGAGAGTCTCAAGACAGGCTATGCCTCGTCGATTGCGTGGTTCCTGTTCCTGGGCGTGTTCCTGATTACGCTGATTCAATGGTACGGTCAGAAGAAATGGGTCAACTACTAACAGGAGCGAGAGAAGGGGGAATACCGGTATGCAACACTTTAATTGGGTCAAAAGCATTACAACACTCATCATGTTAGCCGTCGGCATCGTGTTCTTGCTACCGTTCCTGTGGATGCTGTCCGCTTCCATGAAGATGGAAGCCGATGTGTTCAATTATCCGATCGAATGGATTCCTACCCAGTGGAACGCGTGGAACAATTATAAAGAGGTGTGGACCGGGGAGTACCCGTTCATGACCTATTACTTGAACTCCATCAAAGTGTCGGTGCTTACGACGGTCACATCGGTTCTTGTTTCCTGTATGGCGGCTTACGGCTTCGCCAAGGTGAAATTTAAAGGAAGAGATGTTATCTTTATGATCGTGCTCGTTACTTACATGATCCCTCACCCTACGATTATCGTGCCACAGTTTCTGGTGTATCGGTACTTGGGGCTGTTCGACACCCATGTCGGTCTGATCCTGTTGGGCTCCTTCAGCGTATTGGGAACGTTCATGCTCAGACAATTCTTCATGGGGATCCACAACGAGTTCATCGAGTCCGCGAAGATAGATGGAGCGGGACACACGCGCACCTTCTTCTCCATTGCGCTGCCGCTGGTTCGCCCGGCCATCGCGACCTATGCAATCCTTCGGTTTATATGGACCTGGAACGATTATCAGAATCCGCTGGTGTTTCTGAGGTCGGATCATCTGTTCACCATCCAGTTGGGTATTCGTAAATTCGCCTCCGAAAGCGGAGATTTCTATTCCCTGATCATGGCAGGTTCGGTATCGGCGATTATTGTGCTGGTGGTCATCTTTATTTTGGGCCAAAAGCATGTCATTGAAGGGATTTCCCTGGGCGGCGTGAAAGGTTGACATAGGAAGTCAAAATATTCGCCACTTAGTAAAGATATTGTATTTAAGCGCTTTCAAAGTCATGGTAAAGTAACAACAGCACCAAAAAGAAGCAACTATTAGAGAAGTTCAGGGAGGGTTCTTATGTTTAAGAAACAATGGCTTCCAACGGTGTTATCAACCTTGCTCGCGGCTTCCATGCTGGCCGGTTGCGGCAGCAATAACACCAATGAACCTGCGGCTGCAACGAACGGAAAGACCAACACCGCAGAAACCAACGCACCCGTAACGATCAAGTTCCACACTTGGGAGAAGAAGGAAGTATACGCGCCTCTTGTGGACGCATTCCAGAAGAAGAATCCGGATATTCAAGTAGACGTCGTCACACTGGTAGAGAATAACTCCAATGAAACGATCAAGAAACTGGATTTGATGACGGCGACGAATGACGAAATGGATGTGTTTCAGCTAACAGGAGATGCCATAGCCCAGCGGGCCAAAAGCGGTGTATTGGAGCCGATGGACGCTTATATAGAGAAGGAAGGCGTGAAGTACGAGGACGAGTACCACTATGAATTTAAGCTGGACAATAAAGTGTATGGTCTTCCTTTCAAAATGGGCCCGGATTTCGTGATGATCAACAAAGCGCATCTGGATGAAGCGGGACTTCCTGTGCCGACGGACTGGACCTGGGAAGAGTTTAAAGACTACGCCAAGAAGCTGACCAAGGGCGAAGGCGCGGCCAAGCGGTACGGCGCGCACTTTCACGAGTGGGGTTACTTCCACTACCTGATGTTACGTTCCAACTCCTCAACGGACAAAACGATCATTAAAGACGACGGAGTAACGAACAATGTGGATCATCCGCTGGTGAAGAAGTCTTTGGAGCTCCGCAATCAGATGGAGAACATCGACAAGTCCGCCACGCCTTACGTGGATGTGATCTCGCAGAAAATTCCTTACCGGAACCAATATTTCAACGGCAAAACAAGCATGTTGCCCATCGGTTCATGGATGATCGCTGAATCCGGCGGCAATGACAAGATTCCGGCAACGTTCCAGACCGTATTCGCCCCGATGCCGAAGCAGAATAAAACGGATCCGAGCTATACCGGCGGTGTCGCAGATCCAATTGTTATTTATAGCAAATCCAAGCATAAAGAAGCCGCATATACATTCGCCCGTTTCTTCACAACCGAAGGCAGCGGCTTGACGAAGCAGTTATCAGCTTGGAAGAAAGCGGATCAAGGCAAGATTGTCGACGATATTGTCGCTTCCACCAAGACACCAGAGAATGTAGATAAAGCATCCCTGATGCACGTTATTAAAGTATCCCAGTTAGGTAAACCGGGGCAGGCCATTCCCTTCCTGAGCGACGCGGAGAAAGCGTTCAAGGCGGAAGCAGAGAAATATCTGTTGGGGAAACAAGACGTGGACACAACGGTTAAGAATGCCAAAGAATCTGTACAGAAAGTGATTGATGCGAACAAGAAATAAGTTGGTTACAATTGAAGACGGGTTTGGGCCCGTCTTCATCTTTAATAAGAAACTACACTTAGGGGGTTAATTATGAACATTCGTAATCAAAGAAATGTAATCGCTGTCATTGTGCTTGCGCTCGTATTCTCACTCTTCCCGTTCTTCCCGTCGGATCAAGCGCGTGCGGCCCAGCCTTATGACGGTCTGCGCTCCAAATGGAAGGAAGTTCTGACAGGCGGCACTTCGTATGATCCGACAGACAGTGTTAATGCCCAGAAGATTGCGGATATTACGGCAACCGCACAAGCCGATTTGAATACGATGCAGAGCGGAACGAACAGAACCACATGCAATTGTTTGTGGACAAGCCTGAACAGCACGACGGATCCCGCACATATTACGAAGAGCTACACGAAACTAAAAGGTATGGCGTTGGCGTATTCCACAACAGGCTCAACCCTGAAGGGAAATACGACCTTGCGGGATGCGATCATCAGCGGCATGGACTGGATGCACACGAATCGGTTCTATGTTCGCACGGCTTACGGCAACTGGTGGGATTGGGAAATCGGAATTCCGCTGGCTGTAAACGATATCATGATTCTAATGTACAGTGACTTCACAGCTGCTCAACGTGCAAACTGGATCGGAGCCATCGATCATTTCTCCCCGAATCAGGCGGGATTGGATTATAAATATTGGGGTGCGAACCGGGTGTGGCGGTCCATGGTGCATGTCATCAACGGGATTATCAGCGAATCCAGTACGAAGATGGTTATGGCGCGTGACGGATTAAGCGATCTGACGGACGGCCATACGGGCGGAGACAGCGTATTCACCTATGTGACGCGGCTTGACGGATTTTATGAGGATGGGTCCTTTATCCAACATGGGAATTTTGCCTATACCGGCGGTTACGGAAAGACGCTGCTGAAGGATATCGCGCATGTGATGTACATCCTGAATGGAACCACTTGGGAAGTGACGGATCCGAACAGCAGCAATGTGTGGAAATGGGTGTATGATTCTTATGAGCCTTTAATGTATAAGAACGGTTTGATCATGGATATGGTGCGCGGTCGGGAAATTTCAAGACCTACAACATCCAATCTGAATGCCGGTCACCAGACGATGGTCGCAATCATTCGCTTGTCGCAGATCGCGCCTCCCGGGGACGCCTACAATTATAAGCGCATGATTAAATACTGGATCGGCAACGATAACAGTTTCTACTCGAGTCCGCTTGTCTCACTGAACATGATACAGCTGGGTAAAGCGATCATGAACGATGCTGCTGTGACGCCGCGCGGCGAACTTGTGAAGAACAAGATGTTTGCGGATATGGACCGCGTGGTGCACTTGAGACCGGGCTACGGATTTGGACTTAGCATGCATTCAACCCGAATTTACAACTACGAATATCATTCTGGGAACAGAGAAAACAAGAAAGGCTGGTATACGGGGGACGGCATGACTTATCTCTACGATAACGATACCAGCCAATATACCGACGACTACTGGCCTACAGTAAATCCATACAGACTGCCGGGGACTACAGTAGATACTCAAACCAGAACGGACGGCAGTTACACGAACACGTTCGGCGGAAGCAACTGGGTCGGCGGAGTTTCGAACGATCAATATGGCGCGGCGGGAATGTTGCTGAAAGGGGACGGTACCACGCTGGAAGCGAAGAAATCCTGGTTTATGTTCGATGACGAGGTGGTGTCGTTGGGCACAGGCATTTCGTCTACGGACAACCGTACCATTGAATCAATTATTGAGAATCGTAAATTGAATGCTTCCGGCAGCAATGCATGGACCGTGAACGGAACGCTGCAATCCACTTCCCTGACGCAAGGGGTAAAATCATTCAATGCGGTGAGCAGCGCCCATATCGCGGGTAATGTGTCCGGCTCGGACGTAGGGTATTACTTCCCGATGACGCCGAATCTGAAAGGCTTGCGGGAAGCGCGGACGAACAAGTGGTCCGACGTCAACGGTTCGAATGTTCCCGAAGGCGATCCGTCCTTCACACGGAATTACATGACCATGTGGTTTGATCATGGGGCGAATCCGACAGCCGGATCCTATCAATACGTGACTCTTCCGGGCATGTCGACGTCGCAGACAACAGCCTATGCCGGCAATCCGGACATCGAGGTTCTGGAAAATTCAGCAGAAGTACAAGCGGTGAAAGACAACACGCTTAATGTGATTGGCGCGAACTTCTGGAACGACCAGGTGAAGGGTGTAACCGTCGGCAGCCGTGTGGATTTCCTGAAGAGTAACAAGAAGGCATCCGTGCTGACGAAGGAAACATCGGGCGAATTCGAAATTTCGGTATCGGATCCGACTCAAGCCAATACAGGAACGATTACGATCGATGTGGGCAAGAATGCGACGGGATTACTGTATCTTGACAGCAACATCACGGTAAATCAATTAAGTCCGCTGCGCATCACAGTGAATGTGAACGGCTCCAGCGGCAAGACGTTCAAGGCGAAGTTCAGCCTGAACACGAATACAACGATTGTGCATGAGGCGGAAGCGGTTAAAGCTGTATCCCCGATTACCCAAATACACCGGGAGTCGGTCGACGCGGGTTGCAGCGCCGGGGAATGCATGATTTTTGAAGGACATGGCGCAGGCGATTATGTTCTCTACAAAGTCAACGTGCCTGAAGCCAAAGTGTACAACGTCAAGGTGGGCGTTAAAAAGTTCCATAACCGGGGGAAAGCGCAGCTGTCTATAGCGGGTACGAACTACGGCCCTGTGATTGACCAGTATAATTCTACGGCGGCATTCGCCGAGCAGGACCTGGGAGATATCGCATTCACATCCAACGGGTGGAAATATTTTAAGTTCAGCGTAACCGACAAGAACGCGTTGAGCAGTGATTTCAACCTTTCCTACGACTATATTAAACTTACGCCAAGATAGGCAATGATAAGGCTTACAATGATACAATGAAAGATAGAGAACAGCGCGAGGGCAGTGATGACGCCTGTTCTCTATCTTTTTTGGTGTTAGGCGGGAGGTGTGCGATAAGATGCTCAACATTAAGTTTTGGCGATGGAAGAAGGGCAGGTTATCGTGGAGGCAGAAAATCATGTTTTCCACTCTTGCATGTCTTGTGTTGCCGGCGGTGATAACTTTGACGGTTTCCTACTACATGGCGAGCGATGTGCTTAAGGAGAAAGCGGTGGCACGGGGACTGGAAGCGACAAAGGTGATTGAAAGCTACGTAAATTACATAATGAAGGACATGCTGCATGCCTCCAATTATATTCAGTTTGATCAAGAGATGAATCATTCCCTTGTCGCCTTGTGGAATTCACGGCAATCGCCGGAAGAGTGGGGCGGGAAATTCGACATTACCAGTTACCGCAAAATCACCGATATCCTCGAGAATCTCTCATTCTCCGGCGAGTCCAAATATATTACCATCCTGCTCCCGGACGGGTTTCCGGTCACTAATTACCCCGGATATCTGTTCAATCGCGAGGTAACGGAGCAATCCGTTTGGAAAGAGCGGCTCGCACAGCTTTCGCATGAAAATACGGTATGGATTGAACGGCATCCCAGTTATATTGTGGGGGACGCGGGTGTCACTGAGCCGATGGTGACCGTTGTTCGTTCCTTGAAGCTTACGCCGAACGGACCGAACGGTTATGTGTTTGTCAGCAAACTGCAGAGCCAGATGACTTCCATCATGGCGGATTATTCTTCATCGCAGGAAGTACTGCTTGTGAATGAAGAGGGTGTCATTATTTCGCATCCGTCTAAAGATAAGATCGGCACGGTACTGGAGCTTGGCGACAAGGCGGCCGCTTCCGAGGATCAAGCGGTAACCTCCACGCAACAGGTGGACAAAGCGCAGTATGTCAGGGTGGATAAGCGCCTAGCCCTGAACGGGTGGTTTCTCGTCAGCTTGACGCCTTATCAGGACGCGGTGGGCAACGTCAGTGAGTTGTTCGGCGTGAATTTAATGTTTCAGGGCATCTTTTTTGCCGTCTTCGGTGTGATTCTCGTTGTTCTGATCGGCCAATTTACTAAGCCTGTGAAACGATTAGGACGGATTGCCTCTCAAGTGCAGCGGGGGAACCTGGGATTGCGCTCGGGCATTTCGGGCCGGGATGAAGTGGGCTTGCTTGGGGTATCTTTTGACAAAATGCTGGATAGTGTTCACGAAATGATCGAGCAAGTGAAGCTGGAACAGACCCATAAGCGCAAGGCGGAGCTGGAACTTCTGCAGGCCCAGATTAACCCTCACTTCTTGTTTAATATTCTGAACTCCATCCGGTTGCGGATACTGATGAAAGGCGATGAGGAAATTGCGGGCATTATCTCTTCGCTTTCTTCCTTGCTGCGGATGACGATTAACCGGAACAATGAATTTGTCACATTGCATGAAGAAGTAACTACAGTGAAGCATTATGTCGATCTCATGCGGTTTCGTCACCGGGAATCATTGAAGCTCGAGCTGCTGGTTTCATCGGATGCATTGCTTGCTGAGATTCCCCGATTCACCTTGCAGCCTCTGGTGGAGAATTCGTTCCTGCACGGGATGAAACAGTATGAAGGTGTGCTGACCATCCGGGCTTGGCTGGAGGGAGACGCATTGATTCTGCAGGTGGAGGATGACGGGCAAGGCATGTCGGAGTATACGGTAGAGTTGCTGAAGCGCAAGTTGGCAGAGGGACATCATGCAGCTTTGGAATCGTCGGGAGAACAAGGCAAAGTATCCGGCATCGGGTTAACGAATGTTTACGAACGACTCAGAATCCAGTACGGATCGGGGTTTCGGATGGACATGAACAGCGCCCTCGAGCGGGGAACGACGATTACCTTTCATATACCTTATACAGCCAGGGGTGAATCCAGTGTACACAATCATGTTGGTTGATGATGATTTGCCGGTGTTGGAGTATTTGTCCGAAGCCATTCCTTGGAATGCGTTAGGGCTGGAAGTTCAGGCTATGTGTGTGAACGGCGCACAAGCTTATGAACATGCCGAACAGCGGATGCCGGACATCCTGTTGACGGATATCGGTATGCCCGAGATGGACGGACTGACTTTGGTGAATGCCCTGAAGCTTAAGAGCAAGCGGCTTCGTACCGTCATCCTTTCCTGTCATGATGAATTCGAGTATGCCCAAAAGGCCGTTAAGCTCAATGTGGATGATTATGTGTTAAAAGAAACGATGAGCGCCAAAACGCTCCAACCCATACTTGAATCCATGGTTCAGAAGCTGGATGAAGAGACGAATGCGCAGGGAGAGCGTGAAGCCATGCGCAGGAGGTCGGAACGGAATAAGTCCGTGTCGAAGGAGACGTTTCTGAGGCAATTTCTGAGCACCCCGTTACTGGACGAACGCCCGTGGATTTCGGAGCTCGCCCAGTTGGGAATGTCGGTGCAGAACCGGGTGTTGACGCCGGTGTGGGGATTCGTGCACCGGTATACCGAGCAAGAAGCTCGGTTTCATTCGCCGGAGGTCATGTCCTTCGCGATCGAAAACTTGTTGGACGAAGCACTGGAACATCAAGGGGTAGTGTTTCGGATGAATTCCAGGGAATTCATCATCCTGTTTCCTACAGCGGATGACCTTAAAGTAAACCGGGCGGAGGGGATCGCGGATTGTCTGCAGTCCGTTCAAGGGAAATTAAATCAATATCTGCGTATGCCCATGACCTTTGTTACCGGGGAACCTGCGGGAGATTTGGGTCAGCTGAAGAAGCAGCTATCGATGTGGGCGGAACGTCCGGAAATCCGGTTTTACTTGCCGGAGCGAGCGGTATTGCCTCACCGGGTGATGAATAGCCAGTTTGCGAACCGTCCGTTATTTGCTGATGTCTCCGAGGCAATGGAGTCCATTCGGAAACGGTTGCTGGAAGAGAATAGGGCGGGGATTCGGGAGCTGATTTCAGATTGGTTCCGCGCCGCTCGGGATGCGCAGATCCATCCGGAACAGCTTCGGAATTTCGCTCTGCGCATGATGATGGATACACAGTCCAAGCTGCATTCCTTGCAGCACTTTCTCAGCAGCTACACCACCGAATTGTTGCATCGGAGCGTCGCGACGAAAGAGACGGTTCATGAGCTGGAGGATTGGATGCAGTCCTTCTACGAGGAGGCTTTAACGGTGATGGCTACAATCGCGAAGTCGTCCCGCCGCACCGAAATTGCGGAAGCCAAGCGGTATGTCGAGCTCCACTTGCATACGAAGATCTCGCTTGAGGAAGTTGCGGGCATGCTGCATCTGAACCCGAGTTATTTCAGCAGGCTGTTCAAGAAGGAGACCGACATGAGCTTCATCGAATATGTGACCGGCCAAAAGATGGAGAAAGCCAAACTGCTGCTACGGGAATCAGGTAAACCGATTCAGGAGATCGCGCTGATGCTGGGTTTTGAGACGACAAGCTACTTTAATAAGGTGTTTAAGGATTTCACGGGGCATAAGCCGAGCGAGTACATATAGGCGCTGGGATTGGTGAGGCGGTCGCGGGGAGGTAGTTGCCTATCTGCCGATAGTGAAAAAGGCGGATATCCCGTTGACTCAGCAGGTTGAGGAGGATCCGGGATGAGGCATAGGTGATGATTCTAGCGTGGAGGTAGCTCCCTGTCTGCCGAGAATGAAAAAGGCGGATATCCCATTGACTCAGCAGGTTGAGGAGGATTTCGGGCTGAGGGATGGGTGATGATTCTAGCATGGAGGCAGCTGCGTATCTGCAGAGAGTGAAAAAGGCGGATATCCCATTGACTCAGCACCTTGTTAAGGGGCCTGGCCCGTTATTCAGATGACATATTTGTATGCTGTTACAGAGTAATCTCTGCGCGCTGGTTTGGTATTAAATATGGCGCACTGAGTTTATATATGGGATATGTGTCGGAGGTGAGGAACTGTGCCTAAAATTGTGCATGAAATCTGGATTGATGCGCCGATAGAGTTGTGTTTCGATTTGGCTCGGGATGTGGGGGCGCATACGTTGACGACGTCCGGTACCCGAGAGCGCGCGGTCGGCGGGGTCACAACGGGTTTGTTGCAAAAGGGGGAAAGTGTGACGTGGGAGGCGGTTCATTTTGGAGTGAAGCAGAGGTTGACTGCGCGAATTACGGAGATGGAACGACCGTTTACCTTTACCGATGTGATGGTGAAGGGGGCTTTTGCGTCGTTTACACATGTGCATGAGTTTGTGGAGGCGGGCGAGGGGACGATCATGCGCGACGTGTTCGAGTACAGGTCACCTTTGGGTTGGTTGGGGCGGGCAGCGGACTATCTTTTTCTGCAAAAGTACATGACCACCTTCATCGCCTCCCGCCCGCACGAGTTGAAGAGGTTGGCGGAGCGGGGCGGGACGAGGTGCGGGTATCCGCCCGGCCGCGCCCAGCGGGAATAGTGTCCCAGGGGACACTAAAAGACGCCGCGAGACCGCCAGCAGCGGGAATAGTGCCCCATGGGACACTAAAAGTCGCCGCGAGGCCGTGCTCAGCGGGAATAGTGCCCCATGGGACACTAAAAGTCGCCGCGAGGCCGTGCTCAGCGGAAATAGTGTCCCTAGGGACACTAAAAGTCGCCGCGAGACCGCCAGCAGCGGAAATAGTGCCCCTGGGGACACTAAAAGATGCCGCCAGGCCGCGCCCCCGAGAATGCTTGTACTTGTTCAAGATTCTGGCTCTCTAACGAATCTAGCGAGCGCTTAGCGTGACAATTGGCCACATTCCCCACTCTAACGAACCCAGGCAACGCTTAGAGGCCAAAAAACTAGAATCAAAGAACTATTTGACGGCTAAGCGTCCTGTGAGTTCGTTGGAAGTGTTAGATGCCGATTTAGAGGCTTTAAGGTTCTGTAGGGTTCGTTAGAGTAGAGTGGTGCCACCGACTGTGCGACAAGTGCGACTAGTGCAATAAGTGTCACTTAAGAATAACCTGTGCCCTCCCCTACTTCGCCTTCACCACAACCGTGTTCGCCAGCGTCCACTTGCCCTCCGCGAACTTCCACAGCGACAGCGCATACGCGATTGTGTCCGCGTTGGCGAGGCCGGTGGAGCGCTGGATGCCCACCAACTCGCAGACGCCGTCCTTATTGGTGTCCATCGGACGCAGCTCCGCAAACTCCAGCACGGTCGCCTCCAGTGGCCGCAGCAACGCGCCGTCCTTGTACAGCCCTTGCTCGTCATAAATCGCCTGACGGTCCTTCACATCCACACGGAACGTCTTCTTCTGCTCCGGCACCTCGAACCTCACCGTATAATCCTTCTCATAATCGCCGGTCGCCTTTAGCGGAGCGGGAACAGGCAATTTCTTCGCCTTCCCTTTGGCCAGCGAGTAGATGAAGAAGTCCGACAGCCCCGCTGTCCCCCCGTTCGGTACCGAAACATACACTTCAGGCACGCCATCCCCTGTAAAATCGCATGTACGCAACACCGGTGTATACCCTTCTCCAATGTTCAAAACGGTAACTTTACCGCTTCCCCCGTCCTTGACAGAAACCATCAACTTCTCGTTATAAGCGGAATCCAGCTCGTTGGATTTCACCCCGGTCAACTCCACCGTATCCGGCTTGCCGTCCCCGGTCACATCCAGATTTACCGTTTGCAACACCTGTTTCACCGGAGCCGAAACTGGGTAATGTAATATGGTTTGATTTCCGGAAGCTGCTGCGCTGAAGGGAATCATGATGAGAACGGACAGGCAACATACCGCTCCGGCGGATAGCCATTTGAATCCAGAGGAAATGATAAAGCATCAAACTCCTTTTTTGACGGCTGAAGCCACCTGATTGTGATTTAGATTTAGTATGAGAAACCCTTTCCACTTTTATGAAAAATAATTCCTCCACCCCAAGCTTTTTGTCGAAAATGGTCGTTTTCGCCCAAATTCTTTCATATTTCTGATAATTTCAAAAATAGTTCCATGTTTCTTTCCATTTTCAAAGGATTTTGCGGTTTTCGTGTAGTAGTTAATAACATCAGTGTTTTAGATTCAAGAAAGGATGGTCATCCATGAGCGGCACGTTCCCAAGCTCGCACGATATTTACTTGTTCCATCAAGGGAACTTGTTCCACAGTTATCGCATGCTCGGCGCGCACCCCCTAACCGAGGACGGGTTGGCAGGAACGCGTTTTACCGTCTGGGCACCGAATGCCCGTGAAGTAAGGCTCGCCGGTTCGTTCAACGGTTGGCAGACGGAGCAGCACCCCATGCATCGCATCGAGGAATCCGGCTTATGGACGCTGTTCGTTCCGGGCGTCACGCAGGGAGATCTGTACAAGTACGAGGTGCATGCCCACAACGGCGAAATTAAGCTGAAAGCGGATCCATACGCCTTTTACGCGGAGCTGAGACCAAACACCGCTTCCATCGTATATCCTTTAGACGGATATGAATGGGGAGACATCGCCTGGAACAAGAATAAGAAGAAGAAAGGCGCCGTCGTTTACAACAATCCGCTGAACATCTATGAAGTTCACCTGGGCACGTGGAAGATTAAAGGGAAAGAGTTGTTTTACACGTACGAGGAACTGGCGACTGAATTGGTCGACTACGCGGTGGAGCTGGGGTATACACACATTGAGTTGCTGCCGGTGTCGGAGCATCCTTTTGACCGTTCATGGGGCTATCAGATTACAGGGTACTTCGCGGTAACAAGCCGATACGGCACCCCGGATCAGTTCAAAATGTTCGTAGACCGCGCCCATCAACAAGGCGTAGGCGTCATCGTTGACTGGGTACCCGGGCATTTCTGCAAGGATGATCACGGACTTCGCCTGTTTGACGGCACACCCCAATTCGAGCCTCAAGACCCGCGAATCGCGGAGAAGAAGCAGTGGGGCACACTAAGCTTTGACTTTGGAAAGCCTGAAGTGATGAGCTTCCTGATTTCGAACGCTTTATTTTGGATGGACGTGTACCATGTGGACGGTTTAAGAGTCGATGCGGTGGCGAGCATGCTGTATCTCGGATTTGGGAACAACGAAGAGGATCCTCCGCTCAACCGGGATGGCGGGCAAGAAAATCTCGAAGCGGTAGACTTCCTGCGCAAGCTGAACGAAACGGTATTCTCCGAGTATCCGCAAGCATTGATGATGGCCGAGGATTCCACGGATTGGCCGCTTGTGACCGGACCTACGGATCAAGGCGGACTAGGCTTCAACTACAAGTGGAACATGGGCTGGATGAATGATGTGCTGGAATACATGGAGACCGAAACGCACGCGCGCAAGCATCGCCATAATCTGCTTACGTTTTCCTTCATGTACACCTACTCGGAGAATTACGTATTGCCGTTCTCGCATGACGAGGTGGTTCATGGCAAGAAATCCTTACTGGACAAGATGCCGGGAGACTACTGGCAAAAGTTCGCCGGACTCCGCACCCTTTACGGCTACCAGATGGCGCATCCGGGCAAGAAATTGCTGTTCATGGGCGGGGAGCTGGGACATTTTGCGGAATGGAAGGATTTATGGGAGATTGACTGGTTCCTGCTAGACTATGACATGCACGCGGCTATGCACCGGTATGTGAAGGACTTGAACCATTTCTACCAAGCTCAGGCGCCGCTTTGGCAGCTCGATCATTCCCATGAAGGTTTTCAGTGGATTGATGCCGACGACGAAGCCCAGAGCATCGTTTCATTTATCCGGCAAGGGGTTAAAAAAACAGACTTCCTGATCTGCGTTACGAACTTCACGCCGGCTACTTATATGGAATACCGGGTGGGCGTTCCGCGCGCGGGTACGTACACAGAAGTGCTTAACAGTGATGCCGTCCCATACGGCGGCTCTGGTCAAGTGAACAGCGAGCCTGTTAAAGCGGAACGTGTTCCGTGGCACAACCAGCCTTACAGTATAACGATGAAGGTTCCTCCGCTCGCAGCGGTCATGTTTGAATACAGTTCAACACGGAAAGCTGCACCGAGAAAGAACCCCAGCCTATAAACGTAACATCATTCCATAAAGGGGGACATATCCATGCCAAGAGGTAAAGAAATGGTCGCTATGCTGCTTGCAGGCGGTGAAGGGCGCAGATTGGGCGTCCTGACGAAAGAATTGGCGAAGCCGGCTGTGCATTTCGGGGGCAAATACCGCATTATCGATTTTACCCTGAGTAACTGCACCAATTCCAGAATTGATACCGTAGGCGTGCTTACCCAGTATCAACCGCTTGTGCTTAACTCCTACATCGGCATCGGAAGCCCGTGGGATCTCGACCGGAAGAACGGGGGCGTCTTCGTGCTGCCTCCTTACGCGCAGCAAACCGGAGCGGATTGGTACAGCGGTACGGCGAATGCCATCTATCAGAATATGGGCTTTATTGAACAATATAATCCGGAGTACGTCCTTGTGATTTCAGGTGATCATATTTACAAAATGAATTACAATCTCATGCTCGATTTCCATAAGGAGCAACAAGCGGACGCTACGATTGCGGTCATTGAAGTGCCTTGGGACGAAGCGAGCCGCTTCGGAATCATGAGCGCGGACGAGGACGGCCGGGTAACGGATTTCTCCGAGAAACCGAAGGAACCGAAGAGTAATCTGGCTTCCATGGGCGTGTACATTTTCCGTTGGGATGTGCTGCGTCAATATCTGGAGCAAGATGAGGCGAATCCGGAATCCACCAAGGATTTCGGGAAAGACGTCATCCCCGCGATGCTGGGAGACAATCGGAAATTGTCCGCCTACGCGTTCGAAGGCTACTGGAAAGATGTAGGTACGATTGAAAGCCTTTGGGCGGCCAATATGGACTTGTTAGATAATGAACCAAAGCTTAATCTGAACGACAAGGATCTGCGAATTTATTCCGTTAATCCTTATCAGCCTCCTCAATACATCGCGGCAGGCGCTTCCGTGAAGCGTTCCTTGGTGAACGAAGGCTGCACCGTGTACGGTTCTATTGATCATTCCGTGCTTTTCTACGGCGTTCAAGTTGGAGAGAATACGGAAATTAAAGATTCCGTTATCATGCCGAACGCGAAGATTGGCCGAAACGTCAAGATTACAAGAGCCATTATAGGGGAGCATACCGTCGTTGAGGATGGTTGTGTGATCGGGGAAGACGGCAAGGAAATAACGTTGATCGGCAACAATGAGAGAATCGAACAGCCATTGAGCCAGGTATAAGGGGGAGCGGGTACAGATGAAGCAAATTATGGGCGTAATTAATCTCGTTAATGAACCGGATGATCTTGAAGAACTGACGTATAACCGCACGATTGCCTCTGTGCCTTTTGGGGGACGGTATCGTTTGATTGATTTTGCATTGAGTAATATGGTGAATTCGGGTCTGGAAGACGTGGCTGTGTTCGTGCACAAAAAGTACCGTTCGCTGATGGACCATCTCGGTTCAGGTCAGGAATGGGATCTCGACCGCAAGCGCGGCGGGTTGTTCGTTCTGCCTCCGTCCATTGACGAGATGCGCGAATTGATGAAGGGCGACCTGTACAATTTCTACAGTCACCGCGATTATTTCTATAGAAGCAACAAGCCTTATGTGCTGATTTCCCGCAGTCACATTGTGTGCAACATCGACTATTGCGAAGTGTTGGAGTCACATGTGAGCTCCGGCGCGGACATTACGATGGTCTACAAGGAAATCAGCGACGAGGAAAACTCCAAGTTCCGCCGGATCGAGACCGATGAGAACGGACGGGTGACCGTGATGGAGGAGCATACCGGCCGCTCCCGCAGCAACAAGGTGTCGATGGAAATGTATCTCATGAGCACATCGCTGCTGTTGGATATGATTGATACTTGTTTGGCGCAGGGATATGATTATTTTGTACGTGACGGGATTATGAAGAATCTTGGAAAGCTGAAGGTGCACGGCCATCCATTCAAGGGCCATCTGGGCATCATCAACACGATCCAAAGCTACTACGCCAACAGCATGAAGCTGCTCGACCCGCGGATTTCGAAGAACCTGTTCTTCGAGAACGGCCTGATCTACACCAAGGTGAAAGACGAGCCGCCCGCGAAGTATCTGGACAACGCGAATGTGACCAATTCCATGATCGCCAACGGCTGTATCATCGAGGGACATGTGGAGAATTCCATCCTGTTCCGCGGGGTAAAGGTCCGTAAAGGCGCTTATGTCAAAAATAGCATCGTTCTGCAAAACTGCGTCATCGACATCGGCGCCCACATCGAGAAAGCGATTCTCGATAAGGACGTGTTCATCCAGAACGGCAACGTCCTTCAGGGCGACGCCCGGGCACCGTTCATCGCCGCGAAGAAGAAGGTCATCTAGCTGGCGAGCGGGGGAGTGGCGTGGTAACGGTGTTTTTGGCCGTTAGCGTGCGAGAGTTGAGCGCTAACGGTGTTTTTGGCCGTTAGAGCGCGAGAGTTGAGCGCTAACGGTGTTTTTGGCCGTTAGCATGCGGAGAGTTGAGCGCTAACGGTGTTTTTGGCCGTTAGCGCGCGAGAGTTGAGCGCTAACGGTGTTTTTGGCCGTTAGCGCGCGAGAGTTGAGCGCTAACGGTGTTTTTGGCCGTTAGGGCGCGAGAGTTGAGCGCTAACGGTGTTTTTGACCGTTAGGGCGCGAGAGTTGAGCGCTAACGGTGTTTTTGGCCGTTAGCATGCGGAGAGTTGAGTGCTAACGGTGTTTTTGGCCGTTAGCATGCGGAGAGTTGAGCGCTAACGGTGTTTTTGGCCGTTAGCGCGCGAGTGCGATGTCGCTAGCAGTTTCCACTGCGTGACGAGTAAACGTTTAGCGAGGGATGTTGAAGTTCTAAAGGTTGAAAGCGACTCACGAAGGAGAAGGAGCAGTTTCCACCGGATAGTTTACGGCCGCCTTTAGCACCACTTTATTACCGCTAGGTTTAATAAAATCTGAAATAAAGTGGGGATAAGAGCGGGGGAGGGGGAAACTGCCCTTTATGGAGAGTGAGTTGATTTCAACCTGTTTTGAACTTAGACATTCCGCAGAGAAATCATTTAGGAGGAACCTATGCAAATCCTTTTTGTCACATCCGAAGCGGTCCCGTTCATCAAGACCGGCGGCTTGGCCGACGTGGCGGGCTCATTGCCGAAAGCGCTGAAGGCGCAGGGCGCGGACGTTCGGGTGATTTTGCCCAAGTATGGAGATATTCCCGAGTCGTTCAAGGACCAGATGTACACGGTGCACACCGATTCGGTCTATGTGAACTGGCGCCAGCAATATTGCGGGATCGAAGAGCTCGAGTATGACGGGGTTACGTATTATTTTGTCGACAACCAATTCTACTTCAATCGGCAGGGGCTGTACGGCTACGGGGATGATGCGGAGCGGTTTGCGTTCTTCTGCCGCGGGGTGCTGGAGGCGTTGCCGAAGCTGAACTTCCAGCCGGACGTCATCCATTGTCATGACTGGCATACGGGGCTGGTTCCGGTATTTCTGGAGGCTAATTATAAACAGTATGAATTTTATCACAATATGCGCACGATGTTCACCATACATAACCTGAAGTATCAAGGGGTGTTTGGGCGTGAGGTGTTGTCCGACATCCTGAATCTGGGACCGGAGCATTACCAGACGGAAGCGCTGGAATTCAACGACGCGATCTCGTTTATGAAGGGCGGCATCGCGTATTCCAACTCGATTACCACGGTTTCGCCGACGTATGCGGAGGAGATTCAGACGCATTATTTTGGCGAGGGACTGGATGGGTTGTTGCGCAAGCGCAGCGGAGATCTGCACGGCATCTTGAACGGAATCGACTACGATGTGTATGACCCGATGACGGATCCGCATTTGGAGATTCATTACCGCGGGGCGATGAACAAGAAGAAGCTGAACAAGACGATGCTGCAGGCGCAGATGGGTCTGCCGGTCAACGGGAATATCCCGATGATCTCCATCGTGACCCGATTGGTGGAGCAAAAAGGGCTCGATCTCATCCACCGCGTGCTCGAAGACATTCTGGCGGAGGATGTGCAGCTCGTGGTGCTGGGGACGGGGCAGAGTTACTACGAAGCGCTGTTCCGGGAAGCGGCGCACCGGCATCCGGAGAAGCTGTCGGCGCACATTTACTTCAGCGAGGAGATGGCGCGCAAAGTATACGCGTCGTCGGATTTGTTCCTGATGCCGTCGCTCTTCGAGCCGTGCGGCATCGGTCAGCTCATCGCCATGCGCTACCGCACGGTGCCGATCGTCCGCGAGACGGGCGGCCTGAAGGATACGGTGCAGGCGTATAACCCTGTCGACGGAACGGGAACCGGGTTCACGTTCCACGACTACAACGCGCACGAGATGCTGTATGCGATCCAGCGCGGGGTGCGGGCTTACGGCGAGAAGGAGACGTGGAACAAGCTGATCGCCAACATCGGCAAGACGGACTTCTCGTGGAAGGCGTCGGCGAAGCAGTATATGCAGTTGTACAGGCAGACGGCCGCGGGTCGGGCTGGTGTGAGGTAACAACATAGGAACCGAGGGGTACAATCCTTTCGGTTTTTTCTTTTTGTGAGTTTTAAAGAATCCTCATAGAATGTTAGTATATATTTAATTAGACTGACGATGCTTCATTAACTTAACGGGCAGCGGTATATACGATCTACGATCGATCACTCAATTCGTCCTGGCAATGTTGCATCGTTCCTTTTTATGCGATAAGGCGTTCAAGTAACTTTACTGGTATTTCATCTTGAAAGAAGCTGGATACAATATAGTGATAAGCAAAGGTGGGAAATCAAATTAGTATTTCTGAAATTCAACTCACTTATGAAAAGTTGTGGAGTCAAGCCCTTCAATCATTTGAGACGAACTCAGTGAGGATCGATTCCAATCTTTTGAGTAAGACTGTTGATCTACGAAGAGGCTTAACGTTGATTTGCCGTCCGTCGCGTAACGTGCAGGATGCGGTAGTGAATTTTTTGGAAGAAGCTAACCAGATTGAGTCTAACCAGTACTACTATAAACCTAACGAACTGCACACGACAGTGCTAGCGATCATTACAAATAATGCCGAGTTTAAGCTAAGTGAAATTGACATTACTTCTTATGTGGAGGTTCTTTCCCAGTCTATTTTATCTATTCCTTCGTTCAATATCAGTTATCGCGGAATAACCGCATCGCCTGATTGTGTAATGATTCAAGGATTTCCTCAAGGATCAACTTTGGAAGAATTACGACATAAAATTAGAGATAATTTTAAGAAATCTGGTGTTAAGAGCACCTTGGACGAACGATATATGACACACACGGCTCATATGACATGTCTCCGTTTTCAAAATCCAATCTTGAGGAATTCTGATGAATTCCTTCGATTTCTAAAGAAGAATAGAGATTTTGACTTTGGAACAAGTGAACTAAACGACTTAGAGTTAGTGGTAAATGATTGGTACATGAGTGAAGAAAATGTAGAAGTATTGCATCGATTTTCCCTCAAAAATTACGGAGTGGTTTATTGAACTAAGAACATATTAAGGTGCAAAATTATCAGATTGGTGCTTGGGAAGTGGAGTATACGGATAATGAGAATGGTATACGGGTACAAAGGATGGCTATGACTTCACTGTTCGTGCAGATAATATAACGGAGGCAACTTGAGGATAGGTACTTAGCGTTGTTAACAATAACGGGCGATTCCCCTTATGGAGAATCGCCCGCTTATTTATTTCAACAACTTCGCAACCTCTTCATGACCTTCATCGCTTGCAAACATGTGAGCCGTCCGGCCATCGTTGTCTTGTAGGCCGGGGTCCGCGCCCAAACCCATTAATACTTGTACCATATCCGCTCGACCGCTCAAAGCCGCAATCATCAACGGAGTAATGCCGTAACTGTCTTGCAGATTAACCACAGCGTCGTGCTGAACCAATAATTCCACAGCATCAGTAGTGTCATGGTTCAATGACATCGTTAACGCGGTATCCTCATATGTATTCTCCGCTATATTGGGGTCCGCGCCGGCTTCCAATAACATCTTCATCAGATCAGGTCTGTTGCCGTTCACCGAATACATCAGAGCAGTCCAACCGTCGCCGTCTTGATAATTCACATCAGAACCCGCGTCAATCAAGGACTGCAATTGCTCCGCATCCCCGTTCGCTGCTGCGATCGTGATATCCGTCTCCCCCGCTATACCGATGATGGCATTAGCCATTACATCAGCAACCTGATCCGTATACCGATAGGCGCCATAAGTCAAAGCGGTGATCAACACGAGGCCGATTACACCTACGAAGGCCGCTTTCTTGGAAGCGCGGAACAAACCTGTTACGGCATCGCCGCGCACCTTCTGAATTTCATAGATCCGCTTCGGCAGGGTGGGATGTGTAGACAACTTCTCTGCGAGCCAAGCGAAGAATCCGCGCTCTTCACTGCTGTGTTGCAAGTATTCCTGACGGTTCACGTCTTTGTACAGCGACTTGCCGACCGCAAGAACGGTTAATCCGTTTATCGCTGCCTCAGCGTTGTCTGTGTAATGCGCCGCCATCCGGTCACATGTATATTCACAAGCGCGGGAGTAAGCTTCACTCGCGAACGGCACACAGAGCACGGGGAAAATCAGCATCTGCTTCGTAATATGTCGGCGTTTAAGATGAGCAAGTTCGTGAGCAATGACGAAAGTAAGCTCTTCTTGCCCGTCTTTCTTACTCAGTTCGAACACTTCGGAATACAGCACCACCATGTTCCGCCCGAAGAAACGGGTTGCGAACGCATTAAGGACACCGCTGGATTCCATCACATACACATCCGGCACCTTGGGCATCTCCATGCGGACACAGAGTTCGTTCACAATCTCATTCATTTCCGGGAACTGTGCGGGACTTAGCTTCACCGCGTTCGTACGGATTTGGGCCATCATCAGCGCATGGAAAAATAACATCGCAGCCATCAACGCGGCAAAAATCAAAATGCCGACTACGGTCAACCCAAGTAAAATGTAAGCAAAGATACTTGTAATGATGGCTAATGTGAAATACAGCCTTTCCTTCTTATGTATTAAACTTTTCATAGACTTGCTTGAATCCAATGCCTTCACTCCTACTCCTATTTAAAAACAACCATCACTATATCACGCGGTTATCTAAAAATACATCTAGCAATAAGTGGGAATGATGCTAGAACCCTTTAGTCACCATGAGATAAAGAATAACAAGGGGCAGCACCGTAGAGGTTATGCCGAAGATTGCCCAGTTGCGCGACGCCTTGCGATATGCGGATGTAATGTGCCCTTCCTCTATACTTTGAGCGCTGTGATGAATGAGGGCGCGTTGAAGCGGAAGGAGCAGAGCTAGCCAAATCAAGCCTGATACAGCAAACAATACGAGGGACACGGTCAACCAACTTAATCCTGACATAGGAAAATTTGCCCTGACGGCCATAATCACACCCGAAGTCACGATAAGCACAAGTCCGGGTAAAGTGAAGACATAATCTGCCAGCATCACATGTTTCACCGTATGATGGATGATCGCAGCATTTCCGGACAAGTCCGCGCGTATTTTCCAAAAAGCCGCCGTAATGATATTCCCTACAAACAGCAAGACACCGACGAGATGAACCGTTAACCACAAGGTCATGACGAACACATCCTTTATCCAAATATTTCTTATTTTTATTATATAAACCGACTAGCGGTTTGTAAATAGACGGAATAAAAATAGATTTGAAAATAGGAATCCATTCAACTGATTACTAATTTTCATCTCATCATCTTTTTGATTTCCTCCACAATCAGACTTACCCCAGCTTCAATACGCTCCTCCGCCATTTGGGTGACGCTGAGACTGATGATGGGCGGCTGTGCTACACCAGGCAAATAGTATGGAGAGAGGTCCTGCAACAGGACATGTTTTTTATGCAATCTGCGCAGCAAGGTTTGAATGTTGAGGTCATCCGAGAGCTTAATATGATTGTACACCCCTGAAGTCAGAGAGGAATTGAAGCTGTATGTGTCGTCAGACAAGTCAAGCAACGTTTGGTTCAGCAGCAACATTCTTAGTGAATAGGAAGTTTTAATGGCTTGCTTTCGCCTTTCGAACATGCCGCTCTGAATGTAAACTTCCAATGCCGCTTGTGATAACGTGGAGGTGTCAATGTCGGACAATCGCTTATAGTTTCTGAACGCGGGAATGAGATCCGGAGGAATGACGGCCGCGCCCACCCTTAGGCCGGGGAACAGGATTTTGGAATAACTCTTTAGATAAATGACATGGGATGAAGCATAAGCAAAGATCGGGTCCGATTTCGGGTCATGCTCCAAGTCCGCCATATAGTCATCCTCTACGATGTATACATTATAGCGTTGGGCTAAATCAGCTAACGCTTTTTTGGTTTGTTCTGTGTAGGAGCCGCCTAGAGGATTGTGGAACCGAGGCATCGTGTAGAAGAATTTGATGTCCTCCTTACGAAATAAATGCTCCAGCTCATCGAGATCAATACCTGACGCGGTCCTCTGAATACCCATAACAGGAATCTTGTAAAGCTCCAACATCTGAATCAATTTAAAGTAACTGGGCTGTTCTACTAAAACGCCGCGCTTCCCGTTAGGAAAGGGCATTAACGCCAACACGGATAAGGCTTGCTGTACACCGGATGTGATCTGGATCTGTTCCGCATGGGTGAACACCTGATAGTTGGCCAAATGCCTGACTAATACTCGAATCAGAGAAGGAAGCCCCTGCGGAGTGCCGTACACGAACAGGTCATGCTTATAAGTTTCCATCGCTTTATTAATGCAATGTTTAAAATCCAGATATGGAAATAGGGCAGGGTCCGGAGCGGCTGAGGAGAAATCGTATAGGGAAGGTTCCGCGGAGAGAGGGGCATCGGATCCCTTTTGAACGACATAAAATCCGCTTTGTGCCATGCTGTAAATGAGATGCCGCTGTTCCAACTCGGCGTAGGCTCGGATCACCGTACTCTTGTTGCAGGCATAGCTTGCGGAAAGCTCGCGGATGGACGGCAGCTTTTGACCCGAACGGATGTGACCATTCCTAATCCGGCTCTCAATTTCATTAGCGATCACTAGATACTTATGCATAAGGACAGCGCTCCTTCGTTCATTGTACCGGTACAGTTCATTTGGAAAATCATTGTAGCTAAGCCGCTTCCCATTTATGCTTAAACCAACAGACAGACGGCGTTATTACCCAATACGTTACCATAAAACGGTCAGGAGCGTGAACAAATGAAGGATCCACATGGACTTAAATTCGCGTATTTGCTAGTTGTGCTTAACTCGATTATTCTCGGATTTTCTTTCCTATTTTCCAAAATAGCTCTCGAACACGCACACCCGCTCGACACCTTAACCTTCCGGTTCGCGGCGTCTTTCGCAGGCTTATCGGTTCCCGTTGCACTGGGATTCGTCAAGTTGAACTACCGCGGTAAACCGCTGGGCAAAGCGTTGATGCTTTCCTCCATGTACCCGCTTGGCTTTTTCACATTACAGGCCTATGGCTTACAGTACACATCCTCTGCGGAGGGAGGCATCATCTATGCGTTCACGCCCATCGTGACGATGATTGTCGCATCATTATTTCTGAAGGAAGCCACCAGCCTTTTGCAAAAAACCTCGATATTCCTGTCAGTGTTCGGTGTTGTGTTTATCTTCATGATGAAGGGGAGCCAGCTGGATTTATCGAATAGGACGGGGATCATATTGTTGTTCATGACTTGCGTGGCTTCAGCGGGGTATACCGTTATGGCGCGTTCCTTGTCCAAGACATTCAGCCCCCTGGAAATGAGTTATTTCATGCTTGGCGTCGGTTTTGCAGTGTTTCTGGTGATCTCGGTGGCGAAGCATGCAGGGCAGGGGACGCTCGAGACATTCTTCACGCCGTTAACCATTCCATCGTTCGTCTGGGCGATCGTGTTTCTGGGCTTGTTGGCGTCGTTGGGATCGGCGTTGACCTTTACTTATGTTTTGTCCAAAATTGAGGCGTCCCAAATGAGCGTATTCGCCAATCTCTCCACTATCGTCTCAATTGCTGCAGGGGCCATATTCTTGGGCGAAGAAGTGACTTGGTATCATCTGCTCGGCTCCATGATGATCGTAACCGGCGTAATCGGCACGCAATACCTGGGGAAGGTGAACCTGGTTCAGCCGAAGGTGAAGGCAGAGCAGAAGCATGTTAAGGGGTAGGAAGAGGGGACGAGAAGGCGTATTGCTTAAGAGGGAGGGAGCGAGTGGACGTGGAAAAGAATTTCGCAGGTTATGGTAACGGATTACGCTCATGTGATGTTGAGTTACTCTATATGAGAGCGTTCTGATTCAATGTAATCATATAAAGTAACGAATTTCTCTCATCTGCAGTCTGGAGTGCACATGAGAGAAATTCGTTTCTCTATTTATCTTGAGGTGAATGAAATGGCCAAAAATAAGGTAAATAGGAATGATTACAGTGAAAATCATTACGTTCACACAAAAGACGAAAGGGAGCGGTCTACGCTCCTGTTAAAAGTAGCATTAAGGTCTTCTCAGCAGATGAGAAGGCCTGTTTTTGTGCATGTTTCATTGGATTTGCTTGTAATGAGTCTTAAGGTTGATATTCGGTAACAATCGGCATTTTCAGTCCTATTCAGTAGTGCCATATGATGGTAAATCCCGGGTTTGGCGCGAATTTTTTAGTACAACGAACCTATGTAAGTTATGGTAATTGAGGAAATAGTCTCATGCACGTCCTTAATAAACCTTTTTATAATTAAATAGATGTTTCACTTGCCCTTGTTTTGGGTATAGAGGAAACTTTTCGTACTTGCTTTGAGCAAACCAAACTAAACCACCGGAGGTTCTACTCATGAGAAAAAAGATGGCCGTTTGGACATTACTAACGAGTTTAGCGTTTTCAACCATCCCTTTAACGGCTGTACAAGCCGCACCAACAACCGCGAAAGTCGAAGCTTCCGTCAGCTTCCGTACAGAGCCTGACACGTCAAGTCATGTGATGCGTTATCTGAAAAGCGGCGAAGAAATTGTGATTCTGGAGAAAGTGAATGATTACTGGCTGCGGATTCAAGTGCAAACCGGACAAGTCGGCTACATCTCAGCGAATGATCAATATACGAACTATACAGGCGGACAAGCCTCCGTCGGGAACACAAGCACGGGAGCGAGGGGGACACGCAGCGTAGAGGCCGTTATCTCCGCAGGAAAGCGATACTTAGGCACTCCTTACGAATTCGGATCCAGTCGCGACACTACAAGAACGTTTGATTGCTCGGATTTCGTTCGTCAGGCGTTCAAAGACGGTCTTAACCTGAAGCTCCCGGCGGATTCTCGCGGTCAGGGCGACTATGTCAAGGCACGGGGAAGTTACAAGAGGCAGTGGGGACAACTGAAGCGGGGAGATCTGGTCTTCTTCATGTCCTATAAAGGTTCTAAAGCATCAAGCTACGCAGGAATTAATAAATCCGCGCAGCGGATCACGCATGTGGGTATTTATCTTGGTAACGGACAAGTCATGCATACGTATTCCAAAGAAGCCGGCGGTGTTCGTGTGGATTCCATTCAGGGGAAGCATTGGGAGTATCGGATGATTTTTGGCGGAAGCGCAATTTAAATCATATGAATAAAGCAATAAACCCAAGTGGATTCAATTCATCATTGATCCACTTGGGTTTATTTATACACCTTTAGACATCCTGTTATTCCCTTGTAAGGTTGAATGCCTTATATAGCTCACCAACGCCGATATACACTTCTTCTTCCATATCAACGTAACCCTCTTTCTCAATTCGGTACTTATAATACCCTTTCTCTTGCACGAAGAAATGGACACCGCCTAGGGATGTTGTTAATTTACGGTCTATGAACTTCTCACCGAATGGAGTGATTTGATAAAGGCTGACGCTGACATTGCTCAGAGCGCTGAATGCATATAGAGGATCATACAAACTTAAGCCAAGAACCGTGCCTGAATAGCCGTATGGATCATAGTTCCAGTAGGTATCGTAACTGGATGCCGGTATCCCTTTCATGTCACTTGTAGCATGATGCGGAACTACAATCTCGGCGTCACCTAACATAGGTTCGAGAAGTTCAATGCGCAAAGCATTTCCTCCCCAGACTGCTTTGAACTTGAGTTGCTCTCCGGTACGTTCCATCCGAACCTGAATGCCTTGGCTTCCTGACCCTTGTTTGACGGGGCCGGAGTAAGTTAAGGTAAATACATGATTTTTGTACTCATGACTTAGCAAGGTGCTGTCAGGTATTTGGTTCACTTCCATAATTGAGTTTCCAATAGCCGAATAAATTTTATCATTCATGAATTTAATGATGGACGCTGACTTGCTGATCAGAACAGGTGTGGGCCGGGTATAGCTTGCAATATAGCTCGATCCGGTTTTATCGCTAAATATAATATCTCCGTAATAATTAACTCCTTCAATGACTGTATCGACTTCTTCCTTATGAAAAGTAATTTGCTTCGATTGACCTTCGGAGTTTATGACGTGAAGGTTTCTTGGCAAGGAATAAGAAAATCCTGGAGAAGGTAGTTTATAAGCGATCCAATTTTCATTATACTCATAATCGGTATGAGGTTTAGGAACTTCGTAGTTCCCCATGGCGCCAAGCTTTTTCTTCCGGTAATAATAATCGGAATGATATAATTCATACTCCAATGTCTGTGCATTCTTCACGGTATACACTATTTTGTTGGTGGAGGTGGCGATGAAGTTAAAGACGCCCGCTTGCTCGAATAGTCGTGTGGTCTGGCCGTTTTGAAAGGAATAGAAGTAGTTATCAAGCCAATACACGACCTTTCCATAATAAAAAAATTGAACAACGGCATCCCCTCGTATAGTCCATTCGACCTTGGAAGTAGTAAGATTCCTTAGCTTATACAAACCATCTTGTTTGTACAAAGCGTAACCGCCTTTGATTTCAGGGATGTAACTTAATTTCTGGGTAGTGCCGGCCTCCGTCCATTCATATGCCGGTGCCCGGACACCAGAATCAGCAACTTTATAGATGCACCCTTTCGGTGTTAACGTTGCCGTGGTTATGTAGCGCATCTCTGCAACGTGTTTGGTTTCACCGGTTGTAAGATATTTAAGATACAGCTGTTTTTTATTTGTAATGTATAATACTCTGGATTGATCATAATCCAATATCTTTCCCGGTACACTATGCAGGATTTGTAGTCGATGGGAAGTATCCACATAAACCGGTACATCCCTGCGGCCGAGCGGACCGGATTTGTATTGATGCATGGCCTGGAAAATTAAATTTACCGGACTTTGGTTCCAGGGTCTGAACACTTCTTTATCATATAAAGAAGTATCCACTCGTTCAGATCGCAGTGGAATCTCTTCCCGAATATAGCTTCCCCCGGTGGCTATCGGCAAGATTCTATAAGGTTCTCCTGGTTGATTCACACCATAATGATCCTCAAGGAAGAGACCGACTTCAGGCTGGGTATAAACATCCGCAGTAACGGATTTATTGAAGAACTGATGCGCTACAGGGGATTTGAGTTGTACCGTATGCGTAGGCACTGTATAACTCCCTGTATAGGTATGTGTATTCCCGGAGGCGTCTGTTGCCTTAATAACAATAGGCTGGATCCCGGGTTTCAGAACGGCCAGGGAGCTCCATAGCTCCCATTGTTGAATTGAAGGCCGATATACTAAGTCCTTTTCTGTATCGTTAAAGCTGGCTTTAACGGTCAGTATAGAAAGCGATGAAGTAACTTTGGCGCGAATTACGATTTCATTCGTTTCATAGTCATTTTTTACTTCCAATTTAATCTGAGCAGTATTGGCAGGCGCTTCGGCACCTAACAAAAGAGGTATCACGAAAAGCGCGATCATTAGCACGAACCATCTGTTCATGTTCTTCTTTACCTGCATGGTATAACCCCTTTCTTATAACTTAGATAGCAGGATGTCTACATCCTCATCTGTCACGGCACCGTCCATATTCAAGTCCATCCGAACTTCGTACGCTTCAGGAACGCCTACAGCAGCTGAGAGAATGGCAAGATCCTCCAAGCCGACCAAGCCATCCCCGTTCAGATCCAATTGAATAATATGAAGGGTTATGATTTGATCTGTTTTTAGCGTAGTGATATGACCTCGGCGATCCGCAAACTTGCTTCCCGCTTTAAGGATTACTTGTGTGCTGCCGCTCATCTTACCCATGAAACCTACCATAGCCAGTTTGTGGATCTGCGTCACATCCGTAATCGTTGAGGTTCCTGATTTTGCACCGATTAAACGTATCAAACCGTCACCGAGCTTTCGTTTCTGAATTCGATACGGCGGGGTTGAGGGCCCTGGGGCAATATGCTCCCAATCCATAAGCAGCGTTCTAGGATCCCAACCTATCAGGAGGTCATAAGCCTGCATGTCGCGTACGGGCATGGAGTCTATGCTGAGAGTCGCTTTTTCGCCAATCATGATTGCGGATTTGTTGCTTGACAAGGTTAAAGGTTGAAGCAGTACTTCCGTGACAGCTTCAGTTTCAAGAGGTTGGCTCCAGTTTCCGCCAGGATCGCCGGCTTCAACACTAAACCGATATTTGGTGTCCGGTTTTAAACCATGAAATGTATATACATTACCGGTTACCGTAAAAGGCTCCCCGCCGTCATAAGTCAGGCGATAAACACTTATTTTATCGTTATCCTTCGCTTCAGGCCATGCCAGCGTGACGGCATTCGGCTTGATGTCGCTTGATGTTAACGCTGCGCCCGAATCCCATTGAGGTTGTTCGCGATCCGGTAATGGATCCTGGCCTTGTATCATATCGAATATAATTTCTTGAGCTATTTTTGGATCAGACATTTCTATTTCCTTGGACTGCGTCAAGTATCCGTCAGCTTGAGCGGTGATTTGGAATGTACCGCCATTCAAGAACCAAAAAGATGCCGTGCCATTCACAGAAGTATAAGCTTGTGCTTCCGTTACTTCGCCGGATGTTGTGATACGGCGAACTGTGACGGAGGCATGATCAAGCGCAGGATGTTTATAAGTGAGATCACGAACTGAAATCTTGTTCTTATAGGAGATCTGCATCGATTGATTATCGAAATAATGGGTCACATCATAAATCATTACAGGTCTGTCCTGAGGGTCGACTACAGCATCATGCGGGATGTGAATTTTATACTGCCCCCAAAACATCGGCGGCTTCGAGAACTCAATCGTTAACATATTGTTCGCCAGAGTCGGATTCAGGGCTATGGTTTCGTCCGCTAGCGTAGAAATTAACCGAATGCTTTGTATCCCCGGACCTTCCTTGACGGTACCCGTATAATCCAATTTGAGCACATTGTCAGAGAAATTGATTCCTTTCATCTGACTTGCGGGAGCTGGCAGTACCTCGGTTATTGCGTTGCCGATCATCATATATGGTTTAGAGTTGATATATCTAACGGTTCCTTTAAGCGTGGATTGTACGGCTGGTGATGAGCTTTGGAAAGAGGAAGTATAGGTGTACTTACCCTCCTCATACATCACTTCGCCCCAAGGGCTTAGTCCTATGATGGATTTGTTATGGTCGTTGAGCGATACCTCTCTTCTTTCCCCGGAGGCATGCTGAACATATAACTTATCTGTTGTATTCCAATATGATGCATCTATAGGCAATTTCTGAATGTAAGAAATCCATCCGTTCTTGAGCTCGTAGTCTGTGTGGGGTTCTTGAGCCTTATGATAATCGTCCATTAATACATTCTTCTCCCATGGTTGTTTGGAAAGATCCATATGGATGAGCTCAGTGTCGCTGTTAATTAAAGCGTGGTTGCCTTCAATGATGAAACTTTTGATGTCGTATCCTTTAAACAGATAGGTCTTAATACCATCCTTGTAGACAACTAATTGATACCCTTTATTGTGATCCAGATGATAAATAAGTTCGCCTTGCGGCCCCAGAAAAGCTTGCCTAACATTCGAATCTACTTCTGTAACACTACCTTTTACCAGGTCACGCAGGTATAGGGTACCTTCATCGTTGTACATTAAATAGTTGCCTTTCACTTCCGGAGAATAAGAGAGGGGGGCGGATTCTCCGTTCGCCCATTCATAGTACATGAACTCCTCATACAGCCCAATGCGATAAATACAGCCAGCGGGAGTTAAGAATGCACTATGTATTTTCTGGTGCTTTACAATTCGCTCCAATTTCCCGCCCTTAACATACTTAATCCAGAGCTCTTTATGATTAGCCAAGTAAAGAATTCTTTGTCCGTCATAGTCTAGTATCTGTCCGGGTACGCTATGTATCGTATTGAGCCGTTTGCTGGGTTCATAATAAACGGGAAATATCCTTTGATCTGTGTATGGGCCATCCTTGGGACCGATAGTCAAATTATATCTGCCCGGATCCATATTTAACGGAACATCGCGTTGTATTCTTCCCTGTTGACTGTAAGCCATTGTTAAGGTTGAGCCGTAGTAATCTCTTAAGTTTAAGGCTAGGTCAGAAGACGATCTGGCATCCGCATCAACATAAACATTGGAAGTTACAAGTTGATGAGCAACCGGGGATTGGATCAGCATGGTTTTCGCGGGTTTGACCGTATATGCTTTGGTGTGCGTTTCGCTCGCTCCGGTCCAGTCCTTTGCTTTAACGGTTAACTTATAATCGCCAGGAATGGTCTTCGCAATTGAAGAAACGCCTTCCCAACGTGCAGTTCCTTTGTTATAGGCTAATGTTATCGTTTGTTTGTTATGACTTGTATGGGCGTTAACAGAGACAATGGGCTCACTGGAGTTAATCTCAACACTGAAGATAATCTGGTCCAAATCCCAATCAAACTTGGCATCAGGCTTAATTGTGATACGCTTCCCATCGGCCAAGGCAGGAGAGATCGGCAGGAGTGAAAACATCAAGACGAACAGAATAATTTTACTAATTATGTACTTCCAATTTCTAGTCTCTTGCGCTAATCCATAGATTACGGACATAAGTAAACCCCAACCTCCTGTATAATATAATTGATACATTTTGTATCAAAATAAAGATAACATGATTCTAGTTGACTAGATATAAGTACAAAGGAAGATTATGGATTGCGTTTATTGTGACTTAAGGTCTATTTTTGGCGGCAGCGCAATTTAATTTAATCCATGCCCCCATGAAATAACTGGAGCCTCCGAACACTATGAGGACAAGTTGTTGACCAATTACTGGGAGGAATTATGATGATGAAAAAGACATGGATTACCTTAAGTGCAGCTGTTTTGGCGATGAGCGTGTTCGCTACATCCGCACTGGGAGCACCGGTGGAAAAGAAGGATGTAAAGAAAGAAGAATTAAAGGTCGTTGTAAAAACGAATGATAACGATCATGTAAAAGTGAAACCCGACAAAGTAGTGAAAGTAACTGTAGACGGAAACGTGTATGATACAGTGACCTCCGTTACATACAACACGTACGGCAAGGGATACAAGGGCCTGCTTAAAGCCTACGTCAATGTGCAAAATAAACCTGCCGGCGCCATCATCGCCGAACTTCTAAAAACGAAGTACGATATCGATGCAGACAAAGTGTTGGCTGAAGCAGCAGCAAAATACGAAACAAGCGGTAAACTGGAAATCGCGATTGATTTGCAGAAAGAAGCTTTGCAAGCAAACCCGGGCGATATGAAAGCTTACAAGAAGCTGGCTCAGCTGAACAAGAAGCTTGGCAAAGCCGCGATTCGCGCTTATGTGAACGGGCTGGAGCCTAAGTTCGACACAACGCCGATGGCTAAGAACGGTAAAGTGCTTGTTCCTTTCCGTGCCATTGCGGAAGCATTGGACGCGAAAGTGATCTGGAACAGCAAAGACAACACGATTCTGGTGTTCAAAGGCACGGTTAAGTTGAAACTGACCGTAAACGGCAAAGTAGCGTATATCAACGGCAAGAAAGTCATGCTGGATGTGCCTGCGCAAGCGGTGAAATCCCGTATCGTTGTACCGATTCGTTTCGTTAGCGAAGGGCTGAACTCCAATGTAACTTGGGATCATGAAGCGCAAAGCGTAATTATTTTGGACAAAAAGTAAAAATCATTTAGGCGGTAAAGCGCGAAGGTCGGGAGAAATCCCGGCCTTTTTATGTTGCGAAGGTTGCTAAGTAGCGTTTCACTATTTAATCTTCCCTTTACAACTCAACCGAATCAGCCGATATAACCATTAAGTATACTATGTCGCAAAGGGTGGATCGCAATTGAATTACAGCATCTGTCAGCAAGTCAAGATTGTCGATATGAACAACGAACCGATTACAGAAACACTTTACGTACACGGCAGCCTGGATACGCCGAACTTCTCCATCGGTTGCTCGGTTATCGTCCCGACACTGGGATTGAAGCAGTTTGAAGTGGTGGAAGACCGCCGGGGGAATGAGAAAAGACGCTTCAAGATCTCGGACATCGAAATTGACATCATGGAGAATCCGGTCATCACGCGCGCGTATTTGGAGCCGATTACTTTAATTGTGGGACAGCATGATATCGGGGAGTTTTAGAGCGGTCCTTCGGGGCTGTTTTTTTTAGTCCAAAATATCCTTAACGCTGAACGCTGTATATACGACACAATTGAGTTATTGAGATATTAAAAACTAAGATAATGAGGTGAAGGTTTATCAAATTCCGATTGCGCGCATTGCAACTGCCTGGGGATTATGAAGAAATCGCGGGGCTGCTGAACCAGATCTGGTCTGAGCCCACCACCGCAGAGAGATTGCTGGAGGAAGATCAGAAGCTTTATGAAGTGGGCCACACTTGGCTTAATGACGAAGGGCTCTTAGTCGGCTACGACCGGGAGCGCCAGGTGGCTGTGGATGAGAACGGAATGTTGGTAGGGTTTGCGCGGTCTTGGCGAGCCCCGTGGACGGAGCCGGGTTATCTGAACAATACTGTGGTGGTGGATCGTGCTGTCCGGCAGAAGGGTGTGGGGCAACTTCTACTTACGCATGTGGTGAAGTGGGCTAATTCGGTTGGGGCCGATTCGCTGCTTGCCGAGGTGTGGGATGACGATGCGGACGCGCTGCGGTTTGCGGAGAAGCGGGGTTTTGCCGTGGAGAGACATATGTTTCAATCGGTGTTGAATCTGGATGTTAGCGAACCCGTTACTCCTATTTCGGCTGTAGATGAAATTCCTGGCATTCGGTGGTTGACGCTGGCGGATGAACTCGGCGAAGAGAGCGAGCGCAAGTTATATCAGTTAAGTGCGGAGACGATGAAGGATATTCCCGGATTTATGGGGAGCGCGCCGGATTTCGCAGAGTGGTGTAAGTGGTACTTGAAGTGTGACGGATTCGCACCGGAACGGGTGTTGATCGCGGCGGACGGAGATCGTTATGTCGGGATGGCCAATCTGGCTTTAAACATGCAAACGAAAGGCATCTACAACGAATATACATGCGTGGATCGGATTACCGGAACCGGGGCATTGCCATGGCATTGAAGGTGAAGGCCATTGAGACTGCAAAGGAGCACAGTGCTGCCTACATCCGTACCGACAATGATTCTCTGAACAAGCCGATGTTGGCTATTAACCGCAAATTGGGGTATGAACCGCTGAGGGGATCCTACCGTGTCGTGGCGAAGGTGGCGTCCGTGTTGCCGGAAGCAAGAATTTGTCCTCTGTGCTCCCAAGATAATAAGTGCGAGGTTGAGTCAGGGGCCGAAAGCTGCTGGTGCATGCGCGAGAAGTTTCCTGAGGAATTGATGGAACAGGTGCCGCCGGATCAGAATGGCAAAGTATGTATTTGCGAAAAGTGCCTTAAATCATTCGTTATGGAAACTTAAATCACATTCTCTTATCTAATGATTGGTGAAAAGAGTTGTCGGGGGCTAATCGCCCCTTCTTACTCCTTTGTGAATCCTGATTTAGGGCCAACTTGCTGCATTTTTTGCAATTAAACTAAGCCTCTTCGGGTCTCTTGATAAGTAACGGAGGCGGTACCAGCCAACCTTTATCCTTAAGTAATCTGAGCGTTTTAGCACCAAGTGCGGTTTTGGCGGCAGCCTGCTTTGCAAACATTGCTGCTATATCTTCACGAATACACATTACCATGGCTTGCGTGCTCGCAACAACACTTGCGGCTGTGTCCGCGGATATCGCTGCGGCGATTTCCTGATCGGCTAACCGGGCACCTACAGGTATATCTTCAAGGTTAGCTGGTGGTCGTTCACCCATGATTGGAGCAGGTGCGATCCCATTCGCATTCAGTACCTCATCCAGTTCTTTAACTTCTTGTTTAGCTTGATCAATGTAGTTCTCAATTAATTTCTTTAGATCCTTATCCCCGGCATGGTTTAAATACGCCTGATAAAAAGAAATCGCGCCTTTAGCTGTTGTGGAAGCCGTCCATACACTGGATACTTCACCGAAGTGCATTGGCTCATCTTTCGGATTACCGCCTAGAATTCCCACGAGTAAGTTACCCCCTTTGTTAATGTGCAATCCATCGTAGGTTGTCCATTCGTTAAACCGCCTATGCAAGTTGGAGTAAACGTTAACCCTCAGTGCAACCCAGCGGTGCTATTTTTTTGGAAACATAATCCACATTTCCTGCGTCTTAAAGCTAGAGGTGAGCGAATGAATACTAAAAAATTAGTCTACTCCGTTGTAGTTTCAATGACTATGACTCTGGTCATATCAGCTTGCACGCAAGAGAAGAAGCCTGAAAAGCCCGTTACCCCTGTTGTCCAAAATTCTGATACGACAAAATCCATAACTGTATTTCAACAAGGCATCCAAACCTATGACGGAACCGAGTACCTGAAAGGCCCGGAAGGAACCGCCACGTTCCGAAAAGCTCTGTTATTGCCATACGGCTTCTACATGCCCGAAGGAATAGAGGAGTATAAATTGAAGGACGGAACAGAATGGGGATCGGAGAATCAGCGCAATCTGTTCTCACTCTTCGAGCAAGGGCAGGTCCCCTATAAGCCTAATGTGCAGAAGGAATCTCTGGCCAAATATAAAGAGTACAAAGGTACGGAAAGCAACAATGGTATCTCCTATGATTATTTTGAATTTACGCACGAGGGCAGAAGCTTGCTCATCCGATTACGCTACCCAGAGCAAGACCAAGAAACGATGCTTCCTGTCTTTCTGGGGATGATGAATTCCATCAGGTTCGTTACAGACAGCGGCAAGGCGCAGACTTCACAGAAACCAGTTCTGGAAGCGGCATGGAAGCTGGGATTTTCTCGATTATATGATCAATGAAGATGAGCAGCACCGTTTTAGCGGGATTCGCGGTATGGAACCTTTCGATCCCGAAACTGGACGGATTAACATTAACGTGGAACACGAAGTGAGCAGGGAAGGGGTCAAGACTCAAGGGATGCTTACCTTTACAGCACTGAAGGACACATCAGGACAGTGGTATCTGGCGAATATCGATTAGCCGGCGGTCTGTTTCACAATGAAAAGAAGTCCGGCCCCAAGCGGGAACCGGACTTTTTAAGGTTACAGGTGAGAGCCGCCGCTGGCATCGATGAGCTGCCCAGTAATCCATCGACTGTCGGGGGAGGCAAGATAACCGGCGATGTCCGCTATATCTTGCGGCTCTCCCCACCTGCCGAAGGCAGAGAAGTCAGCGCCGATCTTTCGGGAATCCGGATCTTGAAGCATGGCGGCATTCATATCGGTGGCAACGAAACCAGGCAGAATAGCGTTCACGGTTATGCCGCGGGGAGCCAATTGTTTAGCCAAGGCCAATGTTAGGGTGTTTATAGCTCCTTTGGTCATACTGTAAGCGGTCACGTCAGGGATGGCGATTCTTGTCACCGCGGACGAAATGTTAATGATCCGGCCTTGTTCGCGCATCCGGGGCAAAGCATGCTGAATGCTGTAGAACGGGCCTTTGACATTAACAGCGAAAATAGCATCAAAGTCCGATTCCTCCGTATTGTCCACCGTGCCGAATAGAGCTATGCCCGCATTGTTCACAAGAAGGTCCACTTCAGTCTTTCCGGTTCGCGACAGCAGTTCAGCATCGAGTGAATCATATAATTGTTTCACGCCCTGTACACGACCCAAGTCCGCTCCGACGGGAAAAGCCGCTCCGCCTCCTTCTTCAATAATACGTACCGTCTTTAGCGCGGCCTCGCGGTTTTTACCGTAATGGACGGCTACTAACGCGCCTTCTTGTGCGAAGCGTTGAGCAATAGCCCGCCCGATTCCGCCGCTTGCTCCCGTAACCAGCGCTACTTTACCTTCCAAGTTCCTCATCATGAACACAGCTCCTCATATTGTCATTTGCTTACAACTCCGTTTTATCATGGATGCACATTTGAAATGTTGCTCTCTCTTTCCCGCTGTTGCCCTGAACAAGTCATCTGTAGATATCTTGCTTTTATAGCTGGTTTGGGTTCATTTAGGTAGAGAGAGAGGGTATGCTATGGAGGAGGTGAGGCGGATGATGGTAAATGGTCAAGCGGAATTAACAGAAGAACAGTGGCAAGCCATTGTACGTAATAATCGGGTGTACGATCATACTTTTATTTATGCGGTGAGGACGACGGGCATTTTTTGCAAACCTTCCTGTAAATCGAGAGTGCCGAACCGGGAAAACGTCCTTTTGTTTCAAAATGCCGTACATGCGGAATCCGCCCAGTTCCGTCCCTGTAAACGATGTAAACCCCAGGGTGTGCTGGGCCCGCTTGAGGAATGGGCAGCTCACATCGAAGCTTACATCAACAAGCATTACATGGAGCCGCTGAATCTTGAATCACTGGCGGATGTCTTCCATGCTAGTCCCTATCATATGATCCGGGTATTCAAGCGCGTAAAGGGACTTACACCGGGTGAATATATTCAACAATTGAGAATAAAGCAGGCTAAAAAGTTGCTCTTATCTACGGAATATACCGTCGCTGAAGTCGGATCTGCGGTAGGGATGACGAATTCGTCTTATTTCATTACCGTGTTCAAAAAGAAAACAGGATTCACCCCCGCAGATTTCCGCAAAAGGAGGTAAACCAAACCATGCAGAACAATTCCCCGCACGAAGCGGTGTTAAAGGTGAATCGGAGGCCTAAAGAGACCCTAGCGGCAGGCCCTCGTCATACCGTTGGGCTGAAATTGGACGGTACGGTGGTTGCTGCGGGTGATAACGGATTTGGCCAATGCGATGTAAGCGGTTGGCTCAATATTGTCGCGGTAGCGGCTGGTAATGTTCATATGGCCACGAACACGGGCAATGCGCATACCGTCGGTCTTAAGTCTGACAGTACGGTGGTGGCAGTGGGTTGGAATAAGCATGGCCAATGTAATGTGAACGACTGGTGCGATATTGTAGCCGTTGCGGCAGGTTGGCGCCGTATCGTTGGGCTGAAATCGGATGGCACGGTGGTTGCTGCGGGCCGAAATCATGAACTTGAATGCGACGTAAGCGGCTGGCGGGATATGGTGGCAATCGCGGTTGGGGACTGGCATACAGTCGGTCTTCAAGGGGACGTAACGGTGAGGGCTGTGGGTAATAATCGATATGGTCAGTGCAAAGTAAGCGGTTGGAGCAATATTGTGGCGGTCGGGGCAGGTTATCTACATACGATAGGTCTTCAATCGGATGGCACGGTGAAGGTTGTGGGTTTCAACAAACATAACCAGTGCGATGTAAGCGGCTGGCATGAAATAGTGGCGATAGCGGTGGGAAGTAATCATACCATTGGTCTAAAAGCGGACGGTACGGTGGAGGCTGCGGGTTGGAATGCATATGGCCAATGTAATGTAGGGGATTGGCGCGATATAGTGGCGATTGCAGCGGGTTGTGCCCATACCGTCGGCCTTAAGTCGGACGGCACCGTGGTTGCTGTGGGGGATAACGAGTTTGGTCAATGCAATGTAAGCGGGTGGGGTGACATCCGGCTGCCGGAATACTTACCATGGCAAGAAGTCTGACCCGCACGGCCATTCCGAACTGTAGAAACCAATAAGGATATTTTTTATCGTTATTTTTATTTTCTGACAAAATAGTGATAAATTTTAACGCTATTTAACGTCATGGGGAGTCAAATAGGCAACTTCTGATGGAAGTCTCCAAAATAGCGTTAAATTTTAACGTTATTAATCAAATAAAATAAGATAGCGTTAAAAATTAACGTTATTTATACGTGCCGCACCGTTTTCCCGGCAGCAACTCCATGGCCACAAAGAACAACCCCGGAAGATGTATGACTTCCGGGGTTGCTTGCGTTCAAAACCTACCGATACTCCCGCGGTACACGGCGCGCGACGCCGGTGGCCATGGCTGCGCGAATAACGCTGTCGCGCATCTTCTTCACAACCTTCGTGTTGAACGGCGAAGGGATGATGTAGAACCGGTCGCGCTCCTCGTCGGAGATGGAGTCGGCAATCGCTTCCGCCGCGGCAAGCTTCATCTCCTCGTTGATCTCGCTTGCGCGGCAATCCAGAGCCGCGCGGAAGATGCCCGGGAAGCACAGCACGTTGTTGATCTGGTTCGGGAAGTCCGAACGGCCCGTGGCCATCACGCCAACGATGTCTTCCACTTCCTGCGGCATAATCTCCGGCGTAGGGTTCGCCATCGCGAACACGATCGGATCCGCAGCCATCGTCGCCACATTCTCGCGCTTCAGGATGCCGCCGGCGGACAAGCCGATGAATACGTCCGCGCCGACCATCGCTTCCTGCAGCGTGCCGCTTTTGCGCCCCGGATTCGTCTTCGACGCGTACCAGTTCCACATCGGATTGTCGTATACCCGGTCCGCCGTAATCATTCCCTCCCGGTCGACCCCGACAATCTCCTTCACGCCAGCGGCAAGCAAAATCTTCGTGCAGGCAATCCCCGCCGCGCCAATACCGCAGACGACGACGCGCACGTCTTTAATCGATTTGCCCACGACCTTCAGCGCGCTGATCAAGCCCGCGTAAAGCACCACCGCGGTTCCGTGCTGATCGTCGTGGAACACCGGGATGTCGAGCTCGTTACGCAACCGCTCTTCGATTTCGAAGCAACGCGGGGAGGAGATATCCTCCAGATTAATGCCGCCGAATCCCGGCGCGATGGCCTTGATGGAGCGGATGATCTCTTCGGTATCCTTCGTGTCCAGGCAGATCGGGAACGCGTCAACATCTGCGAACTGCTTAAACAGCATCGCCTTCCCTTCCATGACAGGCATCGCCGCGTAAGGCCCGATATCGCCGAGGCCCAGCACGGCGGTTCCGTCGGATACGACGGCTACGGTGTTTCTTTTGATCGTAAGGGAGTAAGCCTTGTTCTCATCCTCCTTGATCGCCAGACACACACGCGCCACATCCGGCGTATACACGCGGGACAGATCGTCGCGGTTCTGGATTGGTGTTTTGGACGTGATCGCGATTTTGCCCCCGAGGTGTAACAGGAACGTCCGGTCCGAAATATTAACAAGTTTCACACCCGACAGCTGCGGAATGCTCTCTATAATCTTCTGAATGTGTCCGGATTCGCCAACTGTGATGGTGAGGTCGCGTACGGTGACATTTTTGCTCGTCTGAATAACGTCAATCGCCACAATATCGCCGCCCGCCTGCGAAATGAAATTCGCCACTTCCCCGAACCGGATTTTCTCCGTATCCATCTCCAGACGCAGAATCACACTTTTACCGCCCATAAAACTTTTCATTTCCATTGTTATGTCCTCCTCCGGACTTCAGCTGCTAACTTGTATGTACTGCGCTGATGACTTAATTATAGTAGCTTTTAAACACAATCCCTATATATAATACCAATAATGAGTTAGTATTTCCTAGTCTACGATAAACGAAACGGTGAACGGAGTGGAACGACCGGTGGAATGGAAGAAAGGGTTATACAAAGTCAGCGACTCGGGCGAGCTGCTGGACATCGATTTTATATGCAGAGAGTTGTCGAAATCGTATTGGGCGTCGGATCGGGTTCGCGGCAGTATTGTGGAAAGTGTGCGGAACTCCCTCAGTTTCGGCTTATATGATGTGCTGGGCAAGCAGATCGGTTACGCGCGGGTGGTCACGGACAAGGTGGTGTTTTCGTGGATTTGCGACGTGATTGTGCATGAAGATTACCGCGGACGGGGCTTGGGCAAGTGGCTGATGAGCTGCGTGCTGGACCACCCGGATGTGAAGCAGACGAAACAGCGGCTGGCAACGCGCGACGCGCATGGACTTTATGAGCGATTCGGTTTTGTGACCGATGAGATGATGACCCGGAAGACTTAATTGGCAACTGGGCAAAATAATTCTTAAACCAACTGCAGGGGGACCACCCCCTGCTTTCGTCTATTTATAGGGAAGGGGGAGAGGGCAATCGAAGAGAGCAAGACAATTGAACGGGTGCTGGCGGGAGACCGCGAAGCGTTCCGGGCAATTGTGGATTCGTATCAGGCGCAAGTGTACCGGCTGGTGTACTCGGTGCTGAAGCATCCGAAGGATGCCGAAGACACGGCGCAGGAAGTGTTCGTGAAGCTGTATCTCTCCCTTCCGCAGTACCACGGACAAGGCTTCAAGACGTGGGTGTCCCGATTGGCGGTGAACCACGCCATCGATGTGTCGCGGCGGCGGGCGCGAAGCCGCGAGGAGCTTGTGGAGGCGCCGGGCGAGCTGCGCGAAGCCTTGGCGCAAGGGCCGGCGGCCGCGGCAGCCCGGCGTCCCGCGGCCGCAGCGGTTGCGGCGAGCGCCGCCGTCATGGCGGGCGAACGCCCGGTGGAGCAAGCTTACGCCCTGCGGGAGCGGGCTCGGGACCTGGAACGCCGCATACATGAAATGCCCGAGAATTATCGCGAGGTCATTCAGGCTTACTATATACGCGAGCAGAGCTATCAGGAGATTGCCGCGGAGCAGGGGGTTGAAGTGAAGACGGTAGAGTCGAAGCTCTACCGGGCGCGCAAGTGGATGCGAGAACACTGGAAGGAGGAGGACTTCAGATGACGGAAGAGGCGAGAGTCCCGAAAAAAGGGGTAGACGTGGAAGGTACGGAAGCTGCAAAAGCAGGAGCGCATTACACCGAGTCGGCGTGGCGACAGTATGCGATCGGTTCGTTGACAGATGCTGAACAGCTGCGCATGGAAGATCATCTGTACGATTGCGAGCAATGTTTAGGTGTTTACATGGTTGCGATGGAGGCGGGTGCCGGTGATATTCAGCTAGATGCGAGCGACATGCACCCAGATCCGGGTGACATGCAGGTGAATACGGGTGACGTTCAGGCAAATACAGCCGATATGCAGCCAGTCGGACAGCACGCAGACGCGGTCTCAGCCGCATTTACAGATCAGGTTATGCTTCGGTTGGCGGCCATAGAAACCGAATCCGCACCCGTTGCATTAACGGCGATGCCTAAACCCGATGCTTACAAAGTGGTACGGCGCAGAACCTGGTTCCACTATGCTGTTGCTGCCGCGATTACGTTGTTGCTGATGTCCTCCGGCGTATTCCAGAGCTTGCTGACGCAATCAACCCAGCTTTCAACAAACCTCAACGGCGAAGGATACCGATCCATATCGGATCAGATTATGAACAGAACCGGCAGCGTCTTGGACGAATTGCCGGCTCAAGGATGGATAAAGGGGGATCGCAGATAATGAATACGCGTAAGAATGCTTTTTTGGCATTGATCATGACAGCTATACCGGGTTTAGGACACTTTTATTTGGAACGCAAAATCAGAGCGATCATATATGCCTTCAGCATCATCGGCATACTGGGGTTTTCCTTCTTTCTTATGGTCGCAGGAAGCGAAGAAGCGGGGGAACCCGGAGCAATCCTGGCCGTTATGATCTGGCTGGCCAGCGGCCTGGATATGATTTTCACACTGGTCTCCGGCGGAGCCAGACGTATACCAAGCCAATATGCGGCGGCTGGTGTTCCCGGTTATGGCGAGGTTTCCGCGGGCGGGGAGTTACAGGAGCCCTCTGCATCGTTTAATGGGGCGAGCTTGCAATACCCGCAGCGCACAGGAGCAGATGAGCGATTCTTCACCATCCTGCTGTCTTTTATCCCGGGACTCGGCCATTTCCAATTGGGATTAATGCAGCGAGGGCTTACGCTTTTAATCGGATTCTTCGGCTTAGGCATTATGGTGATTTTCGTATCTGTGCTGACCAACGTGGAAGGATTCTTGGTTTTCTTGGGCGCTCTGCCGGTCATCTGGTTCTATTCCATGTTTGACGCCGTCCAATTATTGCATCGCAAACAACGCGGCGAAGTGCTGGTCGATCGCACCATCTTAGAGGACTTGGATCACCACCGGGAAGCCGGCCGCAAAAGTAAAGTCGTGGCAACCCTGCTGTCGATTTTTCCAGGAGCGGGCCACTTGTACTTAGGATTGCAGCGGCGCGGACTGCAGTTCATGGCATTCTTCCTGTTATCCGTCTACGTGCTGGATCTCCTGCGCCTGTCGCTGTTCCTTTTTCTAATCCCGATCATATGGTTCTATAGTTTTTTTGACGCGCTGCAGCAAGTTTCTCGATATCAGGCCAATGAGCCGCTGAAGGATGTGCCTCTTGTGGAAGGTTTAATGAATCATCAACGCTGGATCGGCATCGGACTGCTGGTGCTGGGCGGTTTCTATTTGCTGGATCATGTGCTGGTGGACCTGCTGGTGCGTATTTTGGACAACAATCAAATCTATGTGTTCTATAATCAATATTTCCAAACCACGCTGGTTTCGCTGCTGCTTATGGCGGGGGGCATTAAACTGCTCTTCGGCGGCAAAAAGAAAGGGGCTGACCCGTCATGAAACAATGGCGTGTAGGCACGTTATCGATGGCGGTTTGCTTGATTTTGGCGGGAATCGTATTGCTCACTTCCCAATGGTCCGGCAAGGAGGCGGCGGATGCGCTTAGTTTGTGGTGGCCGATCATCTTTGTGCTGGTGGGGGCGGAGATGCTGGTGTACTTGGCCGTTTACCGCAAAGAGAACCCGGTCCTTCGCTGGGACGTGTTCAGTATCTTGTTTGTCGGACTGTTCGGCATGATGTGCCTGGGTTTAACGGCGTTAACAACGACCGGGGTGATGGAAGAAATCCGTTACGCCGTAAACGCGGAGGAATCCACAGAAGATGTGCCTGCTCTGAACCAGACGGTACCTGGCGGCGTGGAACGCGTAGTGGTCCGAAGCGAGGCTTACACCCCTTGGCCCGTACAAGTGGAGGCTGCGGAAGGGCGACAAGTGAGCTTGTTCGGCACCTTTCGCGCTGTAAAGAGTGTGGGGCGGGATGTGACGACGCTGCCGGTCGCAGAGCAATTCTACACCGTCACAACCGTAGACAAGACCATGTTTATCACGCTGAAAGATCCGCCGTACCGTCATGGTCTCAACGACCACTCGCAGCATGTGCGGCTTACCATAGTGCTGCCCAAGTCGCTTAAAGTCGAATATTACGCGAACGGGAACCAATATACGCTTGGCACGGGTGTTAAATCGCCTTTGTGGAGTTTTAAAGCATAACGAAGAATTGCCTTCCCTGGAGCAGGGAAGGCAATTTCTATTGGATATTAGATTAAAATATAGTTAGATATGCAATTTGATTTGTTTGTTGATCAACATTCGCTATGACTCTCTGATCATGATAAGTGAAATATTAAAGTTTTTTAAACATTATCTACTTTTTCGAAATCTATGTGCATTTCTCCACTGTTCACTTGATGGTTTACATCTTCGTTATGAGTTTCAGTTGTATTTTCATCAAAAAAAAGAGGAGATAGACTCCTCTTTTCTTAAACTTAAGTTTCCACTTCTTCTTTACACAAAGACCACGTCTTCGCCCATTTGTGAATCTCATCCATAGCAGGCTTCAGCATCCGGCCTTTCTCGGTTAACTCGTATTCAATCCGAACCGGCACTTCAGGATACACATGCCGCACCAGGATTCCTTCAGCTTCCAGCTCCCGGAAACGCTCAATGAGCATCCGGTCACTAATGTTAGGGATCAGTACAGATATATCTTTAAACCGCTTCGGCCCCTCGAGGAGCACTCGGATGATGAGACCCGACCAGCGCTTGCTCAGTATCTGGAAAGCGGATTCAAATTGCGGACACATCTGGAACTTTTCGCACATATCCCGTTCCTCCATTTGAACCATCTCCTTTGCTCCATCATAGCACAGCCTCTGTCGAAAAGTAAGTAACTTCAACTGGAAAGGGCGGTTATTTTGGGCAAAATCATAAATTTATCTAACCAAACCTCCCTGGTTCACAAGGACAACAGGGATATGTACCTATACTGAGAGGGATAAGGAAATGAGTTACGTTCGAATGTTGTCGAATTACGCGGTTAACCGCCGAAATGGAACGTCTTCTGCCGAATAGCGTAACGAATTTCACTTAGGTGCAGTCCAGAAGACACACGAGAGAAATTCATTTCCTTATTACCGACAATATTCATAAAAGTGTCCAAAACAAGGAATATGGCGCACACGTCAGAGTAAATCGTTACCTTCAACGCGGAAAAAGCATGAGCAAAAACCCCCTAATTCACGTAGATGTGATTTAGGGGGTTGAGTGGAGTCGGTTGCGTGCCTAATGGGTCGAGCTCGTTGCGTCGACGGTAACGGCTAAGCTCCGTGCTGACGGATGTGCTCTCGAAAACATGTGCGCCCCGTGCTAACGTTACGTACGCGCTAAAGGCTACGCTCGGCGCTAAGGTTACGCTCCGCGTTTAGCGGCCACGGCCGCCTTTGCCGCCGCGCCCGCCTGAGCTACCGCCGCGCGGGCCCGCGCCCGGCTTGCCGCCGCCGCTGCGGCCGGCGAAGCCGCCCTTGCCCTTGGCGCCGCCGAAGCTCGCGCCGCCGCCTTTGCCGCCGCGCGCCGCCGCGTAGCTGCCGCCGCCCTGGCTGCGCTCGCTGCCGGCCGTGCGTGCGCCTTCGCGCGCCTTCGCGCTGCCGAAGCCGCTGCTCGGCCCGCCGCCGCTGCGCTCACCGCGCGCGCCGCCGGCGCCTTCAGCGCGGCCGCTCGGGCCGCCCAGGCCGCTGCGCGCGGCGCGCTCGTTCTGGCGGCCGACGTAGCCGCCTTGGCCCTCGCGCTGCTCGCCGCGTCCACGCCCGCCGCCCGCGCTGGCGAAGCTGCCGCGCTCATCGCGCTCGCTGCCCGAGCGCCCGGCGAAGCCGCCGCTCTTGGCGCGGTCGCCGCCCCGTGCGCTGCCGGCGCCTTCGCTGCGGCCAAAGCCGCCGCGCTCGCCCGCGCCCGCGCGTCCGCCCGTAGCGCCGCCGAAGCCGCCGCGCTTACCGGCGCCGGCGCCCTTGCCGCCGCGGCCCGCGCTCGCGTTGCTGTTGCGCCCCGCATTGCTGCGCCCGCGCCCGCCGTCACGCGCGCTTCCGCGTCCGCCGCTGCGCGCACTGCCGCGCCCGCTGTCGCTTATGTCCGCGCGGTCCATGTCGCGCGAGTTCACGTTCTGCCGCGCGCCGCCGATCTTGCGCAGCTTGCCGTCCGTGCCTTTCTCAATCTTGATCAGCTCTTGACGGTCATGCGGCGTTGCGAACGTGACCGCAACACCGCGTTGTCCCGCGCGTCCCGTACGGCCGATTCGGTGGATGTAGCCTTCCGCATCGGGCGGCACATCGTAGTTGTACACGTGCGTGATGCCTTCGATGTCCAGTCCGCGCGCGGCGATATCGGTCGCTACGAGGAACTGAAGCTTCGCTTCGCGGAATTTCTTCAGTACCGCTTCGCGCTTCGCTTGGGACAAGTCTCCGTGGAGCTCGTCCGCCATGAAGCCCTGGTCAATCAAAGCTTCATTTAATGCCGCCGCCCGCCGCTTCGTCCTGCAGAAAATAATCCCCAAAAACGGAGGATCCTCCTGCATATATTTAATCAATGCGTCTTGTTTGCCGCGGTCCGTCGTTTCAATGACGATCTGTTCGATCTCATCCAGTGTCACCTTGCGTCCGGCAACGCGCACTTCTTCCGGATGCTTCAGGTAGCTGGAAGCCAAGTGACGAATTTGTGCGGGCATCGTAGCGGAGAACAGCATCGTTTGCCGGCGTCCCGACGATTGCGAAATAATTTCTTCCACTTCAGCCAGGAATCCCATATGTAGCATTTGATCCGCTTCATCTAATACCAGCATGCGAAGGTGACCGAATTCAACCGTTCCTCTGCGCAAGTGATCCAACAAACGGCCCGGTGTACCCACGACAATGTGAATGTCGCCTTTAAGTCGATGGACCTGACGTTCCACATCTTGTCCGCCGTAAGCCGCCAGTACTTTAGCGCCGACCACGGGGGCAAGCTTCTTCAGTTCGTTCGTGATTTGCAGAGCCAGCTCCCGCGTTGGTGTAATAATTAGCCCTTGCACGTGGGAAGACTTAGTATTGATCTTCTCCAGCATCGGAAGGACGAAGGCTAATGTCTTGCCTGTGCCCGTCTGTGCTTGAGCGATGAGATCCCGGTCTTTCAGCAACAGGGGAATGGATTGCGATTGTACCGGTGTAGGCTCGGAAACGCCGCTTGATTTCAAAGCTTCAACAAGCTCAGGGCGTATGCCGAGCGCGGAGAAAGCACTTTTGCCGCCGCCCGCCGCCGGTTTTCCGCCTTGTTCTGACGTGTCTTCCGCAGATGTATGTCCGTTCGTTATATCCATGAATAATAGCTCCTTTTAAGATGCGATAATCGTAGTGTTCCACATTTTGTGAAAATCAAACTCTCCGTAGTATACCACAGATCAATTTCGTATGCGGTTCGGGGTCAATATCTTCGGTTGTGGAAAACATCCGTCACCCGTAAAATATTGTACATTGTACTCAATTCAGCGTGTACCAACTTACAGAATGGAAGATGAACTATGAATCTAGATTCAACCAGCGCGGCGATCCATCCGGACAAAACCAAGATGGCCACCGTCGGCACCAACATGCGCAACATCGGCTATGTGCGGGAATTTCGTAAAGTGTCGGATTATGTATATCGGTTTGACTGCCTGAATGCGAATGTGGCGGTTTCTTTTGTCAGCGATGATATTGTGCGGATTAAGTTGTTTTTTGTAGCGGAATTCAGCCTGGATACAACCGTGGGAGTGCTGCCGCAACGGACGTCCCCTCAGGAATTGACTGTGCATGAAACGGATGCGGCGATTACGCTTCGCACAAGTACGATGCAAGTTGTCATCACGAAGGACAATTTCACCCTGCAGGCGGAAGACTTGGACGGCAACCCATTTTACACACAAAACAACGTCATCTGGGACAACAAAGGCGGCGTGACGACCTTTAACCATATGGACAGCGCGGCGCATTTTTACGGCTTGGGGGAGAAGACCAGCTTCCTCGATAAGCGCGGTGAGCGTTATGAGATGTGGAATACGGATGTTTTTGCCCCGCATGTGCCGGAAATTGAAGCATTGTACGAGTCGATTCCGTTCCTGATTCATTTCAAAAACGGCAGTGCCTACGGTCTGTTCCTCGATAATCCGGGCAAGACGACGTTCGATATGCGGACGATGACAGACTATTACACGGTTCAAAACAGCACCGGCGAAATGGATTACTACATTATTAAAGGGCCTGTGCTCAAGGACGTAGTGAAGCGTTACACCGATTTGACGGGCCGCATGACGGTTCCGCCGAAATGGTCGATCGGGTATCACCAATCCCGTTACAGCTATATGAGTCAGGAAGAAGTGCTGGAGCTGGCGCGCTCATTCCGGGACAAAAACATTCCATGCGACGTCATCTACCTCGACATTCACTATATGGACGAGTACCGGGTGTTCACGTTCGACAAGACGCGGTTCCCGAATCCGATGGAGATGATGAAGGAGCTGCGGGCGATGGGCATGCGGATTGTGCCGATCGTCGATCCGGGCGTGAAGCAGGACCCGCGTTATGAGATATATAAGGAAGGCGTGCTGAACGATTTCTTTTGCAAAAAGATCGAAGGCGACCTCTTCATCGGACCCGTATGGCCGGGCGACTCGGCGTTCCCTGACTTTACGGAGGACGAAGTCGGCCGTTGGTGGGCGGACAAGCACCGGTTCTACACGGACATGGGCATCCAGGGTGTATGGAATGATATGAATGAGCCTGCGGTATTTAACGAATCCAAGACGATGGACTTGGACGTCATTCACCGTAACAACGGGAACATGAAGACGCATGAGGAGCTTCATAACCTGTACGGAATGCTGATGTCCAAAGCGACTTATGAAGGATTGCGCGAGCAGTTGAACGGGGAGCGTCCTTTTGTACTTACACGGGCAGGGTACTCTGGAATTCAGCGTTATGCGGCCGTATGGACGGGGGATAACCGTTCGTTCTGGGAGCATATGGCGATGGCGATGCCGATGTGTCTGAATCTGGGACTATCCGGAATTCCGTTCACAGGGCCGGATATCGGCGGGTTTGCGCATCACACGACGGGAGATCTGTTGGTGCGTTGGACGCAAATGGGCGTATTCTTCCCTTACTGCCGGAACCATTCTGTATTGGATTCGGTGCGTCAGGAGCCTTGGTCGTTCGGGCCGGAAGTGGAGAACATTGTGCGCGAGTACGTGAACCTGCGTTACCGTCTGATGCCGCATCTGTACAACTTGTTCTTTGAAGCTTCGGTGACGGGTATGCCGGTGATGCGTCCGTTTGTGCTGGAGTATCCGAATGATCCGAATGTGTTGAATCTGTGCGATCAGTTCCTGTTCGGCAGCGATATGATTATTGCGCCGATCATCCGGCCGGATACGGCTCACCGGTCCGTGTATTTGCCGGAGGGCGTGTGGCATGACTATTGGACGGGTCGTCTTTATGAGGGCGGTCAGCATATTTTGGCGCATGCGCCGTTGCATGTGATGCCGATGTATGTGAAGGCGGGATCCCTGATGCCGGAGCAAAGCCAGACGCATTATGCGGAAGAAGCCACAGACGGCGTGTTGCGGTTGAACGTGTACGGTGTTGGCGGCGACGGTTCTTACGGCTATGAACTGTACGAGGATGACGGAGCGACGTTTGCCTACGAGCAGGGCAAGTACAACGTGGTAAGCATTGGCGTGGAAGAGAGTGCTGCGGGTGCGGTATTGTCTTACGAGTATGCGCACAAGGGTTACGAGTCCGAGCATAGCGGCTGGCTGGTGAACTTCAAGTTTGCGGCGTTTGAGCCGTCGGATGTGGCGGGCTTGAACCGGGTTGGCGCGGAAGGCATTGTACATGCCGAATCCGGCTGGGCCTATGACGCGGATAAGCGCGAGTTGCTGGTGAAATTTGCTCCGTCTTCGGCGGGCGGCACAATCACCATTTCATAATAAAAGAGGGCTATCCCGTTGACTCAGCAGAGTTAACACGGATAGCCCTTATTTTGTCGCAAGCCTGACCACCAACCTATCTCCCCAACCTCCAAACCCCCCGATATCCCGTTGCCTCAGCAATTCCAAATTCCCGAAATCCTATTAAATTCAGTTAGGTTTTTTGGACTACCTGATAAATTATTTTAGCTGAGTCGAAGGGATAACCCCCTTTTTGGACATGTAGACATACAGCATCCACCAAGCAAGCCCACCACATTATTCATCATCCACCCGACTGCCCACCACATTCAAGCTGAATCAAAGGGATAACGCCCATTTGAGACGCGCAGACATACAGCAATCGTCATCAATCCGGCAAAAATAATCGAGCTGAGTCAAAGGGATATCGCCCAATTTGGACATTTAGACATATATCATCCATCAGAGCAACCAGATCATCCGGCCCATCAACCTGCTGACTCAAAGGGATAACGCCCTTTTGGCCCTTATGAGGTTACTTTGGTCCAGGCAGCTCATTGAGCGGTGTGGATTTACCTTTCGTTGACTCTCTATTGGGCAACTCCAAGAAATAGTACTTCGCCGTCTTATTAAAGTTCTTGACCAACGGCTTGGTATCGTGACCCAGCCAACCCTCTTTGGCATATTCCGCCATGGTGTTCACGTAGTCGTGGTTGGCGGAAATATGCACCTCGAGCACATGCGGGCTCAGGGCGCGGACTTTGTTGGCGATTTTTTGCTTAAACTCCTTAGCTAGATTATTCGGGTTCTCCACCGAGTAGTAGGAGTTGCTGTCCGTGATGACCTTGCGACCGTGCCAATTCTGGGCCTGGTTCTCCTTAGCGGCATGGGTTGAGCCCATGGGTGTCAGGTTCTTCACTGCACCGTCCCCGCGAATGTCCAATCCGGAATCGTCGATAATCACGGCAACGTACGCGTTCCGCTCGGTCAGCATCACAATCGCGCCGGACACGCCGTCCATGGAAGCGACCTCTTGCGATATTTTGCCGCTATACTCAAAACGCTTATTATCATGCTGCTTCGGATCATACACCAATGTGCCGTAGGACTGACTGCCGGGGTCGCTATATGTCTCGATTTTCTTCTTATCCATATATATTTTCTGCGGATGATTGCAGGCGCTTAACATTAGGGTAATACTGAGAATGGACAGAATGCTGCCTGTAAAGTCGGTTTTTGTCGGTTTCCTCATAGTCCGTCTCCTTTTTAACTCGATTATCTATAGAATTCTCTTAATTTGGTTAATTATAAATGGCACTTTTTAGGCGGCAAAAAGGGGGTGAAATTGCAAGTAAAAACTTCATTTTTTTCAGACAGCGCAAGGATTTAGAACAATTTGTGAACTTTCCTCTGAACATTGACAAATGTGTGACCCGAAACTATATTTAATAAGGTGACAAATTATTGACATTGGAATGCCATCATGGTATTAGTAATAGAATGTCAGAAACCGAACGGGCGTTCTATTAAAACACAGAAGTGGGGTTGATGAGTGATGAATCGGTGGCACTATGTAAAACGTCTCCTGCCAATCTTCGCGGCATTGGCGATTTTACTGGCGGGATGTGGAGAACCAGATACGTCGACGCTCCTACCGCAAGGTCCTGTTGCACAACAACAGTACGATCTAATGAAATTATCGATTTCAATTATGATCGGCGTAGTCTTAATTGTATTCGCTTTAGCAATTTATGTTCTTATTCGCTTCAGACGCCGTCCCGGCCAAACGGATATTCCGGTTCAGGTGGAAGGGAACCATAAATTAGAAATTCTTTGGACGGTTATTCCTATTCTTCTGTTGGTTGTCCTGGCGATTCCAACGGTAAGAACTACGTTTAACTTGGCTCATGATTACTCGAAAGATCCTGAAGCCATTAAAGTAAAGGTAACGGCTCACCAATTCTGGTGGGAATTCGATTATCCTGAGCTTGGGATCAAGACAGCCCAAGACCTGATCATTCCTACAGGCAAGAAAATTCACATTGAGTTGGTTTCCACCGATGTGCTTCACTCCTTCTGGGTACCGTCACTGGGCGGTAAGATGGATACGAACGTAGGCGAAGGCAACATCAACACGATGTATTTAGAAGCTCCGAATGAAGGAGTTTACCGAGGCAAGTGCGCCGAGCTTTGCGGAGCGTCTCATGCTTATATGGATTTCAAAGTTCGTTCGGTGGACGAGCAGAGCTTCGACGGATGGGTCAGCTCGATGAAAGCTTCCGTTGCATTGCCGGCTGATGCTGACATTAAAGAAGTGTTCACAAAGCAATGTCTGTCTTGTCACGCTGTCGGCGATCAAGGCGTTCAATTCGCGCCGAACCTTACAGGCATCGGCAGCCGCGAAACAATTGCAGGCATCCTCGAGAACAACAAAGAAAACATCAAGCACTGGATCGACAAGCCTCAGGAAGTGAAACCGGGCAACCTTATGCCTGAAGTGGACCTTACGGAAGAGGAACTTGACGGCATTGCTGAATATTTATCGGGACTCAAGTCTAGCATCAAGCAATAGTTACTAGCTAAGTAAAGGGGGTTTAGGCATTGGCGGCACATACTGCACATCATCAAGTTAAGCGTTACAGTGGGTTGATGGATTGGCTCACAACGGTTGACCATAAGAAAATCGGTATTCTTTACTTAATCGCCGGCGGATTCTTCTTCCTGATCGGCGGATTGGAAGCCTTGTTAATTCGTTGGCAGCTCATGGGTCCGGAGAAAGATGTTGTTTCCGCGGAAACGTTCAACTCCCTTCTGACCATGCACGGCACCACGATGATCTTCCTGGCGGCGATGCCCGTCATCTTCGCATTAATGAATGCGATTGTTCCTCTGCAGATCGGAGCGCGCGACGTCGCGTATCCTTTCGTTAACGCCATCGGATTCTGGACATTCTTCTTCGGCGGATTGCTGCTGAACGTGGCCTGGATCGTCGGCGATGTGCCTGCGGCAGGCTGGACGGCTTACTTCCCGCTCGCGGGACCGGATTTCTCCGGCGGCAAGAGCATGGACTTCTACGCGATCGGCTTGCAAATCGCCGGTATCGGTACGTTAGTCGGAGGGATTAACTTCCTCGTCACGATTATTAACATGAGAGCGCCGGGCATGTCCTTCATGCGTATGCCGATGTTCACATGGTCGGCTTTCATTACGTCGGCATTGATCTTGTTCGCTTTCCCTGCCCTGGCGGTAGGATTGGTAACGATGAGCTTTGACCGGATGTTCAGCGGTAACTTCTTCGTTGCGGCGAACGGCGGTACAGGCGTACTCTGGGAGCATATCTTCTGGATCTTCGGACATCCCGAAGTATACATTCTGATTCTTCCGGCTTTCGGTATTATCTCTGAAGTCATCTCGACTTTCTCCAGGAAGCGCCTGTTCGGATACAGCTCCATGGTATTCGCAACCGCGCTGATCGGTTTCCTGGGCTTCATGGTTTGGGCCCATCATATGTTCACAACGGGCTTAGGTCCGGTTGCGAACTCCTTGTTCTCGATCGCTACGATGTTGATCGCGGTACCGACAGGTATCAAGATCTTTAACTGGATCTTCACCATGTGGGGCGGACAAATCCGCTTTACAGCAGCTAACTTGTTCGCGATCGGCTTTATCCCGACCTTCGTTATGGGCGGCGTAACCGGCGTCATGTTGGCGGCGGCTCCGGCTGACTTCCAATATCATGACTCCTACTTCGTAGTAGCGCATTTCCACTATGTTATCGTCGGCGGTCTGGTACTCGGATTATTCTCCGGTGTTCACTACTGGTGGCCGAAGATGTTCGGCGTAGGGCTGAACGAAATGCTGGGCAAACTAACGTTCTGGACGTTCTTCATCGGCTTCCATCTTACATTCTTCGTACAGCATTTCCTGGGACTGATGGGTATGCCTCGCCGCGTATTCACCTATCTTGAAGGCTTAGGCTGGGATACGTTGAATCTCGTTTCCTCCATCGGCGCATTCGCGATGGGTGTGGGTACGATTATCTTTATCATCAACATCGTTTATTCTCTGTCTCAACCAAGAACAGCCAAAGGCGATCATTGGGAAGACGGACGTACGCTGGAATGGTCCATTCCTTCACCGGCGCCTGAATACAACTTTGCGCAAACTCCGCTTGTTCGCGGATACGATGCTTTCTGGAAAGAGAAGATGGCCGGCAACGCGGAGATGACTCCTGCGGAACCGATCGGACCGATCCATATGCCTTCACCGTCCATTCTGCCGTTCTTTATGTCTCTCGGTTTGTTCATCGCAGGCTTTGGCTTCATGTATGCGGAGAATGAATTCATGAACGCGGCGCTTGCGAACCTGTTCAGCAGCTATGTTGTTGCGGGTGTAGGCTTGCTGATTACATTCGGCAGCATGTTCCTGCGTTCGGTCTATGACGATGCGGGCTTCCATATTGAAGAAGATGAAATCAACAAGGACAGGGGGATTAAAGCATGAGTAGTCACGATCATCATGCGAACGGAGTTTTACCCCACGATCCCGAGAAAGCCACACTGGAAGGCCGCAATAAGATTCTGGGCTTCTGGTTGTTCCTCGGCGGGGAAACCGTCCTGTTCGGTACCTTGTTCTCTGCATTCCTTGCTCTAAGACACAATGTAGCCGACGGTAAGACGGCGCAGCAATTGTTCGAGCTTCCACTAATCGCATTAGCTACCTTCTTGCTCCTGACTTCCTCCATGACGAGTGTACTTGCCATTCAGGCGATGCACCGTCAGAAGGTAAAGGAAATGGCAATCTGGTTAGGTATTACCGTCCTGTTCGGAGCCTGCTTCCTGGGTCTGGAAATCTATGAGTTCTATCACTATGTTCATGAAGGCCACAAGTTCTCCACAAGCGCCTTCTCGACATCGTTCTACTCCTTGGTCGGTTTCCACGGAGCTCACGTAGCGTTCGGTATATGCTGGATCACCTTGCTGATCGCTCAACTGTTCCGCAAAGGTCTGACTGTGGTAACCGCGCCGAAGATTTACGTAGCTTCGCTGTACTGGCACTTTATCGACGTTGTGTGGGTGTTCATCTTCACAGTCGTCTACTTGATGGGAAAGGTGGGTTAATCCATGTCTGCACCTCAACAAACGACGGAGCAAGACGGCAGAAGACGCCGCGCTCATGAAGGCCCGAGAAACCATTACATCGCGTTTATCTTTTCCCTGGTATTAACACTGATCGCTTTCGCGGCGGTTATGGCAGGCGAGATGAACCGTAAATTCGTTATCGCCATCTTGCTAACGATGGCTGCCTTGCAGGTCATTATGCAGTTAGCTTACTGGATGCATATGAAAGATCGCGGACATCTGTTCCCGATTATCGGTCTGCTGTTCGGCGGTTTCGTCGCAAGTTCCATGGTGGTCATGGCACTGTACTGGGCTTTCTGGTAAAACTTAAATAACATGAATAAAGACGGGCCTCCTGAAGGCCCGTCTTTTTTTTGTCGTGCGTCATCATCAAACATCCGAAATTCCGATCCCTTATATGAAATTATCGGACTACCGCCCCCTCTCAGTTCCCCCTATAATTACAAATGTAAACACTTACATTTGTAACGAAAGGGTGGACCGATGCATATGAAGCCTCAGGCACAGCCCCATACGATGACCAAAGCTTCCGGAGGCTGGACCGTCAAGCCGCCGCCCGGACCGGCCACTAAGCTGAAGAAAATGCTGGGGAAGTTTGTAGCCCAACGTTATCTACAGGCGATGGCGCTTGCCGGGGTCGTCTGGATGCTAATCTTCAACTATATTCCGATGTACGGCATTCTGATTGCCTTCAAGGAATATTTCATCACGAAACCCATCTCCGAGGCGCCGTGGGTCGGGCTGTATCATTTTCGAGCTTTCCTGGAGGATGAGAATTTATGGCTGATCATCCGCAATACGCTGGGCATCTCGCTGATCAAACTGGCCATCGGATTTCCGCTGCCCATCTTGTTCGCACTCTTCCTGAACGAGCTGCGTTCCGTAAAGTTCAAGCGTATGGTGCAGACGATCACATACTTGCCCCACTTCCTGTCATGGGTCGTGCTGGGCGGGATTTTGACCACCTGGTTATCCGATGTAGGGATCATTAACGACATCCTGATGACGTTCGGCTTCATCGATGAACCGATATCCTACCTGGCTGAGCCCGGCTATTTCTGGTCAATCGTCATTACTTCGGACATCTGGAAGGAACTCGGTTGGTCAGCGATCATCTATCTTGCCGCTATTGCAGGCGTGTCCCCCGAGCTTTACGAGGCGGCTACGATTGACGGCGCCGGACGGTTTCAGAAGATGCGCCACATCACGCTGCCCGGGATGACGACTACCATATCAATCCTGTTTGTTCTGGCGGTAAGCGGGGTGCTGAATTCAAATTTTGACCAGATTCTTGTGCTTCGAAACCCGTTGAACGAGAGCGCCTCCAATGTTATCGATATTTACGTGTATCAGACAGGTATCGGTTCAGCTATGTACTCATATGCAACGGCGGTAGGACTGCTGAAATTGTCCTGGCACTTCTTCTTCTGCTGCTGGCGAATTACACGACTAAGAAAATAAATAACACGTCACTGTTCTAATGTTACGGCTATTCGTGAAAGGAGGAGGAACCAATGGGAAGACGATGGCAGCGAATATCATTCGGCGACGCGGTTTTCGAAGGCATCAATCACCTCGTCATGCTGGCGCTATGCTTCATTACCTTATATCCGATCTGGTACGTACTGATCAACTCGCTGAACGAAGGCGGGGATGCGTTAAGAGGAGGAATCTACTGGTGGCCGCGCATGTTTACCCTGGATAACTACATAGCTGTATTCCGGGATAACGGAATTATGCTCGCTATGGGTGTAACAGTGGCCAAAACCGTAATCGGCACAGCATTGCATGTACTATTCACGGCTATGGTCGCTTACGCCTTTTCCCGTCGAGAGCTCCTCGGCCGCAAGGTGTATATGGGGATAGGTACGATTACCTTGTTTTTCGGGGGCGGTTTAATCCCGACCTTCCTGCTCTTCCGGGATCTTGGCTTACTGGATACGTTCTGGGTATATATCATTCCGGTCATGTTCAACTTCTTTCATCTGCTGATTTTTCTGGCGTACTTCCGGGATTTTCCGGAAGGTTTAGAAGAAGCGGCAAAGATAGACGGGGCGAACGACCTGACCGTCTTTTACAAAATCATGCTGCCGATCTCCATGCCCGTCGTTGCTACCATCGCCTTGTTCCATGGTGTATATCAATGGAACGATTATTTCACGGGCGTCATCTTCATTAACAACAACGACTTGCATCCGATTCAGACGTTCCTGTACCGCATTGTCACGCAAGCAGCTACCTCGGAAATCGTGGATACAACAAGCATAGAGAAGTCCATGACGATGCTTTCCGTGAAGTTGGCCACCATGGTCGTTACGACGTTGCCGATTGTGGTTGTCTATCCTTTTTTGCAAAAATACTTTGTCAAAGGCTTAATGATCGGCTCCATGAAAGGGTAACGGCGAACGGTTTCTATTAAATTCATATAAGAGGGGTATGAACATGACAAAGAATGGCATGCGCAAGACCTGGCTGGTTGTACTGATGCTGATGATTGCATTTACAACGGCTTGCTCGAATGGCGGCAACGGGGAGAACACGAACGGTAATGTCGGTCAAGCGGCTGCGAACAGTGAAGGGAATGCCGCCGGCAACGGCAATGCGGCTGCTGCTCCCGAAGGCAACACCGTAGATGCGGCCAATGCCGAACCGGGTTGGAAGGAAGATACGTCGCCGATCACCCTGGACTGGTATGTGAATTTCTCCTGGGCCTCGAAGGACTGGGGCAAGACGGTGGTAACCAAGTATATTACGAAGAAAACCGGCGTGAACCTCAAGATGATCATTCCGGCCGGCAATGAGATCGAGAAGCTGAACACGATGATCGCTTCCGGCAAGCTGCCGGACCTGCTGACCATTTCATGGTCGGAAGATGTGGTGAAACAATTAATCGACAGCGGCATGGTGCTTCCGCTGAACGAACTGGCTAAGGAATATGACCCCTATTTCTTCAAGGTGACGGATCCGGCGAAGCTCGCTTGGTACACCCAAGAGGACGGCAACGTTTACGGTTTGCCGAATTATTCGGTATCGCCGATGGATTATAAGAAATACGGCGACACGTATACATCAAACCAGACGTTTATTGTGCGCAAGGATATGTACGAAGCGCTCGGCAAACCGGATATGCGCACACCCGAAGGATTCTTAGGCGCTCTAAAGGCAGCCAAGGAAAAGTACCCGAAGGTGAACGGTCAGCCGTTGATCCCGCTTGGTTTGACAGAGTTTCATGACAAGGGCAGCTACTCCATGATGAACGGTGACAAACTGGATTCGCTGCTTCAGAACTTCCTCGCGATTCCGATGGCGAAGGACGGCAAGGTGTACGATCGCACAACCGATCCGGAGTTCATCAAGTGGATGAAGGTGTTCCGCCAAGCGAATGAAGAAGGTCTGCTTTCCAAAGAGGTATTCATCGACAAGCGCCAACAGATGGATGAAAAATTTACGCAGGGCCGCTACTTCGCCTCCTTGTATCAAGCGAATGATATGGCGGGCCAGAACGAAGAAATCTACCGCAATGACAAGAACCGCGTGTATATCGCTGTGGACGGACCGGCCAATGCCGAGATGACACCGCCGACACTCTACGGACCGGGCATCTCCGGATGGACACTTACGCTCATTTCCAAAAATGTAAAGAATAAAGAGCGCGCAATCAAGTTCCTGAGTTACCTGGTCAGCGAAGAAGGGCAACGGGATTTCTATCTGGGCGAGAAAGGTGTCACTTACGATACCATCGACGGCAAAGATCAGATTCTACCTAAGCTTCTGGAAGAGAAGAAGAAAAGCGAAGAGGCCTACTTTACGAAATACGGCCTGGAAGGCGCATCCTGGCTTGGAGACAGTAATATTCTGCAACAGTGGCAACCGCCTTCCAAAGATCCGGTAAAGCAACCGCGGGATTGGACCAAGGGCAAGCTGGTGGACTTCTCCGCATTCGAGCTGACGATGCCGGGCGGCATGACGCCGGAAGGCGTCAAGGCGAACAAGATTTCCCTGTTATGGGGAGACACGCTGCCAAAGCTGATGCTGGCCAAGACCGAAGCCGACTTCGACAAGCTCTGGGATACATTCATCAAGAAGCGCGACAGCCTGGGCTTTAAAGAAGTCGAGGAATACCGCCAGAAGCGGTATGAAGAGAACCTGAAGAAGCTGGAGAAATTCTCTGAATAATAGTAAGACGGAAGCGCACCCCATAAGCCATTAGGTTTATGGGGTTATTTTCCTAGACTTCCTATGATGATATGATAGAAGTGCTGCGATATTCGTTCATATGGAAGGGATGCCATGAAGATTCAACTAAGGGAACACCGGGTGCGGTTTCAACACCTGTTAGACCGTTTACCAATTCAGACCCGGCTGATTATCGCCTATCTGCTTATCCTGTTACTTCCTACAGTATTGTTCTCGAGCTATTTCTTTAATGAATTTTATGCTAGTCGAATCCAAGCCATCATCCAGGAAAATCGTACGTTTATGGAGATTGAGAAGATTAATATCCGCAACAATATGGAATCGATGGAACGCACGGCGCAGCTGGTGCTATCCGATCGAGATACGCAGGAATACCTGAACGCGAATCGGGAGTGGACAGCCGAGCAATTGATCCAGATGGACGAAGAAATCGTTCCTAATCTCCTGCGTCTGCAGTACAACAATCCGGATATCGATCATATCCGGATGTATACGAGCAATCCTTATGTATACGAGATCTGGCCGTTATTCCTGCATGAGAACAGGGTTACGAATGCTGCATGGTACCGCGAACTGCAGAAACGAGAAGGAATACAGTATTGGGTGTTCGCAAACAAGGCTGTGGATCTGATTACCGGCAAGAGCGGAGAAGTCGGCCCTAAGATTTCATTGTATAGAGATATTCTCTCTTCCACCGGGATGAAAGCGGGCGCGGTTCAGGTTGATATGACATTGGAACATTTTTTCCCCAAGTCGTTCTCGGGAGTCGCGGGCAACCCGTCGCAGACGGTGATTCTGGATCGGTTCGGGGAAGCTTATACCCAATCTGGTAACCGCTTTCTTAGCGAAGCCGGTGTGGAAACCAAGAAGCTGCTCCGGACCTATGCTAACAACCGCAGCACGGAAATCGGCAGCAGACATTTCATGGACGGAGACGTGCCCTATCTTATCGTTTACACTTATCTGGACACGCTGGAAGCGAATATGATCGGCGTCGTCTCGCTGGAGGACGTGTTCACGGACATCTACGACACCCGTAACAATATCATTCTTGTGATGTTGATTATGGTGGCGGTATTGTCGGTGACGACCTATTTCTTTAACTCCCTTATCCTCAAAAAATTGCGAATTCTCACCGAATCCATGAAGAAAATACACCGGGGGGATTTCAATTTGGACATTACGATCAAGGGGAGCGGGGAGATTGGGGAGTTAGCCTTCCATTTCCGCAAAATGCTCAAGCGAATCAACACGTTCCTTGTCGAAGAGGTGAACAAGAAGGCCGCCACGAAGGAGGCCGAGCTCAAGACGCTCCGCAGTCAGATTGATTCTCACTTCCTGTACAATACGCTGGAGAATATTAAGATGATGGCCGAAATTGAGGGTCAATACAGTGTGTCGGACGCGCTGACCTCGCTCGGCGGCATGATGCGCTATAATCTCAGCTGGTCCAGCGAGTATGTACGGCTGAAGGATGAACTTGACCATATCACGAACTATGTCGCCATCATGAATGTACGCTTCGACAATGCTATAGAGTTGATTATGGAAATTGAACCGGCCTATTACGAACAGGAGATGCTGAAGATGTCCATGCAGCCTCTGGTCGAAAACGCCGTGAAACACGGCGTGCCCCTTCACCGTCTGGACCGGGAGGGATTGCGGATTACGATTCGGGCCGCAGCCTCGCCGGAAGGGATGGTGATTGAGATTACCGATAACGGAGCAGGTATTCAGCCGGCGGCATTGGCCGCGCTTAACGAACGAATCGCGACGGAAGAGCCGGAACCTTCCGAACCTCGCGGCGGTTCGCTCACCGAGGGAAGCGGCATCGGACTGCGCAACGTGAACCAGCGCATCCGCATCTTTTATGGCAAAGACTACGGTATCGTTGTACTGAGCGAGACAGGGCAATCTACAACGGTTCGTATGACCGTACCGCTACTACTATTATCCGGAGGACTGCAGGATGATGCGTAAACTGCTGATTGTAGACGATGAGAAACAGATTCGGCTGGGTGTGGAAGCGATGGTGCAGCGCGCGTTACCCGGACGATTCACCACGGTGATGGCGGCTGACGGTGAGGAAGCGCTGGCGGACCATCTGGCGGCGCCGGCGGATATCGTGATCACCGATATCCGGATGCCTGGGATGGACGGTCTCGCGCTGATTCGCAAGCTGCAGACGTCGCCAAGAAAGCCCGCCGTGCTGATCTTAAGCGGGCACGACGACTTTCAATACGCGAAGGAAGCGATCCGCTTCGAAGTGAAAGAGTATCTGCTCAAGCCTATTAAGCGCGATGAGCTGGTTGAAGCTGTTCGCCGCACCGAGGCGGAATTGTTGCGCGGAGAGGAGACGGCTTCCCGGCTTCAGGAAAGCGACAGCGTGCTGGAGCAGTTGCGCGCAAGTCAGCTGGGCAATATCCTGATGGATGAGGGGATGTCTCCGGCTAAGGTGCTTGAGATTTGTGAGCGCATCGGCCTGCAGGACTTCGCGCAAGGGTATCACGTCGGTGTGCTCAGGCACGGCGAGGGAGACTACCGAAACCTTCATTATGACGCGTTGTTGTCACGCATGGAACGGTTTATGAGGGACGGCGCGGATGAAGGCGCCTGTGCCGTGCATCTGACCGACCGGGACGGTAATCTCGTGCTCATCGCTAACGATGCGGAGATTTACCGGAAGCTGGCCGCCGGTCTGCAGGATCAGCCGTTTCAACGCGCCCTCATCGGGATCAGCAACCGCAGCGCGGATCTGGGCGCCCTCCGGCAGAGTTACCTTCAGGCTAAGACAGCGCTGAAATACGGCTTCCTTCATCCCAAGGCCGTGATGATTTCCTATGGAAGCATCAGCGGTAGGCCCAGGCAGGAGGATCTGCCGCTCGAGAATATCCGGCGCATTGCCAATATGCTCGGCACCCATCGGGATAAACAGATGCGGTCTTTGCTGCTCGAGGTGCTGGACGTCGCGAAGATGAACACATGGGACATTGAAGACCTGGAAGCGATCAGCACAGCGCTCAACGAGCTGGTGTTCGACCGGGTGTTTCACGTATACGGCGAGGAGTCCGTCGATATTCTGAAGATGTACAAGAAAGTCGGCAATATGTACAGCTGCGGTACGTTCCACGAATACTTACACGATGTTGAGAACCTGCTCATGCTGCTGAACGAGTATATTAACGGCCTGAAATCCGTGCATTTGGACCAGAAGGAAATGAAGAAAGCCTTGGAGTACATCCATGCCAACTACAATAAGGAACTCAGCATGACCATGGTGTCGAATCACGTCTCCTTGAACTATACGTATTTCAGCCAATCGTTCAAATCCTACACCGGGGAAAACTTCGTGAACTACCTGAAGCGGATTCGGATCCTCAAGGCGAAGGAACTGCTGCAACAGACGGATGACAAGGTATTTGAAGTGGGGCAAAAGGTAGGCTACGACAACCCGAAACAATTCGCCAGGACATTTCGTGAGTTAGAGGGGATCTCTCCGCTGGAGTACAGGCATAAATTTTTTTGACAGAGGAAGAATGTTCATGAATTTGTAATTAGGAATTATTGTCGGGTTCCAGTACAATGATAAGAGAAAGGAGGACTAGAGATGTGGGGACTTGATGTGTTTGGCTATACGGCTTTATTCAGCCCTTTCTTTATGATCTTCATGCTATTCATTGCAGCAAGTTACTGGCTTCTGACCGGACCTCAGCGTAATCGCTTCAAGGATTCCGTGCCTGTCACGAAGAGGCAGCAAACGCTGTTTTATACAGGATTATTCTTGTTCTATCTCGTGCAAGGCGGTCCGCTGGATTTAATGGGACATTTGATGTTTACTTTTCATATGTTAGTGATGTCGATTTCTTACATTATCGTGCCTCCGTTAATCTTGCTGGGCATTCCGGCATGGATTTGGAGACCTTTCCTGCGTAAACTGGGAAATCCACAGAACCGTGCGCTAATGCACCCGATCTTTACGGCGGTATTATTCAATACGATGTTCTCGTTCTACCATATTCCGCAGGTGCATGATACGATTATGACGAATTATGCTTTACACACGGCGTATTACCTGGCGCTTCTCGTAGCCGCGTTCATGATGTGGTGGCATATTATGTGCCCGGTTCCGGAATATAACCGATTGACCGAGCTTCGGAAGATGGGCTATATTTTCCTGAACGGGTTGCTGTTGACCCCTTCATGCGCGCTGATTATTTTTGCCGGCGATCCTATGTACGCGGTGTACAACGATCCGAAGGTATGGGCGGACGCTATGGGATACTGTGTGCCTGGCAACCCGGCCGACTTGCTGAAGATGTTCGAAGGCGGGCCGTCCACGGTGTTTAACCTGATGTCGCCGCTGGACGATCAGCAACTGGGCGGTACGCTGATGAAATTGCTGCAAGAAGCGGTGTTTGGCGTTATTTTGGCCTATGTGTTCAGACAATGGTTCAAGCGTGAGAATAAGGAAGAGAACATCACCCGGAACGGACAACCTATTTAACAGGAGAAAGGCAGCTGAATCTTTTGTTTCAAATTCTACCCTTCATATCCACCTCCTTTATTGTGATCAGTGCGATTCTTGTCGCGATTGGTTGGGTGTTAATCATTAAAGGCAATCGGGAAGCCCACAAACGTGTTATGCAGCTGGGTGCGTTAGCGGCGTTAATCTTCTTCATCATGTATTTGCTTCGCGTGTTTATTCTGGGTAGTACGCCTTACGCGGGCCCGGATTGGTTGAAGCCTTATTATCTGGTGTTCCTGTTGTTCCACATCGTGCTGGCCACGACCGCGGGGGTGTTCGGAATCGTTACGTTGGTGCTCGGCTATAAAGAGAAGTACGCCAAACATCGAAAAATCGGCCGATTTACCTCGATTATCTGGTTTATTACCGCGATCACGGGGCTGTCGGTTTATCTGATTCTGTACATTATCTATCCGACGGAGCATAAGAAGTCTTTGATTGACGCGATTTTTGGGATGTAATGCAATTGAATGATGAAGTCGGCCGTGATGCGGTCGGCTTTTTTTTTATGCGTGTGGGTGCGTGTGTGCGTAATGCGTGTGCCAAGATGCACGTAATGATCTAGTTGGTGGAAGGGGAAGCTCTCGGATGTACGATAACGCTCTAACATTCTAAGGAACTCAGGACACGCTAATTTGCTTAAACACACCCTTTTCCTGCTCCAAGGAACTGAGATCACGCTAATTGCTGTTTTGGCCCAGTTTTCGGTGGATTTTAGATAAATAGCGCTAACTGGGTTCGTTAGAATAATAAACACGTTTAAAATGAGCGATTAGCGCTAACTGAGTTCCTTAGAGGTAGAGTGGTTGGATCCATGAACCTGGCGACTTGTGCAACATGCGGGGCAACGATTTAAGCATTCTGAGAGTTGGGGTCCTGTCTCTTTTTGGACGGAGTGGCATGAAAATTGCTGAGACATTTCTCTTAACGGGGCTAAGTATGGTATGTTAAGGAAAGCAGCAATATATAGATATATACATGGAGGGTGAGGAACGATGATTCAGCTGTATCCCGCATCATCACGGCACTCAGGGGATTTGGGTTGGTTGCAGAGTAATTTCAGTTTTTCGTTCGGAGACTATTATGATCCAGACAACATCGGGTTCGGGCCGCTTCGCGTATTTAATGACGATATTATTCACGGCGGCAAAGGCTTCGGCGCGCATCCGCACCGCGAGATGGAGATCGTCTCCGTTGTGCTGAAGGGTCACCTGAAGCATGAAGACAGCGAAGGCAACACGGTCACGACGACGTTCGGTGAAGTGCAGCGCATGACGGCAGGCACGGGCATTATTCATTCCGAGGTCAACCCGGGCGAAGAAGAAGTGCACATCATGCAAATCTGGTTTACCCCGGATCAGCGTGAGCTTGCCCCTTCCTATGAAGCTACCCGATACGATATAGCCAAAGCGCAGAATGCGTTGTTGCCAATCGTCTCCAAACAATCCGGCGAGGGCATCGCGCATATTCATCAGGATTTGACGATGTATATTTCGGAATTAACGCCGGGGTCATCGCTTGATTTCAAGCAGGAGCCGAACCGACGCATCTATATCTCGGTCATTGAAGGCGAGCTCAAGCTGGGCAGCGGCGAAGTTCTGGCCAGACGCGACGCTGCCAGAATCACAGAGACGTCAGAGCTTCAGATTACGGCAGAACAGGCGTCGATGTTTCTTTTGATCGATCTGCCTTAACGGTAAGGGAGGCATTCATGAAAAAGAAGCTGTTGATTAAGCATGTAACCGGGCGGATGTTGTTTAATACGTTGAGTGCGGGGGTCTCTTTTGACGTGGAGATGGCTGTGGAGGGCTGGATCTTTACGGTTCAACAGGTGCCGGCGGACGTGGCCGATCTGGTTCGGGGCTATAAAGATGAACTGAACCTGTTCTACATGGAAGAAGAGAACGGCGTTCAATACAATAAATGCTGGTATTACGGCCGCAGGACGCCGGATGTGCGTTATGATAAAGCGGATCAGGTGTTGACGATCGGCGTGGATTCACGAAAAGCGTATACGAACGAGAAGGTGTAGTGGGGGCCAATCCTGTGTTAGCAGGGTTGGTTTTTTTGTGTGTGGGGTAGGTGGAGGTGCTAGTAGAGTACTCGAACGGGCAAGCTCCAAAAATGTTTAACGAATCTGGGCGAGCCTTAGAGCTGATTATTCACAAGATCTGGACTTTAACGAATCGAGACGATGCTTATATGGATAAACATGCTTTGAAACAGGCTCAAACGTGCTTTAAGCATTTCCTGGATTCGTTAAAACTGTGAATACTTTAAAATACCAAGCTAAGGTTCTTCTGAGTTCGTTTCATATAATGTAGTAACCTCTTGGCGTGCTGTTAACTCTGGTGAATATACTTGGAAAAATGTTGACAGGGTCCTTCCAATTAGTGTAATGCTTATAGCTAGCAAAGAAACTTTGTTGAGCCACAGGAGGAATATAGATGATCGACATAGGCAGCTTGGCCGCGTTTGCCCTCGTTTCCCTAGGCATGGTGTGCTCACCCGGACCGAATATGATTTACTTGATCTCCCGTTCCATCACCCAAGGCAAACGCGCAGGCATCATCTCTTTGCTGGGGATCGTCACCGGATTTCTGGTCTATGTCGTTGCTACGGTCATGGGATTGTCGGTGCTGTTCAAGCATGTACCTGTAATATACGATACGATCAAATGGGCAGGCACCTTCTACTTGTTGTGGTTAGCCTGGAATGCCGTGAAGCCCGGAGCACGCTCCATACTTGAGGCGCAGACTCTGCCGGTGGAGCGTCCCAGAAGGCTGTATTTCACTGGACTCCTCACCAGCTTGCTGAACCCCAAGATTGCTGTCCTTTACGTAACGCTGCTGCCGCAATTTCAAAGTCCGGAGCATGGATCCTTTGTGCTTCAAACGGGACTCTTGGGGTTCACTCAAATCACGATCAGTTTCATGGTCAATCTGCTGATTGTTCTGTTCGCGGGACAGGTGGCGGTGTGGTTCGGTCAGCGTCCGTTCTGGCTCCACATCCAACGCTGGTTCATGGCAACCGTCTTGGGCGGACTCGCGCTAAGCATGGCCACGGATCAGAGAAGGTAACCCTGCGCTCCGGTTCACCCGAGAATAGCGAGCACCCTCTTTTACCATACTATGGTATACATAACCATGGGCAGGAGAGAGAACGATGACGGAAAAAATCATGAATTTCGGTACGGGTAACGGCAAAAAAGTGCTCCTCCTCGTCATCGACTCCCTTCTGACGAATGCTTTAGAGCAAGGACGAAAGCTGGGGCTCCTTCCCACATTCTCCTATCTGATAGAGAACGGATTTATGAATCCCGAGATGGTCAGCTCGTTCCCCACGATGTCCGTGGCGATTGACTGCACGCTGCTCACCGGCGCATACCCGGATCGTCACCGAGTTCCGGGGCTGATCTGGTACGACAAGGAAGAACAGCGCCTCATCAACTACGGCACCGGAGCGAAGGAGATCTGGCAGCACGGAATTAATCAGGTGTTACATAGCTCTATCCATGAGTTGAACAGGCGCCACCTGAGCAAGGAAATCACGACCATCTACGAAGATTTGGCGAAGCACGGTGCTACATCCGGTTCCATCAACGGCATCATCTACAGGGGATCATCCGAGCATGAGATGAAGTTTCCTTGGTGGATGAGCCTCTTCACTGTGCTGCCGAAGCAATTGAAGGTGAAGGGGCCGGAGTTTCTCACGTTCGGATCTCTCCTGAATCCGCTGAAGGATCGAATTAACTTATCCGACGGCCCTGCGGTTCGAATGGGCTTTAATGACGATTTTGCGGTGGATAGCGCCCAATATCTGATACAGAGCAGCATGCTGCCGGATTTCCTGTATGTTTACATGCCCGATTTGGACAAGCCATTGCATAAGAGTGGACCACCGGGACTGGAACTGGTCGTGAAAGCGGATGAGCGGTTGGGGCGGTTGATGGATGCTTTTGGCTCGCGGGAGGAGGCTTTGGAGCAGGCGGTTTTCGTTGTGATGGGGGACAGCGGGGTGTCGCAGATTCGGTCGGGGAAGAAGCAAGCCATCGTACGGCTGGACCAAACATTGCGCGCATACAAGCTGCATCGAACCGGAGGCAAGGTGCGGGCGGAGACCGAACTGGTGCTGGCCGTCAATGAAACGATGGCCTATCTATATAAGTTGAAAGTCGAAATGCCTTGGGAAGACGTCGCGAAACCGCTGCTCTCAGAAGAGCGAATCGGCTTCGTCGCTTGGCGGGACGGCGAATGGATTCGCGCTTTATCCACCGGTACGGAAAGTGCCAAGCTAAGCTACAGAAAAGGCGGCGAATTGACCGATGGCTACGGGCAGTCCTGGACATTGGAGGGCTATCCGGGCGTGCTCGATGTCCGAATCGCCCAAGGCCGCATCACTTACGACGCCTACCCGGATGGATTGCGCAGGCTGCAAGCGGCGCTGCATTCCCATGCGGTTGATTATTTGGTCATTTCCGCAAAGCCCGGCTATGAACTGGCGGATCGCTATTCTCCGTCGCATGTCGGAGGAGGTGCCCACGGCTCCCTGCACAAGGAGGATACGCTGATTCCTTTCATCGTCTGCGGGAGTGAGCTGCGGCCGGAGACGAATCGGATCGTCGACTTGAAGCATTATCTCATGAAGCTGACACTTTCCCGTAACCCTTTAAACCTTCCTTAACCCCTTAACCTAAACCATGAATTCACTTGCTCTTTGGCTAATACCATCCACCGTTCCCCCCTCTTTATGACCTGTTTTACCACCTCCAACAAATTTTTCTCAAAATAATCCAACATTACTATTGCATCCTCCCCTCCGTCTGAGTATACTGTGTATATAAATATATACAGTATATACACTGCGAGGGTGATCAGAATGACCAAGACCATGATGCGCAACGCGTGGTTCATGACCAAGCGAGATTTGAAGGTGAACAAGTGGAGTTTTCTGTGGACGTTCCTGGGAGGCATGTACTTTGTGCTCATCCTAGGCGGGCTCCTGCATGTGGAGGAAGATCAATGGAGCATCGCGCCGGATTTGTTGATTGTCATCTTTCCATCCGTGCTCGGCATCTCGTTTACGAAGGATTACCTCAATTATATAAAGAATGACACGTTTACGAAGCGGATGGCGCTATATCGCACCATGCCGATCCGCATTGAAGAGGTGGTTCTGGCCCGGTTCCTCAATATCATCATATGCACGATTTATAACACGTTAACGTTGTTCACGGTACTTTACTTTTTGACGGAGAGGATGAACGGTGCTTTAACCCTGATTCCATATATCGGCTTCACAATTACCCTTGTCGGTTACTCCATGATCATGTCGGCCTGCTATGTATACTATGAATTGGGCTACTCCGGGAAGCGATATCTTATGACGAATTTCGTCATGACCATTCTCCTTTTGATCGTGGTAATCGTGGCCGGAGTCTTGAATTGGAGCATTACGCAGCACCTGATCCAAGGCCAAGTTCAGTACGGTCCCCTGCTGCCGGCCGTGTCCATTCTCATTGGATGTCTCACATGGTACGCGGGATATCACATCACAATACGTCATCTTTACCGCAGGGAGTTCAGATAACATGATAACTACAGTAAACAGCAAGGCAGGTGGACCCCCATGCGCATACCGATCCAATTGAAAGAGGACAGCCCGGAACCGCTTTATCATCAGATAGAAGTGCAGCTCCGCGGCTTGATCATTAACGGCCAACTGCCCGAGGGAACGCTGTTGCCATCGATTCGCGAATTTGCTCAAGAGCTTTCTTGCAGCGTCATCACCATCCGGAGGGTATATCAGGATCTGGAGAACGAGGGGTTGCTGCGGACGAAGCAGGGCACGGGCACTTTTGTCAGCAAAATCGAGACCGGCAACCTCGACAAATTTCGGCTCAAGGAAGTAACCGAGGCGCTGGAAGCGGCGGTGGATACCGGGATCCGAGCCCAGTACCGAGCGAATGAGCTGAAGAAGCTGTTCATGCATGTGCTGGAGAACAAATACGGGAAGGGAGCGGGTCAAGATGAATAACAGCGCGGTGTTAACTTTCAACGGCGTGCGCAAGCAATTGGGGAGATCCATGGAACTGGGTCCCCTGGAACTGGAATTCGAGCGCGGACTCGTGTATGCCATTGTCGGGCCCAACGGCTCCGGAAAAAGTACGCTGATGCGTATGATTCTGGGCTTGATGCAGCCGGACGAAGGGGAGTTACGGGTGCAGGGCGTGAACCCCGCTCATCAGGATCCGGAGCAGAAGCAGCGTGTCAGCTATGTACCGGAGTCATCGGAGTACACCGACGACTCCGTAACCGCGGCTAACGAAGCAAGCTTTATCAAGCATTGGTATCCCGCTTGGGATGAAGCGTTATTCCGCTCGCTCATTGCGGCTTGGGACATCGATCTTACCCGTAAGCTGAAAAAGATGTCCAAAGGGGAGCAACGCCGGTTCGATCTTGCGGTCGGGCTGGCGCGCAACCCGGAGCTGCTGCTGCTCGATGAGCCGTCGTCAGGGCTGGACCCGCTCGTATGGAGGCAGATGACGGACCGGCTTACATCCTTTATGGAGGACGGACACCGAACCATCGTCATGGCTACGCACATCATTGAAGAGGTGCGGAGGCTGGCGGACATCGTTATTTTTGTATACAAGGGCAAGGTGCTTGGGGTGTATGAGAAGGATGAACTGTTCAGGCAATGGAAAGTGTACTGGGTGGACGGCATCGTGGAAGGTGAAATCGGTGCGGCTGTAGAATCTACCGTTGAGGGAAATCTGACACGGGTTGTAACTTCAGACGCGGGCGCCACAGAGCAAGAGCTGGTTGGCAAGGGTTTGCCGGTCATGCGGACAGAAGCGTTGGACTTGGATGACATCATGTACTATATCATAAGGAATGAACAGAAATAACCTGAGGATGAAGGGAAGCGTGAACGATGAGCGCACTACAATTAACCAATGTATCGAAGCAATACGCGGACAAAACAGCGGTAAACAACATTTCCCTGGAAGTACAGCCGGGTGAAATTTACGGGTTGCTGGGGGCGAACGGCGCCGGCAAAACAACCACGATGCGCATGGTGCTGGGCTTAATTTATCCGGATAGCGGTGAAATCCGGTTGAAGGGACAGAAGCAGACGCTGGCGAACTCGCGTCGGATCGGCTACCTGCCGGAAGAGCGGGGCTTGTATCCCAAGGTGAAGGTGAGCGAGCAGATTCTGTATCTCGCCCAGCTGCGCGGCGTGTCCCGGAAGCAGGCGGACACGGATCTGAAGCGGTGGCTGGAAAAGTTCGAGGTGCCGGAGTACTACGATAAGAAGGTGGAGGAGCTTTCCAAAGGGAACCAGCAGAAAATCCAGTTCATCGCCGCGGTCATCCATAATCCCGAAATTATGGTGCTGGATGAAGCGTTTAGCGGATTGGACCCGGTGAATGTGGAGCTGCTGAAGGAAACGGTGAAGGAGCTGCGCGACAACGGCGCTTCGATCCTGTTCTCGACCCATCGCATGGAGCATGTGGAGGAATTGTGCCGGAACATTACCATTTTGCACAAGTCGAATACGGTGTTGAAAGGTTCGGTTAAGGACATTAAACGTTCATTCCCTAAAGAAAAAGTGGTGCTGGGCGTGGAACACGAGCTTCGCGGGTTGGAATCGGTGGCAGGTGTGACCGGCGTAAAGCGCACCGAATCAGGCTACGTGCTGGGGATTGATCGTCCGGAAGCGGCGCAAGACGTGCTCGCTGCTGCGATGAGCCAAGGCCCCCTGCAGAAGTTCGAAGTGCCGGAATTAACACTAAACGAAATCTTTATCAGATCGGTGGGTGAGCGTCATGCATAACTTGGGAACGGTTATCGGGTTTACGGTACGCAACAAGCTTAGAACGAAATCATTTGTGATCACATCGCTGGTTATTGCACTCATTATTTCGGTTGTCATTCATTTGCCGCTGATTATTTCCTTGTTCGACAATGATGATCCGCGCAAGGTCGGTGTGATTGATTCGGGGAACAGCGAGGTGATCGCGGGATTGGATGCGTATTTCGCCAAGCAGGAGAAGCCGGATATTGTGCTGGTGAAGGTGAAGGATGCGAAGGATGAGTCTGATTTCAAAAAAGCTCTGGCATCCGGAGATATCGAAGGCTACCTGGAAGTTGAAGAGCAAGGCAACGCCTTCCCGACCTTTACTTATAAGTCTGAAGGTTCCATCAATGTGGGTGCTGTAGGCGAATTGGAGACGGCGCTGCAAGTGGTGAAGACGGATTTGGTTCTCCAGAACGCCGGCTTGACCGATGAGCAGAAGACGTTGATCTACGCGCCGATTGAAATAACGCCAGTGCAAATTTCCGCGGAAGGCGGCACGGGCAGCGTCAAGAACGGCAAAACTTCCTCTGAAATCGCGATGGCGGCGGGCGTTGTGTACGTGACAATTATTCTTTTGTTCATGGGAATCATGGGCAGCGGCCAGCTGATCGCCTCGGAGATTACCGCCGAGAAGAGCTCACGTGTGATGGAAGTGCTAATTACGAGCGTCAATTCATTAACCCAGATGTTCGGCAAAATCATAGGGATGTTCATCGTAGGCATTACGCAAATCCTCTTATTTATTGCGGTTGGTGTGATCAACTTCTTGCTGCCGCATAATATTGATCAGTTTAAAGAAATGGATATTCACTTTAGTGACATTGATCCGGTGCTAGTGGTGTATGCTATCGTGTTCTACCTGCTGGGTTACTTTATGTACGCGACCTTGTTCGCTGCTGTGGGCTCGCTCGTGTCCCGCACGGAAGATCTCGGTCAGGCGGTTATGCCGCTGACGTTCCTGTCGTTGGGCGGATTCTACATCGCCATCTTCGGGCTTAGCAGCGCGAACGCACCGCTGATTGTGGCGGCTTCGTTCATCCCGTTCTTCAGCCCGTACGCGATGATTCTGCGGATCGGCACCGCCGACCCGGCGTTGTGGGAAATCGCGTTGTCCATCGCGATCTTGGTGGCGTCCATCGCCGTGTTCGGCTGGCTGTCCGCGCGGATCTACCGTACCGGTGTACTGATGTACGGCAAGCGGCCGTCGATGAAGGAGCTTCGCAAGGCGATGCGGGCTTACAAGAGTTAAACAAAACATATAATTATTGGAGGAATGAACATGAGAAATGCAGTGCCGTTGGTGAACTCGATTCTGCTTGTGGTGTACATCCTGTTATCCCGCTCGGAAGTAAGTGTCCCGGACTTCGTAGAGGGTGCGCTAATCGGTTTGATTCTTGCGGGAAGCATTTACTCCATCTTTCAATTTAGCAAGAACAGAGGAAAGAAGCTTGTTGGATAAACGGAGAGACATTAATGAGCGTAAAGCCATAAAACCAGTCATTATCATGGCTGGTTTTATGGCTTTTTTTGCTTCAATAATTTGCAAAGCGGATGAAACTATTCCTCGTCTACAATCACAAGCACAGACTGTGTGCTGAAAATCTTGATGAACCGCGATGTTTCATCGAGGCTTTATACATGGCTAGAGCTTATAAGAATATTCCGTGTTGTTCTGATCTTGTAAATTGTTGTATAATTATTTGATTCATTAATTTATACAATCAATAAATAGACATGAGGGATAATAAATGATCGTATCCAAATCCAAGCAAGGAACGAATTTGGAAGATGTGCAGGAAATGAACCGATCTCTGGTTATCCGTCTCATGCGGAAGAGGCAGGTTTGCTCCAGAGCTGAACTCACTCAAGCCTCCGGACTGAATCAATCTACCATAACGAATATTATAAATGAGCTGATTAGTTGGGGACTTGTTGTCGAGACGGGCATTATTGACGGTAAGAAGGGGCGGCGCTCCATCGGAATTAAATTGAATAGCGAGCCCTATAAGATTATCGGGATTCGACTTGCCCGTAAGTTCATCTCGGTCGCCATGTATGATCTCGAAGGAAACGAGTACAGTCTCAAGCAGATTACGATTAATACGCTGGACAGCTCCGTTACGGCATTCGAGAATATGAAGAAACTTATAGCCGAGACGATAGAGATGAACACGACCGGACAGGTCATGGCCATAGGGATTGCAACACCCGGACCCCTGTTTCGCAATGAAGGAAGAATCGCGCTCATGACCTTTTTCCCAGGATGGGAGAAAATCAACATCCAAGAGGATCTGGCAAACACATTTGGCATACCCGTCTATATTGAACATGACGCTAAAGCCGGGGCAATGGCTCACTGGTGGTTTGACGAACCTCATCAAGATCATGGTGTTATGATTTACGTTGCGGCGGGACAGGGCGTCGGAGCCGGCATCGTTGTTGACGGGAAGGTGTTTCAAGGATCCTTGGGGATCGCCGGGGAAATTGGACACATGAGCATTGATTACAACGGGCCGAAATGCGAATGCGGTCATCAGGGATGTCTGGAATTGTACTGTTCCACTTCTGCGCTGCTCAAAAGTCTGAACAAGGAGCACACCTCGTTGAGATCCGTCTGGAAAGATCTTAAGGACAAGGATGCGACGACGGAGGAAGCCGTACGTAAGGCAGCTTGGTTTCTAGGATTCGGCCTGGTTAATATTGTGAACATCTACAATCCCGACCGAATCATTATAGGCGATGAGTTCTCGGCGGCAGGTGATCTGTTAATCGACACGATCAGCAAAACCATTAAAGAAAATGTCCTGCCGGATATTTCGAATCGTGTCAAAGTTGAATTATCTTCATTCGAACAAGATGATATTCTAATCGGATCAGCAACAATCGCTATTGATTCCATACTGAATCAGCCTTCAAGCTACTTGGCTTTTTCTAAAATATAATAGACATAACCTTCACCGTCAGGGAAGGGGACAACGATGATGTCCTCTGCTTTGGCGGTTTTTTGACTATTAAATTAAATATTTTTTTGAATAAAACACTTTATTAAATCATGCAATAGGTGTATATTGTATTTGAAAGCGCTAACAAACATGAATGGTAAAGGAGGAATTCGACGACAAGGCAGCACTATCGAATCTCATATTCTATGTAAAGGGTGATTTGTAATGAAGAAGGTGTATTTTGTAATTGTTAACATTTTATTGTACTTAAGTATTACGGCAGGTGCGGCTTACGCGGAAGATTACGGATATTATGATGAAACATATCGGGCCCAATACCATTTTTCTCCGGAAACCAGTTGGTTGAACGATCCGAATGGACTTGTTTACTACGCGGGTGGATACCACCTGTTTTATCAACATCAGCCAAACAGTAAAGACGGGGGCCCGCCTATCCAATGGGGACATGCGGTAAGTAAAGACCTCGTTCATTGGAACCATCTGCCGATTGCTCTTTATCCGGAAGGAGCTATGGAAATTCAGTCGGGGAGTGCTGTCATTGACTGGAATAACACCGCCGGATTTGGTCATGAGGCTATGATTGCCGTATTCTCTTATGGTAATCAAACGGTAGGGTTGGCGTACAGTACGGATAAAGGGCGTACGTGGACGAAGTATGCCGGTAACCCGGCCATTCCTAATCCGGGAGTATCCGATTTTCGCGATCCCAAAGTTTTCTGGAACAGCAACTCCAGCAAATGGAATATGGTTATAACAGCAGGAGATCGTATTAAAATTTATTCTTCAACTAATTTAAAAAATTGGACTTGGTCTAGCGACTTCGGTGCAGGACAAGGCAATCATGTAGGAACTTGGGAGTGTCCGGATTTGTTTCCTCTGCAAGTGGACGGTAACGGTGCGACGAAGTGGGTTATGGTGGTTAGTATCAACAGCAATAACAGCCAGACTCCCGCAGGCGGCTCGGGTTGGCAGTATTTCATAGGGGATTTCGACGGGACGACATTTACGAACAGCAACCCAGGCTCAACGGTATTGTGGGGCAACTACGGCGGAGATGATTATGCCGGTATCTCGTTCAGCGACACGCCTGACGGCAGACGTATCATTATCCCTTGGGAGAGCAACTGGAAATATGGTTGGGCGATTCCGGCAACAACCTGGAAAGGGATTACCGGTATTCCGAAGGAAATGAAGCTGGTTACATATCCGGAAGGAATCAGGTTACAGCAAACGCCGGTAGCGGAGATGGAAACGCTTCGCGGGAATCCGATGTCTTGGGGAAGCACTACAATTTCTCCAGGAAGCAACCTGTTGTCCGGACTTTCCGGGGATTCTTATGAAATTGTAGCTGAATTCCAAGTGAACACGACTTCGGCAAGCGAGTTCGGTTTCAAGGTTCGTAAAGGCGGAGGTCAGTATACAACCGTTGGATATGATAAGAACAACGCTCAGATGTTTGTGGACCGAACAAACTCCGGCAATGTTAATTTCCTGGCGAACAGCGGCTTTGCCGCTCGTCATAACGCGCCGCTGTCACCGGACGGAAGCGGAAAAGTGAAGTTGCGGATTTACGTAGACCGAGCTTCCGTTGACGTATTCGGTAATAACGGGAAGGAATTGATATCTGACCTTATTTTCCCGGATCGCAACAGCACAGGGCTGGAGCTCTACTCTACGGGGGCTAATGTCACCTTGAATTCGATGCAATTCTATCCCATGAACAAAGCTTGGGGGAAATCGCCTTTCGTCTCGAATCTCACGGGCTGGACAGCTCAGAATGGGGAGTGGGCGGATACGATGTATGGCAAGCAGGGACGGTCTGGTTCGGATACATTCAATCTGTCCTCCGTTCAGGGCGGCGATTTTACTTATGAAGCCGATGTAAGAATATCCAATGGAAATGCGGGCGCTTTGGTCTTTCGTTCCAATACTACCGGATCCAATGCGTACCTGGCGAATATCGACGTCGGGAATCAGAATATAAAGCTAATGAAGAACGTGAACGGTTCTTTATCGGTTCTGGCTCAATCTAATTTGGAATTGTTCAGGAATACGACCTACCATCTCAAGGTTGTGACATCCGGAGCGAATATTAAGGTTTACTTGGATAATACATTGATTCATGATGCTAACGATGGTTCATTCACGAGCGGATATTATGGCTTGAACGTAAGTAATGGAACGTCTGCGTTTCAGCATTTGTACATGAGTGGCAGCTTAACTAAAGAGGCTGAAGCTTCAGGCAACACGATTCTCTCCGGTGCCACCGTTGATAGTTGTTCAAGTTGTTCCGGCGGAAGCAAGGTAGGCAATATCGGCACGAACGGCGGGAGTCTGCAATTTAACGGTGTTGACGTGAATGCTGCAGGCACCTACTTATTAACGGTTTCTTACGCTTCAGCGGAAACAAGAACAGGCTACATGAGCATCAATGGAAGTACGGCCACACCGGTAGTTTTCGATTCCTCAGGAAGCTGGAATACAGTGAAGACAAAGACCGTCAAGGTGAATTTGAACGCGGGCAACAACACGATTAAGTTCAATAACACCAGTGGATATACGCCGGACTTTGACAAGATTACCGTAACGAAAGCAGTGGATATGTATGAGGCCGAGGATTCCGCTAATTCCATTCTCTCCAGTGCGACGATAGACAACTGTTCTGGTTGTTCCGGGGGCAAGAAGGTTGCGAATGTCGGCTCAGCCGGAGGAAGTCTGCAATTCAACGGTGTGAAGGTGAATTCGTCAGGTCAATATTTAATCACGTTGAATTATGCGGCAGGTGAGCCAAGAATGGCTTATATGAGCGTGAATGGAGGTTCTGCGGCTCTTATAGGCTTCGCAGGGACCGGAGGTTGGAATGATCTTGGATCGCGAACGGTCAAGGTATACCTGAACGAAGGCAATAATACGATCAAGTTTACCAACGGAGTAGGGTACACGCCTGATTTCGATAAATTGACAGTAACGAGAGCTATAAATCCTCTCGAAGCAGAAGACGTGAGTAATACTGTAATTCAAGGTGCGACTATTGATTCATGTTCAAGCTGTTCAGGTGGCAAGAAGGTCGGGAATATCGGCACCAACGGCGGTGTCCTTCGCTTCAACGGGGTGAATGCGGATTATAGCGGTAATTATACGTTAACGATCCATTACGCGGCAGCGGAAACAAGATCCGCATATATTAGCGTGAATGGGGCGAATCCACAACTAGTGAGCTTTGGCTCGACCGGTGGTTGGGGTGTGTTAGGAAATAAGTCCGTAACGGTTAACCTGATCGAGGGGAACAACACGATTCAATTTACGAATAATGCAGGGTACACACCTGATTTCGACAAAATTACCTGGTAATTAAAAGGCTGATTCTTACCGCCATTCAAGGGAGATAACAACTACGTTGCTCCTCTGCATGGCGGTTTTAATATTTAATTAAGTTTTATTGTTTTTATGTATTGATTAAATCAATTAATTCATTTATAGTAACAATATAAGAAAACGCATACATTGCATGGATCGAGGGGGACCACAGAATGACATTACTATTGGGGATTGATATCGGTACCTCAAGCGTTAAGGCCATGGTTATGCAGCCGGAAGGGAAAATAAGCGGTTTTTCTCAACTGGATTACGATATCAATATTCCTTCGGCTGGATACGCGGAACAGAATCCCGAATTATGGTGGGATTTAGTGTGCCGGACAATCTCAATAGCGATGCTGCAAGCCCATGCAGTTGGAGAAGATATCGCAGGGATTGGCTTTTCAGGTCAGATGCACGGGTTAGTTGCCCTGGATCAAGATGGAAACGTATTACGTCCCGCCATTATTTGGTGCGATCAAAGAACGATTAAACAGAAGGAATTCATAGAAACGACATTCACTCAGAAGCAATTAGGTACATTAGTACAAAACTCGGTCTCAACCGGTTTTCAGCTAGTATCGCTCATGTGGATTAAGGAAAATGAACCCGACATTTATAACCGCATAGATAAGGTCATTCTTCCTAAGGATTATGTGAGGTACCGGCTTACCGGAAGGATCGGCGTGGAGACAACGGATGTCTCCAGCACATCGGCATATAATGTGGCCAATCGTCATTGGTCCGGGGAGTTGCTGACTCAGGTTGGAATTGACCCCGCCCTGTTTCCTGAAGTTGGAGAGCCATGGGAATGGTTTGGTACAGTTTCGGATCAAGCTGCTTCAGAGACCGGACTAAAGCAGGGTACGCCGGTCGTATACGGCGGAGCCGATCAACCGATGCAAGCGATTGGTAACGGTATCATTCATCCCGGCACGGTTTCTTGCACGATAGGTACGGGTGGTCAACTGTTCACGCCTATCGATCAGCCCATCTATGATTCCAAGCTAAGAACGCATACGTACATACATGCCGTGCCTGATAAGTGGTATTTGCTGGGGGCAACGATGAGCGCGGGCTTGTCGTTGAAATGGCTGGCTACCCAGGTCCTGAACAATCAGGATTTTAATACGCTAACCGATAAAGCGAAGCTGGTACCTCCTGGAAGCGAACGGTTGTTGTTCTTGCCTTACCTGACAGGAGATCGCACACCCCATATGGACCCTTTTTCCAAAGGATTATTTTTTGGACTTACACTGAAACATCATGATGCTCATCTGATAAGGGCGGTAATGGAGGGCGTAGCTTATTCCCTTCGTGACGGGTTAGAGATATTTAAAGATCTGGGCGCTGATATGAAGAAAATTATTGTATCGGGTGGCGGAGCGAAGAGCCAGCTATGGAAACAGATACTGGCCGATATCCTGGATAGGGATGTGTATACAAGCGAGATGCGGGAGCAAGCGTGCGTAGGTGCCGCTATGATGGCGGGGATTGGAGTCAAGATTTATGACAACTTGGAACATGCTTGCGCAACTGTCGTGAAGATTAACGATATTCCGGTGAGCCCGAGGGATGAGAACAGGCAACTATATGAACATCAATATGCCATTTATCGCAAGCTATATGAAAACAACCGGGATTTATTCATCGAATTGGATACGGAGAAACTGCAGGATGGAGTGGTGAAGGTATGAGCAACTACAGTACAACGGAACCAGTCATCGTTCTTGTTCAAGGAGACCCCGCAATTTCATTCAACTGGGGTTCCGTTAAAGAGCTGACGCTTACCGCGCACATCCGTTCCGGTGTGCCGAGTGGTGAGTTATTAACCATTGAGAGCGGCAACCAACCAAGTCTGCGTATTTATTCAGGATTGACTGCGGGAACTGAAACGTTATCTTTGGTTGTTGAAATCCACATGGATTCAAACAAGGTTCCTCTCAACTTGTCAGCTCCGTGGAATGCCATTGGACCATCATGTCATGATGTCACCATTCGTTACGGAGGGTATTTCCTGGAGCTCTATATCGATGGAGTGCTCTTGGACGAAGAATGGCCGTTAGGCTCTGTGAGCTTGAACCAGGCTTCTGTATTGACATACGAAGGCGTGGAGAAAGCGGAGATACATAAAGCGGTAATTGACATGGAGCAGGACTCGGTCGATGCGGATACAGAGCGGATATATCTGGGCACGGAACCTACATCCATTCAGTATTGGAAGCCTAAGGGCTTCAACACGGGCGTCGGCGATTGCATGCCCTTCTATGACGAAGGTGTATATCATCTCTATTATTTGTTCGATCGCAGAGGTCATCGCAGCAAGTGGGGCGTCGGGGCGCATCAATGGGCGCATAGCTCGACAAAAGACTTCAAACATTGGCAACACCATCCTATGGCCGTTGGGATAACGCAAGAAGGGGAAGGCTCGATCTGTACGGGATCCGTATTTCGGGAAGAGGATCGATATTACGCATTCTACGCGGTAAGAGCAGTCGACGGTACTCCTGCGCGATTGACGTGGGCCATTAGTGAGGATGGAATCCATTTCACGAAGACAGAATCTTACATCGAAATATCCGATCGATATACGCTGGCGTCGATTCGCGATCCCCATGTTGTGAAAGACGATAGCGGAAACTACCATATGTTAATTACTACAAGCATCATTGAGGGAAGTCAGAAAAAGGGTTGTTTAGCGCATCTCGTTTCTACCGACCTTCAGGAATGGCAAGAAGTCGCACCGATGATCGTTCCCGGTTATAGTGACGAACCTGAATGTCCCGATTACTTTCAGTGGAATGGGTGGACGTATCTCATCTTCAGCAATAATGGGTTAGCCCGATACCGGTACTCTCGTAATCCGATGGGGCCTTGGCTAAGACCAGCCATGGATGTGTTGGATTGTGTACAGATGCGAGTTCCCAAGACGGCGCCTTTCGGTGAAGACAGACGTATTGCGGCGGGGTTCTTATCCTCACCTGACAAGTATGCGGGTGAATTAGTATTAAGGGAACTTGTGCAGCAAGCGGATGGTTCGCTGGGACTGAAGTTCGTACCGGAGTTGTTGGACACGGCCTTGGACAGTACAGAGTTGGAAACGTTTCAATTATGCGATTTTAACGGTTTTGAAGAACGACATGTCGGCATGATGGAGCAAGAATATGCAATAAATTTTGAAGTGAAAATTGGATATCCCAATATGTTCTTCGGATTTTCTATTGCGGATAACGACTCGTTCAACAACGGATATGACATTCGCTTCGAACCTTCTAACAGAAAGATTGGAATACACCGAATCGGCGCTCCGGCATTTCAAGAGAATGAAAGCGCTTCAATATATCAGTGGAATCCGCTTGAAAATCGGGTTTTCGTCGAAGCCATCGTGCTGGAAGGATGGATCGATTTGTGCATCGATGGTAACCGGACTCTAATCTCACGAATCGATAAGAAATACGAGGCTCTGCGGTTCTTTACTCAATTCGGTGATGCCTCATTTGAGAACATTCACATTTCACCGATGAATACATGCTTATAAGAATACAGCAGGAAGGAGTGCGATCATGAAGACAAATCATGCAGTTGTGCAGAAAAGCGAAATCAAATCCGGGGCGGATTTAAGGCAGCCAAGTCTATGGAAGCGTCTTGTGAAGCAGAAAGAATTGCAGTTGATGGTTATACCCGGAATCCTGTTTCTCATTGTATTTAAGTTTCTGCCGTCCTATGGTTTGCTGCTAGCCTTTAAGGAGTTTATCCCCGTTCAGGGAGTTTGGGCAAGTCCATGGGTCGGGTTGAAGCATTTCGAGGAATTATTCACCTCTTCACAATTTCATACCATTCTTTACAATACGGTAATGATTAGTTTATTAAAAATTGTCTTTACGTTTCCGCTTCCGATCTTATTTGCCCTTCTGCTGAATGAATTGCGGACACAGAGATTTCGTTCTTTCGTTCAGGGCATTTCCTATCTGCCCCATTTCGTTTCGTGGGTCATTGTCGGTGGTGTCATGGCGACATTGCTCGCCAAGGATGAGGGGGCTTTGAACAGCTTGTTACTTGCCAGCGGGTTAATCAGCGAGCCGATCTTGTTCCTGGGATCGCCCAATCTGTTCTGGCCGTTGCTAATCATATCGGAGAACTGGAAGGAAATGGGTTGGTCTGCCATCATCTACGTAGCCGCCATTACAGGAGTAGATCCGGAGCTCTATGAAGCATCCAAGATGGACGGCGCTAACCGGCTTCAGCAGATGTGGTACGTTACACTTCCCTGCATTATCGCGACGATTGTTATTATGTTTATCCTGCGGATCGGCTCCATCCTTGACGCCGGGTTTGATCAGATTCTGGTCCTGCGCAACCCGTTGGTGAGTGATGTGGCCAACATTATCGACACCTACGTGCTGGATGTAGGGTTGAAGTTCGGAAGGTTCTCTTTTGCAACGGCGGCAGGATTGTTTAAGAGCGTTATCGGTTTCGTTCTAATCATTCTGGCTAACCGTTTCGCTAAACGTCACAGCATGGGGATATGGTAGAGGAAGGAGGCTCCTATGAGAACTAAATTCAGTTTGTTTAACAGCCTTAACATTACGCTCATGGTTATGATCTGCGTTGTTACCATCTACCCGTTCCTCAATACGTTAGCCATTTCATTAAATGACGGAGCTGATGCGAACCGAGGCGGAATTTACCTCTGGCCAAGATTGTTCTCGACACAGAGTTATGAAGTTATTTTTAAAGATGACAAAATCATCCAAGCCCTCATCGTTACAGTAAGCCGTACTGCGCTAGGTATTCTGACCACCGTATTCTGTACTGCGATCTTTGCCTATGGTCTATCCAAGAAAATGCTGATTGGGCGTAAGTACTACTTGCTCATCTGTGTCATCGGACTTATTTTCAACGGCGGTTTGATTCCCACTTACCTTCTATATAAAGATCTGCATTTGCTGGATACATTTGCTGTGTATATCATTCCTGGTTTGATTAACATCTGGTACATGCTTTTAATGAAAACGTTCTTTGAGCAAATTCCTGCGGAGCTTGAAGAAGCGGCGAAAATCGACGGCTGCGGTACATGGAGATTGTTGTTTACCATCATCTTTCCACTGTCGATGCCTATCATCGCCTCCATCTGTATTTTTGTCGGTGTGGATCAATGGAATTCATGGTTTGATGCTTATGTATTTACTTATAATGAAAACCTTCAACCGATTCAGACCTATCTATTTAAAATCATCGCCTTGAATCAGACGCCTGCACAGGATGCTATGGCATCCCAGATGTTAGAACGGGCAAGAACTACCGGCCGAACCTTGAGTGCGGCGGCGGTTATTGTCACGACACTACCGATCATGTTTATCTATTTCCTGTTCCAGAAGCACTTCACCAAAGGGGTTATGGTTGGGGCGCTCAAAGGATAAGAGAACAGTAACAAGTTTACCTTCCAATTAGGTTGGTAGATTAAATATATAACACAATAAGAGAGGTGCGTTGGGGATGAATTTAAAAAAAGGAATGCTGGCTTCATTAAACGTCATCATGATTGCAGCTTTAATTACAGCATGTTCAGGTGGCAATAACACGGAAAGTACAGGGGGCAACACAGGTAATTCCGGTAATAAAAGTAATAAAGGCAATGGCGAAAAAAGCGGTGAGGTTGTAACTGTTAACGCGATGTGGATGTATGACTGGTTTAAAGAAAAGAAATGGGGAGTAGATCCGGTTACCAAGAAGCTTACAGAAGAAACCGGGGTTCAATTAAAGTTTTCAGGTCCAGGCGGAAATGGGGAAGAGAAAGCCAACGTAATGCTCGTATCCGGCGACTACCCTGAAGTGATGTGGATGGATCGCGGACCAATTTGGGATAAGTATGTCAGTTCCGGGGCGTTATATGCGATTGATGAGTTGGCCAAAGAATATGGATTTAACGATCTTGTGGGTAAATACATCCCTCAGCATGTCGTAGACAGTCTGAAGCACCCTGACGGCCATTTGTATGGAATTCCGAACTGGTTCAATGACAAAGGGGAATTTGCTTTAGGTAAGAGTGTTATGGTAAGAAATGATATCTATGAGCAGATGGGTTCTCCTGAGATCAAAACGATACAGGATTTGGAAAGTTATCTGTACAAGGTTCGTGATTCCAAGCCTACCTTCAATGGAGTGAAAGTGTATCCGCTCGGCCTGGATTATAATCTTGACTTCATGATTGAAACGCCTAACTTGTGGGGCAGCAAGAACAAGGAGTTCCGATATTACGACGAAGCAAACAAACAGGTTAAATTCTGGATGTATAACGATAGCACAAAGGAATATCTTCGTTGGTTAAACAAGATGTTCCTTGAGAAAATGATCGATCCAGAGAATTTCTCTAACAATGACGAGAAGCGGAACGAAGCCTACAACAAGGGTAAATGGGCTACATCCTTCAGCTACGTTTGGGATTATTGGGGCCCGAATGTTGTATTGAAGAAAGCGGATCCGAAAGTATTCTACAAGGCTATTCCGGCTCCGGCAGGTAAAGAAGGCGTTACTCCGTATTTCCAAGGATACGGCACAGTAGGTTGGAACGTGTCTGTCATTACGAAGAACGCTAAAAATCCAGAAGCCATTATCCGTTTCTTCAATCATTACATGAGTCCGGAAGGCCAGATTGCGAGCTTCTACGGCATCGAAGGCGAAACATATGATATGAAAGACGGCGTACCTATGCTTAAAGATGGTGTGTACGATGAGAAGATGAAAGATTGGGAAGCTTACGGTTTGAAAACGGGTATTCGCCATCTCGACATGAACCAGAACCAGAAGTATAACTGGGAAGGCGTGAGTGAATCCCCGGATCGTAAAGCGGATCGTCAGATTGCTGAAGCGGCAGGCTTTGACGGGACGGCTCTCGGCATCTTGAGCATCGATCCGACAACGCCAGAAGGCATTGCATGGGCTAACATTAAATCGGGCCTATTACCGGACATCACTAAGATTATTATGGCTAAGAGTCCGGAAGAAGTCGACACTCGCTTAGCTGAAACGCTTAAGAAATATGAAGGTATGGGCCTTAAAGGTGTAGAGGAAGCGTGGACGAAGCAATATGACGAGCGTCAGGCAGCGAAATAAATATTCATAGTTAGAAGAGGAGAGATGTCTCGGTATGGCTAAATTCGTCTTTATCGGTGCAGGAAGTCTGGTGTTCACCAAGAATTTAGTTCGCGACCTGCTTACGTTTCCGGCCTTTGTGGACTGCACGATTACGTTATTAGACATCGACAAAGATCGTCTAGCCTATGCGAAGCAGACCGTGGACAATATCATTGCCGCGGGTCAATATCCGGCCAAGGTCGAAGCCACAACGGATCGAGTTGAAGCGCTGAAAGGCGCCAATGGGGTTATATGCACGCTTCTTGCACATGATGTGGATGTTTGGCGGACAGATTTGGAGATTCCGATGGAGTACGGCGTAAATATTAACATTGGTGACACCAGAGGACCGGCGGGCATCTTCCGTTTCCTGCGAACCGTACCTGTGATGCTGGAGATTTGCCGTGATATTGAACGGTATTGTCCGGACGCCGTGTTCCTCAACTACACCAATCCGATGGCTATGTTATGCCGTGTCATGCAAAGCGAAACGAATGTAAAGGTAACGGGTTTGTGCCACAGTGTACAGGGTACCGCTGAAATGTTGGCGGGATGGATCGGAGCTCCGATGGGGGAAATCACGTATCGATGTGCTGGTATCAACCATCAGGCCTTCTACCTGGATTTCAAGTGGAACGGTAAGGACGCGTATCCGTTAATCCGCGAAGCGGTTGTCAATCGACCGGAGATTTACAATGAGGAACAAGTAAGGAATGAGATGTACCTGCACCTGGATTATTATGTGACGGAATCGAGCGGGCATAACTCCGAGTATAATGCCTGGTTCCGGAAACGTCCGGACCTTATCGAGAAATACTGTACGCACGGCACAGGCTGGAATCCGGGTTTATACGCGCCCGGTCTTCAGCATCGTGACAATCCCGCGCTTGATTGGAATAAACAACTTGAGGAATGGCGCGATAGCCCGATTGAATTGAAGCGAGGAAATGAGTACGCTTCCTACATTTTCAACGCCGTGTTCGGAGATCAGACCTTGTTCGAATTTAACGGGAACGTCCGAAACTTCGGATTAATTAACAACTTGCCGGAAGGATGTTGTGTGGAGGTGCCCGTCCTGGCCTCTAAGCGCGGATTAAGCCCGATGCACGTGGGGCCGCTCCCCGATCAGTTGGCATTGCTTGTGAATACCAGCGCAAGAATAGAGGAACTGGCTATCGAGGGCGCATTAACCGGAGATCGCAGAAAGGTCTTCCAAGCCATCTGCTTTGACCCGTTGACCTCTGCGGTTCTTAGCCTGGAAGAGATCAAGTCGATGGTTGATCGCATGTTTGAAGCCAATAAAGCTTATCTCCCGCAATTCGCATAAACTAGTATGTAAAGAACACCATAAAGAACCGGTCATCCTTCGATGGCCGGTTCTTTACTATTAATATGAACATGAACAGGTGTATATATGCTAAAATTGATAGATATGACTAATATAAACAGTTTTTAATATAGGAAGGGTAATGAGCAATGTTCACCAATATAAGAAACGGAATACGTACCAAGATACTGCTCAGTAATCTGATCAGCCTTATTTTTATAATCATAGCTATGATCATTATTAATAATCAAATCTCTCATCTTAAAAATGAGCAGAATTACATTATCTCTCATGATATTGAAGTCCATAACCTGACCTATCAAATTGAAAAACAGCTGTTGGATATGGAGACAGGACAACGGGGGTATGTAATCACAGGCGCAACCAACTACCTTGAACCTTACAATAGCGGAAGAGCGACATGGAAAGAGTATTACAATGATTTATATACCCTCATTTCGGATAATCCGAATCAAAAGCAGAAGCTTAGTGAAATTAAAAGCAATATAGAAAGCTGGATTAACGTCTCCGGGGAGCCGGTCATTCTGCTCAAGCAACAAAATAAAATGGATGAGATTCTGGCTTATTTTGATACCGGTAAAGGAAAGATGAAAGTAGATGAGGTTCGTACTCAGTTCAAAATATTTCGGGATACGGAGTTGGAACTGACGGAACAAAGAGCCGATCGGCTAAACACACAGAACCGGGCGCTTGAAGCGGGCATTTACATTTTATTAGCATTGGTCTGCGGAATTTCCATAGGCTCCGCGTTATTCATCTCCAATACGATCACAAAAACGATTAGAGATGTCATCCAATCCATTCGTGACATCACTTCGGCGGGAGGCAATCTAAGCCATCGCATCCAGATCCGAACCCGCGATGAAGTGGGTGAATTGGGCGACGCCATGAATGTTCTCCTGGAAACAACGGAACAACAAAGTCAACTAAAAACCAATATTGCTGAAATCATCGGAATGTTTCAGGGCATGACGGACGTGAAGCTTCTGGGGCAGTCTTTTCTGAATACGGTCGCACCTATGATGAGCGCTTCTTACGGGGTCTTGTATTTACGCTGCCGGAAGGGGAACGGGGAACAGTATTTGAAAGTAGCCTCTTACGCCACGAATCTGGATGATATCGGGTTAAAGACGGTTCGCATCGGTGAAGGCTTGGTAGGTCAGAGCATTATGAATAAACAAGTCATGGAGTTGAATGACATTCCCGAGGGGTATGTACGGATTGCATCCGCTCTTGGCCAGGCGGAACCCAAGCATCTGATCATCGTTCCCGTGGAATTTGAGGGCAGCGTTATTGCGGCCGTCGAATTAGCGACGTTCGGCACGTTCATCGCGACGGACCGCCAACTGCTCTTGGACGTATCGCATTCCTTAGGTACTGCACTGGACAGCGTGGAAACCCGTATGGAAATTGAACGGTTACTTGAAGAGTCCCAAGTGATGACCGAAGAGTTGCAAGTGCAAACTGAGGAACTACAAGTGCAAGCTGAAGAAATGGAAAGACAGCAAGAGGTGCTGCAGCATACGAACAATGAATTAGAGAAACAGAATGAAGTGAACGAGAATAAATCAAGAGAATTGGAGATTACTCGTGTTGAAATGGAAGAATATACGAAAAAACTTCAAGAGATCTCAACTTATAAATCTAATTTTTTGGCGAACATGTCCCATGAACTTCGGACGCCTCTCAACAGTATGCTCGTGTTATCGCAACTTCTGGCAGAGAACAGAAACGGCACATTAACCGTGAATGAACAGGAATATGCCAGAGTGGTCAATTCGGCCGGGAACGACTTGCTGGTGTTAATTAATGATGTATTGGATTTGTCCAAGGTGGAAGCCGGGAAAATTGATATCGTTACCGAAATCACGAATGTAACCGAAATTCCGATCATGATGAGACATCAATTTCTTCCGTTGGCGGAGCAGAAGGGGATCGAATTTCATGTCGAGATGAGCCCGGATGTCCCGGATGTCATTTGGACGGATGAGCAAAGACTATACCAGATTATTCGAAATTTACTCTCTAACGCGTTCAAATTTACCAGTGAAGGACAGGTTACGCTGTCCATCAGCATGCTGGATGACGAAGACTACAACCGATATGGCCTAGTAAAGATTAAGGGAAGCGTGGTGGCTATCTCTGTAAAGGATACCGGGATAGGAATCCCGCATGATAAACTAGACCTCATCTTTGAAGCATTCCAGCAGGTAGACGGAGCAACCAGCCGTAAGTACGGGGGAACCGGATTGGGATTATCTATATCTCGTGAATTTGCCCATTTGTTAGGCGGCGTTATCGTTGTGGAGAGTGAAGAAAGGGTGGGAAGCACGTTCACGTTCTTACTGCAGTTGAAAGATGAAGATTCGCATCAACTGGAGCCCTTGAAGTTACATTCGGAGTCAGCGGCAGCGGCTGAACTGGTGACATTCTCCTCTTCCGTAATCGCGAAGAACGAGCCGCGCCTCACGGAAGGCGAACAATCCAAAGATAAAACGCAATTCCCGGATGAGGATCTGTTATTCAAAAATAAGCGAGTTCTGATTGTGGATGATGATATTCGAAATACCTTTGCGTTGACTGTAGCTTTGGAGCAGGCAGGTCTAGATATTACGGTCGCGGATAACGGGCAGGAATGTATGGAGATTTTACAGCGGGAACCATCGTTCGACATCATCTTAATGGATATTATGATGCCGGTCATGGATGGATATGAGACGATGAGAAACATCCGGAAATTACCCGAATTTGAAGGGGTTCCGGTCATCGCGCTCACCGCGAAAGCCATGAAGTACGACAGGGAGAAATGCCTGGCCGCCGGCGCTTCCGATTATATCAGCAAACCGTTGAACATGGATCAACTGTTCTCGCTCATGCGGGTGTGGTTGACGAGTTAAATGCGTCAAAATGAATAAAGGCTCTGGCGCAATCGCGTCAGAGCCTTTGTTTATCTTATTCCACATCCAATTCCGGCAAAGCCCACACCGACACGCTTCCGCCGTTAACCGGAAATGTCGCAAAACCGTCTTCTTCGATGGTGATATGTTCTTCACGGGTATTGGTCAAATCCACCCACACTTCGCCGGCCCGATCCGCGCTGATGAACATGCGCTTTTCCCCGTCATCCCCGTTGGAAATCACGACCGCGCAGCCGGATCGCTCGATTTCTGCCACGCCTCTGCGGACCCATCCAATCGTGTTGGCATGGTCGAAGTAGTCTTCCTGATCGCCGTACGCCTTGTTCTGACGCGCGTATAGCAGCGGATCAATCGCGATCTTCTTGCTTTCAATCGGCGTTTCGCCCCCGATGCCGAAGTAATCGCCATAGAATACGCAAGGATATCCTTCCTGACGCAGCAGAATCAGAGCATAGGCGCTCTGTTTAAACGCGTCGCCTACCCAAGATTCCAACGCTTCGCCCGGTTGCGAATCGTGATTATCCACGAACGTGACCGCTTGCATCGGATGGCTTTGCGCCAGGCTGCCGTCGAATATTTTGGTCAAATCATAATCTCTTCCGGCTAACGATGCATTCTGCAGATTGTAATGAAGCACGACATCGAACAAGCTGATCTTGTGCTCGATCGTTTCCAGAAACTCCTGACACGCCCCAGGATCGGAATTCCAGAACTCCCCGACAATGAAGAACTCATCACCGCGTTCCTGAATGATCTGTTCGGCAAAATATTTCACGAAATCATAATCAATATGCTTAATCGCATCCAGACGGAAGCCGTTGCATTTCAGGGTCTCGGCGAGCCATTTGCCCCATGTAACCATTTCCTCTGTGACTGCGGGGTGATTGTAGTCAATGTTGGCGTACATTAAATAGTCATAGTTGCCGAAGGCGTCATCCACGTTCTCATTCCACTTTTTGTTCTCTCCGAAGATTCGAAATACCCCCGTGCGATTTTCCTTCGCATCAAAGTCCGTACCGTTGAAATGTTCGAAATTCCACTTAAAGGCGGAATACTGATCTCCCCGGCCCGGAAAAGTGAACTTGGTCCAAGCTTCAATGTCGAAGGGCTCCGATTTCTCTTCGGTCCGGTTGTTCTCATCCACTTCAATCACTTTAATCAGTTCCGTTTCATCCGCGCCGGCTTTATGGTTCATGACCAAATCCACATAAACCATGATCCCTTGCTCGTGGCAGGCGTCAATGGCTTCATGCAGCTCCTGTTTGGTGCCGTATTTCGTGCGTACCGATCCTTTTTGATCAAATTCGCCGAGGTCGTACAGGTCATACACGCTGTATCCCGTATCTTCCGATGATGTGCTCTTCGTGACCGGCGGAATCCACACCGAATCAATCCCGCGCTGCTTCAGTTCTGGCGCCATTTCTTTCAATCGTTTCCACTGTGCCCCGTCGTTATCTAAATGCCACTCAAAAAATTGCATCATCGTATGATTTCGTTCCATCTTCAATCTCCTTCAAGTTCAGGTTTTTCGAGGGACATAGCTGTCGTCATTAAACACTCTCCTGAGAATTACCATAAATACAGGGTTTTGAAACTAGGTCACCCGAAAAAGGGATACCTAAAGCGAAAAACGATGCCTACCGTCCCGGCTTAGGAGTCTATATAATTTTAAATGTAAACACTTTCATGGTATGAAGGGAGGGTTACCCTATCCAAAGCATTTCACAATGCTCCATCATTCTATGTATTTAGAGGAGGAAGGTTTATGTTGGTGAAAGATTCATTTCGACGGGTTCTGGCAATTGGTTTATCCCTATGCTTCATTATGTATGCGTTTACAGGCTTGTCCGGACGCGCGAATGCGGCTCAGCCTCCGGTCAATTCGGATGCTACCCAGGCTTCGAGGGATCTTTTGCAATACTTGTATAACACTTCGGGTAACCATATTCTGTCCGGTCAGTTCAACTACATTGAAGATCCGAGCGGATGGTCTAATCAGGTGCAAAATATAACCGGAAAACGCCCCGCCCTATGGGGAAGCGATTTCGCATGGGAGGAAATTAAGCACCAGCGCCAAGGAATGGTGAACGCGGCGATCGCGGAACATCAAGCGGGTTCCATCGTGACGCTCAGCTGGCATCAGCAAAAGCCGAATGATCCGGATAACGCGGGCTGGGGCAGCGTTCAGGGATGGTACACGGAGCAAGAGATGACCGAGCTGGTTACGCCGGGCACGACGCTGTACAATCAATGGCTTGCCAAGGCGGATGAAATTGCCGGCTATTTGCAGCAATTGGAGGATGCCGGTGTGCCTGTTCTGTGGCGGCCTTACCATGAGAACAATGCCGGATGGTTCTGGTGGGGCGGCCGACAGGCGCAGTTCAAGCAGCTGTGGATGAATATGTATGACCGCTACACGAACCATCACGGCCTGGATAATCTCATCTGGGTATGGTCGGCGAACGCCAACAATGACTGGGCTGAGCCGTTGGCCGGTTTCTATCCGGGTCATGACTATGTGGACGTGGTCGGTCAGGATATTTATGACGGCTTCCAGCAAGCGTATTATGATGAACTGTTGGCTGTAGGGAATGGGAAGCCGATGGCGATTACGGAGAACGGCAAGGTGCCGGGTTCGGCGACGTTCAGCAGCCAGCCGTTGTATGCGTTCCATATGGTATGGGGAAGTCATCTGACGTCGGAGAACACGAACGGGGAAATTCAAAGCTCCTACAACGATCCTTACGTGTTCACCAGGGATGAAGTGAATATTGTACCGGGTTCCGGAGGCACCGGCGGTGGCGGCGATATTGTAGTGGACGACGCGGTGACGGGTACGGGCAACAATCAGTTCAATTATGTTGGAACGTGGCAGACCTCCTCCGATGCTTCGCATCATAACGGGGGTGACCATTATTCGGCAACGACGAACAGTTATTATGATGTCGACTTTCAAGGTACGCAAGTTAAGGTGTACGGAACGAAAGATGCGCACCACGGGATAGCGGCCGTATCGATTGACGGCGGAGCAGAGACGATGGTAGATCTGTACAGTGCGTCTCGTAACCCAAATACGATACTTTGGACCAGTCCGGTCTTGTCGGCGGGGAACCACACGGTTAAAGTGCGGGTCACCGGGACCAAGAATGCGAGCTCCGCTTGGAACGTTGTCACGGCGGATCGGATCGTCGTAACGCCGGCATCGACTGTGCTGAATGACGCGACCGTTGGGACCGGATTGAATCAGTTCGAGTACTCGGGCACATGGAGCACAAGCACCGGCGGCGGCAAGTATCAGGGCAACGATCACTATTCCGCTACAACAGGGAGCTTCTACCAAGTCGATTTCAACGGGAAGCAAGTGAAAATCTATGGTACGAAGGACGCTCATCACGGCATCGCGGGGGTGTCCATCGACGGCGGAGCCGAGGTGCAGGCGGATTTCTACGGCGCATCGCGCGTTGATAATACACTGGTATGGACCAGCCCGGTGCTGTCATCGGGCAATCACACCGTCAAGGTGCGGGTGACCGGCACGAAGAACGCGAGTTCCACCTGGAACGTCATCACGGCCGATCGCGTGGAAGTGGTGCACTAATGGCACCAATGAAGCGTTGGGAGCGGGTAAGGTGGGTATGAGCGTGCGAAGCATGAGAACGTGGCGTGAGATGCGTGAAAGAGTATGAGCTAGATAGTTTAAGTGAATTAGCTTGAGTTAATTAGCACGAGCTAGATAGTATTGATTTGTGAGAGTATGCGAGCATGGGCTTTTGGCCTGTGCTCTTTTTTGGCTGGGCTGGAGGCTAACGAACCCAGGTAACGCTAAATGGGCTAAATATGCTGCTTCAGAAATGTAACGAATCCAGGTAACGCTAATCATAGGAAATAGGTCATTTAGAGGCGGGTTACAACACAATAGCGTGTCTGGAGTTCGTTAGAAATTCTAATGGTTGGAAAAAGAGGGAATAGCGTGTTCTGGATTCGTTAGCCGGATGTCCATCTTCCCACGGTACCATAAACGTATTACAATGAATGGAAATCACCTACATCGCACCCTGAAGGAGGGCCAAGAATGACGATTAATCCTATTCTAATGGACATTCCCAGTGAGTTCACCACCGATCGATTGCGTATCCGCATGCCCATGCCCGGCGACGGGAAAGCCTTGTATGAGGCCGTCCGGGCATCGTTGGAAGAGCTGAAGGACTGGTTACCTTTTGCCCAAAAAGAAATGTCGGAAGAAGAGGCGGAAATTGCTTTGCGCGAAGGTCATCTGAGGTTCCTGAAACGTGAGGATTTATGGCTGTTGCTGTTCGACAAGGACACGAATCAACTGATTGGTTCTTCGGGGCTGCATCGTATCAACTGGTACATTCCCAAATTTGAAATCGGTTACTGGATCGACACACGCTACAGCGGACAAGGGTATATGACCGAGGCGGTCGAGGGGATCGCACAATACGCGTTTAACGACCTGAAAGCGAAGCGGGTTGAAATCCGGTGCGACGCCTTAAATGTGAAGAGCCGCGCGGTGGCGGAGCGATTAGGATTTCCTTTGGAAGTCATCATGAGAAATGAAGGAATGTCCGCGGACGGAACAACAGTCAGAGATACGTGCGTGTATGCCAAAATCCAATGACTAAACAAATTAGCGGGGGCGAGATGAGATGGATGTAGTTGCTTTAGGTGAACTTTTAATTGATTTTACACCTTATACAGGTCCGCATGGATCGCTGTTTGAGAAGAACCCGGGAGGCGCTCCGGCTAACGTGCTGGCCGCCTTGGCCAAACAAGGAAAGAAGACGGCTTTCATCGGTAAAGTAGGCGAGGATCACTTCGGTCATTATCTGGAGGATATTCTGAGGCAAAACGGTATTTCTACAGAAGGGCTGGTCTTTTCCGAGACGGAAAACACAACGCTTGCCTTTGTAGAATTGGATGAGTCCGGGGATCGCAGCTTTACGTTTTATCGCAAGCCTGGAGCGGATTACATGTTAAGCTGGGAGGAAGTCAATCAAGATTTGATTCGGAGCGCCAGAATCTTTCATTACGGTTCAATCTCCATGACCCATGAGCCTGCCGCTTCAGCAACGTTAGCCGCGGTGAGACTGGCCAAAGAGCATGGTCTCCTGATTTCCTATGATCCGAACCTCAGGCTGCGCCTGTGGCCGGACCCGGAAACGGCTAAAGCCCGGATTCGGGAAGGTTTGCCTTATGCGGATGTGTTAAAGCTATCCGAGGAGGAAATGGAGTTTCTGACGGATGAACGCGATTTAAACGCGGGCACCGCCCGGATCCATAACGAGTTCGGCATTTCCCTGATCTGTGTAACGCGGGGGCCGGCGGGCTGCTTTTATCGGGCAGGAGCGTTGACCGGGGAAGTTCCCGCTTATGCCGTGGATGTCGTCGACACGACAGGGGCCGGCGACGCGTTTCTTGGAGGAGTGCTCGGCCGCCTGCTGGATGAGACGACGAATTTGCAACAGTTGACTGCCGAACAATACAAGGAAATCATCGCTTACGGAAACGCGACGGGTTCACTTGCGGCAACGTCCAGGGGAGGTATTCCTTCCATGCCGAGCCCTGAACAGGTCATGAATTTGATTTGTAAAAATTAAATAAAAGCGGACAAATTAGCCTTAGCCTGTTATGGATGTCCAAAATAAATCATAAATATTTTTCTAGGGATGCTTAAAAGTTGACATCTTGGGTTATACATAAATAACAAACAAACTTGTTAACATCCTAAAGGAGGAATTACACATGAGTTTCTTATGGGCATTAATTATTGGTGGTATTATTGGTTGGTTAGGCGGTCTTCTGGTAGGTCGTGACATTCCTGGAGGCATTATCGGCAACATTATCGCCGGTTTCATCGGCGCATGGTTGGGCGGCGCGCTTCTGGGTGACTGGGGTCCGCACATCGCTGGCTTCGCTTTCATCCCCGCTGTCATCGGTGCGATTATCGTCGTATTGATTATCAGCGCCATCTTGAAAGGTATGAGACGCGCTTAAGACAATCACAACTTTCATAACCTGCAGAAGAGCCCTGGGAGCATTCCATCGGAATGTTTCCAGGGCTCTTTCTATAGGATTAAGCGATTGTATTCTCCGCGGATGCCAGCGTTTGGCGAGTACTCATCAACCATAACGTGGACCAAATGAGCAGGAATCCGACGAATTGGCCAAGCGTTAACGTATAGCCGAAAGCCCACCAGTTAATAAACACGCCGACAGCAGGGAAGGCAAGCTCGGCGAGCGTGGCCATGGACGCTTTCGTGGAGGACAGCCCTTTATAATAGAGCAGCATGCTGAGCAAACCGGGAAAGAAGGCTTGAAACAGCAAGTTGACGATCAGAAATGCGATATTCGCTTCGCTGTTCAGGTGAAAAGCGTCACCGCTCGCCACCATAATCCCCAGCAACAGGGGAAGAGCTAACAGGAAACGCATCGCGGTCACAAGGTGAAAGCTGAAATCTTTTTGGAGCAAAAATTTCCCCATCACCGTCGAACCGCCCCACAGCATGGCCGCCATGATGGAGAACAGACAGCTTAGCGTGCCGAGATCGCTCCACCCTAAGTCAGGCAAGGCGAAACCGAACGTTAATAAATAAGTACCGATAATGGCTACAGCAATATAGGCGGAGAACTTAGGCGGTAACGCCTCTTTCAACAGAAAACGGGCTAACACAATCGCAAACAGCGGCTGAAGCTTCTGCAGCAGTAGCACCGCATTCGCATTGCCGTGCGCGAACGCTGAGGTGAACAGGATGGTGGCGACGGCCGAGCCGCCCCAGGATATAAAGAGCAGGGCGCCGATCACGGCGAGCGTAATCTTGCCGGCTAAAGCATGACGGTATTTCATAAACACAGGCACCGCGTAACAAGCCAATAATACGTGTTCAATGAACACAATTTGAGCGGAGGTGAAGCTCTTTAACAACAGAATCCGGAAAAGCGGATCCACTCCCCACAAGACGGCACCCAGCGCGACATACCAGATGCCGTTGATCCCGCGGATGTTGAACGCGTTGCCTGTGCCTTTCTTGCTGCCAATGACATTCGATGCGTTTGCCAATTCGTAACCTCCTAAAGGATGTATTCGAATTGAACCTTCTGTTGAAGTACAAAGCCCCCGCGGGATGAAGCATTCCGCAGGGGCATTGACAAACAAACTTGCAGTTCATTGAATAAATTCAATAAACAACAAGCTGTTATAACCTTCTCCCATCCGGACTTTCACCGTCGGCCTTGGAATTTCACCAAATCAGTCCCGGCTGTTACACCGGGAGTCGCGGGCTTAGACGCACGAACGCATCCTCACCGCCGGTAGGGAATTACACCCTGCCCCGAAGGTTCATATTCAGTTAAGTGAATAATATCACAAATAAACTCAAGATCACAACAGGCTAATTCTGGCCGCCCCACACTTCTTTCTCCTCGGACCGTTGGCGGAATGCGCGCGGGGAGGTGCCTTGCTCTCTTTTGAATAGAGTACAAAATTGCGCATCTGTGGAAAAACCGCACTCCATTGCGATGGAAGTCACGGACAAGTTGGAATAGAGCAGTAGCCGCCGGGCATTCTCCAGCCGTTTGTTGAGCAGGTATTGCATGGGGGAGAGGCCGAACTTGGTCTTGAACTGATGCCGAAAGTGGTCGGAACTGTAGCCAGCCATGGCCGCAAGACTTTCCAATGTCATCTTCTGGTTGAAATTTTCGTCCATAAAGTTGCGGGTGTACCCGAAGTTATCCTGGTTATGACCGAAATCCGCTGGCGCGGCCATCCGCAAATGATCGATGACGATCATGCTCATCAGGGCATTTAATTTATGGGTTTGGTAGGCTTGCTGCGACTGCATTTCCGTTAACATGTCTTGCAGTGAGCGCAGAACAGGGAGGTGAGTCATGTCGGCGTACAGCGAATTGCGAAGTAAGGGCAGCTCCTGGCCTTCCAGATGGAAACCTACACAAATTACGTTCGTATGTTCAAAACGTTGCTCGTCATGAGGCGTTCCTGCGGTAACGAGTGCATAGTGATTCGGGTGGTACTCGCGCTTTGTGTTCTCGATTTGTGTCTTGCCTGTACCCGAGGCATAGTAAACCAATTCATGACAACTGTGCTGGTGCAATCCGACATAAGTCGCGGCTGGCCGGGTTGCGGTAAACACAAAATCCACACGAGCAATCATATCTTCATCCCCAATCTTAATGATGCGTTATCTTAGCCAAATCCTATAAGTTAATAAGCCAAATCGTATAAATGAAATGTTGGATAATCCTTTAAAATTCTAGATAGTTACGAAGATCGCGCTTACAAGGTATAGCCATATCATAAAACGATTCCAGCAAGGAATCAACTGATGAAGGAGAAGTTTCAGATGAAAAAGCCACACATTGTAGTCATCGGAAGTCTGAATATGGATTTGGTGGTTTCCATGCAACGGATGCCGAAGACCGGCGAAACCGTCATGGGTGAAGGAATTCACACCATTCCGGGAGGAAAGGGTGCGAACCAAGCAATCGGTTGCGCGAAGCTGGGGGCGCAAGTCACCATGATCGGAGCCGTGGGAGAAGACGGCTTCGGAGACGCGATTGTCCGGCAGATGGAGAAGCACGGCATCGCTACGGATACGATTGCGCGGTTAACGGATACGTCGACCGGTACGGCTACGATCTTTCACACGCCGGAGGACAATTGTATCGTCATTGTGCCCGGAGCGAACGGGCATTGCACGCCGGCATCTATAGAAGGATACATATCGCTGATTCAGGGGGCGGATCTGGTCTTGGTCCAGCTGGAGATCCCTTTGGAAACCGTACGGGAGGCGTTGAAGTTAGCGCGTGAGGCCGGTGTGGCCACCGTGCTGAATCCCGCGCCTGCGCGTGAGCTTCCCGTCGAGCTGCTGGGCTTGGCCGATTACATTACGCCGAACGAGACGGAGTTTGAGGCGCTGACCGGGGAGGCCTATGCCTCCGAGGAAGCGTTGGAGGCGGGGATGCGGTGTTGGCAAGAGGCGAACGGGCCTAAGCTGCTGGTCACGCGCGGCAAGTTGGGTGTGTCGTTCTTGGAGCAAGCTGAAGGGGGTCTTCCCTTGGCTCAGCTGCGCACCGTTCCGGCGCCCGTGGTGGATGCCGTGGATACAACCGGGGCCGGCGATGCGTTCAACGCCGCATTCAGCTACTGTGTGGCAAGCGGGCATACATTGGAAAGCGCCGTTTCCTTTGCGGTGAAAGCAGCCTCTTTGTCTGTGACCCGGTTCGGTGCGCAGGACGGAATGCCTACCCTGGAAGAAGTATCTATATCATAGGAGGAATGTAAGGTGACGGATTTCCCTGTTTTGACGGATGCAAAGAGAATGGAGCGATTGGCCTATCCCGACCGCAAAATTCGCATGGTGTTGGATACGGATACTTATAATGAAATTGATGACCAGTTTGCGGTGATTTACGCATTGAAATCTCCAGAGCGGATGCAGGTGGAAGCCTTCTACGCCGCGCCGTTCTTTAATGAACTGTCCACGGGGCCGCGGGACGGGATGGAGAAAAGCTACAACGAGCTGGAGAAAATTTCAGGTTTATTGCCGGAAATGGGGGAAATGCCGATTTATCGCGGATCGGCAGAGTATTTGCCGGGGGCGGATACGGCTGTGGAAAGCGATGCTGCCCGTAACTTGGTTGAACGCGCCATGGCGTCGCCTGACGATGATCCCTTATATGTGGTAGCCATCGGAGCGATTACGAATGTAGCCTCCGCCATCTTGATGGAGCCGCGCATTGTGGAGAAGATCGTCGTGGTGTGGCTTGGCGGGCATGCTTTGCAATGGGCGGACACGAAGGAGTTCAACCTCTTTCAGGATATTCACGCCTCCCGTGTAGTTTTGGACAGCGGCGTGCCGCTTGTGTTGGTGCCTTGCTTCGGGGTGGCTTCGCATTTGCAAACGACTTTGTCGGAGATCAGAGAGTATGTGAAGGACAGCGGTCCGGCGGGCAACTATTTGTACGAAACGTTTCGGGATTGTTCCACGGATCATTTCGCGTACTCGCGGGTCATCTGGGATATCGCGAACATCGCTTATCTCAATAACGGGGATTGGACGCCGAGCGCGTTGGTTCACAGCCCGCGGTTGTCCGAAGATTTCCGGTGGAGTGTGGACACCTCGCGCCACTTGATCCGGTATGTGCATGCGGTGGACCGGAACGCTATATTCAGGGATTTGTTTACGAAGTTAAAGGGTTGACGTACGGCGGACTGCTAGAGATAGCGGTCTGTTTTTTTGATATGACAGAAAGTATTTAAAATATGGCGAAAAATAGAGTTTACACTTCTTTAGTGGGGAGGTTGATGCTTATTTGAACTGGTATGCTGGGTTATCCCGAAGGCTCAGTGGTGTGACAGAAGAGCTGGAATGCTGGGTTATCCCGAAGGCTCAGTGGTGTGACAGAAGAGCTGGAATGCTGGGTCATCTCGAAGGCTCAGTGGTGTGATCGAAGAACTGGAATGCCGGGTTATCCCGAAAGCTCAGTGGTGTGATCGAAGAAGGCAATGAAGTGATTTTTGTTTTTAGGTAACATGAGGGTTAATGTTTCTAGAGAAGGAAATATAAAATTGTAAAAAAAGGTTGTTCGTGAGTTAAGCAATCTGTTCATGTAAGCACATCGGTTTGCGTGAAATGAGTTGTTTATAAGTAACAGCAGGTGTACCTATGAACAGCCGAAATAATTTCGATACCGCGCGGTTCGCTTTAAACGAATGATTGATACGATAGGAGACTTCATCCAGATACGATTGTAAATGCTTGTCACTTACTCCGTAATAACGCTCGTTTATTCGAACAGGAACCGAATCGCAAATGATATTTATTGTGTCGCAAGCGTTATACTTTCTGTAACCGTAATGAACAAAAGGAACTCGGACCGAATGACTGACATGATTCTGAATGAAGTTGGAATAATCCCAATAACTAAGTTCTTTGTTAGGATGATGTTTCGGTATAAAAACATGCTTCAGCTTAATATAGGCAACTTCGCCAAAGTTAAGAGTGGCCCCTCCAACAAATGGCTGCTCATTGCGCATCGTCTTAAAGCCTTTAATATGGAAATTGCACGGATTGTACGCAGCTGAAATCACTTCGACAAGTCTGGTGAGCAGCTGCTCTGCATCTCCTTGCTGAATGGCATGGCGAAGTTTATGAAGGATCAACCAAGCCGTCTTATACGTGACTTCAATAATGGTTGATAGTTGCACCGCGTTGATTGAAGCTGAAGGGTTAGCAATGAGAAATAAAGCTTGAAACCATTTATGCAGCAAAGTGCGGCTTCCTTGCATAATCGTTCCCACGAGAAGGGAAGCTTGATACTTGCAGTTGCGGCATTCATACAGAGGTAGTCGACGTGTAGTGATAACATTGGCCTTAACGCACTCACACCGTGGGCATCGGTATCCGTTGGGCCACTTGGTTGAGATCAGGATTGACAGACATGAAGCCTCATCATGATACTTACGTCTGAATTGATCGAAAGTTACTTCATGAATAGACACCATCCTCACTCCCCTTGTGTATTACCGGAACACACGTTCTGTATATGTCATACAATACCAAACAAATGTTCTTATTACAAGTGTTTTTTTGAAAAGAACGGATATCATTTTTACCTGATTCTTCGGGATAACCCAGCATTGGGGCTTAAATGCATTAAATACTTGGCAGTTGAGCAGGAGCATGCAACATGATAAGCAATTGCCTATTCTGAGAGGCCACGATAAAGGTTTTCCTAGTGAGGTTGGGGATGCGCGCTCCGGGCTGGTTAATGTGCAAAAGTACACAAATCGCCCCAAGCAACTGTCTCGCGAGTGTTAGTGTGTATATGTACACAATCCTCGTGCGTGCAACTTGTAACGAATCAAGAGGGTTTTGCGTCTTACCGTTTAGGAACGGGGGATGTTTTTTGCGTACAAAAATAGTGATTGGAACGTTGGTAGGCATTATCGTTGTATTGGTTGGGGTGTTGTTCGTGACATGGATGTCGGACAGGAAGGATACTTCTAGAAGATCGATCCTGTATGATTTTGACGAAGCAGACGTAGATCGTTTAAACGAAATGGTCCATAGACATGCGAACCGAAAAGGGGACTATCTCATGCTAATTCCGCCTATTATTGATGGAGGATATTCAATTCATGATGTGCATTCAAACGGCAGGGTCATTACTTGGACAATCGACAACAGCAGAGATGGCATGAGCTCGGAGCGTGACAGGGGGAAACAAACATTCAACTGCCTCGGTATAAGCTTGCATACAGACAAGGAATTTTATAAGTACACGCTTGATGAATGCTATGATGGGTATGAAGGGTCTTTTACGGTTTTTTCAATCCGCAAGGATGAAGTGCTTAGGCGAAGTGTAAATAAATTGGGATTTAATAGGTTTTTCGATTAAAAAAGTTTATAAGATCTTCCCAAAACTGAAAGGAGCAAATCCATGTCTAATGTACTCAGACAACAATACGAATATCTCAGGTTAACCCGAGAAGTGCTGTTCGCGTTTCTGGAGGAGATTCCCCTAGAGAAACTGCAATATTCGGAGCCGGGTTCCGGCAGAGACAGCATCATTACACTCCACGTTCACGTGGCCGATTGTTACCGGAACTGGCTGGAGCGGTTCGGGCTTAAGCGTACAGTTGTATATGCAACGGATGAGGAAATTCAACAATATGATGTAAACCAGGTACGGGCTTGTTTTAAAGCTGTGGACGAGCTTGTTCTAAAGTTCATCGAAGAATTCGAGGACCGCTGGCAAGAAACGATCGAGAACCAAGTCAGATGGCAAAAAGAACCCTTCCGCACAACCCCGCTATGGCTGTTAACCCACACCGAGACTCATGAATTTCACCATAAGGGACAGATTGCATCCATGGCTCGGCAATTGGGCTATATTCCTCCGGACACTGATTTGGCGAGTCTAAATTTATAACCTTATTTGATTACATCTACACGTTCAAAAGGTACCGGGCCGCCTCCGTAATACGGTCGTACGTGCTTTTGCGAATATACTCCTTCTGGTCTAACTGCTGCTCATGTTCGCTGGCGGTGTAGTAGGCGTGGCATGCCCGGCGCGTAGTCGCGGTGCGATTGGTGGTGCCCCCGTGCCACACATGCGCGTTGAAAATCGCCACGCTGCCGGCAGGCGCCAGAATCAGCTGCTGATCCGGATGTTCACCTTGCGGATCGCTCATGTAGTCACCGGGCGAGCCTGCTTGGTGTTGTGTGCCGGGAACGACCCGGGTGGCGCCGTTATCGGCTGTGAATTCATCGATGAGCCAGATGGAATTGACCACATGGAAAGGCTCGCCCTGCGTCCTCGCACCCCAGTCCGCATGCAACGCTTGATGACCCTGACCTGGAACAGCATCCCGCGCATTCAGGGAAGATAGATTAAATTCTCTTTTCAGAATATGATAAACCCCCGCCAACACCTTCGGGTGGGTATACATCCGGTCGAATACCTCTCCCTTGTTTACCAAGTCGGCTAATCTCCGTGTACCGGTTTCCTGATGAACCTCCATCCCCGCCGACTGGCCTTCTCTGCGCATTAACGTTTCATAAGATTCGCGCACCTGATGAATCCAATCAGACTCCATAATACCCGTGAGCAACAGGAATCCTTGCTCGTCCAGTTGCTTCTTTTCCTGCTCCGTTAACGTGTGGTCCGTAACGTCTAATGATGTCAGCGCCTCTTCAATATTGCGAATGCCGTTAATCATAGTCATGCTTGACACGCTCCTTCTATTTGAGTGGATTCCTGATCTAATCTCATCATATAATGGGAAGGAGGCGCAGACCATTTCGATTGTTGCGCATCTTCCTATGGATTATTGCGATTTATATAAAGTAAGGTGGACCCTCCGATGGACTTATCCGTGATTGAAGAGCGCTCCAAACCCAAGGTCATCTATGCAGGTGTCATCCAGCGGCAGCCGGGCGATCCTTTCATATTTCCGTTGCATCGCCATGAGGATCATTCAGAGCTGCTTCTGATCCTGGAGGGCCGGCTTACGTTTAAATTGAACAATCTGGAGTATACGGTTGGTCCCCGGACGGTCATTTGTTATCCGGAAGGGGCTTGGCATGAAGAAGCTTCACGCGGGGAAGAAGGCTTCCATATGATGTATCTGGGCTTTTCCGGCTTGCAGCTGCAAGGATTGCCGCCGAATCATCTGGCTGACACCCAGACGTCCCCGGTCATTCCTCTGGCTGGTTTGGAGGGGCGGGTAAGGCATTATTTTGACCAAATATGGGAAGAACAGAACAGAATGATGCCTGAAGCACAGTGGATTTCGAATCAGTGGATGGGTACGCTTATCGGGACACTCTGCCGGCGGATGCATCACGATAACGCCAAGCATCAAGCACAAACACAAGATCATAAGCAGACGACAGATCCGGTAGCTTCAGCGAAACGTTACATACAAGAGCAATATCACGAACCGCTGACGCTGAAAGACCTTGCGAGAAGGACTTTTCTAAGCCCGCATCATCTGTGCCACCGATTTAAGGAAGAGACCGGAATCAGCCCTATTCAATATTTGATCCGTTATCGAATGGATGTGGCGAAGCAATACCTCACCCACACGGACTATCGAATGGACCGAATCGCGGATCTGGTCGGCTACCAAAGTGACACCTATTTTCAAAGCGCGTTCAAGAAGTGGACCGGTTTCACACCGGGCGAATACCGCAAATTACAATCGGAAACAGGGCTATAGCAGGATTGACATACTATTCCATTCGTTCTAATATAAACATACGCTTAATCTCTGGTCCGATGGATCATGAAGAGCGGGGGAACCATTACGTGGGGCGAATCATTCATGACCTGAATGTAGGGTACCATCTTACCCGAGTCCGTCAGCTAACCTCGTCAGCAGTAGATGGGTCTGATTAATGTTTAGTTGAACTCCGAGACCCTTGTTTTAAGGGTCTTTTTGCGTTTGAAACGACCCGTACGCGTGAACATAGATCGAATCCAGAACAGAAGGAGGCTTGCCTTATGGCTGAGGTGAAAAGGATAACAAATTTCGACAATTACACGATGATTCCCGAACCGGACAAGGAACAGCTCCGAAAGATTCAAGATAAGTTTAGTTACAGGTTAAACGACTACTATGTAAATCTGATTCAGTGGGAAGACCCGAAGGACCCGATCCGCAAGCTGTTAGTTACGCCTAGCGAGATCCTGTCCGAATACGGGATGATGGATGCGAAGGGATACAGCCTGGAACAGGCGCCGGGCTGCATGGTGATTTATCGAACCACGGCATTATTGAGTATCACAGAGGATTGCGGAGCAGAGACGTTACCTGGATTGAAATATATCGCAGCGAATACGGAAATCAACAGCGTCATTATTACGGGCGCGGACAGCTTCAGACCTGCCACGGAACGGTTGCACCAGCTGCTTAGCCGTCTGCGCGACATGAAGCATGTGCATGTGATTCGTCTGCGCACGAAGATGACGTCGTTCAATCCGAAGCGAATTTCGGAGGATATGGAGCTTCTGTACACGCTTCATGATTTCTCCACGCCGGAGCAACGAATTTACATCTCCAATCATGTAAATCACCCGCGGGAGCTTACAACGGACGCGATCCGGGCTTTCCGGGCGCTACATGACGCGGGGGTTATTCTCAACAACCAAACTCCGATTCTTAAGGGTGTCAATGATGATCCCGTTGTACTGGCAGAATTATTAGATAAGCTGTCCGGCGCGGGAGTAACCCCTTACGACTTCTTCGTCAACCGGCAGGTCAAGGGAAATCACGAGTTTGTACTTCCGCTGGAGGAAGTGTATCAGATCGTGGAAGAGGCCAAGTATCGGACTGTAGGTTCCGGCAAAGGGGTACGTCTTTCCATTAATCATCGATCCGGCAAAATGGAGATTATGGCGATTAATCAAGGGAAAGCATACTTGAAGTATTATCGGTCCCGGAATGACCAAGAGGGCATCCTCATTCTCGATTGCCCTCCGGGCGCCACGGAGCTGGATGAGCTTCAAAATGACGAGTTGGCTCGGCGGAAGCTTCAGCGCAATGCGGCAACAGAACCGCTCGCATCTGAAAATTCCGATTCAGAGACATCCTCTGAGATTGGGGTTCTCTAGAATTTCACGATTGCACGATCCCATGGGGATCATAAAGCAGCACATAGGTGTTGAAAGCACCGTTAATACATGGAAACGTCCGGACCCGCTTAAAGCCGAAATGTTCATAGAGTGAAGCGTTAAACTCCGTTTCGGTCTGCAGCACACAGAACGTTCCGCTTTCCCGGGCTTCTTGCAGAGCCGAATGAATTAATGGACTGATTTTCCCTTGTCCTTGATAGCGCGGATGAACAGCTACCGCGTCGAGGACCAGAAAATTGCGATGATGTTTATAGTAAGGATCGAGAGCTGAGGATAATTCCTTCAGCTCTTTTGCTTTCATATGAAACTGAATCGGGGAAACCTGCAGAAATACACGCGGTAAGCGAACAAGCAACTTGAGCGCAAGCAGGGGGAGCGAGTTCCGGGCGCGGATGGTCCCTGCTTTGCGTACACAAATAATACCTTCCACTTCATCCGAAGACACGTAAACGGTACCGACCGCATGGAGCATCTGGATCATGATCGGAAAGACCATGCTTAACACTTTGCGGCGCTTAACGGGCTCCGGAAATAAGTGAACAAACATCGGCGAATCCTTGAAAGCTTCCGTCAATGTGTCCCCCGCCAGACGGTGATGATGCTTCTGCATTGGCAATACGGCTTCGTACATATTGTCCTCCTATTCAACCCGAATTAACTCTACAGTTAAACATACTTGCCCGAGGCGAAATCTATGCCCGGCCACCCACCCGAAAATTTTGAACCATCTCCCGTATATAGCAGAAAATCGTTGAGTCTCCAGCCCTTATACTGAAAACAAATCAACAGGGAGGAGGCGGCCATCCCCTATGGAGGTCCCGAAAAGCACCACGACCGGCCATTCTCATCAACGCCGACAGCAACGCTCACGATCATCGATGGATTCATCCATAAAATTGAAACGCCCTGCCCGGCGAATTCTCAAAAATCTACGGGCCTACAAAGCGCTCTATCTGCTTCTGATCCCGGGCTTGCTTTACTTTACGATCTTTAAATACGTGCCCATGGGCGGCGTCATTATCGCGTTCAAGGATTACAACCTCACCGACGGCATCTGGGCAAGCGAATGGGTTGGGCTGGAACACTTTCAGCGGTTTTTTGAAGGCGTTTACTTTAAGGACATTATGACGAACACCCTGATTATCGCTTTTTACAAAATCGTATTCGGCTTCCCAGCCCCCATTATCTTGGCGCTCATGCTGCACAGTGTGAAGGCGGAATGGTTCAAGCGCTCCATTCAAACGATTACGTACCTGCCGCATTTCATCTCTTGGGTCATCATTTACGGGCTCATGCTCGCGCTGATGGCGCCGGGAGAGGGACTGTTTAACCTCCTGCTTAAGGAATACGGATACAATCCGATTTCGTTCCTTACGGAGTCCTCGTGGATCCGGTTCCTGCTGGTATCCTCGGATATCTGGCACGGCATCGGCTGGGGAGCCATCATCTACCTGGCGGCGCTCGCCGGCATTGATCCTTCGCTTTATGAGGCGGCTCAAGTCGACGGAGCCTCCCGCTGGCGCCGCTTGTGGCACATTACTTTACCGGGCATCCGCAACGTCATCATTCTGATGTTTATCCTGCGTTTGAGTCATATTCTCGATGTCGGCTTCGATCAAGTGTTCATGATGTCGAATATCTTCAACCAGGACCGCTCCGATGTTATTGACACCTGGGTATACCGTGTCGGTCTGCAGGAGATGCAGTACGGGCTCGCTACCGCGGTCGGATTGTTTAAATCCGTCATAGGCTTCGCGCTGTTACTGGGCGCCAATCGTCTGGCTAAACGCTACGACGGCCAGATCTGGTAACCTCTTATGAAAGGAGACTTCAAGCTATGGAATATCCCACTTGGAGTGAGAAAGCGGCCTCCGCCGTCAATTACTTGCTGCTGACCTTACTGGCCTTATGCTGTTTGCTGCCGTTCATCTACGTCCTCAGTGTTTCATTCACTTCCATGGGCGAGGTGGCGCAGCGGGGTATTGTTCTGATTCCTCGGCATGTCACGCTGGCCGCTTATCGGGAATTGCTGGTGGGCAATCAGATCATTAATGCTTACAAAATCACGATATTCGTTACCGTGGTGGGCACGCTGCTGAATCTGATTTTTACCCTGACGACAGCGTACCCCTTGGCCCGCAAGCAGTTGCCCGGCCGCAACATCTTCCTGCTCTACATCCTGTTTACCATGTTGTTCAGCGGAGGCATGATCCCGCAGTTCCTGCTCGTGAAGAGTCTGGGGTTGCTGGATACGGTGTGGGCCTTGATCGTCCCGGGTCTGGTGAGCGGCTTTCTGCTGCTGGTCATGAAAGGCTTTATTGAACAGCTGCCCGAGGAAATATTCGAGTCCGCCCGAATCGACGGCGCCGGCGAGATGAAGCTGCTGTTCTCCATTCTGTTACCCTTATCCATGCCGATTATCGCAACGTTAGGATTATTTTACGCCGTGGGGCACTGGAACAGCTTCTTCGACGGCCTCATGTACATCAACGATCCGAACAAGTATCCGCTGCAGGTGGTTCTCCGCTTTATTTTGCTTGGCGCAACGGACGTGACCAGTGAATTTATCCCGGAAGCCGAAGATAAGGTTAACCCGCTGTCCATCCAGATGGCGGCTGTCATAGTAACCACTTTGCCGATTATGCTGGTGTATCCGTTTATTCAGAAACATTTTACGAAAGGAGTATTGCTGGGTTCCGTGAAAGGTTAATATGAAAATTAGGGGAGCGATGAAGCGTATGGTGAAAAAATGGTGTATTACCGCATTAGGTGTGTTGTGCATGACAGCGGCTCTGGTCGCCTGTTCCACAGACGATGAGAAGGGGAACGCGAATGATAAAGCGAAGCCCGCGAACAATAATGCCCCCGAACCGCAAGAGCAAGTTGCCAAAACTTATAAAGTGACGATGTTCAACCCGGGCTTCGGCTTGGAGAACCCGCATCCGGAACGGGAGAATGACCCCGCGCGCAAGCTGTTGGAGGAGAAACTCAACATCGAGCTGGATTTCGTCTTCGCTCCGGATCAGAAGCTGCAGAAAATTAATACATTAATTGCTTCGGGCAGCGTGCCGGATTTAATCGCAGTGGATGACCGCGACACCGCCGTCAAGCTGTTTAATCAGAATGCTGTGGTACCTTTGGATGACTACTTGAAAGATACGCCGGAGCTTGTGGGCGCCTTTGAGGAATCCCGTTGGACGGCCATGAAATATAACAACCAGACCATCGGTATCCCCGGTACGGAAGGGATTGGCGGTGTAAATGGTTACTGGATTCGCAATGACTGGTTAACGAAGCTGAAGCTGGCTGTGCCTACAACGCATGAAGAGTTATTTACTGTCATGAAAGCTTTCACGTTTGACGATCCCGATGGAAACGGGAAGGCGGATACGTACGGTTTTGCCGGCGGTTTGACGAAAGAGGGTAAGCTGGATTCCGGACTCGAGTATCTGTTCTGGATGTTCGGGGTCAGCCCTGAGGGCATGGATGTCGTGGATGGTAAAGTGACCGTGAACAATGTAGATCCGCGCATGAAGGACGCGTTGGCTTATATTAATCGCATGGTGAAAGAAAAGGTTATTGATCCGGACTGGGTGACCATTAACATGCGCTCCCAGCTCGATGAGAAGATGAATAAAGGTAAAGTGGGTGTCGTGGTAGCGGACTGGCGCCGGATGGAGCCGGACGGTCAGAAGCTGATGCAGGAGCTGGGCGGCGAAGTGCCGGATTGGATCCAGATCGCACCTCCGAAAGGCCCGAACGGAGACCAGATACTCTCGCTCGACGTGTTCCAGAACGGCCAATGGGTCATCTCCAAGAAGGCTGCGGAAGATCCGGACAAAGTGAAGCGGCTGCTGGAATTGTTGCAATACATGTACACGGACAAAGAAATTTACCCTTGGCTGGCTTACGGTGTGAAGGATGTAACATGGACACAGACCGGGGACCAGGTCGCGGTAACGGATAAATTCGTGGATAAGGCTTACAGCTGGACCCGCCATTACGCTTTTGTCAGAAGAGCGAACGACACGGTGTACTTTAATTTCAAAAACGAGAATACAAGCAAAAACCTGGAACTTAACCAAAAATATTTGAAGCCGAACAATGTAATTCCTTTCCTCGTTCCTGATCCGGAAGATACGATTGCGGCGGACCGCACCAAGTATATGAGAGAGATGATGCTGAAGTTTATTACAGGGAAGGAGCCTTTGACGAACTGGGATGCTTTTGTCCAGACGGTGAATGAAAAGTTCCAGTTAAACAAACTCATTGAAATCAACACAAAGCAATTGCAGGAGCAGGGGATACTGAAATAGAAAGTAGTCTCATATGTTAATTGTATAATGCTGGTAGATTTGAGTGAGGTCTAATGCGCTGGATTCACGGAATATCGTTTAAACTGTTTACGTTATGCTTCGCGATTCTGCTCTGTTCCATTCTCTTGATCAGTCTGGTGTCCTATCAATTTATGCGGGGCGAGATGGTGAAGCATGAGAGAGTGTACACGGAGCAGATTCTGCTCAAGGTGGAGCAATACCTCGACTTGTATTCGGCTATGGCCGGTAATTTGCTCTCGTCGGTAGAGACGCTGGTCGGCGTTGAATTGAATGAACATCTGCAGAGCCAGGTTGACGATCTGTACGATTCCAGCCTGGAGTACATCAACAACATCTATCTGATTGAGCGGGACCTGACGGTGACGGGAGGCAATATCTATTCCAAAGTGTTTAGTGAAGCCGTCCCGAACCGGCAAGTCCTGTATCAGGAAACGGTGGAGGCCTGGCCGGAGACCATCATCAGCGAGCCTTATGTCTCCCCGTATTCCGGGTGGACGGTAACCATTTCCCGCAGCATACGGCAGGGTAAGGATTATGTCGTGGTGGCCGTGGATCTGAATATCGGATCGCTGGTGAACCGAATGTTGGAACTGAGCGGCACCGAGGATATTCGATTGGGTTTGTTGAGTGCCGAAGGAAATGTGATTGCCTGGCCCGCGCAAGCGGGTTCGGGTTCATCACGGGTTGCGCCGCCGGAATTAAAGGTAGGTACGTTGACAGCGCGGGATATCATCAATGAGCCTTATCAGCAGCTGACCGTCAGAACTGAACAGATGACACGCATGTATATTGACAAAAGGTATCTTCCCCGCCTGAATTGGGTGGCTTTTTCCGTCTTGCAAGGAAGCCGTGTGGAGAATGCGCTCAACTTGCTGGAGCATTACCTCGTTTATTTCATCGCTTTCGGATTCATGGTCAGTCTCGCGGCTGCATGGTTGATTGCGCGGTTTATCCGCAAACCGTTGAATCGTTTAATGCGGGTAATGCGGCAGATGAAAGCCGATCAACATCTCAACGTCGTTATACGGGATGACCGCAAGGATGAATTCGGCGAGCTTGCTTCGGAGTTCTCGGATATGATTCGCAAAATTCGCCATCTGATCGACAATCTGAACGCCAGCGAGAAGCTGAAGCGGGACCTGGAGTTTCAGGTGCTGCAATCGCAGATCAATCCTCATTTTCTGTATAATACGCTGGGCTCCATCAGCAATGTGGTTGAACTGGGAAGAACCGAACAAGTCGACCCGATTATCGGCGCTTTAATTTCAATCCTGGAGTACGGGGTTGCTGACGCTTCGGATCAGGTCACGCTGCGGGATGAACTATGGAATGTGGAACATTATCTTTTGATCCAAAATATTCGTTACGACGGCCACTTTGAGTTCGTGACAAAGGTGGATCAGGAATTGTGGGACTGGCCTGTGCTGCGCCTGATGCTGCAGCCGATTGTGGAAAACAGTATTTTTCACGGGTACAGGGGGAGTAGTAGGATGGGGCCGATCCGCATAAGCGCTTGGCGGGAAGCGGAGGCGGTTCTGATTTCCGTTGAAGATCATGGCGTGGGGATGACGGAAGAACAAGTGGAAGCTTTGTTGGCGCCGGACCGGTACAGCACCGTTCCGCATCGCCGGAAGCGTATCGGGTTATACAACATCCACAAACGGATCCAATTGCACTGTGGAAATGAGCTCAGCGGGCTTGAGGTGCGAAGTGCGGTGGGCGAAGGAACAACGGTAACGATTCGATGGGTGATGGAGTAAGGCGAGGCAGGCAGGGTAAGGCAAGGACCGGAAGGTAAGGCAGGGCGTGGCAGGGTAGTGCAAGGCAAGGCATTAACGTGGTTATAAAGTTGGTTCCCAGGGGGTCGTGTATGCGAACGTTGACGTGCTTCATTGTAGATGATGAGCCGCTGATTGTTCAGCGGTTAGCGAGTCTCTGGGATAAACCGGAGTTTGCCGCAGGCGGTTACAAGCTGATTGGCAAAGCCTGTTCCGGGCAAGAGGGCTTGGAGCTTGCGCTGGAATTGAAGCCGGATATCGTGATTACCGACATTGTGATGCCTCATATGACGGGCATTGATTTGATTACAGCGCTGAAGCCCCGGCTGAAAGAAACCGTGTTTGTTATTTTGAGCGCGTACAAGGATTTTGACTATGCCAAACAGGCCATGGCGTTGAATGTGACAGAGTATCTGGTGAAAGTCCCGTTGAATGAACGCGATTTGCTGCGAGCGTTGAACAACGCCAGGTTGACGATTGAGGCGAATTCGGAGCAAGGCTCGAAGCTGAGCCGGATTGAACAATCGATGCGGGAACACAGTTACCGTTTGCGTAAGCAAGTGATGGCGGAGCTGCTGGAAGCGGGGGGAGCGTCCATTACGCTGCCCGGATCCGTCATAGCTTCGGTAATGGAGCGTAACCGGGAGGCTTTGATGATCCGGTTTGAACCCAAGACGTATTGCTGCATGCATCTGCGCATTGATGCGTTCGATGCCTTTCAGGGGCGATACGACGTCACGGATCAGAAGCGTATGCGATACGCCGTCATCAATATCGCGGAGGAAACGATGCAGGCGTTTGGCCATGGGTTTATGTTTGAGCTGACAGGCGGCGGTGGCGGCCGGTTCGCGGCCTTCCTGTCCTGGAAGCAGGTAAACAGCGCGCAGCGGCTGGAAGAACAGTGCTACGCGTTCGGAACGGAATTGGTTCGGAACGTGAACCAGTATCTGAAGCTGCAGGTATCCGCGGGGTTTAGCCGGAGCTATACGGGTTGGGAGCGGTTGGGTTTGGCTTCCCGGGATGCGGCGGGCGCGCTGCAGGACGCGTTCTACAAGGAAGCGCGGGCGGTGGTGACACCTGCGCGCAGGCTGGTTTACCGGGAGGAAGCGTTGACGCGGTTTCGGGAGATGCTCGACGACCTTGTGTTGCATGCGGTGAGCGACAAACCGCTGACGTTTGGTTGGGGGGAGCTGCAGGCGCTGCTGGAGCGGAAGGAAACGGAACCGGCCAAGCTTTGCGAGGCGGCTGAGGAGTTTGGGCTGACGTTACGGAAGCATCGGTTGTTGGTGGTTGCGGATACGGGTGTGAACTGGGGCGACAACCTAAGTTCCTTCGTGCGGAAGTTGGGACAGATCTGGTCGGAGGCTTTGCGCCTGAAAGCGGCCACCCGCGACGGTTTGCTGGAACGGGATGAGCTGAAGAAGGCCAAGAAGTATATCGCGGATCATCTCGCGGAGAAAGTGGCCTTGGGCGATGTGGCGCACCATGTCGGGTTAAACATGACCTATTTCAGCGAAATGTTCAAAAAAGAGTGCGGAGAAAGTTTCACCGACTATGTCAACCGGATGCGGATCGAGAAAGCGATGGAGATGATGCGCACGCGGCGCTACAACAACCAGGAGCTGTCGCTTGCGGTGGGTATAGCGAACGAGAGGTACTTTTGCACATTGTTCAAGAAGTACGCGGGCGCCACGCCGCAGAAGTTTATGACGATGAAGAGATGAAGAAAGCACGCTCGCCGCGGTTGTGGTGGGGCGTGTTTTTACGTTTGCGGGAGATCGACATTGTGGAAAGCTGATGAGGTGGTGGGAGATTGTAAAGAACCGTGCAATTTAAGTGGATGAGGCTGGATGCTCTAACGAATCCTGATGATCCTTAGAGACCCATTTAAGCTGTTTGTGAATTCTAACGAATCGTATGAACGCTTAGCGGGGGAAAAGTTGCTCCAAACGACATCAATAGACTGCTAAGCGTCACCATGATTCGTTAGCGTGCACGGATAGCGGTGTAGCGTTCCGAGGGCCGTTAGCGTACGGGCAAGCGGTGTAGCGTTGCGAGAGGCGATTAGCGTACCGGACAGCCTGAGCAACCTCCGAAGATCGCAAACGAAATGCCGAAGATGTCAGAGGGTAAAAGCAGGAGTTCTTTCTATACTATTATTAAAGCGCTTACATTTACAGTTATCCAGAGTGTGCCGCCTTTGAACCATTTTAGCCGCGGACAAGGTTGGAAAGAATGGGAGTTAAGCGTGATTTATCCAAGGATTCGTCGGTTCAGACATCACGGGTGCACCACTAAAAATCCCTAATAAGGAGATGGGATGAAATGACTTCCATGACGAAATGGCTTCACAAGCTTCCCGGCTTTATGGCCGTGATCCTGTTGCTCTCCCTGCTTCAGCCTTGGCCGCTTGATCGGCTGGACCTGGATACTCCCGCTTATGCCGCGTCTGGTGACGAGGCACGATTTGTGGACTCATTTATTTCCGGCACGGCAGAAGGTTGGACGCTCGGCAGTCCGAACTGGAAGGCGGTTACCGTTCAGGACACCGTCTACGGCACGGCGCAAGTGTTGTCGCAAACGCTCAACAGCAACACGCCCGAGTATACGTTTATAGGCAATAACACGTGGACTGATTATACACTGGATGTAACCATGAAACCGAAGAACACGTCTGCGAACGGCGGGAATGCTGTGCTCTTTCGGGCTTCGGACAACAAGAACGGTTACTGGTTTCGCTTTTACAAAAATGCGGAGGGAACCACATATCTTCAACTGTTCCGCTCCGTGAACGGCACCCTGACTAATCTGGGCCAAAAAACTTATGCCTGGCAGGACGGTGGGTGGTATCAAATTAAGATTGCTTTACTCGGCGCCAAAATGACGATATCGGTCAACGGTGTAAATGAATTCACTTACACGGATACCGGTGCCACAGATGAAGTGAAAGCCGGCGGTATCGGTTTTCGTTCATATTTGTCCGAGTTGGACGTGGACCGTGTTGAAGCCAGAGGAACTTTCAAGCTCCCCGAGGTGAATCTTGGCGGGGAGTCGGTATTGCTCGACCAGGGAGTCCAGCTGTATTGGAGAGCCTGGCCGGAACCGGAAACGGCCGCTTACCGTGTGCTGAAGGGAGTCGCGATTCCGGACTCGCAGGAACTGGTTTATGTGCCCCTGGCCACCGTTGCAGCCGATGTGTATGGTCAAGGGTATTTGGACGCGGAGGCGGTTAAAGGCAGCCCTTACTCGTACGTCATCGAGGCGCTTGATGCAACCTCGGTGCCTATAAGCTCCTCCAAGCATATCACAGGAGAATATACGCCTGGTATCGAACGGCTGTATATTGATTCCTTCAATGACGGAACCGCGGATGGTTGGCGTCTGGGCAGCGGGTCCTGGGTAACCCGGGAGGCGGGAGGCGGAACGAGTCCGGCTACGTTTGCACTGGCCCAAAGTAAGAACAGCAATACAACGGAATATACTTTTCTCGGCAATGCCACATGGACCGATTATACGGCCGTCTTCACCATGCGAGCGTTAAACACATCTCCGGGCGGAAGCGCATCTGTGTTGTTCCGGGCGAATGGAGACAAAAATTTTTACATGTTTCGTTTGGTTAAAACGACAAGCGGCGCGTTTCTGATCCAGACCTTTAAAGTGCTGAACGGCAAGCTGACCACTTTGACCCAGAAGCCCTTCGATTGGGTGGAGGGCACGTGGTATGAAGTGAAAATTTCAGCCATAGGCACCAAAATCCAAGTTCAATTGAACGGCACAATGGTCACGAACGTGGACGATACAACGGATCCGCTGTTGACCGGGGGGATCGGTTTCCGTTCTTATTTAACAGAAATGGAAGCGGACCGGGTAGAAGTAGCGGGTAAAATCTCACCGCCCGAGCAAAATTACAACATCCGCGCCAAAGCCGGCACCGAAGGCATCAGCATGGAGTGGAACGCTTCGCTGGAGCCGGAAGCAGCGTCGTATCAACTCTATCGCGGTACTTTGGATGCGGCTACCGGATTGTTTCAGTATACAGCCTTAGGAGGACCGCTCAGCGAGACGGTGTATATGGATACAGACGTTACGCCGGGAACGACCTATTCCTATTATCTTGAAGTGTCGGATGTCCGTCAGCGGGTATTCTCCGTTTCCAATCCCGCTTTAGTCACGCCGCTTCAGGAGGAAGTGGTCGCCGAGCTTCAGAATGATAAGCTCAAGCTGGAGTTTGTTCGGACCTCCGCGGAGGGGACGGAGACGTTTATCGGGAAGCGGATCTTTCTGTCGGACGGGGCAGGGGGATGGCTGCCCACACCTGTGAATCCGCTGGATGAGAAGTATGCCGTTGTTTATGCCGCTAATGTTCAACTCCGTAAATTGCAATTCCAGGAGGATAATCAGCAAACGCATCCGGTGTGGTCCACAACAACCGCGAATCAAACACCTAATGTGTTTAGCGCCGGGGAGACTACTTGGGTTAGACCTTCGGAGATTGAGATTACGGAACAAGGCGTGGTGTTGCAAACTTCCGTGGCGGAGCAATATGACCTTCAATGGACTTGGACTTTGGCCGAAGACGGCTGGCCCCAAGTGAAGCAAACGTTCACGCCGCGGAAGACAGGGCACTGGTCTGTGGTGGCGGAGTCGTTCTTCCGTAAACCGCTGAATGAAATTAATAACATTCAGTTAGGGTTTCTGATTAATAACAAACGCCTGCCTTCCCAGCCTTACATGGTGCCTGAATATCAGCTGCCGAACCCGCTCGCAATGGCCGAGGTTAACGTGGAAGGCGCAGGTCCGGTCCAATTCGGGCTTGCCCCCGATGCGTCAGAGATTCCGGCACGCATGGCGAAGCTTGAAACTTCCAAGTTCGGCATGCTGATTAATGCTCCGGACGGCGGCGTACAGCCGGGATTGGCAGCGCCTTTGTTGGGCGCGGAAGGATCTCTAATGACCATAGATAAGCCTTATACGTTCGATTACCACTATATAGTGGAGCGCGGGGACTGGTCGTCCGTGTACGAGAAGGTAGCTCGGCGGCTATACGGTTTCAAAGACTACAGAACCTCTTGGCAAACTTCGCTCACAGATGCCGTTCACAACATGATTGAACTCATGATGGACGATGAACATAGCGGTTGGTGGGAGCGGGCCAAGGGCTTTAAAGATATTGAAATACTGAACGCGGTGAAGCACGGGAACAGTCTGGCCGCATGGGAAGCTTACCTGTTGACAGGGGACGAGAATATTTATCGCAAAAGGGTGCTGCCGCTGACCGAATCCCTGATTTCCCGCAGTGATCGTGTGTTCTCGCCGACAGAGGAGAAGAAGGGCCCTGGCGCGGTATCGGACTTAGGCGGGGCAGCCTATGGCGCCGCGGCACTGATGCCCATGTACGAGATGGGTAAACGCAGTTCTGCCGTGCTGTACAACAAGGGCTTGCAAGAACTGAGCAGCGGGAACAAAGCAAGCTTGCTGGATGTGTTGGCCGGGTATCGATCCAGTAAAGACCCTAACTTGCTAAACCAGGCGAAGCTGATCGGGGATCAGATTGTCGCTTCGGAAACCAAGCCGGGTCAGACGTATACGCTCAGCGGAACAGCGTTCGTATTCAGCAATTGGCCGGACTGGGAAGCGTTGATGGACCTGTATGAGCTTACTCTGGATGAGCGTTATCTTGAGGGCGTGGTTAAAGCGGCGGATCAGTTCTTAACATCCGTGTGGATGCAGCCTGTTCCGGGGAAAGAGATTATTACGGTGCCCGGGGCCAGCGTCCATCGTTCCCCTTATGTGCACTGGACCGGCGACCGACTGGGATGGCCGTATGACATTGCGGCGATGCAGCGTCAGGTGGAAGGGTGGATTCCGTCCCAAGCCGGATTAACTTTGGAGCAAGGCATCACGTACGAAGATCTCGGCGGGAACGGGAATATCATGAATCCGAACTGGGCGGGCTATCTGCTCCGGTTGTCCCAACTAACGGGTAAGGAGCTGTACAAGGATGCGGCCCGAAGCGCCGTCGTTGGCCGGTTTGGCAACTATCCGGGTTATTATTACCGCCAGTATTCGGTTCAGCAGATGGATCCGCGTTATCCATATGACGGCCCGGATATTACGGAATTGTATTACCATCATATTCCCATTCAGATTGGGCTTACACTGGACTTTATGATTAATGACATGATGTACCGCGCGGGCGGTAAGATCCGGTTCGAGGGAGAGACGGATCCCGGACTAAGCGTGGGTAACAACAGCTTCCTCTGGTTCAGGAACAAGTATTACGCGCACAAGCAGGGTGAGATGTACGGAATGCAAGGGATGCAACTTTGGCTGCCCAAAGGATTGGTAACCACGGGAACGCCTCAGGTGAGCTGGATCGCGGCGACGAACGGGTCGACGGTTGCGGTTCCCCTGATGAATTATGATGAGAAGCCGACGACTCTAACGGTGAAGATGGATTCCGCACGGATGGGGGCTGCAGCCACTCGTTCAGTGAAAGTGTTCGATGCGGACGGCGGAGAAACCTTGGCGTCTATGAGTAACGGACAATTGACGCTGACTTTGCCGGCCAAGGGGATGATGACGGTGGTCCTTGACGGGTTGAATGTCAAGTTGCAATCCCTGGAATGGAAAGGCAACAGCTTGCAACCGGATCAGCAGAAGCTTAGTTACAGTAAGGATGTTCAGGAAGCGCCGGAGCTGGGAACCATAGAAGGCGCCCTGCTGCTTCATAACAATCAAGAGTATGACGCTTATGTATATTCAACCGTCAAGGACAGTGTCGTATCCGAAGCGGTGCTTCATTACAACGACGGGCAAGGGTGGAAACGCCAATTAAAGCGGGAATACCCGTTTGAATTCTCGGTAGGTCCGATTCCGCAAGAGCAGCCCTTCCAATATATTGTGGAAACACGCACCTTATCCGGGAAAGTGCATTCCTCCGCAATGAAGTCTTTGGTTGTTACTGATGAATTAAGCTGGCAGCAGGAGCGGGTAAAACTGCGCTTGGCCCGCGCTGAAACGTTGGCAGGCTCTGAACTGGGACGCCCGTTGAGTGCAGCGAAGAGGACCGCGTTAATTAACTCGATCAAACAATTAAGATCAACAGGACAACAAGTCATGTTGAATACGGCTAACGGGACACCGGAGACGACGAAGGCATTGCTTCTCTATCTTAGAGAGGTACAGAAAGTACAAGAATGGCTCAATACGAATCTGCCTGTATTTTCCGGAGCCCATGCCAATGCTCTAGCGTTGCATGAGTGTATAAAGCTTACACAGCGAATCGTGTCCCTTCGGCTGGCTGTACTTATGCCTGTTGAACCGGAAATCACGACAAACTTGTCTTCAGGGACCGGTCTGTTTCAAGGTGAAGTGTTGCAACTGAAAGTGAATGTGAAGAACACGACGGGTATTCCCATGGCTGAGGGAAAAGTCTTGCTCCAACTGCCGGAGGGATGGGCGCTGGAGAGCGGAACGAGCAGCAGGAGCTTGCCTAAACTGCTCCAGGGTCAATCGGCGCAACAGATCTTCATGGTTCGCCCGACGGCTGCAACGCCAACCGGAACCTATATGTTGCCTGTCACCTTGAAATTCATGTCGAATACTGCTCATATGGAAAGAAATAACGCATTGAAAGTGAATGTGATTTCCAAACTGAGGCTTGAACTGTCCTCCTATCGCTCAACACTGCTCGCGGGAGAGGCTAAACCGTTGGATGTTACCTTGTTTAACGATGGGGCTGTCTCCATGAGCGGAACACTGCATGTGGATGTCCCTTCGGACTGGACAGTGGAAGGGCAACTGGCGTTCGAGGCTTTAGCGCCAGGCACCTCTGTTACCCGTACGGTCCAGGTTAAACCGAGCGCGCAGCTTCAGGCGTCGGAAGAGAGTGCATTCGTATATGCCGATGGCGGGGGCGCGGTTTCGCCCAAAGTGCTGTGGCGGATTAACGGTACACGCAATGTCGCACTGTCCGCACTGGGCAGCATAGCAACGGCGAGCACCGAGTTAACCGGCAATAACGCGGCAATGAAAGCCATTGACGGCGGCTACTCTTCACCGCAAGTGGAGCGGTGGATCAGCCTGGATACGATGACGCAGCATGATCTCACCGTCGCCTTCGGCAAACCCAGAACTATAAACAAGGTAATTGTTCGGCATATGGGGGTGGCGGGCGACCCATCCTTTAATACCGCCGACTTCCAGTTGCAATATGCCAACAGCGAGAGCGGGCCTTGGACGAATTTGACGGCGCCGATTGTCGGAAATACAGACTCCGTCACGGAGCATACGGTAAGCCCCGTGACAGCCACACACCTGCGACTTCACATTACGAAAGGCAGCCCGAAAGACGCCTATGCCCGGATATACGAGATTGAAGCGTATTTAGCGGGTACAACAACACCTTAGACGACTTGTATAGGCGGAACAATCAAACCTTAAACGACTTGTTGTATAACGGATACAGCCACTTCACGCCTTTAGGAGTGATTGTATCCGTTAATAAATGAGACAGGTAGCCGACAAAGGCGGTGTTCATCAGACCGGTTATATGCAGTTGCTGCTCCAAACCGTATCCTATGGCACCCCAAGCCAGCAACGCCCATAATGTATGGGTAAGTCCGCGGTGCTTGAGCCAAGGCGCCCAGGCGACAAATACGCCGAAGCCAATGAGCCAATGCATTTCCATAGTCCATGCGGCATAGATTACACCGCAACCGACAAGGCTGACAAGCGCGTTGCGAAGCGTACCCTGGCTGACAAGTAGGCCCAGCAGAAATACCATAATCCCAACGGAGGCCCATTTCAACTGGAAATGATCCAGGTAGAAGTATTGGTACGCTACGATTCCAAGGAGTGCCGCTCCTAAGCCGATCAGGAGCAGATTGATCCAGCGGGAAAGCTTCCCTAGGTGACTGCTTAACATGCTGGGTCCGTCTAAATCCGGGCTTAAGGCGGAGAAAGAGGCAACTGTGATGTAAAGTGCTGCATTCTGTAAAGTAAAGGGGTAATACGCTGCCGCCCCGATACCGATAGCGGCACCAATGGCCAGGTGGGTGGAGCCTTTCATGCTTGTTTCCTCCGATGACTGATGTGATGTGTTGTGATGTAAGAGTGCATGCAATGGAATATTTAACTGGATGAAAAAGGAAACATATGTTCTTGTTTTATCCTACCATGATTTAAAGGTTTGAGCAATCACTTCAATAAAACCCAAGGCTACCGGAACTCCGGTAGCCTTGGGTTTTATTTGGATCGTTACTTTTGATGTTTGTTACGGCCTTTGTTCAAATCGTCTTTTTGAATATTGAATGGGGTCGTATTTTTGGCGTTCTCCAGTGTGTCGTTGACAAATTCCATGTCCTGATTTTCCGCTTTCATGTTCGTACTGCCGGTATAGTTGCCTTCGTGGGATTTGTTTTCCATGGTAACCTTCCTCCATCTAGCTTATTGTAGTTCATTGTTAAAATGTCCCTTCTCCTGAAAATCATTCAAAAAAGGAGTGCTTATTACCACATCCGGAGGGAATACTATCCGTTAAATGTAATCATTTCCCGCAGGCGAAAGGGGCAATCGGCTTGGCCACATATCTCTGGTTGGTTTACGCGCTGTTAGCGGCGATAACAGGAGCTTTAGTCGCGATTTTTGGCAAAATAGGGCTGCAACACCTCGATTCCAACGCCGCAACCGCTCTCCGCGGCATCATTATGGCCGTGTTTCTCGTCATTGTCATAACCGTCCAAGGCAAGCTGAGCCTGATCCCGGAGATGATCGCCAATCGGAAGGCGCTGTTGTTTATTACGTTGAGCGGCTTGGCCGGCGCTTGCTCCTGGCTGTTCTATTTCCTTGCCGTGCAGCAAGGTAAAGTAAGTCAGGTGGTGCCCATTGACCGGCTTAGCGTGGTATTCGCAATTGGATTGGCGTTTGTTTTCCTCGGCGAGAAAATTTCGGTGTGGGGCGTGATGGGCGCCGGACTGATGGTAGCCGGAGCGATCATGATCGCGTTAGGTTAACTTGCAGGGTAACAGCTGCTGATTGGCGTACGTCCAGCCTCGATAGAAGAGTCCCTGAGCGCGGGGGATTCTTATGTTGTTTTGCCGCTCTTTTTTGCGCTAAACTAGGGGGAGATGCTTGGAAAGGACGGTGTCCCTTTGGAACCGCACGGACTCTATGATGCCAAGCTGCGCACGGGCGACTACCATCCCCGCATCGCGGCGTACTATTACAAGCAATGGAATGGATTTCAGATGGCTTTGCACGCGCACAAACCGGTTGAAATTATGTATGTCATGAGCGGTAAATGTAAGATTGAGACGGACACGGAGACGTTGCGCCTGAAGAAGGGCGACCTGATCCTACTCGATGCGGAGGTCCGGCACTCTTTAGAGGTGGAAGAAAGTCATCCTTGCCGGATGCTGAATGTGGAATTTACGTTCACCGAACAGCAAGGCGCATACCCAACCTTAAAGGAGCTCTGTGCCGGTGACGGCGCGTTAGGCGAATTGTTGGATTCTGGCAGACCTTATGTGGTTCTCCGCGATTCCAGCGAAGCCTATACAGTTCTGAAAAGCCTGGTACTGGAGCTCGGCGAGAAACAGGAGGGCGACGAATGGATGACTCATCTGTTGATGAGCCAGCTACTGGTGCGGATCGCGAGGCTGGTGAAGGAAGCGAAGGACGAGGAGCGGCCATACGACAGTTACATCCGAAATTGCGTGAAGTTTCTTCATCAAAATTACGACAGACCCATCCAGGTGAAAGACGTCGCGGCCGAAGTGAATTTGCATCCGAGTTACTTGCAGCGTATTTTTAAAGAGAGTATGGATTGTACGGTTATGGATTATTTAACGGGATTAAGAATAGATAAGGCGATGATGTTACTGACGCATACCGATCTGCCGGTTCATGACATTCCGGAGTATATCGGGATCAGTACAAGAGAGTATTTCAGTGCCGTGTTCAAAAAGCGTGTCGGTCTCGCGCCAGGCGCTTACCGAAAATCCCGGGAGCTGTTTCATCATCCGGCTCGTTAGACAAAGTTAGGATTTTATACATTTTGACATGAATCAGGTTGGTATATTGATAACGCTTCCTTGGCGTCCCTGCTACACTGTGGTTAGTTGTTATTTTCCACTTAGGGATGAAGGAGGCGTTTTTATTATGTCTTTTAAGGTAGCTTTTGTCGGTGCGGGAAGTATCGGTTTCACTAGGGGTTTGTTGCGCGATTTGTTGTCGGTGCCGGAGTTTCAGGATATTCAAGTGGCTTTTAATGATATTAATGAACATAATCTCGACATGGTGACGCAGCTGTGCCAAAGGGATATTCGGGAGAACGGTCTGGGTATCGAGATCGAAGCGTCTACGGATCGGCGGGCGGTGCTGAAAGATGCGCGTTATGTGTTCGTGGTGGTGCGGATCGGCGGGCTTGAGGCTTTCTCCACGGATGTGGACATTCCGCTGAAGTACGGCATTGATCAGTGTGTAGGCGATACGTTGTGCGCCGGGGGGATTATGTACGGTCAACGGGGGATCGCGGAGATGATGAATATCTGTAAGGATATTCGTGAAGTGGCGGAACCGAATGCGCTCATGCTCAATTATGCCAATCCGATGGCCATGCTGACCTGGGCCTGCAATAAATACGGAGGCGTGCGAACCATTGGTCTGTGTCACGGCGTACAGGGCGGTCACCGGCAAATTGCCACCGCGCTGGGGTTGGAGAAATCTGAGGTAGATATTATCTGCGCGGGCATTAACCATCAGACTTGGTACGTTCAGGTTCAGCATAACGGAGAAGACATGACGGGCAAGCTGCTGGAAGCGTTCGAGAACCATCCGGAGTATAGGCAGACGGAGAAGGTGCGCATCGACATGCTTCGCCGCTTCGGATACTACAGTACGGAATCGAACGGCCACTTGAGCGAATATGTGCCTTGGTACCGGAAGCGGCCGGAAGAAATTATGGATTGGATCGACATGGGCAGCTGGATTAACGGCGAAACCGGCGGGTATTTGCGCGTATGCACCGAGGGCCGAAACTGGTTTGAGACAGACTTTCCGAACTGGATGAAGGAGGACGCGGTCCGTTACAGGCCCGAAAACCGCGGTGAAGAGCATGGTTCCTATATCATCGAGGGGCTGGAGACCGGCCGAGTATATCTGGGCCACTTCAATGTGGTAAACAACGGCATTATTAGTAATTTACCGGATGACGCGATTATTGAAGCGCCGGGTTATGTGGATCGCAACGGAATTTCAATGCCAACCGTTGGCGATCTGCCGTTGGGATGCGCTGCGGTGTGCAACGTGAGTATCTCTGTCCAACGGATGGCGGTAGAGGCGGCCATTCACGGGGATGACCAGTTGCTGCGCCAGGCGATGATGATGGATCCGCTGGTCGGCGCGGTGTGCAATCCGAAGGAGATCTGGCAGATGGTCGATGAAATGCTGGTGGCGCAGGAAGCGTGGCTGCCGCAATACAGCGAGGCCATCGCTGCCGCTAAGGCACGTCTGGCGGAAGGGCCGCTCTTGCCGACCCGTAACTATGAAGGCGCGGCGCGTCTGAAGGTGAAATCGGTGGAGGAGATGCAGCAAAACCGCGAGGAAGCGAACAAGAACGCGGGTGAGTCCGATAAAGCGTTGGAGCGTCCGGCGGCTGTGAATTAAGCGGATGGAAAGCTGAGCCAAATAAAGAAGGAGCTAGGCCGATTTATTGGCTTAGCTCCATTTTTGGTTTAACAATAAATAAATCATGCAGAGGAGGGATATGAATGGGGTTAATTCTCAATTTCCTGTTATTGATAGCGATTCTAATCGGTTTAGCCAAAAAAGAAGAATTTAGACTGAAATTTCTATTTGTTTGTTTAATCTTTTTTTCATTGATCAACGCAGCTTATGTGGCTTTAATCGCTGGTCCCGACCTCAAGGGAGTCACATACATGTTATATTGGACCATGGACGCGCAGAATATCTATAATGTAGGGGAGTTTTGGTTAGCGTTCTGTGGGTTGAGCTTGATCGGATATATTTTTAGTCAAAATAGGCGATAAAGCTCAGGCTTAGCACTAGTAGCGATAACGCTACAATTCGCATGCCAACGGTTACTCAACCCGGATTAGTAGCGTTATCGCACCAAATGGCGGTTGCCCCAGACACTCCAGGCACTTTCGCCAGCATTTGTAGCGAAATCGCTACAATTTGGCCTCCACAGGTAGCTCACCCCCGGATTAGTAGCGATAACGCGCCAAATGGCGGTTGCCCCAGACACTCCAGGCACTTTCGCCAGCAACTGTAGCGATAACGCTACAATTCGGCCTCCACAGGTAGCTCACCCCCGGATTAGTAGCAATATCGCGCCAAATGGCGGTTGCCCCAGACACTCCAGGCACTTTCGTCAGCAACTGTAGCGATAACGCTACAATTCGGCCAGCCAAGGCGCCTAAAATCCGGATTAGTAGCGATATCGCGCCAAATGGCGGTGCCCCAGACACTCCAGGCACTTTCGCCAGCAATTGTAGCGATAACGCTACAATTCGGCCAGCCAAGGCGCCTCAACCCCGGATTAGTAGCGATATCGCGCCAAATGGCGGTTGCCCCAGACACTCCAGGCACTTTCGCCAGCATTTGTAGCGAAATCGCTACAATTTGGCCAGCCAAGGCGCCTCAACCCCGGATTAGTAGCGATATCGCGCCAAATGGCGGTGCCCCAGAAACTCCAGGCACTTTCGCCAGCAATTGTAGCGATAACGCTACAATTCGGCCAGCCAAGGCGCCTCAACCCCGGATTAGTAGCGATATCGCGCCAAATGGCGGTTCACCGAGATTACTCCTGCTCTTTCCCACCACTCATTCCTTCTTACCGTCCCACTTCTTCACCTTATACATCCGCCAATCCCCCTCAAACTCCTGAACCAGCGTCGCCCAGCTGTTGCCCCGGTCATACATCTCCGGATACAGACGGTTCAGCTCGCTCGTAGGCGTATTGACCTTGGGCTTTGGCAGAAGAATATAGTCAATGTCGTTCCCCGGCGGATCTTCCGCCGCAGTCTGGAACAAGTAGTCGCTCGTAATCAGAAATTTACGCGGATATGTGCTGCTGATGATAATATTATAAGCCGAATAAGAGTCAACAAGGATGGTGGCATCCTTATAATCCCGGTCCAGCGCGGCCGCAATGTTCCGTTCCTGAACCTGTTCCACGTAATGCCCATTGTCCTCCCGCGACTGCAGGAAATAGTTTTCATCAGGCGCAATCGAAGGCTGCGTCATGGCGTAAGTCAACAACCCCGCCGTTCCCAGCATGCCCGCAATAACCACTGTAAATCCAAGCCGCTGTTTCCATCCCTTAGCTAATAAGCCCAGTTCATAAGGCAACCACGCCACCGTAACCGGAAAGACATACATGAAATAGCGGAACCAGCCAAACGAGGACTCTTTCAGAAGGAGAATGTATTGCAGCCCCGGAACCGCCGAAATCAGCGCAATCAGAATGACAACATCCCACCGCAACAACCGCCCGTTTAACAACCGTATAAACAGAATGCACAGCAAGGGAATGGAGAACCAGAGCGTCTTCTTCAGCGCAAAAAGAAAGATTCTCCACGGATGCCCGAACAACTGTTGAAACTTAGGATCGTTCTTCAAAGCTTCCGATTGGGCAACGTTTGAATACTCGCCCCGCAGGAAATAAAGCGCGTCATCCATAATGATGTAATTGAAAAATATCCACAGCAGCCCCGAGAAAACCGCGGGCAGCAGCAACAGAATCCAGGTCGCTTCAACCTTATACCAGCGTTCTTTACGCATATGCTTGCGATGAGCGCGGGACGCCTCGTTATCCAAGATAGCGGATTCCGCCACACGTTCCCGTTGCATAAACAAGACCGCGATCATAACCGCAAGTGCCAAGGAAACGCCGAACGGCACCGCTTCATAACGGGTCCAGAACGCAAGAGCCAACGCGAAGCTTGAGGTAATCAATGCGCTCGTGCTGCTCCCTTTGGAATAAACCCACCAGCTGAAATGAGCAACCGTCATCATCAAAAAGAACACATAAGGCGCGTCGCTAAGCCCGTTCGCCCCGAACAGAAACACAAAGGGGTTCAGGCTGTAGGAGAGAGCCAGACCCAGACTGAGCCAAGGGGATAAGTTAAACCGACGACCGGCGTTGTACAAAAGAACCGTCGTCAGCGCCGCAAACACGGAGGATTGCAGGGTCGCCGCCAACCCTTCATGGGCCAGGGCAGGGAAAATCGGATACAGAATCAGGATGAAGACTTCAATTAAACTCGGCAGCGGGTTCCAGACGAAACCGATCGCGCCCAAGTGCGGATCTCTGCTGTACAGAACATAAAACGCGTTAGCCACCCGGCTGATCGCATCCGAATGAATATAACCTACGATAACGTTTAAATAATAGCCCAGCGTAAATTCGGCGGCCATGACAGCCAGAAACAACAGGACCAGACGGAAACTCCGAAGCACAGAAGGCACCTCCTTCAGGTGGTTTAAGAATGAGACTCCGAAGAGGGGGCCGAATATTGAAAGGTCCAATAGCGGTTAAACAAATAGTTGTGTATCGGAATAATCAAAGTGACGAGAATTTGTCCAATGAGGTAAGGCAAGTGTAACCATGAAACCGTGGCGGTCATAATCACCGTATTTAGAAGCAATCCGAAACCCGATACGATTCCGTAACGAATAAATACGCCTCGCCGGGCTTCACCGTTGTTCAGTTCACCAAAAGTCCAGTGCCGGTTCAGCAGATAAGATACAATGAGGACGGCGATAAAGCCGGTAACCGAACCTGCAACGGGATGCATTCCGGCCCATTCCACCAGCGCCAACAACAAACCGAAGTGCAGAGTTGTGCCCAGCACGCCGACAACAGCATATTTGACAACGGAAGACCGCAGAAGCCGCTTAATCATGAGACATATGCCTGCTATGCTGAGGTTCTCTTCGGGGGGTGCTGAGATTCATGTTTTGGTCCAAAATGAAATTATGCTGTTCCAGAGCTGCCGCTTGAGCTTCAGAACTCACTATACGTTCCGAAATCAGATAACGCGGCCGTCCCTTCACCTCATGATAAATCGCCGCGATGTACTCTCCCATAATGCCAATGGAAATCATAACAAAGCTACCAATAATGAGCAGAAGTAATATGACGGTTGTGAACCCCGTCAACGCAACGCCTTGAAACTTCTGAATCAGGGTCTGCACACCCAGAACAACGGAACCGATCAGAAACAGGATGCCTACGATGCTGACCATGCGCAGCGGGATCGTGGAGAAAGAAACGATCGCGTTCACCGCGAGCTTCGCCAGGTGAAACACACTCCATTGACTGCTGCCCGATTTCCGCGGAGCGACATGAAACGATAACGTTATGCGCTTGAAGCCAAGCCATGCCGACATTCCCCTGAAAAAGGTAATACGTTCAGGCAATCTTCTCCATGCATCCATCACTTTCCTGTCCAGCAGCTTATAATCTGAAGCGTCCCTGAGATCGTGACCTGAGAGATGATTAAGCGCGCCATAGAACGCGGAGGCGCCCAACTTCTTATCCAACCGTTCACGTCCGCGGCTTTCTTTAACACATTCCACTATCTCATAGCCTTCATTCCGCCAAAGCTCCACCATTCGCGGGATGAGCTCGGGAGGATGCTGCAGGTCACCGTCCATAACGATGACAGCTGCGCCCCGCGCACATTCAAGTCCTGCGCAAAGCGCGGCTTCCTTGCCAAAGTTACGGCTGAGACGCAGAGGAGAGAGGGCAGGCAATGCCATGGATAACAACGTTAAGCGATTCCATGTGTCGTCTTGGGAGCCGTCATCCACTACAATGATTTCGTAGCGAGAAGTTACCGTGGACAGCATGTCCGCAATGACAAGCAATGAATCCGAAATAAGTTCTCCCTCATTGTATACAGGGATAACCACAGAAATTTCCGGGAGAAACTCCTCCTTCATGTCCACTCACCTCCAGTTAAGCTTGAAACGTATTTACATCTCTTCCGGAGCCTTCCGGCAAAGGCTGTTCGGTTAGACCGTGGGTTGTTTTTTCCCAGTAGAACGGATTTGTTACAAGCTGCCAAGCCGCCTTCACCGCCGCGATACTCATTAACACCCAATAGATTGGCGTGAGCAGAGCATAACGTACGAGTTTATACGAGAACGTCCGTCCTCCGCGGGTTTCAAGTTCCCGAATGACCCAATAAACGCCGGCAATGTTACTGAATACGAACAGGAAATTTCCGATATAAAACTCAACACTGGCTAAATAATAAATAAATCCTGGGAAAAACTTACTAATCAGCTCAAGCTCCCAACCGAACCACAGCACCAACATCAGCCAAAAGATCGGATTCAGCAAGGGTAACAACGGCGTGGCCAAAATCATGACCTGAAATCCGACAAACCCTTTCAGCCCGATTTCCCGATAGAGCTGGAACGGATTGCGCATATGCACAAGCCACGTTTGCATGTATCCTTTGATCCAGCGGGACCGTTGACGAATCCAGTTTCCTGTACGGCTGTTCGCTTCTTCCCAGGTTCGGGAATCCACGATGGCCGTCTTGTATCCGTGCTTATATAGCCGGACGCCTAAATCCGCATCCTCCGTGACATTATAGGGATCCCAAGCGCCTAAATCCTGAAGTACTTTCATCTTGAAATGGTTCGATGTGCCTCCGAGCGGAATCGGAACATCCAGTTGCATAATGCCGGGAAGCAGCAGCTCAAACCACATGCTGTACTCCTGTGTGAACCAGCGTGTAAGGAGATTTTGATCGCTGTTGAAATAATTCAGCTTGGCTTGAATGCAGACGAATTCTTCAGGAGAATTCTTGAAGGTCAAGAACACCTTCTTCAACTGATCCGGATCGGGTTGATCCTCTGCGTCATAGATAACAACATACTCCCCGCGTGCCCGAATTAACCCGTAATTACAAGCCTTGGGCTTTGTCTTGGGCAGTCCGTCCGGAACCACAAGTACGGTGTAATAGGGCGGCAGCTTCATTTCTTCCAGAAGGGAACGCATTTCGTCATCATCTTCTTCAATCAGCAGACGAACATCCAGCTTGGCTTTCGGGTAATCCAGATTCTCCAGATTGCGAAGCAGATGCGGAACAACTTGTGCTTCCCTGTACATGGGCACCAAAATGGTATAAACGGGCAGTTCCCGTTCATCAATGGCCTCAATTTCTTCAGCTGTAAAACGATACTGCGCCTCTCTGCGTGAACCGATGAGGATAATCGTGAATTTGAACACAGCCATGACAAAGTAGAAAAATTGAATGATCAGATTCACGAATAAGGCTGTTTTCCAGAAGTCAACGCACAACCCGATGATGATCAGTACAGCAAGGATCCCGAGGACCGCCAGTTGTGATTTCGTAAACGTCTCCAACGCTGAATTATGGGGTTGCTCCTCCGCCAGCTTAGAGGTGCTTTCGTGCAGCATCTCCGTCCCGTAGATGTCCCGCCAATATTGCTCCAGCTCGTCTTGCGTGGCGAGCACTTGCTCTATGGGCAGTTGCAACTCTTCAACGATAACAGCGATCTGTTCTTCGTCCAGGGGACTGCTAACCGCTACGAGAAACCGGTTGATGTATTGATGTACGACAATCACTCCATAACTTCGGGCCAATTGCTCGGGTAATCTAACGGGGGTGTTTACAGTCATATCCGAGCCGATCCGTCCGATATTGTTCTGATTGGCTATGGCCCGGACAAGCTCCTCCGGTTCAACGAATTGCATCGAGGTTAATACATCGCCTAACAAGCCGCCGCTCTTACGTTGAGATTCCAACGCCTTATTCAATTCATCCTCGGTGACAAGCCGGGAATCCAGCAGCATATCGCCAATCTTGCCTTTCGGCGGTTGCTCGGGAATGACACGAAGGAACTGCTCTTGGGTAATGAAGCCCATATCTATTAGAATGTCCCCGAGTCGTCCCCCGTTTAATTTTTGGGAAGTCATAGCATCGTCCAACTGGGCCGCGGTAACTATTCCGGAAGCGACTAATCTGTCTCCCATCCTTATGGGCGTTGCGGAAAGGTCAGCCGCGACGGTAGCTGCAACTTCATTGGAGGCGGAGTCAGCCTCATGCATCGCGTAGGATTCCATAACAAGAGTCGCGAGCTTCAACTGTTCTATTCGATCCCGGGCGTCCGACATCCGTTTATAGAGCTCTTCAATCTCCGTATCAAGACGTTGCGACTCAATGCGATGATACTCTTGTTGTTCCGTGTGTTGTTGTTTGCACTGTTCGAGCTTCACTTCGGAGCTATGGATGGCCCGGTTGACAGTGGAACACCGGTATCCCCCGAATTGGAATTTCAGCCGATCCCGCTTCATGACGATTTCGTTCCTTCTATATAGGTTCTTTCAAGAGCCAGAATTTCGCGGAGTTCCGCGCGGAGCTGCTTGGCCTCGTTTGTTTTGGTATTCATCTCTTCTTGAAAGAGAATGCTTTCCTTGGCGGTGTGATTCTGAATCATCTCTTGTTCCAGGCGGAGGAAATGAAGGTATTGGTGAACTTCCTCACGTCGGTAACCGATCCATGCGCGTGGAAATCTCATCGAACTTCCCCCCTATCTTCGTTAAATATAAGAACCTCAAGGATGATGCAGTCTGTTTCAGGTTCAAATGTACATGAATGACTTGGATAGAATGTCTGCCCTGTACATACGGTACGAATATCCTTCGCTTCACGGGCGATGCCTTGTCCGGATACAACGATTCCGATCGTGATCCATGAGTCGGAGAAGCTGAAACCGTGGAGCTGTCCCTTGAACAGATGAATCGTATTGGTCTGATAAGGCGCAGGGCTAACATGTTCCGGCCACACGGTTTCTGTCGTCTCCTTGGCGGGGGACGCTTGGGTTACCGCGTCAATCCAGGGCTTAAGGGCGGCTGAGGCGTTGCGGGCTGTTACCAGAATGCCCTGGGAGCCTGCTACAACAACGGCATCGGAGATTCCGCTCACGAGTACAGGAATCGACAACTCGTTGACGATCTGGGTTTGCGCGCAGTCCGGCGTAACCAGGCCGTTACCCAGCACCGGACGATCCAACGTCTCAACAAGGGCATCCCAGGTTCCGATATCTCCCCATCGTCCGATGAAACGAATCGCGGCCAACCGGGTCTCATGCTCGACTACCTGAACATCAAAGCTGGCGGAGGGAAGCAGATGGTATTTAAGTTTTAGTGTTTCATAGTCCGGCTCGAGATCATGCTGCGGAATACGATTGATCATATAGGACAGACGGAAGGCGAAGATGCCGCAATTCCACAGAGCGCCTTGGGCGATTAGACGTTCAGCTGTGTCTTCGTCAGGCTTTTCCACAAAGCTGTGGATGGGAAAGCATGAGTCATTCTTATCTGTTCGTTCGTCCTCATCCGCGGAAAGGGGAACCATGTAACCGTATTTGGACAAAGGGGCGCTTGGCTTCGTGCCGATTAAACAAAGATTAGCCTTTCCCGAACGTATGACGGCTTCCAGTTCATATAGGGTTCTATAGAAGTTTGCGTCAGCCATATGATCAATGGGAAGAACGACGATCGTTTCTTCCGCCGGGGTGTGAAGCACAGAATGCAGATAAGCTGCGGCGAGCAGAACGGCAGGGTAGGTATCCCGCCGCTCCGGCTCCACGACGGTCCGGATTTCGGAACCCAGTTGTTCATACAACAGTCCTAGCTGGTTCTTGGTCGTGGCGACAACGACATCCTCGGCAAGCCCCAGTTTCTCTAACTGTCGCATCGTTTGTTGAGCCATGGAGAGGCTGGTTTCATCAGAACCGGTCAGCAGCTTCATATATTGTTTGGACCTACCTTTAGTCGAAAGGGGCCAAAGCCTTTTGCCTGTTCCTCCTGAAAGTAGAATAATTTTCATAAGGTCTCCTTATTTTATAAAACCCGTACGTTCTCGATTATGTGTAAGTTCGTATAAAACAGAAATCTGGATCACTTTCAGTATAATTTATTTTTTGACTGCTACATAATGTATCATTTTACCAAAAAGTTAATACCATAAACAATTAACCCTATAAGAATCATGCGAAGCATAATTTGACGGGATTAAACTCTAGGATTGACCGTGAATACATTCGCGGGTAGAGTGAATGGAAACACATTGAGGGGCGTACATACCTGTGAGTCACAACACATTGAATTATTTCAACAACCTGTTCCAACCCGTCAGACAATCCAGACCGTTCAGGTATCTTTGGCTGGGTCAATTATTTTCGGTGCTCGGAAGCTCAATTTCCATGGTTATTTTGCCTATGGTCGTATACGCTTTAACAGGTTCCAAAGTGGTTATGGGCACCGTGATGGCCGTTTACATGCTTCCTTATGTATTGATGCTTCCCGTTGCCGGACTGATGGTGGACCGAATGAACCGGATCGGAGTCATGGTTGCCGCGGATGCCGTTCGTTGTGTGATGATGTTGGGGATGATGTTTCTGCTGCTTCAAGACCGGATGACTTTACCCCTGTTATATAGCTTCATGGCGGTGTACGGTTTCATGGAAGGACTGTTTCAACCTGCCTATTCCGCAATGCGCGCAAGGGTGTTTACACCTGACATACGTAACGCGGCCAATGCGCTCACTCAGGTCAGTCATCAAGGGGTCAGGCTTCTGGGGCCGGCCATCGGAGGATTGTTAATTTCCTATGTGTCCGCAGGCGTGGGTTACGGGATTGACGCGATAACATACCTCATCTCTCTTTGTTGCCTATGGTTTATTCGCGATTTAGGGACGAAAAGACTAATCAAATCCAAGATAGGGTGGAAGAGTGATTTGGCGACGGGATTTATCATCCTGAAGGGTCATCCGTGGTTGTGGATTACGATTGCTGTATTTTCTGTGCTTAACATTTTTTTCAGCGGTATTGTTCTGATTCTTGTGCCCTGGTTGTTCAAAATCCATCATGGATTCACTCCCTTCCTCTATGGATTAGGCGTGACTTTTGCAGGTGTGGGCGGGGTGATCGCCGCATTGCTGTTCGGATCCAGAACGTCTTGGCGCAAACGCGGTTGGTTGGCTTACGGAGGCGTCATCATCAGCGGAGTCGCTTTGCTGTTCCTGCCGTTCGTGGCGTGGGGACCGGGTTTGGTAGCGCTCATGGCTGTTGAAGGGTTCGGGATGATGCTGTTCGGACTGGTTTGGGAAACGAGCCTGCAAGAACTCGTGCCTGAAGAAGCCTTTGGACGGGTAGCGAGTATTGATCTGCTCGGTTCCTTTGCGCTGTTGCCGCTGGGGTATTTGGCTGTAGGCGGTTTAGCGGATTGGATTGGCGGACAGGCGACCATGGTGTTACTCGCTTTGGGCGGTCTGTTGATCGCGGCTTGCGCGTTATGGGTGCCGGCGATCCGAAATTTTGACTAAGAATAATGAAGGAAGCTAAAGTAAAAATTACCCAGGCGGATTAGGGCTTGATCTATTCGCCCGGTTCGTGTACAATTCAGTTGATAATGATAATTGTTATCAATTATACTTTGATGAAATAGGGGCGAATACGTTGAACAAGTCGAATACAAGAACTTACAAAACTTACGTCGGCACCATGCTGACCCTGATCCTAATCCTGGTGTTGGCCGCTTGCGGCGGGGGAGCCGAGAAGAACAATACGAATGGCAACAGCGCAAAGAACGGTAACAATGCAGCGAACGGAAATGCGCAAAGCGGGGATGAAACCGGCACAGTAGTTTATAAAGCGGCCAACGGCGATGTTGAAATTCCCAAGAATCCGAAGAGAATTGTGTTATTGGCGGACTACTTCGGTTATTTCCAACAGCTTGGCATTAAACCTGTAGGGGTATCCAACTATTCTTTCCAGAATCCTTTCTACGAAGGGTTGTTGGATGGCGTGGAGAACCTGGGAGACGGCAAGTCCGCGGAGAAAATCCTGGCATTGCAACCGGACCTCATCCTGACTTGGGATCCCAACAGTGTGGAGGCCATGAAGAAAATCGCTCCGACTGTACTTATTGAATTCGGTAAGTTGAACTATAAAGAGCAATTACGGGAATTTGGGCGTATGACCGGAACGCTGGATCAGGCTGAAGCTTGGCTGACCTCATGGGAAACGAAAATCGCCGAAGTGAAGCCTAAAGTTCAAGAAGCGGTTGGCGACAAGACCATTTCCATTATGCAAATCGACGCGAAGAACGTATATGTGTTCGGCGATAAATTCGGCCGCGGCGGCGAGATCATCTACGGTGAGCTTGGATTGAACTCAACCGCGTTGACGAAAGCGGAGACGATTGACAAAGGGCCGGGATACGCGACAGTTTCTTTGGAGAAAGTGCCTGATTTTGCCGGAGATTATATGTTCACCAGTTCTTGGTCGATGGAGAAGGACGGAAGCGAAGTGTACAACACCCCGGTGTGGAAAAACCTTCCCGCAGTCAAGAGCGGCAACGTGTTCAACATTCACCCGATCGGTTATTACTTCAACGACCCGATTTCCATGGAAGGTCAATTGAAATTTATTGTAGAAAGTCTGACAGGACAGCCGATGTAATTTATTGGCAAAATAGCATATGAAACGAACTCCTTTATCTTCGGATAGGGGAGTTTTTTTATGCACACATTGGAAAAGCCCTCCGAATAGGTATGTATCATTATCCATAATTTTCAAGAATTTATTCTGGGAGGAACACATGCCTTATATTACGAGGTTTAACACCACACGCAATGGTGCGGTGACATTCACCGGAAATACGATGGGATTAAGTAAGGAGTTAAGCACCAACAACCAGGGTTTACGTGATTCCATAGGCGCTTTTATTACTTTAAACTCCTCGCTGCGGGCAACCAACTTTCCTGCAGGCACCACACTGGACTATCGATTAAATGAATCTCTGGCCTTCTTGCGTATGCCAACCCTCAGCACCGTGTTATACGCGGAGTTAATCTGGGGTGCAAGTTACGCCTTTGGGAACGTCACAGTGCTCGATCGTATCAATGATTCTATCAGATTTACAACTCCATCAGGAATTTTTACGGTAGCTCCCGACCCGGCGACTGCCTTTAATCTAGCGCCGCTGCGTACCTATTATACCCGTTCAGCTAATGTAACTTCTCTTGTGCAACAAGGAGGTCCGGGTGCTTATCGTTGCGGAAGCATTCCGGGTATTGTCGCGCCATTAAACAATTCTGAGAACAATTGCGGATGGACGCTGGCAGTCATCTATGCAAATCCTACGTTACCCTCACGCAACATGACCATCTTCGCGGGAGCGGAGCTAGTGAACGCGGTGGCAGGGAATATCGCTACCGTCAGCGGCTTTTTGACGCCGGTCACAGGCGCGGTCACAGGCCGCTTAATGGTCTCCGCACAAGAAGGAGATGCGGGTATTACGGGGGACCAGATGCGTTTCGGGCCTAATGCAAACGGTTTGCAGCCCATCGCTGGGCCCAATAATCCGATTAGTAATTTCTTTTGTTCGCAAATTAACGGGGATAACGGTTTATTGGACACAAGCGGTACGTTCGGCCACTTAAATCATCCGCCTGGAACGAATGAAATCGGTAAGCGGCAAGGATGGGATATTACAAACGTTGACGTCAGCGCCCTGTTGAGAAATTCTCAGACTTCCGCATCTCTGCAAGGGACATCAACGGGGGATGTTTATGTTATTAACGGACTGGGACTTCAGGTGGATGTGAACGCGCCTTTGTTCACGGCGACAAAAACAGCTAGCGCAGCCATGGTGCTGGTCGGAGAATCGATTACCTACACCGTTACAGCAAGAAATGTGGGAACGGCATCGGCTGACTTTGTGCTGTTAAGTGACTCCTTGCCTGACAATAGCAATTTTGTGCCTAACAGCCTTTCCATTAACGGTGTTAATCAACCCGGAGTAACGCCCGAATCGGGTGTTAGTTTGGGTACCATCGCGCCAGGAGGTTCAGCGACCGTCAGATACAGCGTGAGCGTTGTATCCCGGCCTGCGGGCTCCAATCTGGCTAACATCGCATTCATTAACTATTCGTACCAGAGCTTTCCGGGCTCGCCTGTCACGCCGGGAAACGGGGCATCCAACGGCGTGAATACGCAAGTCGGGAACCGGCCGCCTGTCACGCAGAATTACACGTTCGAAACACCGGAGAACCTGTCTGCATCCGGTCAGGTTACCGGTTCCGATCCGGATTTCGATCCGATTGAGTTTTCGCTGAATACACCGCCTTCCAACGGTGCGGCCACCGTGAATCTGGACGGAACGTTCACCTATGCGCCTAATCCGTTCTTCGTCGGCATGGATTCCTTTACCGTCTTGGTGGATGATGGGCAAGGCGGAACGGCTATTTCGACAATTACCATTGTGGTGACGAATCAGCCCCCGGTTACTTCCGATCTCGAGTTTCAGACGCCGTTGAATCAATCCCTGAGCGGTCAGGTAACAGCGACAGACCCGAACGGTGACGCTCTGACGTTCAGACTCAATTCCTCGCCTACCAGCGGAACCGTTATTGTAAATCCCGACGGAACGTTCAATTATACGCCGAACGCGGGTTTCCTGGGCACGGATTCGTTTACCGTCGCGGTAGTGGATCAGAACGGAGCAGCCGTCATATCCACCGTAAGGATCACCGTCTATAACCAATCCCCAACAGCGGAGAGCGTTACGATTTCGACGCCGGAGAATATCGCCATCAGCGGACAAATTACGGCGGTTGACCCGGATGGCGACCCGCTAACCTTTACGTTAAATTCATCGCCGATTAACGGAACGGTGATTGTGACACCGACGGGAGGTTTCACGTATACGCCTGCGCTTGGTTTTGTCGGAACAGACACGTTTACGGCGTTGGTGACAGACTCCAACGGCGCATCCGTAATTTCCACCGTGACAATCAACGTGTTTGATCTGCCGCCGGTTGCGCAAGATCTTACGATTACAACTCCGGAGAACTTTCCGATTAGCGGAACTGTGACCGCTTCAGATCCGAACGGGGATCCTCTTGTTTTCTCGTTAAGTTCCAATCCGACGAACGGGACCGTTCTGTTTAATGCGGACGGCACGTTTACGTACACCCCGGCTACCGGTTTTGTGGGCAGTGATTCATTCACATTTTTGGTAGCCGATCCGTTCGGACAGAATGATTCCGCTACCGTAATCATTTCCGTGTTCGACCTGCCGCCTATCGCGCAGGACTATAGTGTCAGTACGCCGGAGAATTTGCCGGTAAGCGGCAAGGTTGTGGCTACGGATCCGAACGGCGATCCGTTGACGTACGCGCTGAACTCCGCTCCGACATCCGGCACGGTTGTTGTAAACCCGGATGGCACGTTCACGTACACCCCGGCTATCGGATTTGTAGGCATTGTTTCCTTCACGTATATCGTAGCCGATCCTACGGGTGAAACAGATATCGGTACCGTGACGGTTGATGTCTTCGATCAACCTCCGGCGGCCCAGGACATGGATCTGTCCACACCTGAAAATATACCCGTCAGCGGTACGGTGACAGCGTCGGATCCGAACGGGGATCCGTTAACCTTCACCTTATTTTCCGGGCCGTCGAACGGTGTGGCCGTGGTCAATCTGAACGGTACGTTTACGTACACGCCGAATGCGGGCTTTATCGGGACGGACATTATCAACGTGATCGTTTCGGATCCGTTTGGGTTGTCGGATATTGCAACCATCCGGATCACTGTGTTTGACCAGCCGCCTGTAGCCCAGGATGTAGCTCTGTCAACACCTGAGAATTTTCCGGTCAGCGGTACGGTCAACGCCACAGATCCGGACGGAGACCCGTTAACCTTCGTGCTCTATACCGCGCCGTTAAACGGCACCGCTGTGGTGAATCCGGACGGGACGTTTACCTACACGCCTGCCCTCGGGTTCGTCGGTTCAGATGCCTTTAACGTTCTTGTCTCGGATCCTGCCGGATTGTCTGACATCGGAACCGTCCGGATTGAGGTCATCAACAACCCGCCGGTAGCCCAGGACTTAACCTTGACTACCCCTCAGAGTATCGCTGTGTCGGGGCAGGTCACGGCCTCGGATCCGAACGGGGATCCGCTCACGTACACGTTGAATGCTGCTCCCGAGAACGGAATTGCTGTGATGAACGCGAACGGCACGTTCACTTACACGCCGAATACCGGCTTTGTGGGAACGGATGCCTTTACCTATAAGGTCTCGGATCCCGCAGGGGCTTCGGCCATCGCGACTGTGAGAATAGATGTATTCAACATGCCGCCGATCACGCAAAATATTAACCTCTCTACCCCAGAGAATTTCCCTGTGAACGGTCAGGTGACGGCAACCGATCCGAACGGGGATCCGTTGACGTTCGCATTGAATTCCGTGCCGGTGAACGGGGTTGCGGTTGTAAACCCGGATGGTACGTTCACGTACACGCCCAATACCGGTTTTGTAGGCGTGGACACATTTACGGTGGTCGTGTCGGATCCGTTCGGGGCTTCCGCTTCATCGGATATAACCGTTACGGTGTATAACCTGCCGCCGGTGACCCAGAACGTATTTATCAACGCGCAGGAAAATACTCCAGTCAACGGACAGGTGCCGGCAACCGATCCGAATGGCGATGCCATTGTATTTACATTGAATACGGCGCCGGCGAATGGAGTTGCGGTTGTGAATCCGGACGGAACGTTTACGTACACGTCCAATGTCGGTTTTGTAGGCAGCGACGTATTTACGGTGTTAGTGACAGATACGAATGGCGGAACCGCCGTATCCACGGTGACTGTATATGTTGTAACTCAGCCGCCGATTGTGCAGGATCTGACGGTCAATACGACAACGAATGTTCCGGTCAACGGTCAAGTGATTGCGACCGATCCGGACGGGAATCCGATTACGTTCGCACTCGGCGCCGCGCCGGCGAATGGTACGGTGATTGTGAATCCGGACGGATCGTTCACGTATACGCCGAATCTGGGATTCCTTGGCACGGATACGTTTACTGTCGTCGTGTCGGACAATAACGGGGCTTCAACAACAGGAACCGTTACCGTTAACGTTTCCAACATCCCGCCTGTCGCGCAGGACACTTCCGCATCCACTCCGCGAAATGTCGCGGTCAGCGGCCCCGTTCCGGCAACAGACCCGGACGGAAACCCGCTCACTTACGCGGTAACGGTGCCTGCTGCGAACGGAACAGCCGTGGCTAATCCGGACGGCACGTTTACGTACACACCAAACTTAAACTTTATCGGAACAGACACGTTTACGGTAACAATAAGCGACGGTTTAGGCGGAACGGCGACGTCGGTTGTCACAGTAACTGTATTTAACCAGCCGCCGATTACGAATAATTTAAACATCAGCACGCCCGAAAATATTGTCACATCAGGTCAGGTAACAGCCTTTGATCCGGACGGCGATTCGTTAACCTTCACGTTAAACTCCGCGGCAACCAACGGCGCGGCTGTTGTGGCCGCGGACGGTACCTTCACGTACACACCGAATATTGGTTTTGTCGGCACGGATACGTTTACCTTGTTGGTCAATGACGGCTTTGGCGGGGTCGTGGCCTCCATGGTAACCATCACGGTATTCGACTTGCCGCCATCCACACAGAACCTTGCCTTATCTACACCGGAAAACTTCGCCGTCAACGGTCAAATTTCGGCAAGCGATCCGAACGGCGATCCGTTGTCCATTACGCTGAATGCCCCGCCTACGAACGGTACAGCGGTGGTAGCTGCGGACGGAAACTTTACGTACACGCCGAACTTGAATTTTATCGGCATTGATTCATTTACTATTATCGTATCGGATCCGTTCGGTCTGTCCGCCATAGCAACAGTGACGGTGACGGTCTATGATCTGCCTCCGACCGTATCCGATTTGGCATTACGCACGCCGGAGAATATTGCCGTAAGCAGCCAGGTTAACGCTACAGATCCGAACGGAGACCCGTTAACATTCACATTGGGTGCAAGTCCGGTGAACGGTACGGCTGTAGTCAATCCGGACGGCAGCTTGATCTATACACCGAACACGGGCTTTATCGGCACGGATGCGTTCACGGTGGTTGTATCGGATCCTGCAGGCGCGACGGCCATTGCAACCGTAGTAGTGACGGTGTTCGATCAGCCGCCAACGGCGCTTAACGCGAATTACAGTACGCCGGAAAATATCCCGTTCGCCGGGCAAGTCGCGGCATCCGATCCGGACGGCGATCCTTTAACCTATACTTTGACCAACGCCCCGGTTAACGGTGTAGTCGCGCTTGCCGCGGACGGCAGCTTCACTTATACGGCGAATCTGAACTTTGTGGGAACGGACGCGTTCTCCGTCACCGTTTCGGATCCTGCCGGTTTGTCGGCTAACTCGACCATTACGGTTCTGGTCTACGATCAACCGCCGACGGCCCAAAATTTAAGCCTGAGCACACCGGAAAATACGCCGATCAGCGGCCAGGTTACAGCGACGGATCCGGACGGCGATCTTCTAACGTTCGCGTTAAATTCGTTGGCTGTGAACGGAACGGCCGTTGTGAATCCGGACGGAACATTCAGCTACTTCCCAAATCTGGAATTCGCGGGGACGGACTCGTTTACGGTGATCGTCACCGATCCGTTCGGAGAATCCTCGGTAGCTACCGTGACGATTTCCGTATTCGATCAAGCGCCTGTCGCCCAGGCCATTAGCTTGAGTACGCCGGAAAACACGGCGGTGACGGGCGTCGTCAGCGCTACAGATCCAGATGGGGACCCGCTGACGTATACCGTCAATTCATTCCCGGCTAACGGTACCGTTATATTGAATACGGCGGACGGATCATTCATCTATACACCGAATCCTTCTTTCGTCGGCAGCAATGCCTTCACGGTCTTGGTGACCGACCCGAACGGTTTATCCGCGATCGCGACGGTCAACATCAATGTATTCGACTTGCCGCCTGTCGCGCAGGACCTTACCTTGAACACCCCGGCATCCACACCGATTCAGGGTCAAGTCAGCGCAACGGATCCGAACGGCGACCCGTTGGTGTTCACCTTAAATTCGCAGGCACTGAACGGCACTGCGGTCCTAAATCCGAACGGTCAGTTCACTTACACCCCGAATCCGCTATTCTCGGGTGTGGACGGATTTACGATCATCGTTACCGATCCTTCAGGTTTATCAGCAGTCAGCACCGTAACGATCAACGTATTCGACCAAGCGCCGACCATTATGGCATACTCATTCATAACGTTTCAGAATACACCGGTAAACGGCCAGGTTATTGCCATTGATCCGAACGGGGATCCAATCACCTATACCGTCAACTCAGAGCCTTTAAACGGAACGGTGACGGTGGCGCCTGACGGGACATTCTTCTACACGCCGGCGCCGGGCTTCAGCGGACTGGATTCATTCACAGTGCTTGCCTCTACGCCTACAGGCGGAACAGCCGTCTCCACGGTACAAGTGAGTGTCATTAACCGTCTGCCTGTTGCGCAGAACCTTGAAATAACCACCTCCGGCACTACACCGGTTAACGGTCAGGTTGTCGGCTCGGATCCGGATGGCGGGGCGCTTGTTTTCAGCCTGAATGCGCCGCCTACCGACGGTACGGCTGCGGTTAACCCGGACGGCACCTTTAGCTACACACCGCGGTTCGGTTTCGTCGGTGTAGACTCGTTTACGGTGCTTGTCACCGATAGCGCGGGCGCCTCCTCGGTATCAACGGTTACCGTAACGGTGTTTAACATTCCGCCGCTCGCGGAAAATTCTCTAATTTCTACCCCGGCTAACATCCGGATGCTTGGTCAGGTTACAGCATCGGATCCAAACGGCAATGTTCTGACGTATGCCATTCAGGACTTCCCGCAAGGGGGCACGGTGTTGCTGAATGCGGACGGAAGCTTCATCTATACGCCGGATATCGGATTTGTAGGAACCGACGTGTTCTCGGTGTTGGTTAACGATGTAAACGGAGCAACGGCTTTATCAACCATTACCGTCAACGTATACAATTTGATACCTACGGCGGATGGGGCCGCGGTTGTCGTGTATTTTGACACACCGATTATAAGTAAAGTGACCGGAACGGATCCGAACGGCGATCCGTTATTGTATACGGTCATTCGCAACCCGCTTAACGGTACGGTGGAAGTGGATATCGAGAACGGCGGCTTCCGGTATGTTCCCAATCCGGGCTTTGTGGGCAGGGACTCCTTCATCTTCCAGGTAAACGATGGTTACGGCGGAGTTTCCCAGTCGGAAGTTGCCATTAATGTATCGCCGCTGGTGCCGAATCTGGGACCCGACGGCAACAACATCACGTTGACCACACCCCAAGGTCAGCCTGTCAGCGGCCGTGCGCAGGCGACGGATCCGGAGAACGATGCGATTACGTATGCCTTGCAGCATTCTCCGATTAACGGTCAGGTCGTTGTGAATTCTAACGGGACGTTTACGTATACGCCTGACCCGAATTTTGTGGGAGCAGAGCGGTTTACAATCCTGGCTTCGGAGGGCAACGGAGGTTCTGTCGTCATCACGGTTACGATCAACGTCATTGGCGGGCCAGTAAATCCGTCGGGTAACAGGGCGCCCCAAATCAACAATCTATCGCTGGTTACCCAGGAAAATACACCGGTTCGGGGGAAACTGTCCGCATCGGATCCGGACGGCGATCCGTTGACTTTCTCGCTGACGCAAGGTCCTCGGTTGGGATTCGTGCAGCTAAACGCAGACGGAACCTTTGTGTATATCCCGAATGCATTTACCACCGGGACGGATACGTTTACCGTGACGGTTTCGGACGGACGCGGAGGTACGGCCACGGCAACGGTGACCATAACTATTGAACCTGACGGGGAAGAGTAAGTGTAATCGCGCAGGAAAAATTGCGGAGACTGTCGATATATTCGGCAGTCTTTTTTTTTGGTTGTCTAATTCTAAGAAACCGAATTCAATCGCAGTCTCCTACGGAGCCCTAGTGGAGAAGCAAGGCGCATGAAGGTAACGGTTTTCGCTGAGGTGTCACCCATTTACGCTATATTCGGCTGATGTCAGAGTAAACTCGTAAATAAAGTAACCCATTACTCTCATGTGTTGCGGGGACTGCACATGAAGGAAATTCATTACCTAGTAAGCGCTCCAATACCGAAGGGGGCCGGGAAATAGACTAAACTCGCAACACTTGAGAGAAGTTAGTTACATTACAGCTACATTATAGTTACATTACAACTACTTTACGGAGACTGTCGATTCGTTTAGCGGCAGCGGCATAGTCCCAACAGGTACTGCTTCCTGACGCAGACAAAGCTTGCGGGAAGACATCGGCTGGCGTAGACTGAGGGAATATGTTGCTGCTACCTGCTATATCTAGGGTTAACTAAAGAAATAGGTGATGATGTGATGAAATTAACGAATAACTCTGCGGACGGGGCACTGTCTAAAAATAGCTCAAAAACGGGAGGCGCCTTAATCGGATTAATTCTGTTACTGGGCTCTTTGTCGGCTTTCGGACCGCTTTCGCTGGATATGTATTTGCCCGCCTTGCCCGCTTTGGCTCAGGACTTGCACACGAATGCTTACTATGCCCAATTGAGCTTGACGGCTTGTCTCATGGGGCTAGCCGCGGGACAGCTGTTTGCGGGTCCGCTCAGTGATGTTCGCGGCAGGAAAGGACCGCTGATTGCCGGCCTTGTTCTATATGCGCTGATTTCAATATTGTGCAGTTGGGCGCCTACGATCCAATTATTCTTAATGCTCCGATTTATACAAGGCATGGCAGGCTCGGCCGGAATTGTAATTTCCAGGGCTATCGCAAGAGATCTGTATGCGGGGAAAGAGCTTACGAAGTTCTATGCCATGCTCATGCTGGTGAACGGCGCCGCTCCCATTCTTGCTCCGATTATTGGCGGACAACTGCTGAAAGTGATGGAATGGCGCGGCATATTCATGGTGCTAAGCGGGATTGGCGGGTTATTGTTGCTGGGTTCCTTGTTCGGTCTTAAGGAAACCTTGCCCCAGGCTAGACGTTCAGCGGGAGGCTTTCGTAATATGCTGAGCACATTCGGCCTTCTGCTCAAGGATCGCTCGTTCATGGGTTACGCCCTGACGCAAGGGTTCGTTATAGCAGGCATGTTCGCTTATATCGCGGGGTCGCCTTTTGTCGTGCAGGAAGTGTTCGGCAAGTCCCCCCAGTTCTTCAGTGTGATTTTTGCCGTAAACGGGGCAGGGATTATATTGGCCAGTCAACTTACCGGCAGATTGTCGGGAAAGCTGAAGGACAGCACCTTATTCGCAATGGGTCTCGCCACCGCCGCAACGGGTGGAGCCTCATTGCTCTTGGTTAACTTGGCCGGAGGCGGGCTGTACGCGATGCTGCCCCCGCTGTTTCTGATCGTAGCCGCTGTCGGCATTGTCGGTACTTCAGGATTTCCGCTGGCGATGCAGAATTATGGTCACCATGCGGGAACGGCATCGGCCTTGCTCGGATTGCTCTCCTATATTCTGGGCAGCTTGCTCGCTCCATTCGTAGGTATGATCGGCGGAACAGACGCAGCGGCATGGCCGATGGCCGCAGTAATCGCTGCCGCGGAGGCAATGGCTGTCCTATGTTACCTGACATTGGTCCGAGTCCGGAAATAATATAAAGAGAGGGAAGTCGCGTTCCAACCGGAACATGACTTCCCTCTCTTTGTGCGCGGATTAATAGCTTAAGCGGCGACGGTGCCCTTCTTCCTGTCACTAGGCAAGAAGACAGCGGCAAGCCCCAACAACGGAAGATAAGACGTGACTTTGAACATGTACTCAATGGAGGTCGCATCGGCGAGGTTGCCCAGCAACGCGGCGCCGATGCCTCCCAGCCCGAACGATAAGCCGAAGAACAGACCGGAAACAAGTCCAACTTTCCCGGGCATCAGTTCTTGCGCGTAAACGACAATGATGGAGAATGCGGAATACAGAATGAGTCCGATCGCTATGGTGCATAACGTAGCGCCGACCAAATTCAGATAAGGCAGAGCAATGGTAATCGGGGCGGGCGCCAGAATGGAGAAAAGAATCATATTCTTTCTTCCGAATCGATCCGCGAGCGGACCGCCGATAAACACGCCGATGGCTCCTGAAGCCAGCAGAACGAATACAAAATATTGGGCATTCTCAATGCTCAGTTGAAAACGGTCGATAAGATAAAAGCTGTAATAATTGCTCATGCCCGCCAGATAAATGTTCTTCGAGAACAGGAGCAGCACCAAGAGTCCCATGCTGAATATTAAGGCCTTACGGCTCCGAACCAGACCTTCTCCGTTTCCGGAGGCTTTGGCTTTTTTGATTCGGCGGTCCAGCGAGGAAGCGTACCACTTGGCTACATAGGTTTGCAGCACAAAGGCAATGGCAGCCGCGAACCCGAACCATACGGCGCCCCGGATCCCCAGCGGAACAAGGATAAAAGCCGCAATCAACGGTGCGAAGGCATGCCCGGCATTCCCGCCAACTTGAAAGATCGACTGCGCCATACCTCTGCGGGGTCCCGCGGCCATATGCGCGACTCTGGAAGACTCGGGATGCATAATAGCCGAGCCGATGCCTATAATGGCCACAAATAGCAGGATCATCTCATACGAAGAGGCGTAAGCCAATCCTACCACTCCAGCCATGGAGAACAGCGTGCCGATGGGCAAAATATAGGGCATCGGACGTTTGTCGGTATAAGCGCCGATCAGGGGCTGCAGAAGCGATGAGGTCACGTTGAATGTGAACCCGATAAACCCGATCTGGGACAGGGAGAGCTTCAGCGATTGTTGAAGAATGGGATACATGGCGGGCACAACACCCTGTATCATATCGTTCATTAAATGTACGAAGCTGATCGCGAACAGAATGGTGAACATCGTATTCGGAGCTGCTTGCGGTTTGAGATTGGCACCGGACGGCGGCAACCCTGAAGGTAGAGTAACTTGCGCGGTTGACATGGAAACACCCCTCTTAATTAATATCATGAACGGTCCATTAGATTATGAAAATATTAACAGAGGAGGTGAGGTTTTGACCAGTGCAAAAATCCCCCATTCCCCGCACAAAAACGCCGCTATGCGTCCTCATTCTCCTTCAATTGCCTCTTCATTCCGTCTAAAGCATAAAAACCATCTTCAGGTGGCATATTATTCCTTGAATGCAATAAACCCAACAAGGCAAGGAGTGCTGATCATCATGAGAAAAATAGCCATTATTGGCGCAACCTTGCTTGTGCTATTAACGGCGACCTTCACCGTAGCGAACGGGGCGGGGTATGTTCCTTACGGTTTCGGGTTCAAGCGCAGCCGGGGCGGAGAGTTGCCTTCGATCGCACAGGAAGGATTTTATAGCATCGTGCAAAAGCATGGCGCCATCTTTCTGGGGGATACCTCCAAGAAAGAGCTCTATCTGACCTTCGATAACGGCTATGAGAACGGACTCACGCGGCAGGTATTGGATGTGCTGAAAGCGAAGCGGGTGCCGGCGATTTTTTTTGTCACAGGACACTATATCAAGGATCAGCCTGAGCTGATGAAGCGGATGAAAGCCGAAGGTCATCTGATCGGCAATCATTCCTGGAGCCACCCGGACTTGACCACGGTGACGAACGAGAAGCTGGGCCAGGAGCTTGAGAAGGTAAAGACCGCGACCGCGGAGCTGACAGGTCAACAGGAAATGCGGTACCTGCGCGCGCCCCGGGGCGTGTTTAATGAGCGGACATTGGCGGTAAGCGGCGAGCTTGGCTATACGAATGTATTCTGGTCCGTCGCTTATAAGGATTGGGATACGAAGGCGCAGAAAGGCGCGCAATACGCTTATGACAAAGTGATGGCGCAATTGCATCCGGGCGCGGTCATCCTGCTGCACAGCGTGTCCAAAGATAATGCGGACGCGTTAGGGACGATCATTGACGATGCGAGAAAGCAAGGATATGAGTTCAAGTCGCTGGATCAACTATCGAAGAGAACGTATCACTAAGTTCAGGACTATAAACCTTCTCGTAAATCGACCAACCTCCCTCTTTACAACGGAAATTCATCTGGACTATGATAGGGGAAACCGTCTGTGGAGAGGAAGAGATTGGAAGATGCCGTTAATCGATATGCCGTTGGAACAATTAAAGAAATATGAGGGAATTAACCCGCGCCCGGATGATTTTGATGCTTACTGGGATCGGGCATTAAAAGAAATGAAAGCGGTTGATCCAAATGTCGAGCTGGTGAAAGCGAAGTTTCAGGTGCCTTTTGCCGAATGCTATGACTTGTATTTTACAGGGGTCAGGGGAGCCCGCATTCATGCCAAATATGTAAAGCCTGTACATACGGAAGGCAAGCACCCCGCGGTTGTCCAATTTCATGGTTACACCGGCAACGCGGGCGATTGGAATGATAAATTAAACTACGCCGCGCTGGGTTTCTCCGTCGTTTCCATGGATTGCCGCGGTCAAGGCGGAACCAGTGAAGACCCCGGCGGGGTGAAAGGCACCACCCATCAGGGTCATATTATTCGCGGATTGGACGATCATGAAGACAGGCTCGCCTTCCGGGATATTTTCCTGGATTGCGCTCAACTTGCGGGCATCGTCATGGAGTTGCCGGAAGTAGATCCGGATCGGGTCGGCGCTATGGGCGGTTCGCAAGGCGGGGCCCTCACCATCGCATGCGCGGCGTTAGAGCCCCGCATTAAGCGGCTGGCGCCGGTGTTCCCTTTCCTGAGCGACTATCGGCGCGTGTGGGAAATGGATATGGCGAAGGATGCGTATTCAGAGTTGCGCACGTATTTCAGGCACCATGATCCGCAGCACGTTCGGGAGGAAGAAGTGTTTAAGCGCCTGGGCTATATTGATATTCAGTACCTGGCGCCGAGAGTCCGAGGCGAAGTGCTGATGGCTGTCGGCTTGATGGACACGATTTGCCCGCCTTCCACACAGTTCGCGGCCTACAATAAAATTACAGCCCCGAAACAGCTGGAAATCTTCCCGGACTTCGGCCATGAGCATCTGCCGGGGTTTAATGATAAGGCTATGATGTTCTTGTCAAAACTTTAGTGTTACCCTTCAACAATCGCATCCATGCATGACCTGAGGAGCCTGCTAACAGCGGGCTCTTTTTTGTGTTTAAATTCACAAACTCAATCAGGGGAATCGTCTAATCGGGCACCGACCCTTCTTTCATACACTAAGCTAAATGGATGAAAAGAGGGGTGTAAGTGCCTTATACAAGCGGATTCATCGTGAACGTGGACGAGGGAAATAACTTCATCTCAACGATCCTTAACATCACGGCAGTCAATAACTCCAATACCGTCCCGTCCAATCTGGAGATTATCTTGTTTCAATACGCAGGAAATCCCCTGGTTAAATCTGTAGTCATCCGTGAATTGTTCACGATCCGCCCGCTTCAGTTCGCAGTTCGAAATTATCCTTTATCGGGTTACGGTTTCGAATTGCAGTTCAGTTTTTTCAGCTCTTTGAATACGGCAGTAACAGCTGTCGGGTTTGCCGGTCCCGGAGGTACCATTTCTACGCAGTATTTCTTGCAAAATGATTTTCAATATATAGACCGATTTACAGTAATGGGGGTGTGAAGAGGGATGGGAATCAATGTGAACATCACGGCCAACTTGCCGGGGGCTCATCAGGAACCCTCGATCGCCGTCAACCAGTTGAATCCGAAAATTATGGCCGTGGTTGCCACCGACACCGGCACCGGTGTGGCGCGCACCGGTCTGTATCGATCCACGGACGGGGGATTGACCTGGATTACGGGACTGCTGCCTTTACCAGCAGGATTTGGAGGGGCGGAAGCGGCTTCAATCGATTATACGTTTCCGAATCGGTTTATTGTCATTGTTCATGCGTTTAACAACTTTGCGGACGGTTCCATCTTCGTCTATGTATCGGATGACAACGGCGTTACCTGGACGGATCCTATTGTTGTTGCGCAAGGGTTCGGATTCGATTTGCACAACGATGAACCCTATATCGCATTTGACCGTACCTCGGCCAGCCCCTACAGGGGATATGCCTACGCCACGTACACGCCGTTGTATGATATTGAGTACAGTGTGGGTAATTCCGGGATATTCTTTCGAAGATCCGTGGACGGGGGCTTTAACTGGCTGACGCCGATCAGAATTTCCAGTGTCAGAGGTTACACCGACAGAGCCTCGATCGCAGTAGGCGTCAGCGGCGAAGTTTATGTCGGCTATATTCGAACAGGTCCGACGATGCCGCAATTTTTTGTGCGCATATCGTATGACGGCGGAGCTACATTCTTTCCGGATCCTACGTTTCGGGGAGCCATTGGTATATCAAGCGTTGTCCTTCCGCCCACACCGTTGCCTGTACCCGGCTATCAATTCCGGGTGCTGACGATTGCCAGTCTTGCCGCCGATGTCTCGGCAACCCCGACGGCAGGCAATGTGTATGCCGCTTGGCAGGATTTCCGCAAAGGGTATTCGGAAATTCTGTTCTGCCGTTCCCCGGACGGACAGCTTTGGAGCGAACCTGTAACGATCTCGCACGGAGTCCCTTTCTCGCAGAGCTTTCAACCCTCCATTACCGTGGCACCCGCGACAGGCAAAATATACTGCATTTATTACACCAACGTTTCCAACGGTTTTCTGTTGGACTGCTATGTCGCCGAATCCACGGACGGAGGCAACAGCTTTATAAACCGCCGTGTTTCCCTGCAGTCCTTCAATCCCGTCATCGCGCCTCCGATCAACTTGCTGGCGGATTATATTACCGCTCGCACTACCGCGCCGGAAACGCTGGCCGCCGTATGGACGGACACAAGAACCGGTAAGCAGGACGTATTCTTTGGCACCTGAGCCGACACCTCACCTTATTACGGATCAAAAAAAAGCCGCATCCGAGTTAGCTCTGAAGCTAACCGGTGCGGCTTTTATGTCACTTGGGAGATTGAAGCTTACCATAAGCGGCCGATAATTCATTTTTTACCGCATTTCCGCCTTGCTTCCTCCACTTCTCGATTTCAGCGCGCCAACCCGCTTCGTCGATTCGGCCCATAATAAAGTTAACATAAGCGTCTTCGACAATCTGGTCCAACTCTGCGCCGCGCAGAATCATCGTCTCGGACAGCAAAGGATCCGCGGGGTTTTCCACCGTATTTTGAGCATGATCATCATAAAACCGGTTGATCTTGAGCGCCAACGGCTCCCGTCCCTTCGGCAGTGTAGACCTTGGATCAATGCGCAGTTCCTTAATTATCTGCAGCTCGCTGGCGATGGATTCAGGGATGTCGCGATTCAGCGTAGGAACACCCTCCAACACCGTATGATGCTTCCCTTCAATTCCGAAATCCAACAGCTTAATCATCGACTCCGACATGAACGTGTCAAAAAACTGCAGAAGCTTCAATAGCTCACTCTCGGTCTTAACCTCGCTCTTCGGAAACAGATAGGTACCGCCGTAACCCGGCAGGGCCGGAATGCGAATGCCCTGAGGACCTTCAATGAGCTGCAATATGTCAAAAACGGCTTTGGAATCCTTCTCTAAGGAAAACGTGTAATTATACGCATTCTCGATATTGGCGATATTCGCGCCGCCTGTACCTTCTTGCAGGGCTTTCTTCGTTTCGCTGAATACGGCAAAATCAGGATTCAGAATCCCTTCGCTGTACAGCCGTCTCATAAACTTTAAAGCCTGTAGATAGGCCTTCGTTTCATGATCCGCGGTGAATTGTCCCTCTTGAACCTGCCAACGGTTCGGTCCGCCAAACCACCCGACGACCGTACGGAAATACATGTATCCGTCCTTCGCGGAGAGCAGTCCCCACGTGTCCTGCTTTCCGTTACCGTCCGGATCGTCGTACGTAAAGGCCTTCAGCATCCGATACAACTCGTCAATCGTTTGCGGCTCCTGCAGCCCGAGCGAATCCAGCCAGTCCTTGCGATAGGTAATCGCATCGCGGGCGAGGAGTCTGCTGCGGGGTATGCCGTATATTTTGCCGTCGATGGAGAGGTTCTCCAGGGTTTTCGGATTCAATTGACGCAGGTTTGGAAACCGGGACAAGTAGGGGCCGATTTCCCAGAACAGACCTTTACGGACAGCCTCAACGATGGGAGAGGGCTTGTTGTCCTTTACGAACAGCACATCCGGCATCTCGCCCGAGGAAAGCGCTAGGTTTACCCGGTCGGTATAAGCCGCCTTCGGGACCCAGATCATGCGGATATCCGTACCTGTTCGTTGCTGCACCTCTTCAAAGAAGGCCATAGGCTCAGGCGGTGGCGCGGCATCGTTGTAGAAAGACATCATGGAGAAGGAGGTTACGGCTTTACCCGGCTTCTTCTCTGTTGTCAGATCCGTGTCGGGAAAACGCAGCGTACTCCATACAAAAGCGGCGATGAGGGCCGTCAGGAAGAACCATTTGGCATGAAATTTCGTGAGTTTCATACTTGAATCAACCTCTTTCATTATTCTTTAACCGAACCGCCGGGAAGGGCGTGCAACAGGGATGAATGGAAGGAAGCGATGAGTAATGACAAGGGGATAACGGCCAGAATGATTAACGCGTTACGAATGGCGTAGAGAGGCAGCGGCTTCGCCCCGGCGGGCGGTTCAATCCCCCCCGCGGACAGGAGAATGACCTGATGAAGCCAGATTTGAATCGGCCACCGATGCACGTCGGACACATACAGCAGGGGACTCATGAAATCGTTCCAGTGCGCGGCGGCATACATCATCGCGCACGCGGTAATCGGCGGTACGGACAGAGGGAGGATGACGCGGAGCAACAGATCCAGATGTCCGCAGCCGTCCAACTTGGCAGAATCCGTCACGTTCGACGGAAGCTTGCGGAAGAAGGCGACCAGCACAAACAGCAGCAAAGGCTGAATGCCCGCGGGCAACCATAACGCCCAATACGTATCCAACAAACCGAGTTGACTGACGACCAAGTAATCCGGTATCATGCCACCCCAGCAGATCATGGTGCAAGCGATGAACAGCAGAAACCCCTTGCGAAACGGGAGCGAGGCTTGGGCCAGCGGGTACGCCGTCAGACAAGTCAGCAACACATTGATAACTGTACCGATCGTTGTGATCCAGAAGGTGTTGGCCAAGCTCCGCACGATGCCTTCGGAACCCAGCAGGTATCTGTAGGCAGCCAGCGTGAAGCCGGGGAAGGCCGCATTGGACGCGCCATGCACGGTAACGGATGCCCATGCGACATAGAGAAGCGGAATGACGGTTGTCATCGCCAGCAAGAACAGGAAGGTCCGGTTGACCCAGTCAAACCAGATTCCCTTCCTACGTGCCCCGTAACGGTTAAGCATGGTTTCACGTCTCCCTTCACCCGAGAAAGTAATCAGAGAATCTCGTCCTTCCGAACTCGTTGTATGATGGCATTGCCGCACAACAGGAGCGTGACGCCAACCGCGGATTTAAACAGGCTGATGGCCGTCGTATATCCGAACTGTCCGCCCAGAATGCCCGCGGTGTACATATAAGTATCCAGAATCTCAGCCGAGCTTCGGTTTACCGGGTTGATCAGCAGCATGGCATGTTCGAAGCCCAGATCGAGGATGTGGCCGCATTTGAGGATGAGCAGCATATAGACCATGTTGCGTATACCGGGCCAGGTGATATGCAGCATCAGCTGATATCGCCCCGCTCCGTCCAGCTTGGCCGCATCATACAGCGTCTTGTTGATGCTGGAGATAGCCGCAACGTAAATCAGCGTTTCCCACCCGACTTCCCGCCACAGGTTCTGTCCCGTGTAAAGCAGACGAAACCAGCTTTCTTCCAACATGAAGTGCACCGGAGCGAGTCCGAACGCTTCAAGCACCTTTTGAAAGGGGGAGCCGGCTTCTTCAAACAGAACGTAAAACAAGCTGACCACCACAACCCAGGACAAGAAATAGGGGAGGTAGAGCGCGTTTTGCACAAAAGAGGACAAGGGTCCTTTCTTCAGTTCGTGAAACAAGAAAGCAAGCATGACCGGCAGGGGGAACGTGATGAGGACATTGAACAGAAAAAGCAGCACCGTGTTCCGAACCAGCATGCCCAAGGTCGGCTCTGAAGCCAGTCTCTTGAAATGTTCCAACCCCACCCAGTTGCTGTCCGCTAGGCCTGAAGAGGGAGTGTAATCCGTAAAGGCAAGAAGCAGACCGGCCATAGGCATGTAATGAAACACGATAAAGTAGAGTAGTCCGGGCAAAAGCATGAACAACAACAGTCTATGGTTGTACAGGTTGCGAAGCATGTCGAAGTGCACCTCCGGTTTCCGGCCGCGTTCCCTCGCCTTCTGTCAGCTAAACTAATGTATTCTCAGCATGGGAGCGATGTATAGGCAGCTTGTCATTGGGGAAGGTTTTGCGGTTAAAAAGGGCGGTTGATTGAAGTAATAGAACACTTCTTCACAAAGTGTATATATCATGATATATTATTATAAAGTTGAAGGTTAGGGAGAGGCAGGTCCGGTACTATGGCAAATGAATCACCATCCAAACCGATGTATGAGAAAATATTCGACGCGCTTCGCGAACGGATTGAAGATAAGCAATATAAAGTAGGGCAACGGGTTCCTTCCGAGAAAGAGCTGGGGGAGGAGTACAACGTCAGCCGAATTACAAGCAAGAAAGCGTTGGAGCTTCTTGCGAATGAAGGTTATATCATTCGTCAGCCCGGGCGCGGGTCCTTTGTTGCCGAAGGGCAGCGAACGGCTGGTGTAACGGGAAACGTGAGCGGGGTAGGATCGGGAACGGGAGCGGGAGCGTACAACCGCCGCAAAACGAGCAAGCTTCTCGTGGGATTAATTATTACGGATTTCGGGGACAGCTACGGCATGGGTTTGGTATACGGTATGGAAGAGGCATCCCGCAAGGCGGACAGCTATCTGGTTATACGCCGGACGTTCGGGATCCCCGCCTTGGAAGAGGAGGCGATCCAGGGCATGCTCGAGCTTGGAGTCGACGGCCTGATTATTTTCCCTGCCCAGGGGGAGTATTTCAATCCGGAGATACTCAAGCTTGTGATCGGGCGATTCCCGTTCGTGCTGGTAGATCGTCATCTCAAGGGAATCTCCGCCGGGTCGATCAGTACGGACAATGTTGCCGCGGCAAAGAGGGGCACGGAGTATTTATTCGAGCTGGGGCATCAGCATATCGCGTTTGTTACGCCGCCTCCTGCCGATACCACGGCGATTGAGGATCGAATTGAAGGATTTATTCAGGCTCATGCCGAGCAGGGCATCGCGATTGACCGGGAACTGTGGATCGAGGATATCCTGTCCACGCTCCCGTCGGCTAACACCGAGGAGAACAAGCAGCAGGATATTGAGAAGATCAAGCGGCGGCTGAAGGAGAATCCGCACATTACCGGCATCTTCGCAACGGAGTACAACATCGCGGTGCTGGCGCAGAAAGCGGTGAAGCAGCTGGGCTTGTCCATTCCCGAGGACATCTCGCTCATCTCCTTCGACAGTCCGGAAACGAACGGATATTTCCCGTTGACGCATCTGAAGCAGAACCAGGAAGAGATGGGGCGGCTGGCGTTCGAGCATGTCCTGAAGCTGAGGGAGGGCGAAACGGTTCCTGGCAAAATCATGCTCGACGCATCCCTGATCATCAGCCAGTCCACAGGTCCTGCGAAGACCACGGGCCGGAGCTGACGGGATTCGAGTCGTGATGGGATGGTTTGAGAGACTCCTTCGGGAGTCCTTTTTTGTTGTTCCACAGGTGTTGAACCACCATTAGACTCAGGCTCACCCCAGTTCGCACCACGTGCGATTCCCGTCGCGCGGTTCTCGGTAGCTTAGGTGGTGTGAACCGAACGGATTTGATGGTAAATACGCAGGCGGTCAAACCTCGTGCGGGGTGGGAGCTGGTCGAAAGGTAACCATTTTCCTTGAGCTGCAGCCGATTTGGGCTAATTTCACTGAAATTTGAGCTGTGCCCATCTATAACGTAACAAAGTTCCTTCGTGTGCGTTCGTCACTGCACATGAAGGAACTTTGTTTCTTTATGGTCCGATTCCCCACAAAGGTGCCTTAATATAGCGAAAACCGGTAACTCATCAACGTAATTCGTTACCATAAACAATGGTTACTCCACGGCGGTGCACACTAACTATGCACATTGGATCACCCGTAAAGGATGTGATACCCTACTATTGATCTAATAGGTTAGTATATTGAATGATATAATGTTATTAAAAAACATATTGACATGTTGTTTAATCCCTCCTATAATCAATGTAAGCGGTTAACAAGATGATTTAATCCAGAAGCAGAGGAGGGAGATCAGCATGATTTCTCAAACGGAAAACCCGGTCTCCGTTCAGCGGTTCGCAACTGAAATTGCTGATAAGATCAAGGACCATCCCCGTTGGTCACAGATTTTCAACAACGGTTTTACCAATACATTACAGACTACAGTCCGGCGGTTGGAAGACGGAACCACATTTGTTATAACAGGTGATATACCATCTATGTGGCTTCGGGATTCGGCGGCTCAAGTCAGACCCTATTTAGTCCTCGCCCAAGAAGATGCGGGTCTGGCCGATATGATTCAAGGATTGGTGCAGAGGCAGTTGCAATACATTGTTTTGGATCCCTATGCGAACGCTTTCAATATTGAACCGAGCGGAAAGGGACATCAGGACGACGCAACGGAGATGACACCTTGGCTGTGGGAACGCAAGTACGAAATCGACTCCCTGTGCTATCCGTTACAATTAGCATACCTTCTATGGAAGAATACCGGCAGAACATCGCAGTTTAACGATACTTTCTTGCAGGCGACGCGAACGATCCTTAACTTGTGGAGAACAGAACAGCATCACGAAACGGAATCCGCGTACACGTTCCAACGCGCGAATTGTCCGCCGACGGACACCTTGGCGCGGGACGGCAAAGGCAGCGAAACCGCCTACACCGGCATGACCTGGTCCGGATTCCGGCCGAGTGACGATGCCTGCACATACGGCTATCTGGTTCCGGCGAACATGTTCGCGGTGGTCGTTTTAAGATATGTTACGGAAATCGCGACAGAAATTCTGCGCGATCCTAACCTGGTGGAAGAAGCGGAAGCGCTTCGCAAGGAGATTGATCAGGGGATTCAAGAACATGCAATCGTGGATCATCCGGAGTTCGGTCGTATGTATGCCTACGAGACGGACGGGATGGGCAGATACAACTTCATGGATGACGCCAATGTGCCAAGTTTGCTCTCCATCCCTTATCTTGGTTACACGGATGCGTCCGATCCCGTCTATCAGAATACCCGGCGGTTCATCCTGAGCGAAAGCAACCCTTACTTCTTCAAAGGGAAGGCGGCGGAAGGCATCGGCAGTCCCCATACGCCGAACCGGTATATCTGGCCGATCGCACTGGCCATGCAAGGTTTAACGGCGACAACAAGCGAAGAAAAGGCGCGGATGCTTGGATTACTGGCCGCAACAGAAGCAGATACAGGGATGATGCACGAAGGCTTTCATGTCGATGATCCGCATGAGTTTACACGCTCCTGGTTCTCTTGGGCCAACATGATGTTCGCGGAGCTGCTTATGGATTATTGCGGATTCCGTGTACAGAAATAGATCGATTTCAATAGGGTGACCTATGAAATAGCATTCACTATAGAAAAGGGAGGCAATACAAGTGAAGAAATGGATGACGGTATTTACCTTGGTTGCATTGATGTTCACGGCGGCTTGCGGAAACACGGCGAATACGGCGAATAACAACGCTAACGCTCCAACTAATGGCGGGAACAAGGAGAGTTCCGCCAAAGTGAAAGAAGTAACGTTCTGGGGTGACTGGGGCGGTGAAGGGCAGAAGCAATTCGAAACCATGGTTGACGCGTTTAATAATTCGCAAGACAAAATTCGAGTGAAATACGTCCTGCAACAGGACATGATTACGAAATTCCTGACAGCGGCAACCTCAGGCGGTTCCCCGGACGTTCTGTTCTGGGACAGATGGCGCACATCCCTTTACGCGCCTAAGAACGTATTGCACCCGATTGATGAGTATGTGACTAAGGACGGACTGAACAAAGAAGATTTCTACGGCGAAGCATTGAAAGAGTTATCATACCAAGATAAATTATACGGGTTGCCTTTAACGGTAGATGCCAGGGCTTTATTTTATAACAAAAAATTACTTGCGGACGCGGGTGTAACACCGCCAACCACTTGGGCGGAGCTTGAAGCCGCGGCGAAGAAACTGACGAAATGGAACGGAAACAAGCTGGAAGTAGCCGGTTTCTCCCTGAATGATAAAGGTTTGTTCAACATGTATCTGCAGCAAGCAGGCGGACAAATGCTGAACGCGGACAACACAGCAACGAACTTTAATAACGAGCAAGGTAAAGCGGTTCTGGATCTTTGGGATCGTATGTTGAATAAAGACAAGGTGTATAAGCTTGGATTCGAAACAGGCTTGGGTGAAGGTACGGACGCGTTCGTAACGGGCAAGCTGGCTATGCAATACAACGGTCCTTGGAATCTGAGCACGTACAAGAAGTTTGGTAAAGATCTGGACTTTGGCGTTGTAGCGCCTCCGGCGGGACCTAACGGCGACCAAGCGAGCATCATGGGAGGATTCGGTCTTGTCATTCCGGCAGGAGCGAAGAACAAGGAAGAAGCTTGGGAATTCATCAAGTTCTGGACAGCCAACAAAGACAATGCATTGCTATGGGCCAAAACAAGTCTGAACATCCCGGGCTTCAAACCGGCTTTAGAAGATCCGTTCTTCACAGAGGATCCTAACCTTAAACCGTTTATTGAAACGCTGAATACAGCTAAAATTCGTCCGCAGCATTCCGGATACTCCGTCATGGAAGACGATGCGTTACTGCCGAACCTCGATCTGTTCCTGAACGGCAAACTAAGCGCGGAAGATACGCTGAAGAAAGCGCAGCAACGCGGCGATCAATTGTTGAAGGATAACGCGACAGTTCAATAGACACCACAGCGCAAAAGGGAGGGCAACCTCCCTTTTGCACGAATATCCGAGCATATATGTGTTGATGAAAGGGGGAGTATTCGTGGCTTCCATGCACAAGCTTCATAAGCACCAAGCCAGAATGGGTTATCTGTTTATTACCCCAACGATGCTGTTGTTCTTGGCGTTTACCATCGTTCCCGTGGTCATGGCCATGTACTTAAGCTTCACGAACTATGACGTGGTCTCGAGGAGAGACTGGGTGGGACTCGATAATTACCGCAGACTGTTCCAAGATTCATTATATTGGCAAACATTCCGGAACGTTATTTTCTACTCCGTCATCTTTGTGCCTCTGAACATCTTGATTTCCTTGCTGATTGCCCTGCTCTTGAACTTTAACAAACCGGGCGTCAAGCTGTTCCGGACGATGAACTACCTGCCTACGCTGACCTCGGCGGTTGCGGCGGCAACGGTGTGGATTTGGCTGCTGCACCCGGAGTTCGGTCTGGTCAACGGTTTGCTCGGTTATCTGGGCATTACGGGTCCGGCTTGGCTGGCGCAAACGAATACGGCTATGCTCTCCATTATCCTCGTTACCCTGTGGCAGTCCATCGGCTCCAACATGGTGATCTATATCGCGGGGTTGCAAGGCGTACCGGATTACCTGTATGAATCCGCGAAGCTGGACGGCGCATCGGCGTTTGACCGGTTCCGCTATATTACCTGGCCGCAGCTGCGCCCTACCACATTCCTGGTTTCCACCATGTCGATTATCGGAGCCCTGCAGCTCTTTGATCAGGCGTTTGTGCTGACGCAAGGGGGACCGGCGAATGTGACAAAAACACCGGTATATCTGATATACCAGCAAGGCTTTAATCAGTTACAGATGGGCTATGCGTCCGCGCAGGCGTTCGTACTGGCCATCGTTATTCTGGTGTTCTCCTATATAAATACGAAAGTTAACAAGTCGGAAGAGTCTATTCTGTAAGGAGGAGCAAATCATGGCTGACACACAAACAAACCGAGGCGCTCTTTCCTACAAGACGTCCGTGCATACACCAGGTTACAAGGCACGCAAATGGGCAGGCAACATCCTGTTCTACGCGGTGAGCATTTCCATTGCGGTGTTCATGTTCCTCCCGTTCTTCTGGAGCTTAATGACTTCAATCAAGCCGAGTGAAGAAATTTTCTCCCTGCCGATCCGGTGGTTTCCGTCTTCGATTTCTTGGGAGCATTACCGAACGGCTTTTACCACAGTCCCTTTCGGCTTATATTTCTGGAATTCATTGGTATTGGCGATCGGGGGCGTAATCGCTAACTTATTCTTCGGTTCTTTAAGCGGGTACGCGTTCGCGAAATTGAATTTCCGGCTGAATAAACCTTTATTTATGGTGCTGCTTGCGGCGATGATGATTCCCGGGATCGTCACGATGATCCCCAGCTTCTACGTGTTGAAGAACTTCCCTCTGATCGGCGGGAACGACATCTTCGGCTCGGGCGGCAACGGCTTTATGAACTCGTTCTGGGGCGTTATTATCCCGGGCGCATCGGGTTCGTTCGCGGTGTTCTTCATGCGCCAATTCTTCATGACATTGCCCACCGATATGATGGAAATGGCTCGAATCGAAGGCTGTAAAGAGTTCCGGATCTTCTGGAACATCTATTTACCGCTGACCAAGCCGGCACTGGCGACCTTAGGGATCTTCACCTTCCAAGCAGGCTGGAATTCCTTCCTGTGGCCGATGATTGTCCTTAACGATCCGGAGAAAGCGACGATTCAGATGGGTCTTAAAGCGTTCTCGTACAACTATCAGACCGATTTCGGTCCCATGATGGCCGGCGCGTTGATCGCGATTGTGCCGATTCTGATTTTGTTCTTGGTGTTGCAGAAGTATTTTGTCCAAGGCATTGCGTTTAGCGGTACTAAGGGTTAAGGGGGAGCGTATGTAATGGAGAACAAGTTAAAGAAAACATCCAAATGGTTAAGCATCTTGCTGGCGGCCGCGGTCATCACGCCTGTAATCGGAATAAAGGACGCCAATGCTTTCACTTCAGCTAACGCGGATACAGCGATGAACGGCTTCGTGAATACGTTTTATGACGCCAACGCGAAGTATTTCTACACCAACAGCGATCATCAAATTCATACGCACGCGCACGGACCTAACGGAGGATTGTACACGGATTTCTGGTGGGAAGCCCAAATGTGGGAAACGGTCATGGATGCCTATGAACGTACGGGAAGCTCGACATACCGGACGATGATTGACGACATTTACGCGGGCTTCAACAGTAAATATCCGAACATGATGGATAATGACTTCAATGACGACCTGGGCTGGTGGGCGCTGGCGGCTATGCGGGCTTATGAGCTGACAGGAACGGTGGAATATCGGAATCGGGCCTCATACCTTTTTGATCAGATATATAACTTTAACGACAGTACTTACGGCGGCGGCATCTGGTGGAAACGCGACGGCACCTCGCAACAGAAGAATATCGCAACCAACGCGCCGATGGTCATGACCGCCATGAAGCTGAAAAATGCCACCAATGACAGCACTTATCAAACCAAAGCGTTGAATCTGTACAACTGGATGAAGAGCAGACTGGTCGCGGGAAACAAGATCAACGATCATGTGGAGGGCAGCGGCAACGGGATCGTGATTGACTGGGATTTCACGTATAACTACGGAACGTTCTTAGGGGCGGCATTAGCGTTGTACAAAGCGACTGGAACCCAATCCTACTTAACCGACGCGACAACGGCAGCGGATTATGCGATCAGTAAATTGACCTTATCCAACACATTGCTGTATGAAGGCGAGAATGACGGGGCCGGGTTCAAAATGGTGTTCGCGCGCAATTTAAACAATCTGCGTAAAGAAACGGGCAGTTCTACCTATCTGAATTTCCTTCAGCAAAATGCGACCCAGGCGTTCAATCACCGGCGAACCTCGGATAACATCATCGGCAGCGACTGGACGGCGCCAACGGGCAGCGGATACATCCAAAGTATGGCCGCGGCGGCGGGAGCTTCCCTTCTGCAACTGACACCGGCGGACAACTATACGGGATACATTGCGGGGAACGGCACCTATGAAGCGGAGAATGCCGTGCTCGTGAAATCAGGCGGCGGGGGTATCGGAAACGAAAGCACCGCGGCGGGATATACCGGGAGGGGGTATGTGGCCGGCTGGAATACGAACGGGACGAACATTACGTTCCATGTAAACCAGAACTCGGCAAGTACGCGTACCATCACGATTCGATATGCCGCGGGCGCGGGGAATGCCGGACGGTATGTGTCAGTGAACGGCAACGTAGTATCCAACAATCTCACCTTCAACGGAACAGGCGGTTGGGGTTCATGGAGTACGGTCACGCTCAACGTCAATTTAAACGCGGGATCCAACACGATCGTAATCGGTTATGACAGTTCCAAAGGGAATACCAATTATTTGAATGTGGATAAAATGTACGGTCTGTAAGTATAACGGTCGGTCCGGTTATATCCGGAAGGATGTGCGGGACCGGCCTGATTTTAGCAAGCATACAGAGATAAGGAGTGTTGACCATGTTGTGGAACAATCGTGCTGAAGAGGCTCAGCAGGCGTTGGATGAATTATTTTGGAATGAGCAGATTGGGTTGTATGACATTGAAATTCCGTGCCCGGACGGGGCGTGTAATACGATTTTTCATTATTGGTGGATGGCGCATGCGGTGGATGTGCTGGTGGACGGACTTACGCGCACGGGGGATGCCAAGTATGCCGCACGGTTAGCCGCGTTATATGACGGATTGCTGGAGCGGAACGGCGGCGTGTGGCCGAATGAGCTCTATGATGACATGGAGTGGATGGCTCTTGCCTGGTTGCGTGCTTACGGTGCGACGGGCGAGACTAAGTACAAAGAAGCGGCGGACATCCTGTGGACGGACATTCAAACCGGTTGGAACGACCATATGGGCGGCGGGATCGCTTGGCAGAAGTCGCAGTTGGATTACAAAAACACCCCGGCCAACGCACCTGCGGTCATCCTTGCGGCGCGTCTGTACAAAGCGTTCGGTCGTCCGGAAGATTTGGCATGGGCTGTGAAAATTTATGAATGGCAAAAAGCGCATCTGATCAATCCGGAGACCGGATTTGCCTGGGACGGGATGAACCGGACCGGGGACGGTTCGATTGATAAGGAATGGAAGTTCACCTATTGCCAAGGGGTGGTGATCGGCGCCGGGGTTGAGCTGTTCCGCGTCACAGGCGAACGCGGATATCTGGATGACGCCATCCGCACGTATCATGCGGCAGTGGCGGAGCTGGTTCATCCGGAGACGGGCTTGTTACCGGATGAGGAGGATGGCGACGGCGGCTTGTTCAAGGGCGTGCTGGTCCGCTATGTAGCGGAACTGGCGCACGAGGAGCCGTCGCTGGCGGAGGCGGCTGTGCTGCTTGGGCACAACGCCGACGCGCTTTGGAGCCGCGGCCGGTGTGAGCGCCGCGGCGTGTTCTCCACCAGCTGGGATGCCCAGCCGGTGGAGCGGGTTACGCTGAGCACGCAGCTCAGCGGGGTGAAGTTGCTCGAGCGGGCGGCGGAGCTCGAGAAGCGTGGGCAGTTGGCTGCCGCGGAGACGGTGTAGCCGGGTCGGTGGAGCTCAAGAAGCGAGGTCAGTTGGCTTCGCCAATGTCGAACACACCGTTCCCCGTTGCTGCGCAAATGTTCCAACCTATTTCAAATTTATGTTCGCGTTACTTAGTACCAGGTTCTAAGATATATATTACATCGGGCAGAGTTTAAGTTGTTCTAAACCCCTCATTCCAATAATGTTTATATTATAAAGGTATATATCCATATTTTTGGCGAAAATTATTGTAGATGTACACCTCAGGGGAACTTTGCATGGAAAAATGTCCTTCATAGCGTGGACACGGGGTTGTTTTTCAAATCAAGCTGCCGATATCTACAAGTAGTATTAGGATGAACTCTTATGACACCACATATGGATATCTGAGGCTAGACCCCGAACTATATCTGAATAAAACGGGTGTCCATTATACGAAGGACATTCGGAGGTTATTTGTCCATCTATGGCGGACATTGGGCTTGGTCGTGATGGGATTTGCAATAAAAAACAGCGGTAACCTTGGAAAGCTTTATTCCTAGGTTGCCGCTTATTTGTTGTTATTACATGGGGGTCATATTGTCATCGATTCAGCTTCCGGATCTGCTTGTCATGTAGTTTATCGAGCAGCAAGATGCTGGTAAGTCCGCCGCAGAAGGCCCATATCATATCCCATTGGGCGTCCCATTCATCGCCTTGATGACCCAGAAAATCATCAGCTTCGCCCCCAAAGGCTAAGTAGGCGAGAAATTCTACGATTTCATAGAAGCCGCTGACCGCCAAAGTGAAGGAGAGGGCGACGATAGCACGAACGTTACGGTGCGGGATCAGGTTCAATCGCCACGCCAGTTCCTTCACCGCAAGCGCAGGGATAATCCCCTGGAAATAATGTCCGATTCGATCAAAATGATTCCGGTTTTGCCCAAACTCATCCCGAATCCAGTTAAACAAGGGTACTCTCTCATACGTATAGTGCGCACCAATCAGCATCCAGACGAAACTGACGAATAGAAGCACATAGAATAGCGAAGAAAATTTGAAACGTTTGTACGTAATAATTAGAATTGCAACGATCGCAAGCGCAGGCATTGCCTCGGCGAACCAGATATAATAGCGGTTTGCATCTATAACGGACCATAGGAGCACAGCAGCTAATAACAACAACAAAGTTAGGACCAAACGGCGGTTTGCTGTTTCAGACATGAAATTCCCCTCCCTCCCAACGATGCAATGATCTGCCATTTCCATAGGTAACAAATGGTATTATACTCAACTTACAGATGGTCCATGCAAACGGCTCGGAGGGGGAATGATGAAGTCGATTTGGTCCACTACTATTAGAAATAAAATACCCCGCCCGCTAACGGCGCAAAAGGCCGTTAGGGCGAGCGCCCCGCCCGCTAACGGCGCAAAAGGCCGTTAGGGCGAGCGCCCCGCCCGCTAACGGCGCAAAAGGCCGTTAGGGCGAGCGCCCCGCCGTCTAACGGCGCAAAAGGCCGTTAGGGCGAGCGCCCCGCCCCCTAACGGCGCAAAAGGCCGTTAGGGCGAGCGCCCCGCCGTCTAACGGCGCAAAAGGCCGTTAGGGCGAGCACCCCGCCCGCTAACGGCGCAAAAGGCCATTAGGGCGAGCGCCCCGCCATCTAACGGCGCAAAAGGCCATTAGGGCGAGCGCCCCGCCCGCTAACGGCGCAAAAGGCCGTTAGGGCGAGCACCCCGCCATCTAACGGCGCAAAAGGCCGTTAGGGCGAGCGCCCCGCCGTCTAACGGCGCAAAAGGCCGTTAGGGCGAGCGCCCCGCCCCCTAACGGCGCAAAAGGCCGTTAGGGCGAGCGCCCCGCCGTCTAACGGCGCAAAAGGCCGTTAGGGCGAGCGCCCCGCCATCTAACGGCGCAAAAGGCCGTTAGGGCGAGCGCTTGCCGATTGAGCGGGCGCGTTATGGGGTAGGTTATGATGCCGATTGGAGTTCCGTTTTCGTGAGGCGAGAAACTTTTACTTTCCATGTGATTAAAAAAGGAGCCTGCCGTCTGGCAAGCTCTCCGCTGTCCATCCAATCGGGCTCGTTTCATAGAATCAAAATTACGCTGTTCGAATGCTATTTCCTCAAACTGCCCCATGCGCAACGTTGCGCGCACAGTCGTCCGCATGCGCAATTCCGCATGCAGTTACCTCATCAAACCCGCCCCATGCGCCCCGCCCCTGCATCAAACCCGGCGCATGCGCAGCTCCGCGCGGACCGCACCGCCCGGCGGCGCGTAGACCAGCTCCGCCCGCCGGTGAAACTCGCCGGTCAGCGCCATCCACGGCTCGACGCAGACGAACTCGCGTCCCGCCACAGACCACAGCACGACGTACTTGAAGTCGTCGCTGTATTCCAGCCGGATGCTCCGGCCCGCCGACGGCTCAAAGCCGATCTCGTACCGCTGGGCATCCAGGAACGCCGCCGATTCAACCATCGGCGTCAGATCCAGGCTGCCCGTATACGACTTGACCTCGCCGTCGTTGTAGTCCAGATACGTCCGGGCGTCCGTATCATACGCCAAATCCTTCCCATCCGCCGCAAAATACGGATGGAAACCCGCATAGAACGGCATCGGTGCTTCGGACAGGTTCCGGTATTCCTGTTCAATCGCCAGCACGCCGTCCCGAAGTCGGTACGTATACACGATTTCAAAGTCGAACGGATAGCTCTCCCGCGTCATCTCGTTCGACACGAGCTTGATTGTCATCCACGCCCCGTCATCCGTACCCGTTGCCACAACCTCCCACGCCATATTGCGCGCGAATCCGTGATTTGCCATCGGATAGGTCACGCCGTCCCACTCGTAGCGCTTATTCTCCAACTGCCCGCTAATGGGAAACAGAATCGGATTCCCGCCCCGGATATTGGCCACAGGATCCTCATAAGTGGCCCGATCCAGATACAGAAGCTCCTCACCGCCAGCGCCCCAGCCGATAATAATACCCCCGCGCTCCGGCGCCGCTTTCACCCAAGAGCCCGTGAGCTCATCCGACAATTCATACACTTGATAAACATCCTCATATGTAGACACTTTATACATAAACTTACCTCCGCCTCTCTTCCAAATATGGGTGATGTCACAACATTCGCATCCACAGCATAACACAAATCAGAGGGACAAGTTATGGTATGATAGGTTCAAAAATGGATATTAAACGGAGGCTCATAACCATGTCCAACTCGTCCAAATTAACTTATGCACAAATGGCGGAACGCATCGGAGAACTCGGATTATTGCCTATGGCAAACCTGATTCCGGATTATCCCTCGCTGGATTCTCTAACGCCCAAAGAAGATTGGCATTCCGATACCGAATACGATCCTTGGGCATGGCGGGTTCGTTTTCCGGGCGACGGGACGGCGGCTTACGGCAAGCTGCTGAAGAAGAAAAATATCTTCATAGCCGCCCGGCTGACACCGCTCGTAAGCATAGTGCTGCGGAATGGGAAATCGGCCGGACAGGCTTACCGCGACGGCAACCTCTCACGCGACGCGCACCAGGTGTACACGATTATCGCCGAACAGCAAGGCATTGATACGCGAGAGCTTCGGGCTGAGGCGGGTATGAAAGCAACGGAAGCCAAGAAGGTCTATGAAGCGGCCATTACCGAGCTGCAGGCGACAGGACATGTGGTCATCTCCGGCGTCAAAATCAAGCGGAATGCCGACGGAGAGCAAAGCGGTTGGAGCAGCACTTCTTTTGAGACGACCGATTTCTGGATGGAATCGCAGGGGATTCAGCCCTATAGCGGATCGTTGGCGGAAGCCAAGTCAGAGCTTGCTGAAGAATTGGATGGGTTGCTGCCGGCTAAAGCGAGAGCTTTCATCGCTAAAGCCTGGGGCGTATAGCCTATGCTTCCGAACTAAGCTTGCTAAAGCAAACTTTCAACAAGACAAATTTACCCCCTTTTTCGGGGAATGTTCACCTTTTGACCGCTAATAAAGTTCTTTATAATTTGTGGTGAGACACTATGACAACCGGGTGATGAAATGAGAATTAAAGCGCTGCTGGTCGATGACGAGATTCATATCGCAAGGAATTTGGAACAAATTATACCCTGGGAAGCGCTAGGCGTCGAAATTGTCGGGTTCGCCAAGAACGGCGTCGAAGCGCTGGAGCATGTGAACAAAGAAGAAATACACCTCATGTTATGCGATATCCGTATGCCGGTCATGGATGGAATGGAATTAATCCGCAGGCTGCGCGAAGAAGAATCCGCCTGTGAGATCATAATGCTGACGGGGTACCAGGACTATGATTATACGAGAGCGGCGATCCGTTACGGGGTTAAGGATTATCTCCTCAAGCCGATTAACTACGATGAGCTTCAGGAGGTTGTCGAACGGGTGGTGGCTGGCATTCGGGCCAAAGCCATTCAATCGAATCAGGAGAAGAAACAGATCGGGCGGATCGTAGGCCTTGCTTCGGAAAAAATTCTTTACGACATTCTGATGGATTACTCGCAAGTGTCCAAAGGGAATCTGATGTTGGCCGGCGTGGAGCATATTTTTCAGGATCAGCAGTACGTGGTATTCGTCGCGGATATGGATCATTACTCGCAACGGGCTCGCAACTGGGATGACCGGGAACGTAAGCTGTGGAACTTCGCCGTCAATAACGTGATACAGGATACGCTTGAGAAGAAGTCCGTCGGGCACGCCGTCATTCAGATGCGTGACGGGGAATGGTGTATCGTTCTGGAATATACCTCGGACTTTCTGACAGGCATGGACCAGGATGAAGTGATGGGATGGGCCGAAGAGCTGCAACATGCGGTGCTTGAGAATGCCAAGATTCCTGTTTCCATGGGAGTTTACGGTGATGTTCTGGCGATCACACAGCTTTCCAAAGCCTACAAGGCGGTGCAACGGGGATTACAGCTGACTTCGCAGACCGGGCATGCCACCCTTTATTATCCGGAAGCGCAAGAAAAGAACGAAATGGATTTCGGAATGTGGAGTTTAATTGAGGACATTGTGTCCGGCATCAAGAAAGGGGACCGTGCGGGGACCGACCGCGCGCTGGTTGAGTTGAATACCCGGCTGCAAGCAATATCCGAGCAATCGCTGGACCGGGTGAAACAGATTTTGAACTTCCTCGTCCTGCACATCCTTCGGGAGATGCGTGAGATGCAAGTCGTCACGAAGCAACAGGAAGACCAGATTTGGAAGCAACTGGAGCGTAACGTCGGTGTGCGGGACTTACTAGCGTCCATTAAGCAGTTGATTGAGGACAGTGTGGAGGGTTTTGTGCGTAAGAAATCCAGCGAAGTACTCATGATTACCGCCAAAGATTATATCGACCGCAATCTGGCCAAGGATCTTTGTGTGGAAGAATTGGCGCAGATGTTAGGGATCTCATCGTCCTATTTCTCCCTGTTGTTTAAACAAACGCATGGCGAGACTTTTATTGAATATTTGACCCGTCAACGGATGGAAAAGGCGAAGTCGCTACTCCTTATGAGCGGACTCAGCATCTCGAAGATCTGCAAGGAAGTGGGGTACGCGGAGCGGCGTTATTTCACGAAAGTGTTCCAGAAGTATACGGGTGAACTGCCTTCGGAGTACAGAGCAAATTCCGACGGGGAAAAGTAATGGATCGTTGGTCACGATCATTAGGGAGTTGCATTAAACATGAAACCTCGGCGCATCTGGCGCCGGGGTTTTGTTTTGCATACTTTTATGAATAATTTACCATACTACTGGCAAACGTCATTCGATTCATCCTTGAAAGGAGATAGGGTATGCGTACCTTGATGTATATTCTTGTAGCCTCAAGTTCCTTTGCGGTGCTTCTTGTTTTACAGATGCTGAAGAATCGCCATGGTTTACTTACCGTTGCGGGAGAGCTGCAGCCGCCCCGTTCTTTGCTTTCTTCTTTGTGGTTTATGTTTCTTGCGGGACTGTGTACGTCCCTTTATTTCGATTGGACCATGAGAAAGAAGAAGCGGACCAAGACCTAATACGGAGGCAATTGCTATGAAACTGTTTGAAGCGCCTGTTCGGGTGAAGATGTTTACGCTTATGTTTTTGTTTATTCAAGGCAGCACGATTCTCCTGAATATCGCACCCTCCGCCGGCAGAAGCTCTTGGGTCTCCATTTTAACCGCTACTTTATTGGGATATATATTAGTCTACGGATACTTCAACCTGATCAAGAACCGCACGGATACCGGGTATTACGGATTGGTTCAAGAGCATCTCGGCCGCTACGCGGGAGGATTGGTGCTCTATGTGTATGTCCTTTATTTTCTATACCTTGGATCCAGGGATGTCCGGGATATGGTTGAACTGATTTCCAATGCCGTGCTGGTTGATACGCCTACAACGTTTATAGCGGGTGCCTTCACCATAGTGGTCGTGTATACGCTCTTATTGGGAATGGATTCCTTAATGAGAATAAGCTCGTTTTACTTCGGCCTCTTCGCTTTCGTATTCATTCTCATCAGCGCGCTGATTTTTATCAATAAGGATTATGATCTCGGGGAATTGCTTCCTGTGTTTGAATACGGAATCGGTCCCGTCATGGAACCCGCCTATACCCAGCTCGTGTTTTTTCCATTCGGCGAAACCCTTGCTTTCATGATTGGAGCTTTGCCATGGATTCGCGAAAATTTCAAATCAGCAAGGAAAGCTACACTTTGGGCTGTAGTTGTCGGAGGGTGCACTTTGGCTGCGGGCACGGCCTTGCAAGTCATTACATTGGGTATCGCTGTGAAGAATCGCTCACCGTTCCCGATGCTGGGCGCGTTCCGCAATATTTCGGTTGGTATGTTTATTGAAAGAGTTGAAGTCCTGTTTGTATTCGTGATGCTAATCACTCTGACCGTTAAAGTAGCCTTGTTTCTGTTTGCGTCTGTTAAAGGGATGGAAATGTTAACGGGTCTTTCGTTCCGAGAGATGGTGATTCCGATGGGGGGACTGTTGAGTATACAAGCCTTCTTTATAGCCGGGAATACAGCAGAGCACTTTGAAATATCTTACGAAGTAGTTCCTTTCTACGCGTTAATCATGGAAATTCTTATTCCAGCCCTACTATTAATCATAACCGTAATTCTCAGAAGAAGGGGGAAGAGCGTGTGAATCTGGATGGATTGAAAGAGAAGCTGGGAAGCTCCGATGACGTAATCTGGGCGGACATCCAGCTTGGAGAGAGACAAGGATCTATCATATACTATTCTTCCCTTGCTGTGCCGGAGGCGGTCCAACGGAATATCATGCAGCCGCTCATGCTTTATGCTTCCGCATTGGGTACATCGGGTGCGCTCACCGTCGAGCAGTTTCGTTCAAGATATATGGCTGGTTTGCAATTTGCTTATATCCACACTTGGGAGCAACTGATGAAGGAACTGCTCACCGGTTCCGCCATTATAAATGTAGAAGGGGAAGAAGAAGCCTTAGCCGTTTCCATTGGAGGCTATCCGGTACGTTCTCTTGAAGAACCGAAAACCAATAACGTGTTGCAAGGGCCTAAAGAAGGCTTTGTCGAGTCCATGGAAACGAATATCAGCCTGATTCGAAGAAGAATTCGAAACCCACTGCTCCAGTTCGTCCCCTTGCAGATCGGGACTGTCAATCAAGCCCGGGCTGTGCTGGTGTATATTGAAGGCACTACGGATGGGGCCATGGTCGAGGCCATGACTCAGCGACTCAACAATCTTTCATTAGACTATGCAATGGATACGTCTCAAATCATGCAATTCATTCAAAGACAACGAGGCTTTCATCTCGTACCTTACATGTTATATATAGAGAGGACCGATGCCGCAGCCTCAGCCTTATTGGCGGGCAAATTGCTGATTATTATGGACGGGACGCCGTTTGTGCTCGTTGCTCCTTCAAATCTAAGTGATTTCTTTATTGCCCAGGAAGATTCGTATATATTTCCTCCCTACGCCTTCCTGTTGAAGAATATGCGTTACTTCGCATTCTTCCTGGCGGTGCTTCTGCCGGGGATCTATATCGGTTTAACAAATTATAATGTCGAGATCATCCCCATTTCTTTAGCCATCGCCATCTCGGGTCAACGGACAGATGCGCCGTTTCCTTCAGTTATAGAGTTAATCCTGCTAGAATTGTTGTTTGAATTGTTGCGTGAAACAACGATTCGCATGCCGCGTCTGGTCGGATCCACTTTAACGATAGCCGGAGCCTTTGTCATAGGACAAGCGGCGGTGCAAGCCGGTCTTGTCACGAATATTGTGATGATTATTGTAGCACTTACGATGCTGGCCACGTTTGCCTTGCCGTACAGCGATTTAATTAATGTGGCTCGTATTGTCCGATTGGTTTTTATACTCCTCGCGTCATTCCTGGGTCTGTTTGGTCTGTTTCTGGGTTTCATTGCCTTAACCGTACAATTAGCCACACATAACATTCTGGTTCCCTCTAAACCGAAGGGAGCCTCCGACTCATGAGAAGCATGAAGGCGTCTGTATTTCAGGTTCTCCTTTGTTGCATGATGCTAACAGGATGTTGGGACTATCGGGAACTGGGCGAAATTCAGATTGTTTCAGGTATGGGCATCGAGGCCGGTACCAAAGCCAAATATCGTCTGTATATCGAAATTATCAGAACCGCTGAATTCGTATCGGATAAGCGATTGGGCAGCGCGCGCTCCTATGTTGTGGAGGAAGAGGTAAATACCGTAGCGGACGGAGTTACGGTTCTGAATAAGAAGCTGAATAAGCATATTGAATTCAGCCACTTGCAGCTGTTGGTTATTGACCAGGAGCTATTACGTAAAGGTGATTTATCTTATCTGGACTTCATCGAGAGATACCGGGAAGTCCGTAATAATATCTTGATGGTAGGAGCCGAACAAGGCAAAGTGAAGGCGGTCATGTCTACCGTAACGCCGGACCTCAGTGTATCCACCTATAAGATCCGAGAACAGCTTCAGGAGTATTACAGAGACTATGGGGGGACATACCCTATTAAACTGCAACATTTTGTCCGGGATTTAGGCGAATCCGGCCGTAGTCCAATCATGCCGATGGTGACCATAGCTGATGAAACGGAGAAAGGGACTTCCATTGAGGCTGCCAAGCAAATTGAAGTCAACGATGTCGTCGAAATCGCAGGTATGGGCGTCTTCAGAAAGGGAAAGTTAGCGGGAATTCTGAACAATGAAGAAACCAGAGATGCCATGCTGACCCATCGACAGTTTAAGGAAAGCGCGATGGAGATGCCCTGCGGTAAAGGGAAATACGTCAGTCTTTATTTGCAGCATCAAGACGGGAACATCCATGTGGAGATGAGAAGAGGCGAGCCTCATTTATTCGTGGATTTGGATTTGACGGCCCGATTGGATGAGTCGCAATGCAAGGGCTATTTTGACGGAAGTTCTGAAGATTTTGAGAAGATCGAGGAACAAGGGGAGAAGGTGATAACCGCAAGGATTAAGAAAGTCATTCAGAAAGTGCAAAGGGATTTCAAGGCGGATATGTTCGGGTTCGGCAGTAACCTTAGGGAGCGGGACAACAAAAGCTATAAGAAGATAAAGAACGAGTGGAATGAGCAATTTGCGGCGGCCGACCTAGAGGTGAAAGTGAGATTGAACTTACGACGCGCCGGAATTCGTTATGGTAGTATGGAGCTTAAAGAGTGAAGTTAACATGTTCTAGAAAAGAGTGATGCAGTATGCAAATCGGATCCAAGCGGGAACGGATATTTCCCTCCCAAGTTTTCTTCGTATGTCTATTTGTGAAAATCATCGTTTTTCGAATTCTGGTGTTCGGCAACGTTACGGCCGCGGGTCTGTTTCCTGATGTGTTGTTCGTTCTGACGCTCGTTAGTTTGGTAGAAATGTTGAGCGTACCACGGTTCCGAAAAACGGTCTACGCATTGCTGAACTTGGCCATTTCCGGGTTGTTGTTCGCGGCGGTGATTTATCACCATTATTTCGGGACCGTGCCTACATATACCGTATTTATGGAGTTGGAATCCTGGAACCAGCTTCAATCCACGTTAGGGCCGCGATTACGGCCTGTGCAGTTTGTGTTTTTTGTTGACCTGTTGATCGCGGGCATTCTAGGCTTGTTCCGAATGATTCGAAATCGGGAGCGGATTTGGAATAAACCGTATTCGCTCTCCTTTGGCTATCCATCGTCTTCAGCGAGACGCAAGCGCGCATTATGGGCAGGGATGTTCTGTGTAGGTTTGGCTCTCACGGGTGTGTATGCAATGCACGAAATCCGACAATGGAATGATCCGGGGCGTGCAGCCAAGCTGGGACTGGTTCAGTACCAGTTTGTTGCGGTAACCGGCCAAGCGCGGGAGCAGGAAAGGTTGAATGCGGAAACACGGTTGGTAACCGAGAACCAAGCGGCGCGGCTGCAATCAAGTTATCCCTATAAACGAGCTGCATCTTCCTCGGTAGACTACCGACCCGCCGCATTTGGCGCGGCCAAGAACATGAACGTCATCATGGTTCAGTTGGAATCCTTTCAGAACTTCACGGTGCAGGCCAGGTTGAACGGCCAAGAGATTACGCCGAATTTAAATCGGCTTATGAAGGATAGCTATTATTTCCCTTATTTCTTCACGCAAATCGGACGGGGCAATACATCCGATGCCGAATTCACGGTCAACACGTCCATGTACCCGACCGGTAAGGTAGCTATGTCGGAGGGATACGGAGCGAAGCAGCTTCCTAGTTTGCCGCGTCTGTTAGGCAAGCATGGCTACGCATCCGCCACGTTCCACATTAACAATGTGGAGTATTGGAGTCGGAATCAATTGTATCCCGCGCTTGGCTTCGATCGATTCTATGACAGCCGCTATTTCACTAACGACCACTTTAATAAATTTGGCGCGTCCGACGAGGAACTTTACCGGGTAAGCTTGGACAAGCTGTCGGACATGGCCGCCGCGAAGAAGCCATTCTACGCGCATTTCATAGCCACGTCCTCGCACGCCCCTTTTGTCATACCGAAAAAGAGCAGGAAGTTGAAGATTCCCCAGAAGGCTGCGGGAACACAACTGGGGGATTACCTGACGTCGATTCATTATGCGGATGCGGCGTTGGGAAAGTTTATAGAGGGGCTGAAGAAAACGGGTGTGTGGGATTCAACGTTGGTCGTGGTGTACGGAGATCATTTCGGTTTGAAGCCGCAGAAGACGGATCCGCAGGAAATTCAGCAGCTGTTAGGGTTCCCTTATGATGAGAAGGTGAGCAGGTTCAACGTGCCTTTATTTATCCATGTTCCCGGGCAGAGCGAAGGTCAGGGGAAAGTAATGAAGCAAACCGGCGGACAGGTGGATCTATTGCCGACCATTGCGAACCTGCTTGGCATTTCGCTTCAGGCAGAGAAATTCACCGCCTTTGGGCAAGACTTGATGAACGTGGATCGGAATGTGTTGGGTGTGCGATATTATTTGCCGACTGGGTCATTTATGAATAATGAAGTGTTGTTCGTGCCCGGTAAAGGCTTCGAGGATGGGAGCGCGACCAGCTTGAGAACGCTGAAGCCTGTTCAGGTTAATGAGGCGCTCCGCAGAGATTATGACCATATTATGGCGTTAATAAAGCTGTCGGATCGGTATGTGGGCACCTTGCCGGAGCGTTCGTTTGAGAGGGAATAAGCGAACTTACCGGTATCACTCTATTTGCCGTTTTCTAGCCTAATTTACCCAATATCGTCGTGTTAGTGTTACCTGGATTCGTTACATTTTCAAATAGGATTATGATGCGACCTTAGCGCCGCCCCCTAGAAAAATCAAACCTAACCCCCTAAGTTCACACATTGTTCTCATCCCCTTTCTCCACCATAATAAAGTCATGAGTTGCTTCACCACTCTCACAGATAAAGGGGATAGAACAAATGGCTAAGAGCTCCAAAGTGTTAACAACCGTCTTGGCGGGCGTCATGGCATTAAGCCTGGCAGCTTGCGGGAACGGAAACAACGCGGCTACGAACAACGGCGGCACGGACAATGCCGGCAAGGACAACACAACAACCAACACAGGCGGCAATAAAGCGTCGGACGAGAAAATCACGATCACATTCCAGAACATCTATCCGGATCCGAACACCCCTTCGGCACGCACGCTGAACAAGATCGTAGGCGACTACGAAGCGGCGCATCCGAACATCAAGATTGAACTGGATTCCCTCAATACAGACCAACAGAAAATTAAGCTCAAGACACAAGCGGCTTCCCAGGAAGTGCCTGATATCACGATCGTGAATCCGAAAGCACAGATGAAGCCTTACGTGGATGCAGGTTTGCTGGCTCCGCTGAACGACATGCTGGACCAGAACGGTCTGAAAGACACGTTCCAGCAAGGCATCCTGGACTTCTACAGCTTCGATAACAATGTGTATGCTGTACCGGACGGTAACAACGTCGCTGTCGTGTACTACAACAAAGAATTGTTCGAGCAAGCGGGCGTGAAGATTCCGGCTACTTTCGAAGAAATGGTCGAAACCGTGAAAACGCTGAAATCCAAAGGCATTCAGCCGATGGTCATCGGGGAGAAAGACACTTGGACCGGATCCTTCCTCTTCATGAACGTGCTGCTTCGCACAAGCGGCCCTGGATTCCTGCAAGACATTATGGATAAGAAGAAAACGTTTGAAGATCCGGCATTCGTGGAAGCGGTTGACGCGTTCCAGAACCTCGTTCAGGCAGGCGCGTTCCAAGAAGGAGCGACTTCCATGGACTATAACGCGGGTGAGAACCTGTTCAAGACTGGCAAAGCGGCGATGTACTTCATGGGATCCTGGGCAACCGGTTCCATCGATGACTCTTCCGTTAAAGGCAAGGTTGGCGTATTCAAATTCCCAACGGTTAATGGTAAAGGGAACCCGGATGAGTTCATGTTAGCGCCGGGATCCGCTTTCGCGGTATCCGCGAAGAGCGACCATCTGCAAGAAACGAAGGATTTCCTGAACTATTTCATGACGAACTACCCTAAAGTGAAATTCGAGAACAAAGACGCTGTAGGTGTTGCCCAGAAAGTGGACGGCGACTTCGCTGCTGCGGGTTATTCCGATCTGGCGGTTGAAATCAACGGTATGTTCAGCGGCGTTAAAGGCGGAGACCTTTCCTTCGATAACACGATGAATCCTGCGACATCCCAAGAGCATTTGACGGCGATCCAGAACCTTTTTGTTCAAAAGACAGACGCTAAAGAAGTAGCCAAACAGCACCAAACCGCGTTTGACGCCAACAATCAATAAGATTAACCAACAGGTGGGAGGGGACTTCGGTCTTCTCTCACTTTCATTTCTAGATCAGGAGGCGGACTGCCATGAACGTGTTGAAAGTTTCCAAGGCGACCATCGCAGTGTTCGTGCTGCCGTGTCTGCTGCTTTATGTATGTCTCGTATTCGTACCCATCTTGGTTTCCATGTACAGCTCCACTTTGGATTGGAACGGCATCGGTACTTCCACCTTTATCGGACTCGATAACTTTAAGCACATGTTTACCGCGGATCCGGTGTTCTGGCCTTCGGTGAAGCGTACATTGATGTTCGCCCTCTTCTCCATGCTGGAGATTCCGCTGGCGCTGATGCTGGCTATTCTGTTAAACCGTTATATTAAACGCCCGAACTTCTTGGTATCCAGTTATTTCATGCCTGTCATCCTTTCCGTGGTCATTATCGGCCAATTGTGGAAAACCATCTATAATCCGGCCTCCATGGGCGGTATGCTTAACCAGGTGCTCATCACTTTTGGACTTGAGAGCTGGACGCATTCCTGGCTGACCGAACCGAAGGTTGCGATGTACGCGTTGTATTTTGTCGCGCTGTGGCAGTATCTCGGCTATCACCTGCTCATTCAGTTTACCGGTATTCAGAACATTCCCGCTGAAATTTACGAAGCAGCCAAGATCGACGGCGCCGACGGGTTTAAAGCGGATCGTTACATCACGTTCCCGATGGTGGTGCCGATCTTCAAAATCTCGGTCGTGCTTGCCTTTATCGGTTCCCTGCAGTCGTTCGATATGATTATGGTCATGACCGGCGGCGGTCCCGCGCATGCTACGGATGTCATCGCCACCCATATGTACAACATGTCCTTCTTGTCCATGAAATACGGGTACGGTTCCGCCTTGGCAACGTTCCTGGTTGTGCTCTGCCTGAGCGCCACAATTCTGATTAACACTTTGTTCCGCCGCGTGGAAAATAAACTGTCTTAAGGAAGGGAGCATCGATTTATGAACGGTACCGTTGGAACTGCAGCAACTACTACTTCTACAGCGAAACAACCTAGCGTTACACGTCGGCGCGGACCCTGGTCCCTGGGAAAGCTCGCGGCGATGATTCTGTTCACGGTGTTGTTCATTACACAGCTTTACCCTCTGGTATGGCTCTTGTTCTACTCATTGAAAAATAACGAAGAAATCCTGTCCGGAAACTTCTTCGCCTTGCCGGCGGAGTTTCTGTGGAGCAACTATCAAGCGGCATACGAGGGCGGACATTACCTGCAATCTTTACTGAATTCGATCAAAATCACTTCCATTACAATGGTATGCGTCATCCTTCTCAGTTCCATGGTGGCGTATGCGATTACCCGGTTCCGGTTCCGTTATGGAAACCTGATCATGATCATTTTTTTGCTCGGGATGATGATTCCGTTACAAGCAACGTTACTGCCCCTGATGGTCATGTTCAAAAAAGTAGACATTCTCAACACCCATCTATCCCTGATCCTGCCGTATATCGCCTTCCAGATTCCGATCGCGGTGTTTATCCTCAGCGGATTCATGCGCACGATTCCCGCGGAGATCGAGGAGTCGGCGGTTATGGACGGAGCCAATACGTATCGCACGTTCCTCTCCATTATCGTGCCGATTTCGGTTCCGCCGATGATGACGGTGTGTATCCTGACGTTTATCCAAATCTGGAATGAGTACATTCTGGCGGCCACGTTCATCTCTTCGGCGTCGCTCAAGACATTGCCATTCGGGGTATTCTCCTTCGTGAGTCAGTATTCGGTCAATTATGGCGCGATTGGCGCGTATCTCGTGATGGGCGCGGCTCCGGTCATCCTGATCTACTTCTTGTTGTCGGAGAAAATCACCAAAGGGATGGTCGCGGGCGCGGTGAAAGGGTAGGCTTATTTCCAGCTTCACAGGTGTATGCTAAGATGGGAGGCGGATACAGCAGTTCGAGAGGGGTTAGAGCGATGATTCGCGGTTTTCATACGATACACAATCGTTTATTTCTCTTATTTCTGTTCGGGATGCTGGGTTTGCTGATGATTATCAGTGCGCTGTTCTATCGATTTTCAACGGATCAGATTCAATCCAAGATCGGCGAGATTTCGCGCAAAAGCATTTCCCAAACGGTAGGCCTGTTCGATCTCCTGCTGAACGGCTATGACGGATTAAGTAAATCCATCAGCGGTAATGTGGATTTGCAGCGGCTGCTGCGGGAAACGAAGGACCAGAATCCCGCGGTTAGCGTCATTAATGAGCGGACGATTACGAATATGTTGGGTACGATTTATTTCTCCCGGGATGATTTACTGGGCATTCATATCATTACGAATTCGGACCGCATCTACAGTTACCAAAATTATCTGAACGTCATTGATCTCAACTATAAATCCGCCCCTTGGGTGGACCAGTTGCGGAATTCCGGCGGAGAAATGGTGTGGTTGGGCGTCAACAAGTCGTCCTTAATCGACAAGTCGGTGAATCGCTCCGTGTTCTCGTTCGGCCGCCAGATTTATGATGTGTACAACAATCGTCCGGTAGGGGTCGTGCTCTTCGAGGTGTTCTCGGAGCCGATCCTTTCGGCGTTGTCCAACCTGAGCCTGGGGCCGGGCAGTCAATCCTACGTGATTGATGAGGATGGCCGAATTATGGCCTCCAACACACCATCGACGGAGGTGCCTTCCGCATTGCGCAAATATATTCGCAATTCGGGCGGGCGCCAGCCGCTTCTGGAGCAGGGGCCGGAGGAGCTCATCGTAGCGGCTAAACCGTCGAATGCACCATGGACCGTGCTGAGTGTGACGCCGAACAAGGATCTGAACGTGGAGCTGAACGAAACGAAACAGTATTTCATTCTCGTGGTCTCGGTGTTGGTTGTCCTGTCGGTGTTGCTCGCCACGTTCGTATCGCGTACCATCTCCAATCCGCTCAAACGTCTCATTCGGCAGATGAGACAAGTGGAGAACGGGAACTTCCGGGGCATGGTGAACGTGAGGTCGTATGAGGAGATCAACAGCGTTGTGACCTCCTTTAACCATATGGTGCACCGGATGGATGAGCTGATTGAACGTGTGAAGGTATCCTCTATGAGTGAGAAAAGCGCGCAATTGCAAGCGCTGCAGTCCCAGGTGAATCCGCATTTTCTGTATAACACGCTGGATATGATTTATTGGATGCTGGATGAGAAGGAGAACGACCGTCTGGGGCGGGTCGTGTTATCGCTGTCCCGCATGTTTCAGTACAGCTCCCGTTGGGAAGAGGGCGCGGATGTGACCTTGCGCGAGGAGCTGGAGCAGATTCAGCACTACTTATCCATCATCGGCTACCGCCTAGAGGGGCGGATCCAGACGAGGATTGAAGTGGATGCGCGATGGAACGAGATGATTCTGCCGAAGATGACCCTGCAGCCGATTATCGAGAATGCGGTCAAATACGGGTTGGAGCCGGTCGGCAGACCGGGGGAAATCCGGGTGTTCGCGGTCATCGACGGGCATCGGTTGAACATCGTCATAACCGATAACGGCTGCGGGATGGAAGCCGAGGTGTTGCGGCGATTGCGCGAGTCTTTAGGGGAAACGCTCGTGGATGAGGTTGCTGTTCGCCGGGGACGGAAAGGGATTGGTTTGACCAATCTGCATCGCAGACTCGTCCTGATGTTTGGCGAAGGTTACGGTTTACAAGTAGAAAGCGTGCGCGGCGAGGGAACCACGGTTACGGTATCGATGCCGCTGCCGCCGCTTGGAGGAGGAGAGACGGAATGAACATTCTCATCGTCGATGACGAGCATATTATACGCGAAGGGATCAAGCGCACGATCAGTCATCACGATTCAGGGCATACCATCTTGCTGGCGGCTTCACCGGAAGAAGCGATGGCCGCTTTGCGCAGCCACCCTGTGGATGTAGTGCTGACGGATATCCTGATGCCCGGTATGACGGGACTGGAGCTGATGAGTCTGTCGCGGAACCGGTATCCGCATGTGAAATGGATCGTGGTTTCAGCGCATTCCGAATTCAGCTATGCTCAGGAGGCTGTGCGGTTGGGGGCCAAAGATTACTTGTTGAAGCCTATAGGCAAAGAGCGGCTGGTGGAGCTGGTGGAGAGTGTCAGTGAAGAGCTGGCGCGCGAGAGTGCTCTGAACAAAGAAGCGAATCTGTGGAAGAGCAACCTGAAGTATTTGCGCGAAGCGGTGTTTCAGCGATGGGCCTCCGGACTGGATACCGGGAAGCTGGATCTGCATGAGTTTATCAAGCATTTTCCGAAATTCCACCTCATTATGGTGAAGATGGACAGCGACAAGAACGTGCATCTGGAGCACTATATTATCGAAAATGTGTTGTCGGAGCTGATTGAACTGCATGGGGCGGGTTTCGTGGCGTCCTATGACAATCAGAGCCTGCTGGGTCTGGTGCGGCTGGAGAGCGGAACAACGATGGAAGTGCTGGCTGATGCGTTGAAAGCTCATCTGAAACGATACCTGAAAGTTCCGTTCCAAGTGATGGTTTCGGATCTGATTTCGGATTACCGAAGGGTGCCGGATAAGGTCCGCGAGATGCGCCAAGATTGTGCTTTACGCGATTATGATCATGATGTTCGCGGCAGTGATAAAGCCATCGAGATCGCGCTCCAGTATATTCGGACGCATTACCATGATGATTTATCGTTGGAGAAGGTGGCGGCTGTCGTTTTTTTGAACCCGGTGTATTTCAGCCAGTTGTTTAAACAGAAGACCGGACAGGGATATAAGGAGTACGTGACTCACCTGCGCATGGAGCAATCCAAAGGCTTGCTGCAGAACTCCCAACTGAAGCTGGCCGACGTGGCGGAGCGGATCGGCTATGGGGATATGCGGCATTACACCCAGGTGTTTCGCAAAAAATACGGGATGACGCCGACGGAGTATCGAAATCTTTTGAAGGAAACAAACTAAGTACAAAGATTATACAAATTTTATTAAAGAACTCTCATTATTGGTTCAGAGCGTGTCCTTTGCGGTTAGGTAATAAGTGTTACACCAATCTGAAGGAGGCGTTAAAGATGTCTGAACATAACCATGTGATTGAGAAAGACGGAGATCTCCAAACGAATAAGGTAACCGAAGTTGTAGAACGTATGGGTTCCAAAGATAAGGATCGCATTCTTGCCGATTTCGAAGAGTTTCGCGGGTATCTCGCTAAGCGGATCAAGATGGGCGAGGCGATCGGACTGAGCGAAGAGCAACTGGCTGCAACAGCGGAGAAAGTAGCGGATTATCTCGCGAACCACGAAGAGCCGCGCAACGCGGAAGAGCAGCTGCTGCAAGAGCTGTGGAAAGTCGGCAACGAGGAGCAACGCCACATGCTGGCGCATATGCTTGTACGTTTGGCGCAAGCGAAGCAGTAAGTTGTTGCGGGTGAGACTACTATAGTAATTGTAATGGAAGCCGGGGCTTAGGTCTCGGCTTTTTTGGTGCGGTAGGGTAGGCTAGGGTAGGGTTAGGAATCTCTAACGAACTGAGGTAACGCTATTGGGCCCAAATGAACCCTTTTGGAAATGTAACGAATCCATACAACGCTATTTCTGCGAAATGGGCTATATGAGGGGTTAAATGAAGTAATAAGGTGGCTGGGATTCCTCCCTCGTATTTAAGGGGTTTTCTCATAAATCCTCACTCATTCGCAGGATATCATCGCTTTGAACAAACCAACATTGTAGGAATATGGGGCGATCAGCCTCGAAACATGAACTTGGGCATGCAGGAATAGAAGTCACGAATAGTGTTTCCATATAGTGCACACTCCACTTGTCCCTTGGAGGCTTACCCTCCCATGTCTCAACGGGTCACTGCCCTTACATTCCTTCGTTATGCCTGTCCAAGGCGTGGAGACCAGTCGCGTTTAGAAGATGGGTCAAAGCCCTTACGAATCCCACACTTGGTTCTCTATGCATTGTAAGATCCTGCGAATGAGTCAATATTCATAGTGTTGCGTGTTCGTGAATTAGGCTACTGCTTGGAAATGTAAATCCGAACGGTACGACTCACCGCGCTGAATCATGCCCACGATCATACGGGCAAGCTTGCCAATGAGTTTAAACACCGACACCATTTTCTTCATCCCTTTGACTTTAACATTGTGTTCATGAAACCTTTTAAAGTCCGGGTGCTGTCGGATCAGGCATAGCACTGCTAAAAAGAAATGTTTTCTTAAGGTTGCGTCTCCGCGTTTGGAAAGTTTAATTTGACCCTTATGCCTGCCGGATGTTGACTCCGCTAAATTAAGACCGGCTCGCCGCAGGAGTTGCTGTCCATGAGCATAAAGGCGAAGATCGCCCGCGCAGCCTATTATTGTTGCAATGGTCATGGAACCAAGCCCGTGAATGCTCTGGAGCTGTTCCGTAAGGGGCAGAGACTCTAGCAACGTCTCCATGTGGAGTTCTATGGCATCAAGCGCGGCTACAGCTTCATCATACGCTTTCAACAAGCATTTTATTTCTAGGCGAGCTTCTTCAGGGACATTCGCTTTACCAATACTTCTCTGAGCAACGGACAGGAGTTCTGTCGCCTTGGCTACGCCACTTACACCTCCGACTCGCTTCATTCCTTGCTCGCGCCATGTATCTAATATCTGATCCGCCGAAATGTTTACCAGGTCAGAAGGCAAGGGATAAATACGGAGCGTGGCCAGTGAACGGAGGCGAGTCCAGTCGGGAAACACTTGACTGAACTCCGGGAAGTACAGGTCGATCCAACGCGTGATGCGATTTTTGTAAGTGACGGATTGCTTTACCCAGAACTCTCGCTGACTTACCATAGCCTTCATTTGTTCAAACGTGTCAGCTTGCGGGTTGTACTCCGTATAGTATCCTCTGCTGACCACATCGGCGATGACCAATGCGTCTTTAGGGTCGTTCTTGGAAGGGCTGTTGTCGCGGTTTTCCTTGTTGCGATGAGTCGTTACAGGATTGACCAGAACGACTTTCACACCTTGCTCACGAAGCCAATGGGCGAGATTAAACCAGTAATGTCCTGTAGGTTCCAACCCGACAACAACATAGGAGAGCCCTTTCTTGGCCTGGACATCCTTGACCCACCGAAGCAATCTCTCATACCCCTCCTGGGTATTGGTAAAAGCAAGATGACGAGGGGTAAGTGCCCGACCGCGGTAGTCCGTAATTTGAGCAGCGTGTGCATCTTTAGCAATGTCGATTCCAACGACAGCATGTTTCATGGTGATTCGTTCAATCCGTTGATTTGTTTGATCTTTTTTAGTAAAATTCATTATGGAGCGCCTCCTGATGGGTTTTCTTAAGGGCTATGACCCCGTACACCCCCATCATACAAGGCGCTCCTGTTTTTTGTCCAAGCTCATTTCTTAGCTCATACAGGAATGTTTAGAACGGCGAGGGGGCGGAAAAGGGGCAATTAGCGTGTATTGGATTCGTTAGCGCATAAAAATATTAACATAGACAAGTACATCATTCACCCTTATAATGAGACTGATTATCATTATTATTAAAGGGGTATTTTACAATGAAGAGAACACTGCTGGTCCTCACATTAATAGCCATCTTATTCGTAGTAGGGTGCGCGAACGGCAATAACACGAATACAGCGACCAACACGAATGCCAATGCAGGCAATACTGCCAACGACTCGAAGCCGGTTGATGAGACGGACACTAACAGCTCGAATAGCGCTGCGGTATATCCTAAGAAAATTACACATGCTTTGGGCGAAACCACAATACCTGCTATGCCAAAGCGTGTGGTAGATGTGGGCTATGCAACGGATTACCTGAAGGCGTTGAATGCACCGCTTGTTGGCGCGACGGCCATTGACTGGGTAGGTTCCGGTAAAGTGACTACAGCGCCTTATCTTGAACTTGGTTCCGAAGTCACGCCGCTTCCAATGACCGATTATCGTCCCAACCTGGAGCAGGTGCTCAGCCTGAAGCCGGACCTGATCATCGCATCCATTGATCAGAAGGACCAATATGAGAAGCTTACCCAGATCGCGCCAACCATTATAATAGATGGTTCCAAAGAAGATTGGCGCACAATCTTTCAGAACCTAGCAGTTGTATTCGGTAAAGAAGAGAAAGCAGCTGAGATCCTTAACGGGCTTAAGGATAAGGTAGAACAAGGTAAAGCGGCGGTAACCATTCCAGATGCGGTATGGGTTCACACGGATCTATCCGCTAAAGAACTCGCCATTGGCGGACCGCTTAGCTACGCGGATGTGCTCTATTACGAGCTTGGCATCAAGCCTTCTCCCATCGTTCCTGAGGGTTGGGCGGGTATGGTGAGCACGGAAGCTTTTGTAACTGAAAATCCGGAAAATATCCTCCTGTTTTCCTCGAAAGATCCTGCCAAAGTGTTAGCGGATTGGAAGAAAGATCCCTTGCTTGGCAAGGTAGCTGCTATTAAAAATGACAAAGCCGTGCTCCTGACAGGAACGCACTGGATGAACGCCGGTCCGATTTCAATGGATCGCAGGCTGGATGATGTGATCGCTGCTTATAAGTAACTTATGAAATGAGGGCTCCTGACGCAGGGGCCCTTTTGTTATCTGTGTATAGCCCATGTAGTAACATAATATAGAGAATTTCTTTAATTACAATATGTGGTATATGTGAATGTTCAGAAATTAGGAGGTTTTTAAATGAAAAAAATCCTATTCACGATGTGGGCATCGATGTTTATACTTATTGGTTGTACAGATCAAAATGAACCTCGTGAGGATTATATTGGGGGTCCATTAAAAATCGCTCTCCTAAGTAGTAATAAACAGCAAGATCTAAAAAATATTGATTTTGAAATGATTGAAGATTTAGATACATTAGCAACAGCCAGTAAACCATATGACGGTTTGATTATTGCGGAAGACCGTCTTCAGGAAGCAGACCAGGAGAAATATGTATCTTTTTATGACAAAGTAACATATCCTATTTTTTTCTGGGGAACTGAAAACACCCAAGGTTTTAAGAACAATGGCGATGGTTCCAAAAAAACCTGGGAGCTGAACTTGCCGGATTCACCAAACGAGTATTCAAAAAATCAGGGGATGTTGATACAAATGTTAAATGCCATCGATAGTGATAAAAATAAAAATTAACAAATCCTAGATACGGTGATCGGTCAGTTTAAATATATTCGAACTTATTAAGCAATAATATATAATCTCTATAAATTTCAGTTTTAGAGTTGACATCATATGAACTTATTCCCTTAAGTATTGTCAACTCATCAACCAGTCTCTCACAATGACCTTGAACAGTAAATGCCGAGATTCTGTTATTCATGTCTCCTTCAATAATAATATTAATGATGTTACCTTGATTAATAGCTTTGCTTTCATCAGAGATTAACAATTCTTTATTGTCGCAGAGCATGGATTTAAATTGTGCATGCATCATTTTCTCATCTCTGCTATACAATGAGTCCAATACTAGATTGTCCTCTATAGAATAACATTTATGAACAGCAAGAAAATTGACATGGGGATCATTATTAAGTTCATTGAATAGAGCTTTCTCTTTCTCAACAGCTTTAAATTTAGATATTAAGATGGCATTGGTTTCACTTAATGAGTAATGGTGAGGAAGGTTCATATGTTCAAACTTGTCCATAAGCATGTTTATATTATTATCTCTATGCATCAGTAGAATGAATACCTCCCAAGTCTAGTGAATGTACAATAATGATAGCATTAGAATTAATGGTAGGGTTCAACTTAATAAATTTTTTCTGACTCTTGCGATTGCAGGAGTTTTATTTATTTCACAGATATAGCTCTAAGGAGTCATCCTTTTTCAGTGCGCATCGTGTACTTTTAAATAGTTATGAAATTGGATGAAGGACGAGGTTATGTTTGACATGAATGAACCCAACAACACACGCACCGGCTTGCGCCAAGCGATCTATGCATCGGTATGGAGGTGGCACTTTTACGCGGGATTGATTTTTGCTCCATTCTTGATTATTCTCGCTTTCAGCGGTGCGGTGTATTTATTTAAGCCTCAAATTGAAGGATATCTCTACAAGGACATGATGGTTGTGCGCGAGGTCGGAACGAAGGTAATGCCTTCGGCCGCAATCATCGAGAAGCTGGAGAAGGAGCATGAGGGTCTGAAGGTCTCTTCCATTACACTCCCGGATCAAAAGAACGCCAGCTACAAGCTGTCGGTGATGGATAATGATCTGCCCACAACGATGTATGTGGATCCTTACAAAGGTGAAATCCTCGGAAAACTGGACAGCGACAAAACGTTCTCCGCATTCTTCATGAAGATGCACAGCGAGCTTGTGGTCGGAGGCACACTAGCGAATCGGATTGTTGAGTTGGCGGCATGCTGGGCTGTTATTCTGCTGCTGACCGGCTTGTATTTATGGTGGCCGAGGAACCGGGCATCGATCTGGGGAACGGTGCTTCCGCGCTTGAGTAAGCCGGGCAGCCGCATGTTCTGGCGTGATCTTCACGCCGTGCCGGCCTTCTGGCTATCACTGCTGATTCTTGTGATTATTCTAAGCGGCTTGCCATGGTCCGGTATTATGGGCGGTCAGATTGACAAGCTTGCAAATTCCACGAATACCAATACTCCTCCGTACGCCTACAGCTTCGGAGAGAAACCGCAATCGGTCACGGTGGCCGAAGATATTGCGGAAGACTTACCTTGGGCGGCAGAGAAGCTGCCCGTTCCCGCATCCGTGGCAGGCGGGTATGTTCCGATCTCCATGGATGATGTGGAGCGCATTGTGGATGAGAAGCAAGTAGCCAAGCCCTATACCTTGACGATGCCGCAAGGGGAAACCGGCGTGTTCACCGCTTCGACGGCTCATGTTAACCCGGGCCGGAATGCTACATTGCACCTGGATCAATATAGCGGCGCCGTGTTGACGGATGTTCGCTGGGCCGACTATGGCATCATGGCCAAAGCGATTTCCTATGGGATCGCGTTCCACGAAGGCACGCTTTTCGGCTGGTTTAACCAAGCGCTGGGCTTGATTGCTTGTCTGGGCCTCATTCTCATAGCCGTCAGCTCCTTCTTTATGTGGCGTAAGCGCAAGCCGGACGGCAAGCTTGGTGCGCCTAAGAAACCAGACCATGCCAAGGTGACGATGGGCGTACTTTTGATTATGGGATTATGTGGAGTTATCATGCCGCTTGTGGGTATTTCGATTCTCGTGGTTCTTTTGCTCGACGTGGTGGTCATTCGCAGGGTGAAGCCGTTACGCCGCTGGTTCTCAATTTAAGGGGGGATTACACATATGCATAAGAAACTACAATGGTCCGCACGATGGGCTTGCTTCCTGCTATTGGGATTGGTGCTCTCCGGATGCACGGCCAACCTTGCCGAAACCGACGAAAGCGGACTTCCACCCCATCTGACCGTCGATCTTCATTTGCCAAAACAACTGGAAGTAGGGGCATCAAGCCACTATACCGTTGAAGTGTTCAACAACAAGCAACCGCTGGCGGACGCAGAACAAGTCGAGTTTGTGTTCTGGCGGGAAGGTAAGCGGAATTCGGCTGTTACTGTACCTGCGGCTGAATCGTCCCCGGGCGTGTACACCGTCTCGCATATCCTTGCGGAGGAAGGCATCTATCTCGTTCAATCCAGAGTTGTGGCCGCTAGCGGAATGGTGGTTCCGATCAAAAGAATCGCGGTTGGCGGGGAGGCTGTGAAACAGCTGATCGAGCTGGAAGAAGCCAAGCCTGAGGAAGGGCAGCATAGCGGGCATCATTGATTAGATTGACCAATAGAAGTATGTGTAACAACTGGCCTCTATTCGCGTTCTCTCATTTTGAGAGGTCTCGATAGGGGCTATTTTTTAACGAAATCTGCAGAGTAATAAATATAATTTACCTGTATTTACCTTTTGGTTATTTACATAATATTTCTTGCTCTCAAATGAATACTTCTGTAAAATTACCCAAGCTAACTAGATATTACATAAGGAGTGTTGGTTATAATGTTTAAAAAAAGCAAGACAAAGGTCATTAGTTGGGCAATTGTAACTTCGTTACTTAGTAGTTTGTTACCAATACCTGCAGTAGTTAATACAGCTGTTGCTGCCCCGCAGGAGAAAAAAGATATTAGTGCAAAATTTACAAAGAAAGAGAAAACACAACTTAGAACGGAAAAATCCAAAACGTATGAAAATCCAGACGGCTCGTACACCTCGGAAATATCAACAAGTCCCATCCATTACTTTGACGAAAACAAGAAAATATGGCTTGAAATTGATAACTCATTTATCGAAGATAAAGAAGAGTTTCGCACAAATAAGAATGAATTTAAAGTAAGTTTAGATAAGGGGCATTCTACAACTGAAGATTTACTTGAGGTAAAGGAAGATAAATATTCAATTGGTATGAATCCTATATCTACTCCAAGTAAATCATTAGCTAAAAAAATCAAAAGTAATAAACTTATTTATGATAACTTATTCCCAAATTCTTCTCTTGAGTATGAAGTTAATTCTAACATGGTCAAGGAGAGCATTGTCCTTAAGAAAAAGCCTGCTAAAGACGATCTCTTATCTTACAAATTCAAATATAATTTAACCAACCTGACATATCTGGAGAACTCTGACGGATCAATTACACTGTTGGATTCCGCAACAGATAAACCCGTCTACTTAATAAGTAAGCCATTCATGTTTGACTCTTACAGACCTGAAGGGTATCAACAACGTGAAGATATTACTACATATGCTGAGGAAGCTCTGTCATACGATATTAAGTATGATGTGAAACAAGACGGAGACTCGCTCTTAATAGAGATAATCCCTAACAAAGAATGGTTGCTTAGCGAGAACAGGGTTTATCCTGTAACTCTGGATCCAACTATAGTAAAGCTTCAACCTAATTATGCTCTTGCCGATACCTATTTGCGAAGTGCTCAACCTACAACTACGGCAGCTGCAGAAACAACTTTAACTGCTGGTTTAGGCAGTCCGAATATTATGAGATCTCTGTTGCGCTTTGAATTGGAAGGTATTGTTCCTGTAGGTTCAAAGGTTTTAAGTTCTGATATGAATTTATGGATGGCTTCTGTTTCAAATAATACACCAATTAATATATCGTTACATGAAGCTACAACCTTATGGTCGGAGTATCACGCTAGTTGGAATATCGCTAATAATGGTAAAGCTTGGACTAAACCTGGAGGGGACTTTGTAGCACAACCACTATCCACAGTTTCTGGTGTAGGGCAATTAACTTCCAAATTACAATGGCCTGTATCTAGTAATAAAGTGAATGAGTGGATTAATGATAAAACTAAAAACAACGGTTTATTATTAAAAAGCACCAATGAAACTACGCTAAGCTATAAGCGGTTTATTTCAAGCGATGAAACTTCCGTGTTGGGTTACGGTCCGCTGTTAAGCGTTACTTACTATCCAGCAAGCCGTTTGGGGCTAGAACCATACTGGACTTATGACAGCAGAGGCCTAGTTGATGGAACTAGCTATACCAATCTAGGTACAGGAAACAATGTGATTCAATATACGGATTATTCCCTAGATGGACGAGGCGAATTTGGAATTGACTTCACTCGAACATATAATTCTAAATCTATAGAGAAATCAGTTTTCGGTTATGGATGGACGTTCACTGGAAATGAAAGTATTATTGATGCTAATCGAGATGGAATTGTATTATTTACAGACTCGGACGGAACTTCTTTTGAGTTTAAATACGATTCTCCAACAGATAAATATATTTCACCACCCGGGAAATATCTTACGCTTAGTAAAGTGACAGGCGGATATGAAATTAAAGATAAACAAGGAATTATAACTCGATTCGATTCAGTAGGATATGATGATACTGTCAATATTACCAAGGCCCGTATAGCATATGAACAGGATCTTCACGGCAATCAAATTAAATATAACTATGATGCAAACAACGGTAGGTTAATCAGTATTTCAGATCCTTCGGGCAGATTGATTTCGTTCACGTACGATAGTAATGGGCTTGTGGATTACAGCTTACTGGAAGGTCAGAAGACTGATTACACGTATGACTCGGAAGGTAAACTTACCGCAGTAGATAAATATTCAGAGCCAACGAAATATTCAAGATCAACTTTTGAGTATAATGCGGATAAAAGAATTAAAGCAGTCATTGATCCGAACGGTAGAAGAACGGACTATACCTACAATCAAGATGTGCTTCATAAAGTGCAGGAGCCGGTGGATGATCCGCTAGGTAATGATTTATCTTCACGCGTTGGAACTGTATATTCTTATAATTTACTTGGGTATGAAGCCACGGTGACGGACACGTTAAATCAAACAACAACATATAGTTTAACTGTGAACTATATGCCTAGAACGGTAACCGATGCGAATAACAAAGCGTGGATATATACCTATGATGAGAATTACAACGTTCTGGAGAGTTTAGATCCCAATGCTGGATTAACAGTGAATACCTATGATAATATGGGGAATTTACTCACAACTACGGACCCAGAAAATCATAAGACAACTTACACTTACAATAACTTAAACAAGGTTTTAACCATCACCGATCCAGAAAATAAAGTGATAACTAATACTTATTATTTGCATGGTAAGTTATGGACAACGAAAAACGCAAAGAACGAAATTAAAGAGTACTTTTATAATGGTAACGGAAACATTAGCTCTGTAAAAAATTCTGATGGTACCACTGAAACTTATAGTTATGACCCTAAAGGTAACCATGTTAATTATGCACAGGATGCTACAGGTAATACTATTGAAACCGTTACAGACGCTGTCGGAAACGTAACGGAAGAAATAAATGGAGAAGAGCATCTAACCAAGTATGGCTACGATAAGCTGAATCAACTTAAAGAGGTTAGGGACGCTAAACAACGATTAACTGAATATAGTTATACGGATTCCGGCGATTTAAGAAGTTTTAAGGACGCAAAGGGAAATATAACTTACTACGATTATAATGGATTTAATCAACTTACGAAGATAACCAACCCGTTATTAAAAGAAACAAATTTCAAGTATGACACGAACGGCAACCTCACCAGAACAACAAAAGCAAACGGAAAGACTGTTACCAACGTACCTAATCAACTAAACCAGTTGAGCAGAGTGTTCTTAGACGGGATTGTTAAATGGGATTATAGCTATGACGCTCTTGGTAATCTGGATACAGTAAAAACCTCAGGGACCGTTACCAAGGATATAGATTACTATAAAAATGATTCTGTCCAAAAAGTAACTGACCGCGGGACAGCTGTAAATTATCTGTACTATGCAGATGATGAAAGAAAGTATATGAACTATGCTGTGAACACGGGAACCAGGTCATTAAATTATGAGTATACTCCAGTTAAGCAGCTTTCAAAGATCAATAAAGATGGCGTAGAGTTAGTTAGCTATAGTTATAACGAACTGGATGACTTGGAAACCATCCATCGGCCAAACGGACTGCGAACATCCGTTATGTATGATACCGGGAATAGGTTAGATATCTATAAAAACCTTAAACAAGATGGAACTCCATTAGAGTTTTACGACCTTGGATACGATAGAAATAGTAACATCACTTCTATTCAAACAAGTAAAGGTACATTTAATTACACCTACGATGAACTTGAACAATTAACGAAGGAGACGTTATTAAACGGTTCCTCCATTAATTACGACTACGATGAAGTTGGAAACCGAATTGCAAAAATAGTTACTTCGGGTGGTTCCAATACGACGACATCTTATAGTTACAATAAAGCCAATCAGATTAGTACAGTAAATGGACAAGCTTACACCTATGATGATAATGGTAATCTAACTTCAGATGGAAAATATACGTATTTATATGATGCTCTAGACCAACTCACAGAAGTGAAGAACTCCACGAATCAGACCATCTTTAAAGCAACGTATGAAGAAGCGGGTCTTCGAACTCAAACGGAAACGGCCCAAGGGGTTATCAACTATTACTACGATGGCTCAGATGTCATCTTTGAAAAGAATATAACCACCGGAGCAACATTAGAGTATATTTGGGATGATGAGGGTAATCCGGTTGGGTTAATCTATAATAATCAAACTTACTATTATCATACCAATAATCATGGCGATGTCGTGTCTATTACCGATAGTAACGGCAGTGTAGTCGCGAATTATGAGTATGATGCTTGGGGAAATACACTTACACAAAGTGGACCATTGGCGTCTGTAAATCCATATCGTTATGCTGGATATAGATTTGATGAGGCAATTAGCTTGTATTTCCTGAATTCAAGGTATTACAATGCTTTGCACGGAAACTTTATTACTCTAGACAGCCATCCTGGTCACAATGATATACCAGTGAGTAAGAATGGGTATAATTACAGTATTAGTAATCCTGTTAATATTACTGATCCAGATGGGGATAACCCCTTAATTGTTTATGCTGTAGTATTTGTAGCTCGTGAAGGTACTAAATATGTATTAAAGAGACAGTTGAAAAAACACGTAATGAAAGCTGCAATAAAGGCAACTAAAGGCACAAGAAATGTTCATAAAAATTCAAATAGTTACGTTGGTAATCAAGGTGTGTACAAGATAGATATTGACGGGAGCCTGTACAAATATGGAAAGGCTGATATGACAAAATTAGCTAGATCAGGGAATCCCAAAAGGTTACAAACTCAAATTAATAAGTTACAGAGGCAGAATCCAAATTCACAAGTAACTGGTAGGGTGATTTATCATAATAAAACAATTAGTACAAGAGGCATTAAGAAAATTGAGACAAAAGCTATTCAAAATTACTATGATAAATTTAAGAAATATCCCAATGGTAATCAGAATCATCCAGGAATAAGATAATAGAAGGAGGTAGAAAAACTTGAGGATATTAACGAGCAGTTTATTTAGTGAAGTAAATAGTTTTTTTTCAATTAGTCATAAAGTTGACTTGAAGATTAGGGAAGAGTTAAATGACACGATTAGTTCAGATCTACAACTAAATACAAAAGAGAAAGATATGGATTTTATTAATTTAATAGTTTCTACAAACAAAGCAACTTTAAATGTCATGGTAAAAGGTCCTGAAATTAACCGGAAGGACAAATTTATTAACTGGGGCTTATGGCTACCATACGAAGCTATTGTAAGTTCCTCTAATCAAGTTATTCCATATCTTCAGTTTTATTTTGATGCATTGATAATATTATTGGGTTCTTATGGAATTCCTGAAAAACGTATACGAGAAATACAAGTTCGTGTGGAAAGTGAGATTATTGGTAATAGTGCGTATGATTACGAAGAGGATGATTTTGATCTTGATTTATCGGAACTAAATTAATTATATTACCTTGATTGGCTTCATGCCTTTCAAGGTTTCTTTGTTGTAACCTAGCACACACTTCACCTATGTAAAACCAAATAAGATGCTTCGCAATATTACCATATAAGAATTGCAAAAAAAACGAGGTGACAACTTTGACTACCAATAACTATATAACATTTGGCTCGCAAATGGGTGACGAGGCTTCAGCAACTGCGGTCTCACCGCATTTAATTGAATTGAGAAAACTACTAAAACGATTCTGTAATCATTCTTATTCACCGGATGTAGATGAAATTGCATTGATTGGACGTATTGATGGCGAGATATGGTATTGGGAATTCGAAGGTTGTAAATATCTAAAGCTATATACAAAACAACGTTATATTACAGTGGATATTGGTATGCCAAAAGAAAAATGGCAAAAAAAAAGTAATGCTGATATTCGTAATTATCTATATAACTGGATGCATTATGCTCTTGAGTTAGTAGTGCTGAGGATAAAAGAGAAAAAATTAATCATTAATGAAGAACAATTATTTATTGATCTTGGGAAAGTTAAACAAAGATTTCTTGAATAGCAGTCAGTTATCGATTAAATCAAGTTATCAGTTGTTTGACGAAATAAGGAGTTTGGTATGAGATGATTAAACGAAGAAAGCGAATTGAAATAGGTAACGTACATGCAATACCTTTACCCAATGGAAATTTGCTTTTGGAAGAGTGTTTTTTGATGCTTCTATCGGAGTGTATAAACATGTTGGAGAGAATATTGGAGATTTACCGAGCATTGAGGAATATCAATTTATAGTTGGAGTTTACGATGATGTACTAAAATCGGGAAACTGGCCATTGGTAGATAGCCGTCCATTCCGAAATGATAACGAAAAATGGCCATCCTCTACTTGTATAATAGATAGTATCTCGGGTGAATATTTCATTTATTATAAGGGTGAGATGTTAGAAGCAACTAAAGAACAGTGCGAGGGGATGGAAATTGCAGCTGTGTGGGAGGCCTGATGTTAAATTTACAGGTGGGTCAAAAGTTCATTATAGATTTGATAGTAGTGGAACTTATATTGGAAAGTGGTGAGAAAGTGGGTCAGCCAACAAAAGAAGAAATTATATATAAATTAAATATGATTTTACAAGGAAAACTATCAAGAGAAGAAGTTTCGGATTGGGCGTCAGAATATGTAATGCAAGACGAACCAAATATCGCAGATGAGATTGTGTGGGATTTTCTTCAAGTTGTTTCTGGGGTCGATATAAAAGATAGTCCAGATGAATATTTACATGTTGAAAGAGACCTTGAAGACTGGATTAAGAAATATTCTGATAAATAACGGACAAAACCTTGATTGGCTGAAATTATGCCTTTCAAGGTTTCTTTTTTTTTTTTTTTTTTTGGCTACCTAGTGCCGAGTTAACCTTATTTTATATAGAGAATAAGGGTAATCCATGTAATCCCTAAAAATGCCGAGGTCACCTGCCAGTGAATCTATGGCTTGCTGTAGACGGAAACTTTCGCCCGTGAGCGAAAGGATGTGCGCGTAGTAGTTAGCTAATATTTGTTTTAACCACGATTTTACACAATACTTCATTTCCCAAAACAGTGTTTTGCTAGAGTAGAACGATGGTCAAGGGTATGGAGGTTGTGATGAGGATGCAAGAAACCGCAATAGAATGTACAAATCTGGTCAAAAGCATACGCGTAAACGGTCAGGAAGAAGTGCTTCTCCGGATTGAGGCGCTGCGCATTATGCGCGGAGAACAAGTTGTGTTAACCGGCCCCAGCGGATCGGGGAAGACGACGCTGCTCCAATTAATCTCCGGTATGGACTTGCCCACATCCGGGGAGGTTACGTTGTTTAACCATGCCCTTCACAGCCTGTCAGAAGCGGAAAGAGACTCCATTCGGGGACAACGGATAGGTATTGTGTTTCAGGATTTCCTGTTGTTCCCGCATTTCAGCGCAATAGATAATGTGCTCGTTCAGCGCATGGCAGCCGGTATTCCGGCGGGAATAGCGCAGCAGCGGGCCAAAGACCTGCTGACCCGTATGAATCTGGGTCATCGCATGCACACCAAGGCGGGTCTGCTCTCCAGAGGCGAGCAACAACGCGTGGCGATAGCGCGGGCGATGCTGCATGAGCCGGAGCTGCTTCTTGCGGACGAGCCTACAGGCAACCTGGATGCACAGATGGGAGCGGAGATTGTGGAGCAAATGCGCGAGCTTTGCAATGCAACCGGTCAGACCCTCCTGATGGTGACCCATGATCAGCATCTGGCCGCACAGTTTCCCCGCCGGGAATCCATGTCCCGCCTCCAAGAAGCGAAGACCAACGCTCTAACTGCGGAGGCAGCGCTATGACCCTATGGAAGTTCACCTTGTTAAGCATGCGCGGGCGCTGGGCGACAACCGCCATTACAGCGATTTCGATGATGGTCGCCTCGGCATTGGTATTTACCATCCTAATTCTATCTAACGGGTTGGATGAAACGATCAAGAGACAGTCCGCCACTTATGATCTTGTCGCCGGCGCAGAGGGAAGCTCGATGCAACTAGTATTGAGCAGTCTGATGCGCATGGACGTGCCTTTGGGCAATATTTCTTATGAGCTTTATGAAAAGATGCAACAGGACAAGCGTGTGTTACAAGCTGTGCCCGTCGCTCTTGGTGACTCCTATCTCGGTGTTCCGATTGTGGGCACGACGAAAGCCTACTTTCAACCCTATAGAGCCGGCATGAAGACCAGATTTCAGTTGGTTGGCGGGAACTGGTTTCACCAAGAGGGTGAAGTCGTTCTCGGATCAGAAGCGGCGCGGACCTTGAAACTGCAGGTGGGAGATACGTTCTACTCCAATCACGGGACAGATTTGTCTTCGGAAGTGCACGACCAACTGCAACACCAAGTAGTCGGCATCCTACGTCCGACAGGGAATGCGGATGATCTGACGGTATTCACCACATTAGAGAGCGTGTGGCATGTCCATGAACATCAAGAGGAGCCAAGCTCGACCACAGATACGCATACAGCACCTGAAACTACTCCAGAAGAACCCGCATCAGAACACGAACGCGAAATTACGGCCATCCTGATCAAGCCTGAGCAGTTGGGATATGCCCCGCAGCTAAAGTCCGAGTTGGATGCGGCGGAGGGAGTTCAAGCGGTCTATACCGTGCAAACGTTCCGTAAATTACTCGCCAATCTCGATTGGGGCAAGCAGCTGGTGTATGTTTTATCTGGGATATCCATTGCCTTGGCGGGGATTCTGGTTATTCTTACGATGCTGAACGCGCACGAGCGTAGACGCTCAGAAACATCGGTGCTCCGTGCGATTGGCGTTTCGAAGAGAGTAATCCTACAATGTTTAATTTTGGAAACACTGCTGATTACGGTGATTGGCACCGCGGGCGGAGGAATCGTCTCATTTTTGCTCATGCTTGGAATCGATGTATACAGTAAGTCTCAGTTCGGGTTGTCTTTGCCGCCCTGGACTTTAAACCCGGCAATGCTTCGTTCGGCAGGGATGTTCATGCTGCTAGGTTTCTTCATCGCTTTAATTCCGATGATGGTTACGTATCGACAAATCCAAGGCAGATTCCGTTCCATACACTGAAAAAAGGGAGTACATCATATGACACGAGGGTCCACTATTATCAAAACAAGCATAACCATGCTAGCCTTACTCCTGTTGCTCATCGGTTGCGGCACGGACGACAGAACGGTCAATCCACAGGAGCCCGCCGCTTCAGGCATCGCCAACAACGTCTCACCCATCTCCAAATCCGTCTCCACATCCGATAACGGTCTCACCGAAATCCAGTTCAAGGATTTCTTTACCTCCTCCGCCACGGGGGACGGTCAAATTAACCCGGACATGGCGGAACTTCACGGCAAGATGGTGGGTATTCACGGCTACATGACCGAGTTAACGCCTATCGATAACCGTTTCATCTATCTGGTGCCGACGGCCGGAGCCGCCTGTCCGTTCTGTTCCACGGATAATCCCAAGTATATGGAAGCCATCGCCGTGTACGTGAAAGATGGAGCATCCGTTGACTTCACGAATCAAGCCTTGTGGGCCTACGGGAAGCTCGAAATTGGCGAAGAGGCCGATGAAGCGACAGGATTAATCAGCATGTACAGGCTGGTGGATGCCAGCGTAGAGCCTTATCAGGCGCGATGATTAACTTGTTCCACACATTCTTTAATGGTGTTAATGACAAGCGCGGGTTCTGTTAATTGAGGGAAATGTCCGCTGTTGTTCGCGATGATGTGTTTGCTATATTTGGACAGAGAGAGTAACTCCCGTTGATTCGCAAGCCGTTGTTTTCGAGCCTCCTCAGGCATCATTCGGTTTTCCTTGCCGCCCGTTACCACATACACCGGAACCTCCGGGAAAGCATCCAGCTGCTGGATTTGCTCAGCGGTCTGGTTCACATAATGAACTTCGTTAAATGCTTTGCTTGGAGAAAAGGAATCGAACATCGAAAGTGCTTTGTTCAACCATCGCACGACCTTGCCCTGATGCTGGTTCAGGAGTAAATCTTTCGGATGACTGGCTTCCAAAAAGACGATCCCCGCAACCTCACTCGGGTACATCCGCGCAAATAAATTAGCATATAATCCCCCAAGCGAATGTCCTACGAGCACATAGGGAGGTTGGAAATTTGCAAGCGTTAAAGCCTCCCTTAACGTTTCCACGATCGTTATGCCGTCTTGCGATTCTTTCGGTTTGTCGCTGCCTGCGACCCCTAACCGGTTATAGGCAAACACCGTGGATGCCTGCGAAATGTCGGTCAGAACCCTCATCCAGCCTTCGATCGGCCCCGAACCTCCGTTGATCAGAACCACACGGCACTCGCCGTTACCGCTCTTATGGTACTGCACATTTCCTTTGGACGTTTTCACAATGGATTGTTCAATACGCATGACATCCCACCTCATTCATCAGTAATTTATGTACTGTTACGTGCTTTATCCAACTGTGTTCCAAAATAAAAATAACTCCCGCTCACGGCAGGAGTTACGCTCCGTTGTTAGGAGGAGAAGATCCGTTCGAACAACCACAAGCCGCCCATGGCGATGATTAGAGAGGAAGCGATGTTGGCGGCCACCGGATAAAGCTGCTTCTGTTGCACCCAACGCAGAACAGGCACGACACATAGGATCAGCGCGATCTGGATGACTTCGATTCCGAGATTAAAACTTAACATAGAGACCGCCAGATGACTCTTCGGAATGTTCATCTCGGTCAGAATTCCGGCAAAGCCCAACCCGTGAATCAGTCCGAACAGGAAGGTGAGCGACCAGCGGAGCTGGATTTTCCGACGGAAAATATTTTCGGCCGCCACGTAACAGATGCTGAATGCGATGAATGATTCCACAAACCGGCCCGGTAAACTTACAATACCCATGACCCCAAGCGTAATGGTGATACTGTGCGCGATGGTGAAGGCGGTGACCACTTGAATATGCTCTTTGAGAGACTGTCTTGCCAATAATAACGCAAATAAGAACAGCAGATGATCATAGCCCGTGAGGATATGTTCCATACCCAGCTTGAAGAAGGACCACCAAGAAGAGTTGTTCATGGCTTCTGCCTGTTGAAGCGGAAGGGACCAGGAACGGTCGTCGCCTTTCAATATGGTTTCAGTCGTTTGGCCCTCTTTGGCAATGGAGACGAAGTTGGTGTAGGCCACGCTTTCCTGCGAATTTTCATAGAATCGGTCTTGCAGGGTTAATTGCTCCGACTTGGCTGGTAATGCATAGCGCACCGTAGTTTCTACAACCCACTTATCCTGGCTTTGTCGGTATTCGACGGACTGCCATTCCCCTCGTTGGGACATTCCGTCCAGTTGAATCGTAACAAATTGCTCGATCATACCGGCAATGTTAGCGGCCTGAGCTTCCGTTTCCATAGGGTCCAACCGACCGTCTTGATTCGCGTCAATCTGCAGTTGCTCCAGAACCGACAGCTCGTCCAGCGCGAAGGAAACGTCGACATGTTTCTCGTCAACGTTTATTTCGGTAAAACTCGTAGAAAGCGGATGCGCCATTACGGCGGAAGGCAGGGAGAACAGGAAAATGAAAGACATACATAGAGTTAAAGGGCGAAAAGAACGGAACCAACGGGATAAACGTCGTAATCGTTTCATATTTTTTTGACCACCTTAGATAGAGGATTTTCCATGAGTTCATTATAAGTAAAGTATGTTAAATCTGATCGAATAATGTAATATTTACAAGATTTTAAGAAAAGCATGACACCCCGTTGATGAATGATTGCTAGATTAAGAGGTGATTCCATAACCATCCATTTGAGGGGGAGAAGAGATTGGTGAATTGGTTTAATCGGGGCAAAAGAACAATCAGCGCGTTGATGGCGTTGTTGATGATCGTGGGGACATTGTTACCGCAAGGCTTCATGGGTCAGGCAGAGGCTGCTCAGGCAGATCACGTCGTCATTAGTGAAGCCTATGGCGGAGGAGGGAATAGCGGGGCACAGCTTAGTAACGATTTTATAGAGTTATATAACCCTACAAGCAATCCCGTGGATTTGACAGGATGGTCAGTGCAATATACGAGCAAAACGGGGAACTTCACTTCCCCACTAAAAACGAACTTGACAGGTACCATTGCACCGTACAGCTATTTCTTAGTTGAAGAAGCAAAAGGTACAAATACACATGGTGCACCTGGTTTAAATTCGCCTGATGTAGCAGGCGGCACTATTGGTATGAGCGCAACAGAGTTTAAATTGGCGTTGGTAAGTAGTACTTCAAACATTACCGGTCCAACGGACGCAAATGTGGTTGATTTCGTTGGTGCGGGAACGGCAAATGCCTTTGAAACGGCCGCAACGCCTGCTCTTTCCAATACAACCAGTGTCCACCGCAAAACAAACTCCGGTACGGACGCCGTATCCGACACGAGCAACGGAAGCGGTTGGGACACGAATAACAATAGTGCGGATTTCACATTGGGCGCACCTTCGCCTAAGAACTCATCCGTCACAAGCGGAGGCGGAGGCAACCCTACACCAACAATTACAACCACACCTGACGCTTCCAAAATGGTGTTCAACAACACCAACCCTGCGGCAGCTACGGTAACAGGCACAACCTACGCGGTTGCGGCTTCCTCCGAAGTGAAGCTGTACCTGGACATGCCTGGTGCAGGCGTCAACCCGGTACAGACGGTTACCGCGGACACTTACGGCGTCTTTGGATTCGCGCCGATCGATAACGCGGCTGCCGCGAAAACAGCCGTATACGTAACCGCAACGGCACCGGGCCTTGCGGAAAGCGCGCCTGTGCTTGTCCAGGCGACAGGCACCAGCAGTTCGCAATCTCCGGATGTGAACGGCTCCAGAGTGACGTTCTACACTGAAGCCGCGACAGGTCTCGGCATCGTTACAGGGCAAATGAAATCAGCGGTGGCCACAACCGGATCGACAAGTGTAACCATCTCGGTTTACAACGGAAATCCAGCCGCGTCTGGGTCCAAATTAATGTTTAAAGGTACCCCTTCCGACGGAATGACATCCATTGCGACAGGGAACACAGGGAAATTTGAGTTCAAGTTTGATAACAGCGCACTCCAACTCTCTCAAGTTTATGTAACGCAAACGGTAACGGAAGCGGGACTAACCAAGGCGGAAAGCCCGGGTGTCGCGGTAACTCAGTCGATTGAGATTACATCCGTTAACGGCATTAAGGATCTGAGAGCGGTAGATTCCAACGGAATTGCTGTTCTCGACGGCAACGGGTTGAAGTACAAGGTACAAGGTGTTGTCACGGTAAGTAACAATATCATCGGCAACAAATCCATCTACATTCAGGATCAGGAAGCGGGCATTAACGTATACGGCAGTTCCCTCATGGTTGCTCCGGGTGACCGTGTTGAAGTAACAGGCAAGATTACAGATTACAATGGATTGATCGAACTGGATAAGGCTGTTGTCAGCAAAATAAGCACAGAGACAGCACCAACGGCAGTCTCCAAAACAGTAGCGGAATTAACAAACTATGACACAGCCGAATCTCTGGAAGGCAAGTTAGTGAAAACAGAGGCAAAGATTACAACCATTCCTGCAACAGCTGCAGGCGGAGGCTACAACATTATCGTTGCCGACCCGGACGGAAAATCCATGACGATGCGTGTGATGACTACCGTTCCCGGCTTCTCAACCGACAAGCTGACTAAAGATGAAACCTACGAGATCACGGGTATATTGGGACAATTTGTCGCCGGTGATGTTCGTAAAACCGGATATCAAATTTTTCCGCGCTCGCTGGAAGATATGAAGGTGAAAGACTTGCCTGCGGCTGATCAGGTTCCGCTCGTGTATCAGGTGAAGCCAGGCAAGATGGAATCCACCTACAACAAGAAACCTGTCATTTCGGCCAAAGTGGAGAAGACCTCGTATGATCTGAACTGGTCTAGCTTATTGGTTAAGTTGGACGGGACGGATGTCAGTTCTTCTGTAATCAAAGATGAAGCCGCCGGAACCATCAGCTACACGCCGGCAACGGATCTGTCCATCGGCGAGCATAAACTCGAAATCGCGCTTGCGGATACCAATGCAAACTTGAATACTTACAAATCTTACTTCTTCGTACAGGAAAACGTTGCGGATGCGGGACTGAAAACGTTCTTCGGCATCCCTCATGCGCATACTCAGTATTCGGACGGCGCAGGAACGCCGACCGACGCTTTTGCCAAAGCGAAAGCGAACAACCTGGATTATCTGATTGTCACAGATCATTCGAATCAATTTGAAGGCGACACTTATGTTACCAACAAGAATGAATATGAAGAGAAAACGAATTCCGAGTGGGCGCTGACCAAGCAGCAAGCGGATGCGTTTAACGCCGCTAACAGCGACTTCCTTGCCCTTCGCGGGTTTGAGATGACGTACAGCAATGTGGGTCACTCCAATGTATTTAATACCGATAAATATGTTGAACGTAAAACCATGACGGATTTAGCCGATTTCTACGATTGGCTTGGCGAGCAAGAAGGCGCGATCGCGGCGTTCAATCATCCGAACTGGCCGAACGATTCGTTCAACAACCTTTCTTACGATCCTGACATTGATCACATGATGTCGATGATCGAGGTCGGTAACGGGGCGCCGCCTTACAGTTATGCGCGTGCGGAAAGCCACTTTTTTAAAGCATTGGACAACGGTTGGCATGTAGGAGCAAGTAATGCTCAAGATAATCACAGCACCAACTGGGGCGACCCGGACAATCTGACGGCGGTCATCGCCAAGGATCTGTCCCGTGAATCTTTCTATGAAGCGATTCGGAACCGCAGATTCTACTCTACCGAAGCCCGCGATACCGAACTCAAGGTGAAAGCGAACGGTCACTGGATGGGCAGTACCTTGAATGTGAGCAAGGGCGAAGAGATTAACTTCGAGGTGCATGTTAAAGATGCCAACGATCCGATTATTCGCATGGAGCTGATTACGAATGCGGGTATGGTCATTGACAGCAAAGATGTGGCCGAGTTAACGGAAGAAACGTGGACTCCTAAAGTAACCAAGGGTGACGGTGCCAACTGGTATGTCGTGAAGGTATATCATAAAGGCGATAAGTGGACGACAGCCAGTCCGATCTTCACCATTGGCGGAGAGAACGACGTGAAGCTGGTCGGGGTTACGGTCAATCCGGATCCTACCGTGCCGGGGCAAGAAACGACGTTGACGGCGGAGCTCAGCAATATGGGCGTCTACGCCGCGAATAACCTGGAGGTTCAATTCTACCAAGGTTCCGTTTCACCGGCGAACCTGATCGGTTCAGGCACGGTGGACTATCTGGCGCCGAATCGGAAGAAGTCTGTATCGGCCAAGTGGACGCCGGCTAACCATGGACAGGTCCAGATCATTACGAAGTTGACGGAGCAGCCGGACATCACCACGGTGACCCAGATTAACAAAACCGTGACAATCGTGAAATCCAACAACAAGAAAGTGCTGATTGACAAGTTTCATAATAATGCAGACGTTCCCGGCGCGATGTTGAATATTACGGAGCTGCTGAGACGGTACGGCTTTTTGGCCAAAATGAATGAAGCTGTCATCACGCCCGCCACCCTTGCCGGGTACGATTTATTCATCCTGAACACGCCTACCGCGCTGGCCAATGATATGACGGAAGCGGAGAGACAAGCCATCTCGGATTGGGTGAAAGCCGGCGGATCGCTGATGGTTTCGGGTAAATCCAATCATACGTTCGAGGACGGCGCAACAATGTTGAATCCGTTGCTCACGAAGTTGGACTCGAACATTCGGATCAATAACGATAATGTTTATGAGCCTAACAGCTCTGATAGCTTTAGCGGCGGCATGAAATGGTCCGTTTACGCCAAGACGATGCCGACAACGGTGAGCGGACTAAACAACAATATGGAAGCAATCCGTTATTTCAGCGGAGCCTCTCTGGTCAACAAGGATATGCAAGCTTTGGAGAACAACGCGGCAACGGATCTGGAAGTGCTGGTCGCGGGGAATGCCACTTCCTACAACTTTAATGTTCAACCGGGATCTTACACGTACAATAGCGCCATTGGGGGAGAGAACGATCCTGCTCAAACCTCAGGGCCGGATGGAGCCAAGATCCCTTTAATCGCCAAAGAAACCATTGGCAACGGTAAAGTCATTGTTTCCGGAAGGCATTGGTATTCCGATTTTGAAATTGTGAATGATGTAAGTAATACGGCATTCTTGCTGCGGTTGGTCGATTGGGCGACCGAGCATAATCGCATTCAAACGATCGCTGACGTTAGGCAGAACACGCAACCCGGCGAAGTCGTTACAGTTCAAGGGGTTGTGACGGCGCCTACGGGCAAGTTCTTCGACACCGTGTATATTCAGGATGACACAGGCGGGATCGCGCTCTTTGGAGCCAGCGGCAAGGATCTGCCTGTAGGTACGGTAGTGATCGCGACAGGCGGAATCACGGAATTTGAAGGCGAGAAAGAGCTGAGCTTTGAGAACTTCAAGTATCAAATTCTGTATGCCGGTCCGGGCACGAAGAGAGAAGCCAAAGCGGCTACAATTAAGCAGGTGGCCGACGGCGCTTATACAGGTCAATATGTGAAGACGGTCGGTCAGATAAAAGAGATTAATGATGCGGGCAGTTACGTCTTGCTGGAGCACAAAGGGGTTCAGGCGCGTCTGCATACAGACGGTTATCTGCCTTTGAATTTAAAACGCTTCAAGACTGGGGATTGGATTGAAGCTGCCGGAATCGCGTCGGTGGGGGCTTTGGGCAATCGCTTGCGGATTATTTATGGTGAAGATTTGAAGCTGACCACGGACAACTCCCTGGAGCAGCCATGGAAGCTGACGTTGATGCATACGAACGACACGCATGCGCACTTGGCGGATGTGGCCAGACGGGCAACGCTGGTGAAGCAGATTCGCAGCGAGGTTAGCGACAGCCTTTTGCTTGATGCGGGGGATGTGTTCTCGGGCGATCTCTACTTCACGGAATGGATGGGCCTCGCGGATCTGGAGTTCATGAATTACATGGGCTATGATGCGATGACGTTCGGTAACCATGAGTTCGACAAAGGTCCTGCGGCGCTGGCTGAGTTTGTGAGTAAGGCCAAGTTCCCGTTGCTTAGCGCCAATGTTGATTTTGCTCAGGAGCCTTTGACGAGTCCATTGCTGCGTAATCAGATAACCATTGATGCGAATGCGGCCAAAACGACCGCCGTTGCAGGAATTTACCCATCAGTGATCATGAACGTTTACGGGCAAAAGGTGGGACTCATCGGACTAACGACGGAAGATACGGTAGAGACCTCGAGTCCGGGCGATAACATTACGTTTAACGATGCGAATGCTTCGGCTCAAGCGACGGTTGAAGTTCTGCGGAACCAAGGCATTAACAAAATTATCGTGGTGTCCCATCTGGGGTACTCCAGAGACGAAGAGCTGGCTAAAGCGGTGGAAGGCATTGACGTCATTGTCGGAGGCCACACCCATACGCTGTTGGAGAAGCCTACGGTGGTGACCGATGCTCAGCACCAGACACCGACAATTATTGTGCAAGCGAACGAGTGGGGCAAGTTCTTGGGGCGTTTGGATGTTACTTTTGATAAGGACGGAAACGTGCTGCCCGCGGAAACGCAAGGAAATTTGCTGAAGGTGGACGCGGCTGTGCCTGAAGATGCAACGGCTAAGTCCATGCTGAACTTCTATAACGGCAAGCTGGAAGCAGTGAAGAACCAGGAGATCGGCGAGACAACCGTTGTGCTTGATGGCGTGCGGGAGAATGTCAGAGCGAAGGAAACCAATCTGGGTAACTTTATCGCGGACGGCATGCTGGCCAAAGCTAAGGCGTTGAAGCAAGCGGATGTAGCCATTATGAACGGCGGAGGGATTCGGGGCTCCATTGATATAGGCAAAATTACGATGGGTGAGCTTCGGACCGTCATGCCTTTCGGCAACACGCTGTATGTGCTGGATGTTACGGGTCAGCAGCTGAAGGATGGCCTGGAGAACGGCGTCAGCGGCGCGGCCTTGGCTTCCTTGCCGGGTAAGTTCCCGCAAGTGGCGGGCATGAAATTCAAATGGAGTCCGGATCGTACCGCGGGGAACTGGGTGTATGATGTGCAGATCCATAACGGAACCGGATTTGAAGCTTTGGATCTTACAGCTACATATCGGGTGGCTACGAACAGTTTCGTAGGCTTGGGCGGAGACGGTTATAATTCCTTCAAGCCGGTGGTTGGAAGCACATCGTACCGCGAGGATTTAGGGTTTGCGGATTACGAGATTTTCATTGAGCATATGAACAGCTTTAACGGGGTTATTGCCCCGAAGGTAGAGGGTCGGATTATAAGGGAGTTAGGTACCGGCAACAACGGCAACAACGGCAACAACGGCAACAACGGCAACAACGGCAACAACGGCAACAACGGCAACAACGGCAACAACGGCAACAATGGAAACAACGGAAACAATGGAAACAATGGAAACAACGGAAACAACGGAAACAATGGAAACAACGGCAACAAAGATAAAACAGAAAAGATTAAAGAGAATGGTAAAGATGTAATTCTTTTGAGCGTATCCAATATTAATGAAGCCGTAGATGGTGTAATTCAACTAGTTGTGAAGGCCGAAGACTCATCTGTTGACGGTTACCAAGTTAAACTAGAGCCTAATGCAGTGGAGCAAATATTCACCAGTACTAAAGCGGAGGAGATTGTTGTCAGCACGCCTGTTGGCCAGTATATCCTGCCGGTCGAAGAGCTCAAGAAGGCGGTTGGCCAAGGTGAGAATGTAACCGTGAAGTTCAAGCTTACGAGCAACGAACAAGCGGAGCAGCAAGCGATGCTTAAAGGAATTAAAGTACTGGCAGCCGTGGATTTCTCAATTGTGGTTTCCGTCAATAACGGTCCGGAGCGGGAAGTCGCTGCCTTTACACAATACGTTGAAAGAACGGTTGAACTGAAGAAAACACCGGACAATGCGGCAAGCTTAGCCGTTGTACGCGTAGTTACCCAGCCGGACGGTACGGTTACTTACGAGCCTATACCTTTCAAGTGGATCGACGGTAAAGTGCACCTATTCAGCTTTACGAACAGCACATTTGTGGTTATGGAGAACGCAAGAACCTTTGCGGATATAACCAACCATTGGGCTAAAGCGGATATTGAATCCATGGCGGGCAAAATGATTGTGTCCGGGATCAACGCAACGAAGTTCCAGCCTAATCAAAATATTACCCGGGCAGAATTCGCGATGATGATCGCCAAAGCCATGGGTCTTGGAACGACTACGGCTGCAACAGTCAACACGTTTACGGATATTAAGTCCGGTCAATGGTATTCATCTGCGGTTGAAGCCGCGGCGGGACACGGTCTGGTAAAAGGTGATGCGAAGGGGAGCTTTAATCCGAATCACCTGATTACAAGAGAAGAAATGGCCGTTATGCTCTACAACGCCATGTTCTTAGCCAACAACACACCATTAAACAACAGCAATGCAATAAACGCCAAGGATGCCGACAAGATCAGTCCTTGGGCCAAGCAAGCGGTGTCGGCTCTATACGACGCTTCAATTATGCAAGGCGTGAACGGCAACGTAAAGCCAAAGCAAGCATCAACACGCGCGGAAGCGGCGGCTTTATTGAACCGGATGTTGAGTAAGATCGATTTCAGCAAGTAAATCTAGTGTGCTACAAGTAGAAGGCTCATGCCTCAGCGTGGGTCTTCTTTTCTTTTGCGTAAAAAAGCAAGATCAGAACACCAAACCAACAATAATCGAACACCCTGCAGGTAACCGGTTTGCTACAGTAAAGACACTAGAGCTATACGGAGGGATGTTAATGTCAACCGCAGTAACGCAGCAGCAACAACAGCGCAATCAAGTGTATTTGCAAGACAGCGCCGGCAAGGAGACGAACGACCACCGATTCAGAATCGCTGCGCAAGCGTTGAGTCGGCTGGCTTCCGGCTTGGAAGTGGATGAACAGGAGTACAGAGACATGCTGGAAACCGTGGATCAGCGGCTGGACTGCGGGGACTTTACGCTCAACATCGTGCTCAGGACGTTATATCTGTACGGAAACAGTCCCCTGTGGAGTGCGGCTCTGAAAGAAGAAACAAAGCGGGTGCTGCTGGAATTCGAGTACTGGTATGATGCGGAGCGCAATGGGTATTCGGGGGAGCAATATTTTGTCACGGAAAATCATGTGTTGCTCTATCGCGTATGTCAGTTGCTCGCGGGGCAACGGTATCCGGATGAAACGTTTAGCGCCCATGGAACGACGGGCCGGGACTGGATTGCATCGGCGGAGGCTTTGATTCTGGAGTGGATTCAGACCAAGGCGATGGTAGGTTTCTCCGAATGGGACTCCAACACTTATATGGTTGAGAATTATATGTCTTTGCTGAACGTCCATGATTTCGCAACGTCCGAGCCGCTTCGGCACCAGGCCCGCCAGATGCTAGATCTTATGAGCTATGGGATGGCCGTCAACTCCTATAAAGGGGTGTACGGTTGTTCTCATGGAAGAACGTATTCGCATCTGCTGTTGAATCCCGAGACGGAAAGCACACGCGCGCTGCAATACCTGTTGTGGGGAATTGGGGGCTACAAGGATAACTTGCTGGATTTGGGCGGGGTTTGTTTGGCTACAAGCAAGTACGAGTGTCCGGACGTCATCACTCAGATTGCCGAGGATCAGGAGCTGACAGTGGAGAGCAAGGAGCAGCAGAGCTTTAACGTGGAAGATGCGGCTCGATTCGGTAAAGGGACTGTGAGCGAGGAGGATGCGGTCTTTTTCTGGAAAAATATGGCCTACACCCACCAATCCCTCGTGCAACTGAACAAACAGATCGAAGAGAAGTACGGCATCCAAGTGAATCACGAACTGGACCGTGAAATCGATTATTTCGAGGCTTGCGAGGAGAATGAAGTGGAGCCTGAACCATGCCGAGGCTGTACATATTTAAGCAAAGTGAACAAGATTACCTACAAGACGCCGCATTACATGCTCAGTTGCGCGCAGGATTATCGAAAAGGGGAGCGGGGATTTCAGCAGCATATCTGGCAGGCTACGCTGGATGAGGGCGCGGTCGTGTTCGTTAATCATCCGGGGGCTCCCCATAAAGAGACCGGCAGACCGGATTATTGGGCAGGCAATGATGTGTTTCCGCGCGCGGTTCAAGTGGAGAACAGTCTCATGGCCATCCACCACATTCCGGCGGACAGCCGGGTGCCTTATTCCCATGCCTACTTCCCAAGAATGAAATTCGATGAAGTGTTGGAAGAAGGAGGATGGATTTTTGGACGCAAAAACGAAGGCTACGTCGCACTGTACTCTCAAAACGGGTACCGCTGGGCGGAGGATCCGGAGCTTACCGGCACGGAGGTTATCTGCGACGCGTTGCATAACATATGGATCTGCCAGGCGGGCAGCGCGGCCGAGCATGGCTCGTTCCGGCAATTTGCGGAATATCTGGTGCGCAATGGGCCTCAATTCAGCGAACAATCGGTAAAGTACACTGCCCCGTCCGGCAACCGAATGGAGTTCGGGTGGGATGGACCTCTCCTTGTGAATAACGAGGAATGGCCGATTGCGAACTATAAGAGGTTTGATAATGTTTTTTGCCAGACGGAGCGTTTCAGCGGTTTATATGAGATTGCTTGGAAGGGACAGGTCGTCCAGCTTCAGTTCTAACCACATTCAGAAGAAAGGGTGAATCGTTATGCCATCAAGCTCCCATATGTACAACGCTCATCATTCTCCGATCGGGGCATTTGCCAGCTTTACCTTGGGATTTCCCGGGGCCAAGGGCGGAATCAATCAAGAAATGCGCGGTCCCGCAAACCAGAACGTATATATCGGGATCGAACAGGAAGAAGGGTTCTTCCAGTCGCTTCCTTTCTTTACAGGAGCGGAAGATGAACGCAAACGCTTTACGCTGGATGATTCCGCGCCGGATTACAATTCGAAGCAGGCACGGAATATCGCGTTCTCTCCGGACGAGGTACAACGGGACTTTAATCTGTGCACGGATACGTGGATCGCGGGAAATTTAACCTTTACCTTGTACTCCCAAGTTCGTTCTGTTCTGGAACCGGGAGCAGCAGGAACGGTTGAAGAGGACGTGAAATCCGCGATTGTGCCTGCGGTTTGGGCGGAAGTAACGATCGACAATTTCCGGGGAAATAAGACGCGCCGAGCCTTCTTCGGTTATCAGGGTAATGATCCGTACAGCTCCATGCGTAGACTCGACGATACAACAGACGGGAAACTGATCGGCATCGGCCAAGGGCTGCATTCCGCCATCGTAACGGACGATAACCGAGTTTCCTCCGCGCTGGGATTCTCGTTGGACAGCATCCTGACGGAGCCGATCAGCGAGAATTGGGCGCTTGCGCTTGGCGGCGCAGGGCTGCTGATCATGGACACGCCTCCGGGAGAGAAAGCAACCTACCGGTTCTCCGTTTGCTTTCATCGCCAAGGCACGGCCACGGCCGGTTTAGCTACCCGATATTATTACAACCGCTATTTCGAGACGATCGAGCAAGCGGCCTTTTACGCCGTAGAGCATGCGGAACGGATTACCCAAGAGTGTGTGAAGAATAACACGTTGATCCACGCTCCGCATCTTTCCTCTGATCAACAGTGGATGATGGCTCATGCGATTCGAAGCTACTATGGCAGCACACAGCTGCTGGAGAAGGACGGCGAGGCGCTATGGGTGGTGAATGAAGGGGAATACCGCATGATGAACACGTTCGATCTGACGGTGGATCATCTCTTCTACGAGTTGAAGATGAATCCGTGGGTCGTGCGCAATGTGCTGGACCTCTTCGTAGACCGATACAGTTACACGGATACGGTGCAGTTTCCGGGAGACGAGCGCGCGTATCCGGGCGGCATCAGCTTTACGCATGATATGGGCTTCGCCAATACGTTCACGAGGCCTCATTATTCTTCCTATGAGCGTCACGGCATAGACGGGTGTTTCTCCCACATGACCCATGAGCAGCTGGTGAACTGGGTGCTGTGCGCCTCCGCTTATATTGAGCAGGAGCAAGACCATGCCTGGTTAGACAAGCATCAGGCGACCTTCGTCCGCTGTTTGGAGAGTCTGGTGAACCGGGATCATCCTCAGGCGGAAGAACGGAACGGCATCATGTCCCTCGACAGCAGCCGTTGTATGGGCGGGGCTGAAATCACGACGTACGACAGTCTGGATATTTCCCTCGGGCAAGCACGAAATAATATTTACTTAGCCGGCAAAACATGGGCGTCCTACATCGCGCTCGAAACCGTCTTCGCCCGGCTGGGGCTTGAGGCCGAGTCGAAGCTGGCGCGGGAACAGGCGCTCAAAAGCGCGGAAACCATGACCTCCGCGATGACATCGGAAGGGTATATTCCCGCTGTGCTGGAGCATAACAACGAGTCCCGCATTATCCCGGCCATTGAAGGCTTGGTATTCCCGTGGATCATGAACCGCAGAGATACGCTTGAAGAAACGGGCGTCTATGGTTCCTACATCCGGACATTAAAGAAGCATCTGGAGACGATTCTCGTTCCGGGAACTTGTTTGTTCGAGGACGGGGGCTGGAAGCTGTCTTCCACAAGCGATAATTCCTGGCTAAGCAAAATATACCTGAACCAATTCAACGCCCGAGCGATCTTGGGTCTTCCATGGGAAGAACAAGGGGCGGCTGCGGATGCGGCACATGTTGGTTGGCTCGTTCACCCGGAGCTCAGCTATTTCAGCTGGAGCGACCAGATTGTAGCCGGCCGCATCCACGGCAGTAAGTATTATCCGCGCGGTGTTACTTGTATTTTATGGTTGGCAGAGTAGCTGGAGTATGCGAGTGCCTGCATGAATGTTAATCCGGTTAACGATTAACCGGATTAACAGATGCGGGCATTCGTTGTTATTTTATAAACTTTATATTTTGAACCGGAATGCTGGGTTATCCCGAAAGCTCAGTGGTGTGATTGAAGAGCTGGAATGCTGGGTTATCCCGAAAGCTCAGTGGTGTGATTAAAGACTGGAATGCTGGGTTATCCCGAAAGCTCAGTGATGTGATCGAAGACTGGAATGCTGGGTTATCCCGAAAGCTCAGTGGTGTGATTAAAGACTGGAATGCTGGGTTATCCCGAAAGCTCAGTGGTGTGATTGAATAAGGCAATGAGGTGATTTTTGTTTTTGGGAAAAATGAGGGTGAATGTGTCTAGAGAAGGCAATATGAAATTGAAAAATGTTTGTCCGTGAGTCAGGCAATCTGTTCATGTAAGCACATCGGTTTGCGTGAAATGTGTTGTTTATAAGTAACAGCAGGTTTGAGCATAAGGATATTATTTTTACCTGATTCTTGGGGATAACCCAGCATTGGAATGAATATAATGTTCACCTGATTCTTCGGGATAACCCAGCATTGGCGCTGAAATGCAATTAATACTTGGCAGTTGAGCGAGCAACATGATACACGGTCGCCCATCCTCGTGGTAAATGTAGATAGGTATGCGAAGGAGTCAGACCCAAGTTAAGCTCATCCTCGCAAATGTTGGAAATCGACTATGGACCTTAATAATCAGCTATGTCGGTGAAAGCGAGCGTCCTTTATACTAACAATGAATTTGGTAAACGCTTTCTTGCTAAGAGAGGAGGAACAGGATCGGCAATAAAGATGAAGGTCATTTTTAACTATTTGAGGAGGAATTAAAGTTGAACAAGAGGATTCGCGGTTGGATCGTGTGGTTGCTGGTTGCCGTTATGCTTACAGGTTTGGCGCCATGGACAAGTCAAGGGGCATGGGCGGCAAGCGAGCCCGTAATCCATACGCTTACGGACGAGTTTACAGATTGGAGCAAGACGCAGTTTCATACCCCGGGGATGGCGTTTGAGCCGGGCAAAGAAACGGAACTGGGCAACGCCGGCCTGATCAAGATTGGGTCGGCGGCGGCGGGCGCTCATCTCATTTATGCGCTCCCGGGACCGGTACAATCTTTCGATTTAAATACGTACCGGCTGAAAAGCGCCGCGGCATCCGTACTTAAATTTTACACGTCCGCGGACGGTGTCGCGTACCAGGAAGTTGCGGCTGCGGAGACGATCGTGAAGGATGCAACGTGGCAACAAGTGGCTTACCGTACGAGTGCGGTACCTGCCGATTCGGTTTTCTTAAAGATCGTCTACTCGAGCAAACCGAACGGATACAATCCTTATCTTGGCGCCATCCAGATCCAATATGCCGCTCCGGCGGATCCGGGTTTGCCGCCGGTAACGCAGGATGATCAAGTGGAGTATTTACCGAACACGCCGGTGGCCGGTAAGGTGAAAGCAAGCGATCCGGAAGGCGGCCCACTGCAATACAGCTTAAAGACGCCTCCGGTTCAAGGGACGGTAACTTTATCCGTCTATGGGGAGTGGACCTATACACCGAACCAGGGCGCGAAACAGAATGACAGCTTTCAGGTGGAGGTCAAGGATGAGCAAGCGAACCGGGCCACGGCAACGATTGAGCTGCTTTCCGCCGCGGCAGGCTTAACTCCGCTCGGGGATATCAGCGTTTCTACCCAAGTGAATCAGCCGCTTGGCAGTCAGCTGCGTTTCGCGGACGATCAGGGACGTCCGTACAGCTATGCGGTTCTGAACCAGCCGTCGCATGGTTCGCTGACCCTGAATGTGTACGGACAGTACACGTACTCGCCCGCGGCGGGTTATCTCGGCCGCGATACGTTCACAGTAACAGCGACGGATGCCGAAGGCGCGAAAGTTCAAGCAACGGTATCCGTTACGGTCGACCAAGCTATATTCGACGAGCTTGAGGACTTTTCGAAGCTGTACAGATATACACCCGGCCTTGTATTTGGCGACAAGACGAAGCCGAACGAGTATGATTACGACCTCACGCGCGTGGCGATGGGCAGTGCGCCGGCAGGGGCTTCCATGGTGTATAAGACGACTATTGACATGAGTGAATTTATCATCAATACCCACGCCCAGAGGAGCAAAGCGGCATCGGAGCTGAAATTCTTTGTTTCCCCCGATGATGTGACGTATACAGAAATTACGCCGAGAAAGACCGATGTCGGGAAGATCGGTTGGGCACACTTTGCGCTGTACGCATATGAAGGCGAGAATTTGCCGGCAGGCACGCGCTTTCTGAAAATTGTGTTCACAACAAAACCGAGTACCGTTCAGGCGGATCCGCAAATTGCGAAAGTGTTCATCAACGACACCAAGAGCATTACGTATGACCCGGCTTATAACGGTGTAACACCGCAGGAAGCTATTGCGATCTTGCGCGAGAAGCATCCGAACAAGCAACATCCGAGACTGATGGTAACCCCGGAAGAAATGGCTTTGAAACGCGAATTGTATGGGGAGGACGATTTTTTAACAAGAATACGGATTCTGTAGTCGCTAACGCCAACGGCGTGCTGGCCACGGCACCCAATACCTATGTGCTGAATAAAGACGGCGACCTGCTGGATGTGGCGAGAAGCGTATTGTCCCGCCTGCAGAATCTTGGCATGGCGTATATGCTCACCCAGGATATGAAGTATGCGAACAGGGCTTGGTCAGAGATTCAGGCCGTTGCTAACTTCAAGGACTGGAGCCATACGCACTTCCTGGATGCCGGCGAAATTACGGCTGGATTTGCCTTGGCCTATGACTGGATGTATGACGCCTGGACTGAGGAACAGAAGGCAATCATTCGCGAAGCGATGGTAAACAAGGCGTTACAATACGGATTACCAAATTATCGGTCACTAACGGTGTTCGCTAATCGAGAGAACAATCAGAATTCTGTTGTAAACGGCGGTTTAACCTTGGGCGCTCTGGCAATCGGAGATGAGCCGGGCTATGAATCGATTTCAGGCAAGACCATTATCGGCGCCATGAAATCGGTAGATGAATACTACCTGCCGCTGTACGCGCCGGCCGGCGGCTACTTCGAAGGTCCGGTCTACTGGGCCTATGGAACCGAGTATTTGACTTATATGTTATCCGCGTTAGATACGGCACTGGGCAGCGACTTCGGGCTGTCGGATGCTCCGGGACTGGCCGAAACCGGGTATTACCCGGCTTATATTGAAGGCACGAACGGTTTGTTTAACTACGGCGACGGGGGACCCCTCAAGATTACAGGAGCTCCGATGATTTATATGGCTTATAAATACGAGCAGCCGGATCTGCTCTGGTATTACCGCAAAACCCGCAATGACGGGGGAGGTACCTTCGGTTTGGCTTGGTACGATCCAAAGAAATACACAACGCCGCAAACGGACTACTTCCCGCTCGACCGCAAGTTTGCGGGTACCGAGGTAGGCACGATGCGAAGCGCTTGGTATGATCCGAAGACCATGTTCGCCGGGTTTAAGGGAGGACATAACGGACATGTTCATGGCGATCTGGATGTAGGAACGTTCGTCCTGGATGCGCTGGGGGTAAGATGGGCGACGGATCTCGGTCCGGAGGATTACAGTATCGGCGGGATTGGCGAATACTACCCGGGCGGGACGAGGTGGGACTATTATCGCAAGCGCGAAGAGGGTCACAACACCATCGTCATTAACCCGGGGTTGGAACCCTCGCAGGATGTGAGAGCCACTTCGACCATCACTGAATTTGTGAGTAAACCGCAAGGCGCCTACAGTGTAGTGGATATGCAGTCGACCTATCATGCCCAAGCGGATGAGATGAAACGCGGTTACTTCATGACGGATAATCGCAGGATGTTCATCGTTCAAGATGAAATGAAACTGAAGACGCCGTCCGATATTTGGTGGTTCATGCACACAGAACAGGACATTGAGCTTGGTCCCGATGGTACTTCGGCCACGTTAAAGCTGAATGACAAACGTCTGTGGGTAAAGATTATTTCGCCGCAACCGGCCGCTTTCCAAGTGATGGATGCCAAGCCGCTGCCGACTTCGCCGGATCCGAACCAGTTCCCGTATAACCTGGAGAGAGGTAAAGTTCAGAAGACGAATGAAGGCGTGCAGAAGCTGGCCATTCACTTGACGAATACACAAGAAACGACTTTAAGCGTGGTCATGGTTCCTTTGAGCGCGGGCGAACCGATTCCAACGGAGCTTCCTGCTGTGAAGCCCATTGCCGATTGGGTAATTGATGAGCGTGAACTTGCGACAATCAACGGATTAACCATAAACGGAGAAGCATTGGCGAATTTCCAGCCGAACACGTTTAGCTATACTAAACAACTGCCGTATGGTTCAACGAAGGCGCCCGCCATCCAAGCCTCGAGCGCATACACCGTCACCGTGGAGCAACCGGCACAAATTCCCGGGATTGCGGTGATCAAGGTAACGGATCCTGCCGGGATAAGGAAACCGACCCGATACTACATCCAATACACAGCAGGGTTGTACGAGGCGGAAGAAGCTTTCATCTCGCAAGGCAAAATCGACAATATCCACTCCGGGTTCACCGGCAGCGGCTTTGTGGACTATAACAATATGGTTGGCAGTTACGTGGAGTGGGATGTCAACGTCCTGAGCGAGGGTCTATACAAGCTGGAAGTTCAATATGCGAACGGAGGCGCTGTGGACCGGCCGGTTGAGGTTCAGGTCAACGGAGTCATTGTGGAATCCAACTTGTCTTTGCCGACAACCACCCTCTGGACGAACTGGCAGCGAACGAATGTTGCCGCACTGCTGAAGACAGGTTCGAATCGAATTCGTCTGACGGCGACGACGCTGAACGGCGCATCCAACCTCGATCATCTGCAATTGCGAACGCCAAGCCTGGAGGAGCATCTGTCGATCGCGGAAGCCAAAGGCTGGGTCACCGATCCTGTCGTGAAGAACGAGCTGAAGGTCAAGGTGCAGAAGTACAGGGAAGAAGCACAAGATCCGGCGAAGGCCCTCACCCGATTAAAGCAGATTAACAACACGCTGAAGCTGTACGCGGGTACGAAGATCGATAGAACTTTTGCCCAAGCGATGACGGCTTATGTAACTCTTTTGATGAAACAATACTCGGTCCCTCTATAACCGTTGCGGGAGGTTAGGCAAGTTTCCTTGCTTAGCCTCTTTCTCTTGTCTTCATTGTGCTGGAAATGCTTGAACAACAAGCAGAGAACATGACGGAGGCAATTCCGGAACACAGGGAGAGCATCGGCTGGAGATATAATTAGGGTAGCCAAAGGTTTGAACTATTTTGAAATTAGACAAGGAGAGATCACAATGAACGCAAATGTTATGCAGCCGGCAGATTTGCAAGAAAGCGCTAACCGCGTGTGGGAGAAAATGTCGAAGCCGCATGAGGAATGGAATTTCAATCTTCACTATTGGGAATGGGAAACAGGTGTCGGACTCATGGGCATGATTAAGGCGTATGAGACTTCGGAAAACGCTGATATGCTTGAATACATCAAAAATTGGGCTGCGGAGAATAAGGGCAAGCGCCGTTTCTATTCCGTCAATTGGGTGGCTCCGGCGAATGTGTTGCTGTTCATGCACAGACTAACCGGCGAAGAAGAATACATTGAAGCTTGCAGAGAGTATTCGGATTGGTGCGTACATCAGGCGCTCAGGACGAGCAACGGCGGGTTCGCGCACGTTTGGAAAGGCGGCCAGGAGGATTACAAAAATCAACTGTGGATTGATACGTTATTCATGTCGGGTATCTTCATGTTGGATATGGGTGTGTATGACAACGATCAGGCATGCTTGGAGGAGGGGCTTCGTCAATTCGATATCCATATCGAAAGTCAGTTCGATCCTTCCTGCGACCTGTTCTACCATGGTTACCATTGTCTGGAGCAAAAGCCGTTGGGTCAGCACTGGGGCCGCGGCAACGGTTGGGCCGCCGTCAGCTTGGTTGAACTCCTTCGAATCGTGGCAACCAGCAGCAGCAGCTACGATCTTTCCCGCTATGAAGAGATGTTCACACGGTTGATGAACAGCGCTTACGACCTACGCATGGAAGACGGCATGCTGCGTACCCTGCTGGATGTGCAGGAGGAAGCTTCCTATGTGGAAGTCAGCGCCTCCGCCCTGTTCGCTTACGCGGCCATCCGCGGGGTGAAGCAAGGCTTGCTGGAGCCGAAGTTCATGGCGTGGGCACAGCAGATCGTTGCCAGTATTACGCGCGATCATCTCGAAGAGGACGGGACCATCCTGCATGCTTCGGGCGGTACAGACTGCCAGACCCAGGAAGGGTACTTCGCGGTTCCGTACTTCCCGATGCAATACACCTATGGCATTGTGCTGATGTTGCTGAATGAGAGCTTGCATGAGGAGGGTTCCCAATGAATGTGTTAACGACTTCAACAACCGATTTGCAGGTGTTGGTGCGCAAAGTGGCGGAGCGTGCCATCTTCGCGGATATCGTGAAACGCTGGGACTGGGGCGAAGGCGTTGCTTTGGCCGGTGTTACCCGTGCCCATGCCCTGACTGGGGACCAGACTCTGATGTTCGCCCAAAGCTGGATTAATGACCAACTGAGCCTTAACTATCCCGTCTGGAACGTCAATCGTTCCGCTTTGTCTGTCACACTCCTGCATCTGTACACCATCACCCAGGATGAGCGTTATCTTAACGCCTGCGAAGAAAACATCAATTACCTTTTGAATGAAGCGTCCCGGGTCGGCAAGGGAGCGATTGAACATACGGTGACGCTGAATGTGTGGCCGAAGCAGGTATGGGCGGACACGTTGTTCATGGCGGGCATTTTCATCGGGAAATACGGTAAATTGACCGGGAATACGGAGCTGGTGGATGCGTGCGCGGAACAATTCGTGTACCATCTGGATTACCTATCGGCAGCGGACGGCTTGTTCTATCACGGATGGAACGAGGTTAACCGGAATCATATGTCCGCGGTGAAATGGGCCCGGGCGAATGCGTGGATTACCGTAACCTGCGCGGAAGTGTTAACCGACATTCTGACCCCTGAACATCCTCTTTACGGCACAATAGCTGAGCGTTACAGACAGCAAGTGGATGCGTTACTTCCGCTGCAGGATGCGGAGACCGGCTTCTGGCATACCGTGCTCGATGATCCGGCCGGCTATTTGGAAACTTCGGCATCTTGCGGATTCGCCTACGGCATTCTAAGAGGCATTCGCGCAGGCTTGCTGGATGAATCTTATCGGAGCGTAGTGGAGCCGACATTCTATCAACTGGTGAATCATCAGATTGACGATTACGGAACGGTGCACGGCGTATCGGCGGGAACCGATATTTACGAGTCGGCAGCCGACTACAACGCGGTTCCGATTCATTTGCCGCATGGATGGGGACAGGGTCTGGCGCTGTATCTGATCACGGAGTGGATAGAAGATCAACGATCCTAACGAATATAAAATAACCTCTATCGAGGCCTCTCAGGCTGGGCGACCGCGCTTAAAGGTTGGAATTGGATAAAGAAGAAGCCGGCGAGTTCTCGCCGGCTTTCTTTTGTTCAAGCATAAGGAGTTATTACAGCTAACGAATCCTCATATAGAATTCCAAAAAGCTAGAAATGGGGCAATTAGCGTGATGACGATTCGTTACAGCAGAAATATTCATCGCAACTACTCCTTAACCGCCCCCATCACAATTCCTTTCACAAAGAACCGCTGCAGGAACGGATACACCAGCAGCACCGGCAAGGCGCCGATAAAGATCTGCGCGGCTTTTACCGTACGGTTGGAAATATTCTCAAGGTCCTCCGGATTCATCGACAAGTTATCGAAGTCCAGTTGCACGATTACAGTCTGCAAGAAGGTGGCGAGCGGATAGTTGCTCCCGTCCGACATATAGATCAGGCCGTCAAACCACGAGTTCCAATGGAACACCATGCTAAACAGCGACAATGTAGCGATCGCGGGCATGGAAACCGGAAGGTACACACTCCATAACGTACGCAGGTGTCCGGCGCCGTCCATCTTGGACGCTTCCTCCAGCTCTTTAGGCACACCCCGGAAGAAATTCAAGAGCAGAATCATACTCCACACATTGACGGCGCCAGGCAAAATCAAAGCCCAGATGGAATCCATCAAGTGTAATTTTTGAATGAGAATATAGCTTGGAATCAGCCCGCCGCTAAATAACATTGTGAACACGAACACCCAGGTGTAGATGGATCTGCCTTTGAATACGGAATCATCCTTGGATAGGGGGTAGGCTGCCAGCGTAATCATGAGCATGATCGAGGCCGTGCCCAGAATGGTTCTCTTGAACGACACCCACAGGGATGAGATGAAATTGTCGTTGTCTAACGTTTTGGCGTATGCATCCAAGGTGAAGTCAATAGGGATTAAAGCTACCATATTCGCATTGGCCGCGGCTTTACCGCTCAGAGATACAGCTAATATATGAACAAGCGGCAACAAACACAGAAGACCGATGATGGCAAGTAACGTATAATTGAAAATGCTGAACAAGCGGTACGTTGGTGTTTTATAATACATGAGCGAATCCTCCTATTCCTTATTTGCGGTAAGCGGACTAGAATATACGATAATTAGCGTATTTATAAGCCAGTCGGTATGCGATGACAATCAGTACGAAGCTGATGACCGATTTAAACATCCCAATGGCGGTGGAGAAGCTCATGTTCCCGTCGATAATACCCAGTCGGTAGACGAAGGTATCAATGATGTCGCCTTTCTCATAAACAAGCGGATTATACAAGTTGAAGATTTGGTCAAAACCGGCATTTAATACGTTGCCCAGCGCAAGAGTACCCACAACAATCGTGATTGGAATCATAGCGGGGATCGTCACATACAGCGTCTGTTTCCAGCGGGATGCTCCGTCGACTTCGGCTGCTTCATACAAACTTGGGTTAATCCCCGCCAGCGAGGCGAGGAACACGATGGTGGAGAAACCAAAGTCTTTCCACAGGTCGCTGGTCACCACCGTAAACCGGAACCAGTCGCCATTCCCTAAGAAGAAGATGGGTTCAATGCCGACCCAGCCTAACGCCCGGTTGACCAGTCCGCCTTCCGGCGATAACATGTCGATCAGAATGCCGCCCAGAATAACCCATGACAGGAAGTGCGGCAGGTAAACCAACGTCTGAATAACGCGCTTGAACGCCATCTTGCGCACTTCATTCAGAAATAAGGCGAAGATGATCGGTACGATTAATCCTGTGACGATTTTTAATGAAGCAATAAGTACGGTGTTCCAGATGACTTGCTTGCTGTCGGGATATTCCAACATGAATTTAAAGTGATCCAGTCCTACCCAAGGGGAACCGGTAAATCCGGTCCAGGGTTTATATTCCTGAAAGGCCATGACGAGACCCAACATAGGTACATAGTGAAAAATAATAATTAACAGCAGCGGCGGCAACACCATTAGATGAAGCGGCCAGGTGCTCTTGAAGTTCCAGCGGTGTTTCACGCGTGCCGTTTTCATCCGTTTGGCGGTAACGGCGGGATCATGGATGTCTTGTCGTTGTAGGGTTGTTTCCATCTTTTCATCTCCTTTGGTCGTTCTTCTATGCTTCATTATGCAGAAAATGAGAGGGGTCTTATACAGCATTCTGTTAACCCTATAGTGTTTTGTTAACATTTAACGGGCAATGCTAACAATCGACTATCGATGTTGCAGAAGTGTTATTTCTACTTGTCATATGTAGCCTTATGATAAACATGTGATCACAAACAAATCTATGTATACAGGGGGAACGTTCAATGGCAATGCGTAACAAATCGCTGATTCTATTATTGAGTTTAGTATTAATGCTAGGGTTGCTTGCAGCTTGTAACAATTCGAACAGCAGCTCGGAACAACCGAAGGAAACCGCGCCGGGCAACACCGCCGCCGAGAATGATGGAAACGCATCCAAGGGTGACGGCAAACATTCCGCGCCGTTTAGTGGCGGAAAGTACGATCCGCCGATTACGATAACGACGGTCCGGGGCATCGATGCCTCCGTTAAATTCAAGAATAATGAAACGATGGATGACAACGTTCACTATAAGTGGGCCAAGGAGAAGCTTGGCATCGAAATCAAGAATCTCTGGACCGCCAACTACGCGAATGACGGGTTTAACACGAAGCTTCGGTTAGCCCTTTCCGCAAATAAGGAGCTCCCGGATATTCTGGTCGTAGGTCAGGAAATGGGCAGCGAGTTGATCGAATCAGGCAAGTTCATGGAAGTGGATGAACTGTTCGAGAAATACGCTTCCGAAACATACAAGAAAGCGATGGCGGATGACCCCAATGTATGGCTGCCTTATATGAAAGACGGCAAGAAGATGGGTATACCCGATCTGGAATATGAGATGCATAACGATGCGGTTCTGTGGGTTCGCCAGGACTGGCTGGATAAGCTTGGATTGAAGGCGCCGACGACGATTGACGAGATGGAGAAAGTCATGGACGCTTTCGTCAATCAGGATCCGGACGGCAACGGAAAGAAAGACACGTACGGTCTGGCATTGGGTATTAAAGAAGGTTTGAAGCAGAACATGGGTGAAGCCCGCTTCATCTTCGGGGCTTACGGTACGATTCCAAACCAATGGAATTTAAACGAAGATGGCAAGCTAGAGTACGGTTCGGTGCAGCCCGAGATGAAGCCGGCATTGACGAAGCTGAGCGAGTGGATGAAGAAGGGTTATCTTTCGGAGCAAGCAGGATTGCTGGGCTCCATGGAAGCGGGCAGCGAGTTTACTTCAGGTAAGGTGGGCATCATCTCCGGTCCTCACTACATGCCTGAATTCCCGTTACCGGATTTGTATAAGAACAATAAAGACGCGGTCGTAAAACCTTATCCGCTGCCGACAGGTCCCGACGGTCTGGCAGGCAGATCCAGCTCCGGGGCAGGCGGCGGTGTGGTATTGATCAACAAGGACTTCAAACATCCTGACGCGTTCTTCGAGTATCAGAATTACCTGTTCGATAACTTTGCGAATCCGGAATTCGGCAGTCAATTCGAATGGGGTTTAGCCGAAGGATATGACTGGGCCAAAGTGAATGGGGAACCGACTACCAAGGCGGATGAAATCCCTGGCGGTAACGGAACGGTCTCGAAGTATTTACTGACTCCGGACGGCATCCGTATTCCATCCCTTCGTATGGAAACTTACGCCAAGTTGGCGAAAGATCCTGCCCCAGCTTCACCTGTCGAGCGCTTCTTGTTGAAGAAGCCGGAGGGCGTCATCGAAGCGGCTACCATTGTCTTGTCCCAGAAGGACATTGCCAAACAGAACTTGTTTGTAGGTCCTCCGACGAAGACGCAGAAGATGCGCGGCGACTTTGTCGATAAGTTGGAACTGGAGACGATCAACAAGATTATTTACGGTGAGCAACCTGTAGATTCGTTTGATACTTTCACGGAGAAGTGGATGTCCTCCGGCGGGAAGCAAATTTCTGAAGAAGTAAACGAGTGGTATACTTCCGTTCAAGGGAAATAAATCAGGTGACCCAGTTTGCCGGCCCGAGGGCTGCAGACTGGGTATTTCTGCCCTTATGCGTAAGGAATGTATAGAAATGACTTCAGCACATGAAGTTCTCAGGTTATGATTGGGTTGGGGAGATGTTGACATGAACGTTACTAACAATATTTTCAACAAAATCATGATTCTGATTCTGCTGCTGCTGTTGCCGATTCTGGGATTGTACACGTACAGCAATCAAGTCAGTGTGAAAGTCATCAAGGATGAATTGGAAAGCTCAAGCATGAGCCGGCTTCAGTTTCTGCTGAATCAGGTGGAAACGAATCTGGAACAATTCGGTCTGTTCTCTACGATTTTGAGCAGGGAAACAAGCATCCTCGATTACAAGACGATTCATTTAATGGAGAATGTCTATAAGAGAATTGAACTTCAGAAAGAGGTTGCTCAGAAGCTGGAGCTTCAAAGCGCATCCGTGAATTGGGATAACCAGATTTCCGTGTATTCCATTCCTGCGCAGGAAGTGACATCAACCTACTTTCGTATTTATGACGCTGCATATTTAAAGAGGAACGTATCGGACAGATGGACGTTACGGACGACTGAAGTAGAAGGTCAACAAATTCAGCAATTCGTGAAATTTACACTGAATCCCGTTTCCGCTTATATGGATTTCTCTAAAGCTGATTTAGTGGTGGAAGTGAGCTTCTACGTGAATAATTTGGTTCGTATGCTGAATGACTTTAAGAAAGGCGCCAAAGGCGATCCGTTTTTTTATCATCCTGACTATACGCCTATTGTGAATCATACTTCTGACGCGGATAAGATCTACGATATTCAGAAAAAGCTGCACATCCTGTCTTTAACGGATGCCGGCCGAACCACTTTAAACCTCGGCGGCGAGGAATATCAAGTGTATTATGTGAAATCGCCGGATTTGGGATGGTACCTGGTGGATTATGTGCCTGTGCAGGAAATATTGTCCCCTGTAATTGAGAATCGCAATTATTTCTATATGACGACCGGGTTACTGTTAACGATGAGTTTAACTGCGGCATTCTTGCTTTATCGCAATGTCAGGGTCCCGATTCGTGAACTGACGAAAGGTGTCCAGAGCTTAAAGCGCGGGGATTATTCCGTTCGGTTAACGCACAAGTTCCATAATGAGTTCGATTATCTGTTCCTTCGCTTTAACGAAATGACGATGCAGATTCAGGAGTTGATTGAGAACGTGTTTGCGGAACGGCTGCGGTCGCGGGAAGCGACGTTGAAGCAGCTGCAGGCACAGATTAATCCGCACTTTCTATATAATTGCCTGTTCTTTATTAAGAGCATGGCCAGCATGGGGAATGATAAGGCGGTTATTTCCATGTCATTGAAACTGGGCGAGTATTTCCGATATACCACCCGTGTGGAGAAGGATTATGCCTCGATTGCCGATGAACTGAAATTAGTAACCAATTATCTTGAGATCCAAATGCTCCGTTCACCCCGGTTCGAATTCGAGACCGATCTACCTGAAGATATGCTGAACATGGAAATACCCAGACTGTTGTTGCAACCCATTGTAGAAAATGCGGTTATTCATGGCTTAGAAGGCAATCCGAACGCGGGCATGATTAAGATTACAGGAGAAATCCAAGCGGAGTGTTACCGGCTGATCGTGGAAGACAACGGGTTAGGGGTTACTCCCGATCGCCTTCAAGAGTTGAGAGACGGGTTGAATGACGCCCTGGAAGATGAGATGGGATGCGGCGTGTGGAACGTGCATCACCGATTAATATATCGCTTTGGCGAGGGATCCGGTTTGGTGTTGGAACCGGTCGATCCGCAGGGATTACGAGTTATACTCCAATGGAACAGGGGACCGGAACATGTATAGTTTGCTGATGGTAGATGATGAAGCCTATGTCGTAGACAGCTTGGCCGTGACGATTCCTTGGGCCGACCTCGATGTCTCTCAAGTGTTTAAAGCTTACTCCGCTAATGAAGCGCTGCTTATCATGGAACAGCATACGATTGATATTGTCATTTCCGATATTCGAATGCCGGTCATGAGCGGCATTGAATTGTTGGAACGAATAAGTACAGACTGGAACCGAACAAGATGTATTCTCTTGTCAGGACATGCGGATTTCGCCTATGCCCAGGCGGCCATTCAGCATCAGACCGCCGACTATCTATTGAAACCTGTCAGCGATGAAGATGTGATGGCTGCCGTTCGTAAAGTAACGTCGCAGTTGAAACAGGAATGGGAAGAAATCTCTTCACACCAAAGAGCGGTGTATACCATTAACGAGAACTTACCTTTGTTAAAAGGCAATCTGTTGAACGACATTTTGCAGGGCAGACGTTATTCACAGGATGCCTTGGCGGATAAAATGCGGCTGTTGCACATCCCGTTCGAGTCCGAAGAACCGTTCGCCCTCCTGTTAATTCGGATGGGTGAAGAATTTCAACAGCATGACGCATACCATTTGGCGTTACTTGAATATGCCGTAACCAATATTGCCGAGGAAATTTCCAAGTCGCACTATCATCTCTGGACCTGTAAAGATGCGCACGACGATCTTGTTATGGTGTTGAAGTCCATAGGGGACGACCAACGCGGTGCCGGCGGGGAATCTTCGGGAGATGAGACAGGAAGGCAACGTCAAATCGAACGCATCGCGGAACAACTTCAAGTGAATGTGAAATTGTATCTCAAGGGCGGAATCTCCGTTATTGTCGGCGGTTGGGGCAGCTTTCCCGCGCATGTGCCGGCATTATATCAAGCCGCCGTATCAGCTTTGCGCAAAGGTGTCGGAACCAGTGGTGATCTCTTCATGACGTTGCCCGATCAATCCGTGCCGGTTCCGATTAATGCCGTGCAAAGCTTATACGAGCCGCCGCTGTTAATTCATCTGTTCGAAGCGGGGCGTTGGGATGCGGCTTGTGAGAAATTAGAATCCGTCTTTCAGGAGTTGGAGCAGGAGTGGCAGGATTCAACAGAACATTTATTTGAAGTGTTCCATACCATATCGGCCTCCCTCTCTTATATTGCGCATCGTAACGGTACACAGCTCCATGAGATTATCGGCCATGATTATGAGAAGGTATTGTCGGGCAATTCGTTTCGCCATGTGAAACCGTTGAAGGAATGGTCCTTCCGCTCCATACATGCCATTAAAGAAAGTATGCAGCGCGAGAGCCGCGACACCCGGGTATCCGTCATTCAACGGGTACAGGAATACGTCGAGCATCACTTGGCGGACATTTCCCTTCAGAGCATAGCGGATTGGATCGGGCTGCACCCGGTATACTTGTCGAAAGTGTATAAGCAGGAGACCGGGGAGAACATCAGTGAGTATATTTTCCGTCTCCGGATGGACCGTGCGGCGCTGATTCTAAAAAAGGGTGATGATAAAGTATACGAAATCGCCAAAGATTTGGGATACCAGAACGTTCCTTATTTCATTAAAGTGTTCAAAAAACAATACGGTCTGACACCTCAGGAATACCGCGAGAATACACCAACTTAACAACGGGAGGACATGCGGATGAGAGCACAAACGGAACCGTTTCAACACTTGTACAGACATGCTTTCATGTTGGATCACAAAAAGGACGGCGCGTATCCTGAAAACTACCACCTGCACCCGGGATATGAGTTGATTTGGGTCGTGAGCGGGGATGCCTGGTTTATGATGGAGGATCAGGTGATTCAGATTTCCTCCGGCAGTGTGCTGCTGTTCCGCGGGGGGACCTACCATAAGTTAAAGAAGCTTGGCCGGGGCTGTTATGAACGGAAGATCATTCATTTCCTGCCGGAATTTATTCCTGGAGGTGAAGGCGTGTTCCGGGAAGAACTGGATCAACTAACGGCACATTGTCATCATGTTCGTTTGTCGAAGCAAGAGTCGGCCGAATGTCAGCGCATGTTCAATGCTTTACAGAACGAGCAGCAAGCGGTTCCGCGCTGGGGCGGGAAGATGGCCATGCAGGTTTATTTGATGGAGTTGTTATTGTTTATCGGACGTAAAGAACACATGGGGAATGAAGGAGCGCAGCCTTGGCAACACGCACCGGGCGGGATTACGCTCAGCCGCATTCTTGAACATTTAAACGCGGTGTGGAACTCTCCCTGTCAACTGGATGATATTGCGGAGGCGCTCCATATGAGCAAGTATTATCTCTGTCATTTTTTCAAAAAAGAAATGGGCATCAGCATCCAGCACTACTTAATGGAAAGACGGATTCACGAGGCCGCGCAATTGCTGGTTCTCAAGGATATGACGGTGAAGGAGATCGGATTTGAAGTGGGTTTTCAGACCTCATCGCATTTTGGGCGAAAGTTTAAGGAAACGTTGGGGGTTACGCCGGAGCAGTATCGATTGAATTTTTTGTCCAAATAGTACGGACACAACAAAGACCTGCGGTAGTTGCAGGTCTTTATTGCGCGTTAACGCGTTATGTTGATATGAGTATGGAGCTCACAATGTTACGGTTTGGAAATGCGCACATTATCGTAATACATCACTTTGTCTTTGTTCAGCGCCGGATCGCGATCGTTCCAGCCAACACCCAGATAATTGCCGATCTTGAAATAGTTTGACTTGCTTCCAACGGTATTTACGCCGCGAACCGCAGGGAACAATAACCCTTTCGTCGTCGGGTCTGTTCCGTCCGTGGACCGTTTTAATTCAATAATTCCCTTGCTTGGATTGACCTTACTCCATTTAATGTGGACCCAGAAGCGCTGCCAAACGCCTTTAATCATCTGTTCGCTGTACAGTTCACGCTCATCCCTTGCGGAGGGGTCGCTGCAAAGAGTGGTTACAGCCGTTCCGGGAGAGGTATCTTCATTACAGAAATTATTACCGTTGATACGCATATCGTCGTTGCTCAAAGTGATGCCTAGTGAAGGTCCTCGCCCGATGCTGCCGTCCCCGTAGTAAACTTGTACGATGAAATTCTGCCATCCGTCTGTTTCATCCCAGTCCGTCGGAATCATGAAGTCGAACATGTACCACCGTTCCGCGGTATCAGTGGATGTCGGGTCGCTCGGAGCAATGCCTTTGGAACGGAACTCGAAGCGGGATTTGTACTTCGGGTCGCCATTGGGATAAGTCCCGGCCGGGTGTTCCTGATTCGCTTTCAGCACTAGCTTCAAGGCCTTATCTGTGCCGGTATCTCCGGGTTTGGGTACGACGCTGTAGCTACCCATCGTGTTGCTGCCGGATGCGCCGATGGCCTGCACAGGTTGATTCGGATCCGTCTCCAGGTACTGGTACCAGCCTTCAAGCACATTGTAATCTTTCACCGTTCCGGTGTTGAAGGTGTCTTGCAGTTGATAGCTGCTTGCTGATGTCATGGACGTGCCCAGGGTGAGTAAAGTCAGTGCGGTTAAAGCGAAGCGTGTTCGTTTTAACGCTTTCATAAGTGACCTCCTTTGGATGGTGGATTTGTAATACACTTTCTTGTAAGCGGTTACAAATATAAGTATAAGTTTAGGTCAAGGTGACCGTATATAGCTCGTTGTTAACATTCGTATAGTGTTTTTTTAACATGGGTAGTGGAGGGTATGGGGGATCATGTGAGCGAAAGTGGATGGGAAGAGTCGAAGATATAAGTAAAATAGTAGCGATAACGCTACAAATGGCGTAGAAGTTACTTGGGTTGGTTGGATTAGTAGCTTTATCGCTACAAATGACCAGAGAGTGCGTGATAACTGGAAGGTAGAATCGAAATAGTAGCGTTACCGCTACAAATGTCCTAGGTGTTACTTGGTCAAGGCGGATTAGTAGCGTTATCGCTACAAATGACTGTTGAGGGCGAGATTAGTGGAAGGGGAAAAGTGAAAAGGAGCGGTAGCGGTAATTTGATCAATGCGTATAAATTAAAGAAACGATACTCGCTCCCATGTCTGTAGATGACACGAGAGCCCATATCGTTCTCTTACCACAACAGTCAACTCGAATACAGTTAAATTACAGTAATCGGCGAACCGTGATGGGAATCCGTTAACTCAGCTAATTATACTACCAACCCCTACTATATTGCTTAGGAGCCTCAATCTCCACACCAAGCTCCTTGGCTGCCGTGCGAGGCCAGTAGGGGTCACGCAGGAATTCCCGCGCCAACAACACCAAATCCGCCTGCTCCTTACGAAGAATCTCCTCAGCTTGCACACCGCTCGTAATCAGCCCGACCGCGCCTGTCGGCACATCGGCGCCCCGGCGAATGGCCTCCGCCAGCGGCACTTGATAGCCTGGGTAAGGTTGAATGGATGCCGGCACCACACCGCCCGAACTGCAATCAACCAGATCAACGCCTTGTTCCTTCATACGCTGTGAGTAGTAGATAAAGTCATCCAACGTGTTCCCGTCCGCATGATACTCATTGGCGGAAATCCTCACCATTAACGGACCTGCCCATACCTCTTTAACCGCAAGAATCGTCTCTTCCAGGAACCGATATCGGTTATCCCGGTCCCCGCCATATTCATCCTCACGCTTATTCGTTAACGGCGACAGAAACTCATTGATCAAGTATCCGTGCGCACCGTGAATTTCAATGCAATCGAAACCGGCTTCCTTGGCGCGCCGAGCTCCTTCGCGAAACGCAAAGAGCGTTTCCTGAATCTGCTCCGTCGTCATGGCCTCCGGCAACCGGTAACTGTCATCAAAGGCGATCGCCGAAGGAGCAATAATCGGTCCTTCCACTGTCGATTTCCGCCCGGCATGAGCGATTTGAATGGCTGCTTTGGCCCCGTATGCATGCATCATGTTCGTAATTTCTCTTAATCCGTCCACATGCTCGTCGCTCCAAATGCCAAGGTCCTGCTCACTAATTCGTCCCTGAGGCGTTACAGCGGATGCTTCCACAATGATGAGTCCCACTTGCCCGACCGCACGCGCTGTATAATGGGTTCGATGCCAATTCGTGACTCTCCCGTCCCGGTCTTCACAAGAATACATACACATAGGAGCCATGACAATCCGATTCTTCAACGTCATCCCTTGCAGGGTATAAGGTTCAAACAGCAAGCTCATATCTCCACACTCCTGTTTCTATATAGGTTGAATCTGAATTCATCATAGCGAAATTTATGTCCATAAGCAAAAACCAACCCTATTTCTTCCGTGGCAAAATAATCCTAATCAACAACCGCACCAAATCTATGCCTATTCCCGCGATCCAAAGGAGAATTAAAGGAATAGGGGCCTTCCGGAAGTGACCTTTTAGCGCGGCGGAGGCGTTATGTAACATATCCATCGCATTCCCAGCCGTTACGGAGAGAGGCAGATGCAGCCATGTTTCACGACCGACCTTGTACCGTTCAGCAAAAAAAACGCGTAATTCATGCAGGCGTTCCTCATCATCGGACAAACCGGGGAAAGCTTCCAGTATGGAGTGGAACAACTCGGCAAGCTTAGGGTCCACATAAGGAATTTCTTCCTTAATGATGGTTACAAAATGATTCAACCGCGTTCGCAGCAAAAACGCATTCCAGTCCGCGAGTTTTGCACCTGTATCCGAGTCGTCAGGGTTGAGACGTTGCTGGAACGTGCGGTCCATATAGTTGAGCAGAATGTCGGCCGTATCCAACCGGCCCCACATCAGGTCGTTGGCGCGCCAGCGAGGAGAGAGGAAGCCGGCAAAGGCTTGCAGATCCTCGCCCACCAGCTTGTCGCTGCCCGAGAGCCCGAGGGTAGCCGCATCCCCCGCGCTGATCCGGACCAGCGCGGTAGGGTTGAGTTCGCCGACAGCGTTGTAGGTCAGCGGGTACAGGAACAGGTCGACGGCCAGGAACTCGAGCAGCGCGCTTTGCAAGCGCTCTGTGAACTCGGCGCCGTGGACGTGCGGTGCGGGACCGGCATCAGGGTCCCGCGTCTGGGGAGCAACGGCCTCGAGAATCAAGGCCGGATGCTCCAGGTTCAGCAAGCAGTGATGCACCGCGTGTTCCACGAAGTGCATCACTTGCTCCGCCGCCTGCCGGGGATCATCCCCCCGGTACAGGCGGTCCAGCGCCTCGATCAGCGGCCGGTGGCGGGGCAGCTCCGCCTGCAACCGGTCGATCGCGGCGCGCGTCTGCGCCGCCAAGGCGCTGCCCGGCGGCGCCAGCGCCAGCCGCCGCTGAAGCGCGGCCAGCTCGCGCTCGAGGTGCCACCACAGCCACGCCTGCTGGCGGAGGCTGTCGACGGCGCCCCAGAGCGCCGTTTTGCGCGCCAGGAGGCGCTTTCGCTGCGCCGCCGCGGCGTTGCCGGGGTCGTCGAGGGCGCGGTTGATTTTCTTTACATGGTAAAGAAAGAACCGCGCGTAGAACTCGACATCCGGCATCGCCATGCCCGCGACGAGCGTGCCTGCATCGGCACGCATGCGCCAAAGCGCGGCCCGCAGAGCCGCGAGCGGCGCTCCTTCCCGGTCGGCGGCCTCCCGGAAATCGCCGTGCTTGCCGAAGTACGCCCGCGCGCCCCCGAGCAGATCCTGCTCGAGGCGTTCAATCCGCAGTCTGCAGTACGGCAAGTACCCGGGCAGCGCGGTGAGCGCCTCGACACCGATGCTTGTCTTGCTCTTCGCGCTTGTGCCCTCGGCTCCGCTGCTAACATCGTTCCCGCTTATCGTCCCCTTGCCCCCGGCACCGTCGCCATCATCGTTCCCGCTCATCGTCCCCTTGCCCTCGTCCACTTCACGTCGGGTCAACGCGTTCTTGCCCTCCAACAAATCCAGCACGCCGCCCAACGTATCCACGTCGCATTGATACGCTTCAATCGCCTTCAGCTGCTCATAAATCGACTGATACCGCGGCACGCCAAAATAACTCAAAGCCGCCTCCATCACATTCGGCTTCGCCCGATAAGCATCCATTGTCATGCTGAGGTGCGTATCGACCGGCGTCGGATCGACATAGAGCAGCCAGCGGTCCACTTGGCGGTCCGCCGCGCGGCCCATAACGGTCTCCAGCACCGGGCGAAAAGGGCGGTTATCCGTTAACAATCCGTCATGGAGATAAACGGTATCCCGCTGATCGTAGGTGTTTTTCGCGCCATACACTTCCTCCATGGTGAACGCCTGACCGGGAAAAGCGCCGGGCATCGCCGAAGTGGCGCGGGCCATGCGGGCGAGGAGATCGTCTTGAGCGGCGCCCTGAAAGTCATTGTGCATATAGCCGCGTGTTCGACCATACCCGAGCCGTTTGCCTTCTTGGTCTTTGTTCCTGCCTACATCACCACCGCTACCCGAGCCCGCGTCTCCGCCACTATCCTGCTCGCCATCCCCGCCTCCGCAGTCCTCGCTTACCACGTCTCTGTCAATTCCGTTACGACTTTCGCAATCCGCGTCCCCGCTGTCATCCCCGCCGTACAATGTACGATACTTGCGATGCAGTGTCACCCCGTGGCGCAAGCCTTCAATCTCCTGTCCTTTGCCGTCGGTCCAGCTCCAGCGCCGCCCGCGGATATCACTGGCCGCGACAAACAAGTCGAGCATGGCAATCTGCTTCCGCCGCTCGGCGGTAAGCCCTGGCTCAAGCTCCGCCTGACGGCTTAGCTCCTCGAAGCACCCCAGCAGCTTCTGATACATGTACTCCCCGTTCAACAGAGCATCCTGTTCGCCGCCGCGCAGATCCAGCAGATATTTCAAGTCCGCGACATCCCGCCATAGGGGCTTTACCGACTTTAAATCCGTTCCGGTCGCCAGCGCCTTGGCCAGCAGCACCCCATTGATCCCCCCGGCTGAATTGCCCGCCACTATGTCGATGATGACTTCGCTGCCCAAACGATCCAGCAATTCGCCATAAGCGCAGCCGGCATCAGCTGTTTCCTGGTCCGCCTCCGCGCCTCTGCGCGCACGAACGAGAGCAAGCAACTCCTGCACCACCCCGTTCATATACACCGCGAGCGAAACGCCCCCATACAGCACCAAACCTATGCGAATCTCGCGGGGAGGGACATTAGCAACGGCCTCATCCAACTCACCTTGGGCCAAATTTTTTGAACCGGTCATGACGTCACTCCAATCAGGCAGTATTTCTAATGTAGAACACATTCTGCGCGGAGGGTTCGGTTCCTTTTTTTGCATACCAAGCCGCACATGCTCTCTTATCCCTATGACTCAGGAACGCCCGGCATACAACGCATTCTGATTCGCCCGCGCCGGACAAGGTTAATAAACCCTGACCCTTGCTTACCGAGGTCTGTTTGCCGATCAATCCCAATTTTCGCAAGAAAGAGGAGGAGGAGAAGCATCATATGAGCAAAATACTAATCGTCTACTACAGCGCCCACGGGCACGTATTTGAAATGGCCAAAGCGGTCGCCAAAGGGGCCGAAGGCGTCCAAGGAACGGAAGTTCGCATCGTGAAGGTGCCCGAGTTTGATGCCGTGAAGGAAGCTATGTCGAAGGATGATGTGTATATCCAATCTCAGAAGAAGCAAGCGGATATACCGGAGGTAACGCATGAGGATTTGAAGTGGGCTGACGGGATATTGTGGGGCGTACCTACGCGCTATGGTATCATGCCTTCCCAGATGAAAAGTGTGTTGGAGGCCGCTGGTTCGCTATGGCAATCCGGCGCGTTGGAAGGCAAGCCTACAGGTGTATTCACTTCAACAGGCTCCATCCACGGAGGACAGGAAACGACGGCGGTGACAACGTTTATCGCTTTGATGCATTTTGGCATGATCTATGTGGGGCTGCCGTACGGCGAGAATCCGGAGCAGCTCACCACCGAAGGCATCGGCGGATCTCCTTATGCGGCTTCTACAGTGGCGGGTCCGAAAGACGAGCGCCAAACGACGGAACCGGAGTTCACCATGGCCGGCCGTCTGGGCGCGCGCGTGGCGAAAGTGGCCGAGGCATTGCGCGGATTGAACAGCTAATTATATAGGACAACAACAAACAGAGGTTGCCTCGGGTACATGACCTAAGGTAACCTCTTTGTTATGGGGGTAGCTAATGTGAACAAGAATCTATTGATTTTAGGTTTGTTATTATTTTCTCCACTGTTGAGTGTCTTGCAAACCCTAGTTACTACTATAGTATGGAGTCCAAAAGAATACTGGTTAATCTATTCTTTCATATTACTCGCACCATTTGTGATATTTAATAGTTTGAACCTTATGCTCTTCTTTTTGTTGAATATATTTTGCTCCATAAAGCGCTCAGTGTTGTTTTTTAATATCATCGGGATGGTTTTAACCTTAAGTATTATCATTTATGGGACCGATGGCCGCTACATTTATTTATACTCTACCTACGTCTTCATCTCACTTTTAGTTGTTTTACATAACCGAATTACCTCTAACGAACTCAGTTAACGCTAATTACTCATTTTTGGCTGGTTTAAAATTCTAACGAACCCCACAAACGCTATTTGCCTGCAGTCCAGATTCTAATGGGGTGTTTCGTGCGAATAGCGCTCTGTCAGTTCCTTAGCGCAGGAAAAGAGCCCATATGGTCATAATAGCGTGTGCTGAGTTCCTTAGAGGTGGCCACACTGCTTTCATGATGGTTGACTGCGTGAATAGTTAGTTATGCTCAAGTTGGTTACAAATAACGCAATTTTTGTTATTCTCCATAAACCGAATTACCTCTAACGAACTCAGTTAACGCTAATTACTTATTTTTGGCTGGTTTATAATTCTAACGAACCCCACAAACGCTATTTGCCTGCTATCCAGGTTTTAGTGGGGTGTTTCGTGCGAATAGCGCTCTGTCAGTTCCTTAGCGCAGGATAAGAGCCCATATGGTCAAAATAGCGTGTGCTGAGTTCCTTAGAGGTGGCCACACTGTTCTCATGATGGGTGACTGCGTGAATAGTCAGGTTGTTATGCCCAAGGTAATTACAAATAACGCAATATGGCCGGAGGACTCTTAAACACATAATGTGTTTTCCAGCGTACCTCAGCAACTTTGTCTTCCCACAACCAGAATTCGAGCGCCTGAGCATGCGATTTGTCGTAATAAACCATAATATCAGCGCCTTGTTCACTTCGTTTAGAGTATTCCCTACCGTAAGCGGTACGAATGTCCTCCCGGGTGCTGCCGACGGTAATTCCCTTGGATGTGGTGTGACCTGGATCGCGCACAGTCATATCCATAATGTCATAATCGCCTGTAGTTGTGTATAGGTATAGACCGTCACCGGCCGCGTAAACATCTCTGCCCTCGTTATTAGCCGTTGGTTCCGCCGCTGTCGGAGGAGACTTCCCGTCATAAATGCTGTTACCGATTTTATAAGGACCTATATGTTCCTCCGTGAGCGGGGTACTGTCTACTCTGGCATAGCCAATTTGTTCAGGCGCCACCGTAATGTAGATATACAACGCCACAATGGCGCTAATAACAGCAAGTATCACCACGCCTGCCAAAATACCAGCGAACCTGCGATTACTCCTACGACTAATCTTTATCAACATGTCTCATCCTCTGATTGTGTCTCATGATCTTTTGCAATTATATCAAAGGTTTCCTGCTATTTCCTGTGCATTTGTACTCAAAAATAGGTCTTCCAAACAATCCATCGTAATATTCCTCGCCACCGTCCCGCTGCTGTCCACATTGGTCGCAAACACCCAAGTGTCCTTGTCTGTTTCCACATAACCGACAAACCAGCCGAGGCCCATGTCGGATAGTCTGGTACCTGTTTTGCCGTGAACCGTGTACTCATCCTGCTCTTCCGCGATCATCATTCTCTTCACCGTCTTCATATGCTGTTTCTGAACAGGGAGCGTTTCTTCGACCAGATCTTCGATAAAGTCTACCTGTTCTCGTGCGGATATTTTCAAACTGCTGTTAAGCCAAAAAGTATCGATTCCCCCGGAAATATCTCGGTTACCATACTGCATCTCATCCACATGCCGCTGCATGGCAACAGGCCCGATATACCGCGCCAGATCCTGATAAAACCAGATCGCTGATTGCCGCATGGCGGAGGCTAACGAGTGATCCCTGTTCCAGGTCTCAAACGCCCGCACGACACCGTCCCACCGTTTCACCTCGTATTCGTCCGCTACCGCTTGTTCCTCCAGACCGATTAGAGCATTGGGGATTTTGAAAGAAGATTCCGGTGTGTATCGCGTCTCGCTTCGTTCCGGGTTATACGTATAGGTCTTGTCCGTTCTGAGATTCTTGATTACGATGGTACCATCCGTAGTTTGGAACAAATGATCGACCTGAAGCCTCTTGGATTCGGCGTTGCCGGCATTCGAAGAAACCGGATGAATTACGCTTACCACTAAGAGGGAAATCAACATCAAGATCATCAAGTTTACCTTTTTCATAGCAAAATTCCTCCTGTCATTTGATGTTTCACAGGTTCAGTATAGGCAGTTCGATTCGAGGCCGCTAGGTACGTTTTTAAGGAGTGTACCCATACAGTTAAGGAAGGGAGCAAGCATCCGATGAGAAAATATGCGCAGATTATATGTGATATGGAGGAACGCATACAGCAGGGTTTCTGGAAACCAGGCGACAAGCTGACGTCAATCCGAACGCTGTCCGCCGACTACAATTGCAGCATGAACACCGTAATCAAAGCCTACAGTGAGTTGGAACGTAAACACCGAATCTACGCGGTTCCGAACAGCGGTTACTACGTTGTGGAGGGCGGTTCAACCGGAGCCGTTGACAACGGGAACACCAGCCGAATTGACTTCCTCTCAGCCGGTCCGGACAAGGAGGCGATGCCTTATCGGGATTTCCAGCATTGTATGAATCAGGCAATTGAACGGTATCAAGAGGAGATGTTTACATATTCCGAGCCTCAGGGACTGTATTCATTACGTCAGCAGCTTGCCCGTCATTTGCAGGATCTACAGGTGTTTACCGTGCCTGAACGGATCTGGGTGGTATCGGGCTCTCAGCAAGCGTTGAACCTCTTCGTCTCTCTTCCGTTTCCGAATGGCCGAACGAACATTTGTCTCGAGCAGCCTACTCACATGAGCTTTATTCAATCCGTTCAACATCATGATGTGGAGGCGTACGGCATTGAGGTTTCGGGCGCGGGGGTCGATTTGGAGCGGTTGGAGCATATTTTTGCACATCATCAGATCAAGTTTTTCTATATGGTTTCACGGTTCCACAACCCTACCGGGCACAGCTACACGAATGAGGACAAACGCAGAATCGTCGAGCTCGCCCGCCAGTATGACGTCTACATCATTGAAGATGATTATATGGGAGACTTGGATGTGAATTTGAAGCAGGATCCTCTATATGCGTACGAACCTTCGGGCCGGGTCATTTATGTCAAAAGCTTCTCGAAAGTCATGCTGCCAGGACTCCGCCTCGGGCTTGCGGTTCTGCCTGAAGCGATGAACGAATCATTCCGGCGGGCCAAGTTTGCCGCGGATTTACATACGCCTTTGCTGATGCAAGGCGCGCTCGAAATCTATCTGAAAAGCGGCATGTTCCAAGCTCATATTCAACGAATGAGAGAGTTGTACAGGGGGAAAGCTATTCTTTTACAAGAGGCTTATAAGAAGCATTTGCCTGCTGTGTCCGCTCTCTATTCGGAAGCATTATCCGGGTTTTATTCCACCATTGAGCTGCCTCGCGGGATCAAAGCCAAGGAACTTATTCAACACCTGATGCAAGAAAATGTGGAAGTGGATGAGGTGGAGAAGATGTTCCTGCCGGCATTCGCTAAAGATACGATGATTCGCATCAGTGTTTCTCAAGTACGTGAGGATTTGATTGAGCAGGGGATTCGCAACATAGCGGAGGGGATCAGGGGGTTGTGTGAGAGAAAGCATGAGGTAGTGGTGTTTAAGTGATTATATTAACAAAAAATTGTATTTCATCTTGCCATGAAGTACTCTTCGAATTTCGAAAGAGTAGAGATACTCTCATCTATTCTGCTAAATAAGCGGACTGCTACAGATGGATTATCCATCATAATGTAGTCTATAATATCCGATAGATCCTGCTCGGCAGAGGGAAGGTAATTAATCGGAACTTGTTTCTCCATGAATCCGGCTCCTTAGTTTTTTCATTAAGTCCGTATGATTGATTTTTGTAATTGCAGGATCTAAACTTTCTTTCTCTGCAACAGCGAGTTGTTGGTATAACTCAATAGTTGCCTGTTGTCTTTCATAAAGTGCGTGACTCATCACAACTAAGTCATCCTGACCATTCTTGGTGATGAATAACAAAAAAGTTTATTTTAAATTTGACATAGGGTAGGGGGGTATGGTAAATTATCATTACAGGAGGGATGATATGGAACCCAACGACATGAAAGATCACTGCGGTACAGAACGCAAGAGCCATCATTCGGACAAAACCAAGGCCAATCTGGTATCCCGACTAAATCGGATCGAAGGACAGATTCGCGGGGTGAAAGGCATGATTGAGAAGGATACGTATTGCGATGATGTCCTGAATCAGCTTGCATCCATCCAATCTGCCCTGAACGGCGTAGGTAAACTGTTATTAGAGAATCATATGAAAACCTGTGTGACCGAGCGATTGCATGCCGGCGAAGACGAAGTCATTGATGAGCTGTTAACTACGATACAGAAACTGATGAAATAAAGGAGATGTCATGATGCAAACGGTAAAATTGAAGGTAGAAGGTATGTCTTGCAACCATTGTGTAAATTCGGTGGAGAAAGCGGTTAAAGAAGCAGGCGCAACGGCAACTGTTGATCTTGCAAGCAACACGGTGTCCGTGGAATTTGAAGAATCGAAGGTTACGCTGGAAACCATTAAAGAAGCGATTGAGGAACAAGGTTACGACATCGTTTAAAAGGAAGAGGCCACTGCATGCGGTGGCTTTTGCTGTCTTAAGTAAGGAGGCGGAATCATGGAAGAGCAGAATAAGCAAACGACGCTGCAAATTACGGGAATGACCTGCGCAGCCTGCGCTACGAGAATCGAGAAGGGGCTGAACAAGACGCCCGGCGTGCATAAAGCCACAGTTAACCTAGCGCTGGAAACGGCAACCGTGGAGTACAGTGAAGCCGAAGTTAACGTGGAAGGGATGATTCTTAAAGTAGATAAGCTAGGTTACGGAGCCAAGCTGAAAGAAAATCAATCCGACCAAGACGCAACTAAACTTCAAGAAATTTCCTCGCATAAGCGAAAGCTTCTTATATCCGCTGTATTGTCCTTGCCGCTGTTATGGGCCATGGTTTCCCACTTCTCCTTTACCTCATGGATTTACCTGCCTGAATTCCTGATGAACCCATGGGTACAGCTGGCTTTGGCTACACCGGTTCAGTTCGGGGTGGGTCTCCCGTTCTACATCAGCGCTTATAAAGCGCTACGCAACCGAAGCGCGAATATGGATGTGCTGGTGGCGCTCGGGACATCGGCCGCCTACTTCTACAGCCTGTATCTGACGCTGGATTGGGCGGGGAGCGGGGAGGGCCATCATATGCCTTCGCTTTATTACGAAACGAGTGCAATCCTTATTACCTTGATTATTCTGGGGAAATACTTCGAATCGCTGGCTAAAGGCAGAACTTCGGGAGCGATCAAGAAGCTGATGAGCCTTGGGGCGAAGAACGCGCTGATCCTCCGGGACGGGCAGGAGCTGCATGTGCCTATAGAAGATGTGATCGTTGGGGATGTTGTGATCGTCAAACCGGGCGAGAAGATTCCAGTAGACGGTGAAGTGATAGACGGCGCTTCGACTGTGGATGAATCCATGCTGACAGGCGAGAGTCTGCCCGTGGATAAGAAAGCGGGAGATCGTGTGATCGGCGCAACCGTGAATAAGAACGGCCGACTCCGCATTAAAGCTGTCCAGGTAGGCTCCAAAACGGCATTGGCGCAGATCATTAAAGTGGTGGAGGATGCCCAAGGCTCCAAAGCACCCATTCAGAGAGTCGCGGATCGCATTTCCGGTATTTTTGTTCCCATCGTGGTCGGCATTGCTGTAGTTACTTTCCTGGTGTGGTATTTTGCTGTTGAACCCGGCGTGTTCGCTTCGGCACTGGAGAAAGCTATTGCTGTGCTTGTGATCGCATGCCCTTGCGCGCTTGGATTGGCTACGCCTACCTCGATTATGGCGGGGTCCGGCCGGGCGGCGGAGTTCGGGATTTTGTTCAAAGGCGGGGAACATCTGGAGAGCTTGCACCAAGTTCAAACCGTGGTTTTGGACAAAACAGGAACGATCACCAAAGGCAAACCGGAGCTGACAGATGTAATTGTGCACCAGGCGGATCTGGACGAAACATACATGCTTCAACTAGTCGCTGCGGCTGAGAAATCTTCCGAGCATCCTTTGGCGGAGGCGATTGTGGAAGGAGTTCAGGCAAGGGGCATCGAGATTGGGGCTGCGACTGATTTTGAGGCAGTGCCGGGTTACGGAATAAAGGCGACTGTAGAGGGCAAAGAGGTTCTGGTAGGAACGCGCAGATTATTGGAGCAAAATAAGGTCATGTTCGCCGAAGCTGTTAAGAAGGCAGAGCAGCTTGAGTTATCGGGCAAAACAGCCATGTTCATCGCGATTGACGGACAATTCGCCGGATTGGTCGCTGTTGCGGATACGATCAAGGAGACGTCCAGAGAAGCGGTCCGCCGCCTTCGCGAAATGAACATCGATGTCATTATGATGACCGGAGACAATCAGCGAACCGCTGAGGCCATCGCCAAACAAGCAGGCATCCAACGCGTGCTGGCGGAAGTGCTGCCGGAAGGGAAAGCGAATGAAGTTCGCAAGCTTCAGGAAGCCGGGCGTAAAGTAGCCATGGTGGGCGACGGTATCAACGATGCGCCGGCGTTGGCCACCTCGGATATCGGGATTGCCATTGGAACAGGAACGGATATTGCGATAGAAGCAGCTGACGTTACGTTAATGCGGGGGGACCTGAACAGTATCCCGGAAGCGATCATGATGAGCCGCCGAACGATGGCTAACATTAAACAGAACTTGTTCTGGGCACTTGCCTACAATATGCTGGGTATACCGATTGCCGCGGCGGGATTCCTTGCCCCGTGGGTGGCCGGCGCGGCCATGGCGCTGAGCTCGGTATCCGTTGTTCTGAACGCGCTGCGTTTGCAACGGGTTAAACTTTAACGCACAGGAGGAAAGAAAACCATGAGACGAATAGCGATCTTGATGTTCATTTCCATAGCCATTCTTGCGGCATGCGGTAAATCCGAAGACGGATCCGGCACAGGGCACGGGGGACACGGCACGGAAGAGACGAATGCCGGTCATGGAGCCGAAGGGACGCATGGGGCAGACGATGCGAAAACCGGTCACCAGGCGGAAGAGGCGAAGACCGGTAACGGAGCCGATGGGAAGAACGCGGGGCATGGGAACCATACGGAGCGGACGCAATCCCCTGCGGATGAGCACAAAGTTCATGCCGTGTGGAAGCTTTCGGCGTCTTCACCTAAGCCGCAAGAGGAGCTTACCCTCACCATAGAGCTGCGGGATCATGAAGAGAAGGCAATCGAACAATTTGATATCAATCACGAAAAAAAGATGCATCTGATCGTTGTAAGCGAAGATTTATCGTATTTTGACCATATTCATCCGGAGTACAAGGAAGCAGGGACGTTTGAAGTGACAACCAAGCTCCCTGCCGCAGGCAAGTATAAAGTCATTGCCGATTTTATCCCGACAGGGATGGGGAGCATGACCCAAACCGAATGGATCACGGTCGCGGGAGAAGCACCCCAACAGAAAGCCATGGAGCCGGAATCGGAGCTCACGAAGGTAGTCAACGGCAAAGAAATTGCCCTCAACATCGACCATCTCATGGCAGGAATGGACGCCAATCTATCGTTTCATATTCGGCGCGCGGACGACCAGACACCCGTCTCGGATTTGGAACCTTACCTAGGGGCTGTCGGCCATGTCGTCATTCTAAGCGCGGACACCGAGCAGTATCTGCATGTCCATCCTACGGACGAACGGGCAACAGGCCCGGAGGCTAACTTCGCAACCTCGTTTCCAAAAAGCGGCGTTTATAAAATATGGGGGCAATTTCAGCATCAAGGCGAGGTCTTTGTCGTCCCGTTTGTGGTAGAAGTGCCTTAATTGTGGCAGGAAAGGATTCATTGTGACCAAAAAGCTGTTGATCTTAAGCTATTTCATTTTGATTGTTGCGGCTATTGCCTATAGGGAGCCGATTGTAACTTGGCTAAGCCAGGAGGAAGAAGTTCAGTTGCTGCCCATCACCCTGTTGGCGATTCTTCTTGGACTGGTACCCGTTATTCCGTTCGGTGTGATCGCTGCGGTAATTGGGGCTAAGTTCGGCTTCCTTGCGGGCGGTTTGTTGAATGTGTTCGCATCCACTGCCGCGGCGGTCATCATGTTCGCGATTGTACGCTACGTTATGGCGAATGCTGCCCGGAGCAGAATTTCCCGTTCTGCGAAGTTGTCCGAGCTTACGGCGAAATTCGAAACAAGACCCTTCCTACCGTTGCTGTTCGCCAGACTAATTCCAATTCTCCCGGCCCAGGCCATCAATACGTACGCGGCAATCAGCCGAATGTCGTTCCTGACGTTCCTGACTGCTACGGTTATTGGAAAGGTGCCGGTGATGATCACGTTCGCCATTGTCGGAGATCAGCTATTTAGCAATTGGCGTAACGCGGTCATTGTCCTGACGGTGTATGTTGTGTTTCTGCTCATGGTCTGGTTCATTTATCGTCGATGGCGGGAGTAACTTTTGCAACCATATAAACGTATCTATTATGTAAGAACGCCGACCCCGCTGAACATAGTACAAGGAGTTTGATGCCGATGACCAAATGGATACTAGCTTTAAGCATGTTGTTGATGTTCACGACCGCCTGCAATAATGATTCAGCCGCTAAAGTTCACACTGTCGGAGATGTGGAGAAAGCCTTTCGGCAAGTTGGGCTAGTGATTACTAAAGATGCATCTGTTACTGAACGTCCGCTTGGAGAAATTACCCCCCAGGGGTACTCATTAGGCTCTAATGCCGCAGTGAATGTGTACCTTTATAAGGACTCGAAGACTAGAGAAGAGGGCTTCAAGGCATACGAAGATTCTCCAAAAATCATGAGCTCCCATGCACCGATCGTTTATTTTACGGACAATGTGCTGGTGCTGTACAATTATGCGGAGGTGCCAAACACGGCGGTGGCGAAGACTGATGAAACTCGATTCGGTAAGCAGTTGGAGAATGCGATAAAGGATTTATGATAAATACCTGGGAGGGGTATATGTATGGCAGATCAGTTGAGTAAGGTGTTGATTTTCGGAGGAACCCGTTTTTTTGGCAAAAGATTGGTGGAACGCCTGTTAGATCAAGGATGCGACGTGACCATCGCAACCCGGGGAACGACGCCGGATGATTTCGGTGACCGTGTAACCCGGTTGCAGCTGGACCGTGAGGACCGTGCGGCATTGCTGAAAGCTACAGAGGGCAAGAGCTGGGATGTTGTATATGACAATATATGCTACTCACCCGGGTCTGCGGCGGATGCTTGCGATGCGTTTGCGGGCGGGAAGGTGAAACGCTACATTTTTACCTCGACACTATCCGTTTATGAGTTCGGTGCCGGGGCGCGGCGCGAGCATGATTTTGACCCTTATACATATCCTGTGAAGCTCCGCGGGAAAGACGATTTCACCTTTGGGGAAGGCAAACCCTTGAAGGAAGCCGTTTATAACTATGCGGAAGGCAAGCGTCTGGCGGAGGCCGTGTTTATGCGACAAGCCGACTTTCCAGTCTGCGCTGTGCGTTTTCCCATCGTGCTGGGTACAGATGATTACACGCTGCGTATGCAATTTCATATGAACCGTGTGCGGGACGGTGTGCCGATCGGTATCCCGAATCCGGATGCGCGAATGTCCTTCATTCGTTCGGATGAAGCGGCAAATTTCCTCTTGTGGCTGAAAGATCAGGACGTTAGCGGGCCGTTCAACGCCTGTGCTTCCGGTTCGATTTCCGTGGGCGGAGTGATTCGGTTGATCGAGGACGAGCTGGGGCGATCCGCACAGACGGCCGCAACCGTGGAGGATTCGGCCAACAACTCCCCGTTCGGCGTGCCGGACGACTGGTATATGGACACGACGAAAGCCGCTGAGGCCGGTTATCAATTTACACATCTGGATGCATGGTTGAGGGCGCTGATTACGGAATTGAACGGGTCGACTGTGAAAGGTTGATGTGGATATGATGCGTAACAGGAAAATCGGATTTCTTGCAGTCATTATGATTGGAGTTGTAAGTTGGTTTGCATGGGATGCATATCAGTCGAAGAATTGGATCGCTCACACATATCCAGCTGACGGAGCGACCAAAGTTCCAAGAGATGTAAAGATCACGGCGGATTGGAAGGGATCGCGAGTGAACATGCTGGGCATACCTGTTCGTTACGCGAATGAACCCGATAAGTATATTCCGGGGGCTACCACTGCAAATCAGCAAGGGATCTCCTTTAAGCCGGAACAGGAGCTGGCGCCCGGGCGTGAAGTGGTTGTTACGGTGGAAGCGGGAAGACGGCATCATACTTTTACATTTACTACGGCAGAGAATTGAGCTGAAACGCTAAGGCGGGCGATATTATGGGTCAAAAAGTGCTTCATCTAACCAACGGAGATTCGGTAGCTGATAAACTGCGTATGATTATTACATCTACGGAGGCGGTAGTGCTGGCTTGGCGGGAAATGTTAATTGACGGGCCGATCCAGGCGGATATGGATGAAACGGGATTTGTAGAGCGGCGGGCGGCGTACTTTGAGGAGAAGATGGGGGTGCCGGCGGCGGAGTTTATTGCAACTCAGATGGAGCAGCAAGCGACTCTCGGCGACGGGTCGGCATACGCCGAGATCGTGCTCTGGTTCGAACATGACCTGTTCGATCAGACGCTCCTGCTGTATGTGCTGGACCGGATGCGGCGGCTCGGTGTGCCGCATGAGAAGTTGAAGCTGCTGATGATCGGCAGCTTCCCCGGCGTGGAGCCGTTCTACGGCCTCGGCCAGCTGACGGAGGCGCAGCTCTCCGGACTGGTCGGCACGGAACGGCCCGTCACGCCGGTGCAGTTGGCGTTGGCCGCCGAGGCCTGGGCGGCTTACGCCTCGCCCGATCCCGCAGCGGTGCCAGCGTTGCTGCGGGATCGGGATCTTGCGCCGCTGCCGTATTTGGCGGCGGCGCTTGCGCTGCATCTGCAGCGCTATCCCAGCCGGCCCGGCGGGCTGGGGGTGGTGGAGCGGCAGACGCTGGCTCTGCTGGCGGGCGTGCCGATCGAATCGGCCGCGGATTTCACAGCGGCCACCCCAGCTGCTGAGTCAACGGGATATCGTCCAAATGAAGCTAACGGAGATCCAACAACATCACCAGCTGAGTCAACGGGATATCGCCCAAACGAGGCAAACGGAGATACAACAACATCACCAGCTGAGTCAACGGGATATCGCCCAAACGAGGCAAACGGAGATCCAACAACATCACCAGCTGAGTCAACGGGATATCGCCCAAACGAGGCAAACGGAGATCCAGCAACATCACCAGCTGAGTCAACGGGATATCGCCCAAATGAGGCAAAAGGAGATCCAACAACATCACCAGCTGAGTCAACGGGATATCGCCCAAACGAGGCAAACGGAGATCCAACAACATCACCAGCTGAGTCAACGGGATATCGCCCAAATGTGGCAAACGGAGTTACCAACGCCCCCCAGCAACCGCAAGGACTCGCACCCTTGTTCCAGGCTATTCACCGCCTGAACCCGGGCTATGGCCTCGGCGATTTGCAGTACTGGTGCTACCTAGACCGAATGCGATCCGATCCAAAGCCACTCCTGCAGATCGCCGGGCCGACAGAGCTGCCGCGCTACGGCCGCGCCCCCGATCTGGACGACTACCGCGTCCAGATCACGGCCGTTGGCCTGCAGGCGCTGCGCGGCGAAGCCGATGCCGTTACATTAAACGGCATTGATCGCTGGCTAGGCGGCGTACACCTAACCGCTATTGCGCGCGAATCCGCCACGTGATATGATGAAACGGATTATTTGCCCCATTTTTCCCCATAAGAAAATCTAACTTAATATACGCATCATCTGGAGGAGCCTGTCACCAAGGGCCAGCTATGTCGAATTACTCGGCGCGGCGGCGGTTGGTTGATAGGCTTCTTTATGTATGTTTTCGTAAATTATTCCAAAACCTAGGGTAGACAAGAAAGGTGGAATTTCCATGCTTATTCTTCAATTGGCTATTATTCTGATTTTCTCCAAAATCGCGGGTGACATCAGCGTTCGGCTCGGACAGCCCTCAGTGCTCGGTAAGTTGCTTATCGGCATTGTGGTGGGACCGTCCGTGCTGGGGCTCATTCATTCGACGGAGGTTCTCGAGGAGCTTAGTCAAATTGGTGTGATTTTGCTCATGTTCATCGCCGGCTTGGAGACGGATACGGAAGAGTTTAAGCGGACGGGGAAGGCGTCGTTGTTTGTAGGTATGGCGGGTATTATCGTTCCGCTCACGCTTGGTTACGGGGCGGGGTTGATTTTGAACTTGCCGCCGTTGGAAGCCGTGTTCCTGGGCCTGCTATTGTCGGCGACGTCGGTCAGTATTTCCGTACAGGCGCTCAAGGAGATGGGCAAGCTCAAGTCCAGAGAGGGATCCACGATCTTAGGCGCGGCGGTGATTGATGATATTCTGGTGATTGTGGGGCTGGCTTTTGTAATGAGTTTGGCGGGCGGGGAAGTGAACCTAGGATTCATTATTCTCAAAAAATTCCTCTTCTTCGCCGTCGCCATCCTCCTCGGCTGGATTCTGGTGCCATGGGCGCTGAAGCGGTTCGCACCGTTACGGGTAACCGAGTCGGTCATCTCGGCAGGGCTTATCATCTGCTTCTTCTACGCTTATTTGGCGGAGTATGCGGGGGTCGCAGCTATTATCGGGGCTTATATTGCGGGAGTCGCCATCTCGGTAACCGAATACAAGCATGAAGTGTTTGAGAAGGTCGAGACGATCGGTTATTCGATCTTCGTGCCGGTATTCTTCACGTCGATCGGGGTGAGCGCGAAGTTCGACGGTATCGCCGACAATTTGTGGCTGATTACCTGGCTGTCGGCGCTGGCGATCGTGACGAAGCTTGCCGGATCCGCGTTAGGCGCAAGGCTCGCGGGCTTCAAGAACCGCAACGCGCTGGGTATAGGCGCGGCCATGGTGTCGCGGGGCGAAGTCGCGCTCATCATCGCGGCGATCGGACTGGACGCGGGACTGCTCGAGGACGATCTGTTCGCTGTGCTCATCGTGGTAGTGCTTGTCACCACCATCGTAACGCCGCCGATGATGAAGCTGTTCCTTGGCGATTCCCGTCCTGAACGTGTGAGCGGGCGGGTTTAAGCGGCGGAATTGAGCATGCGGCAAGCATGCATAATTTGCAGAGCCCATGGACATCCTAGCATCGTTACAAGTTGGTTTAAATTGACAACGAGGGAGATGCAGCCTGTGCATTACAACGCGATTATGTTTGAATTTGCTGATGAATTGTCCGCTCACAAGGCGTATGACACGCTGACGGAATTGGACTACTCCGCGGTTTTCCATGAGGGTGCCCAGACGCCTTCGCTGCATTTGCATTTACATGAAGACGACCTCGCTTCCGCCCTACAGATTACGCAAGCTTACGGCGGCAGACTCGTCGAACAATCGAACGGGCTCACGGATGCCGGTGTGAACGACGCGGCTTACAATCTGCACGGCATCGCACCCTATGTGCATTCAGCGGATCAAAGGCTGCCGGACGAAGATGAGGACGAGAATCAGATTGTGATACCGGCGCATATCGTGAACGAGGATTTAGGCGAAGATTATATCAGCGGCGACAGTGACAACACCTTGCAGAGCCGCGAGGATGGCGAATATATGCCTTACGAAGAAAGCTATGATTACCTGTCCGGCGACGTTCACGCGTAAACCGGAATAGAGTTCCCTGAACCCGAAAGATCGACACTGTTAAACGGGTGTCCGTCTTTCGGTTTTTTGTGTTGATCACACAAGGATTCGGCGCAAAAAAGTGGAATAAGTACGTTGTACTTATTAAACCGCAAGGAGTTGTATGATGAACGATAAATATAAAGGCTTGCTGATTGGCGCGTTAGCGGGAACATTGTTGACGGGAACGGCCGCGTATGCGGGTAACGGTATGGTCGAGGCCCTGACGAAACAAGTGAAAATGATCTATAACGGAACCGAAGTCCAAGCGCCGGGGAATATACTCATTCACGAAGGACGAACCTACGCTCAACTGAGCACGGTCGGGAAGATTATGGGCAAGCCGGTTATTTGGGATGGCAAAACGAACACGATTCGCATTGGCGACAACGGGTTGAACGAAGTGGTAGCGGTGTATACGGGCGGACAGGTGACGAAAGGGGAAATCCTCAAATTTCTCAATGTGACAAGCTTGTTTATGTCCTCGGAAATACCCTTGACGAACACTGACTTTTTGGAAAAAACGCTGAAAGAATACATCACATTAAAAGTACTTGCTTCCAAGGCCGATGCCGAAGTGAAAAATAAAGCCAAGACCGACAGTGCTGCCCGAATGGTTCAGATGAAACCACAACTCGTCGGGGCGCTTGCGGACATATTGAAAAAAGACGGACTAGTTGAAGCGGACATAGCCCGATATATCACTATGCAGATTGAAGCACAGGGTGTGTTGCGGAAGTCGATTACCGATGCGAAGCTGCGAGCCGAATTTAACGCCGCATTGCTGGCGAAGCCTGCAGACTACACCGTTGTGACGGTCAGCCATATTCTAATCGGACTGAAAGACGCTTCAACTGGCCAGGAGCTGCGCAAGAAAGAAGATGCCCTGGCCCGTGCGAACGAAGTGCGGCAGAAACTGATGAACGGCGGAGACTTCGCGATACTAGCCAAAGAATACTCCGATGATCCCGGCTCCAAGGACAGCGGAGGTACGTATGAAAACCAATTGGCGGCCAATTATGTTGAAGCATTCAAGAACGCATCTGTGACATTACCTATCGGAACGATCAGCGAACCTGTGGAAACTGAGTTCGGTTACCATCTCATGAAGGTATCGGCGCGAAATGTACAGACATTTGACCAAGCGAAGGAGACACTTCTCGAAGCCGCCATCAATCGCGCATATGGGGAGTTTACTACCGAACAATTACCGGGGTTAATCAAAAGCTTGAAAGTATCCGCGATAGGCAATTAATAAATGTGCATCAGAGGAAGACTTGGGTTTAGAAATGAACCCAAGTTTCTTTTTTATTTCTTCCTCAATCTTCATCACACTCATTAACACAGATGGCTTCGGTCACACGATCCAACAAGAAATCTCCAAAATTTCTAGCAATAATTTCATAATTCTGTGCCTCATGGTCAAAGCCAAGATAATAGGTAACAACGGTAGGCTCTTTTGAAAATGCATCTATATTGCTGTAATCCAGACAGAATATTTCTCCCCATGTTGTGTTATAAATCATAAATAAATGATGGGGCAGCCCTGTTTTTCTCAGATCAAGTGTTTGACTAACTGCGTCTGTTTGAAAAGAATTCGTAAAGTCATCAGTTAATTTAAAATCGTCGTTAACTATTCCACTTATTTCTTCAGAACCAAATGATAATGCACCATATTCGAGGACAAATTCGAGATAACAACCCGATATGCTCAATCCCAATGCTTTCTGTGCAGCTTCAATTAATTCTAGAGAGCACGGACCTATTGCCCATAAATCTTCTCGCTTTTCAAAATACGTTAACAATTTAATTGCTTTCTCATATGAAATCGAACTCACTTTTACAAAACCCCTTAGTACAGTCATTTAACCATTTTAGAGGAGTAGGTTCAAATCTGTCTTTGGTAAGGTTTTCTAACTGTTATTGGATAACATATAACTCCATAAACAGAAAAAACCCGCTTCATGAGCGGGTTCTTTATTGTATTCATAAATTCTAATAGGCGCTAACACCTAATTTATTGATCGTCTCTTCAATAAATGCAGGCTCATCCTCCGGTGTGCGTGAAGTCACAAGATTGCGATCCACGACCACTTCCTTGTCGACATAGTTGCCGCCCGCTTGCTTGATCTCATCCGCAATTGCGGCGTATCCCGTCAACGTGCGGCCTTGCAGCAATCCTGCAGACGCCAACACTTGCGGTCCGTGGCAGATCGCCGAGATGGGAAGCCCCGCTTTGTCAGCCGCCTGAACGAAAGCCTGAATGTCTTTATCCTCCCGCAAATGCGAAGGCGATTTGCCTCCCGGGATAATAACAGCCGCATAATCTTCAGCTCGCGCCTCGGATGCCGCCAGATGAGACGTATATTGGATTGTGCCTTTCTTGCCTTTGAGCTCATCCCCGGCTTTCAGCGAAATAATGACGGCGTCATTGCCGTTCTTCACGATTGCGTCATAAGGGTTTTTCATCTCGGAGTCCTCAAACCCGTCGGCCAGCAGAAAGGCCACCTTTTTCACCGATTGTTTAACCGTATTGTCACTTTGCGTCATCTTATTCTAGCTCCTCTCGAAAAGCAAACTTCTTCATAGAATGCTCAGAATAAGATACTTTACCCCTTTTGCACGAAATTTAAGCGAATCAGTCTCTAAAGAATTTATGTTCAAAATGTCGAAACTCCGGATCATGCCGCTCCTCGCGCTTGTTTTCGCCATACAGGGAGTGGAGCATGCCGATCTTGTAGTAGTTAGTATAGGACCCGCAATGCGCGCAAAAAACCGCCGAATCCGCATTCACTTTGTTACACGGATCACCTAGCGGTCCGCCGTCACTGGAGCATCGATTAAGCAGGGGGGCGCCGCAAGCGGTACAGAATTTCTCCTTCTCTTTCGGTCTATGCCCGCATCGGTAACAACGTTCCGCACTCATGTTCTCACCTGTTATGATTTAATTAGGGTCTTCCTCCGCTGATTGCGAACTGTCCAACCCTTGGATGTTCACGGGCTCGCCCGATTCCGACGATTCCGACAACCATTTCTGCAATTGCTCATGGTCGGTCAGCGCGGTCATGCCGATATTCAAGGTGCCGCTAAGCTCGCTTACGGTAAGCTCCTGGATTTTGTAATTGATGTTCTCAATGTGTATGGGCTTGATCGACTGCAGCTGCTCTTTCAACACGGCCTGTTCTTGTTCCAAAAACTGCTGCTTCGCCTCCAACTGCCGAATCCGCTGTTCCAACATGACTAGATACGGGTTGTTTTGGGGATTAGAATACGGCTGGGTGTTACTCTGCGTACTGTTATTGGGATGAGAAGTCGGATAGGTGTTGTAGTATGGATGGTAATTCGCTTGAGGATAGGAGTAAAATTTGGGATAAAAGGGGTTCATTCGCACTCACCTCACTTCTGCTAAATTGCAGCTCATCACCATCGCTTAGCCAGTAACGTCGGCTTCATTGGCTAAGAGCCCGTGCCTGCCCCGGACGGCTCGGAGCCTACACCGGAGCCAGCTCCTGCGCCTGCCCCAGCTCCAGCACCAGCACCAGCTCCTGCGCCGGATGCGCCAGCACCGGCTATTGTCGGCTTCGGGGGAACCGTACCGGGTTCATCTGTAGCTCCGTCTCCTCCATCCGCATTTTCGCCGGTGGAGACGGATGTATTTTGATTGCGCGAAATGATGGTTTTGCCAATATTGAAAGATCCTACATTGCTAATCGATGTAATCTTGATATTCAGGATCGATATATTCATGTTCGGGTTCCTTTCCAGGGTCACAAGGAGCTCGTAGGTTGGTCAATCAGATCCGGGTCGCTTACGACGTTACGGTCCACCTGATAGGCCGGGCTGGCGTCGCCGATGACGCTGTTGCCGCCCACTTCCTTCGAATCCGCCGAGTTGCCCCGCAGAATCGTGTTCCCCATGTTGACCGAACCGTTGCTGGAGACGTTGTTGATCTTAATATTGAAGATGTTGAATACATTCGGCATGCGGTCACACCCTCTTTTTAACCGTGTTTGTTATATGGTATGGCATACGCCCAGAACATGTGACTTTAACGAATATAAACTTCGTGATATCCTCCGCCGTTCGCCGTATGCTTTCGGATTTGAATTTGCAGGATGCCGTCGCGGTAGACCGCTTTGCTGCGCTTTTTGTTCACGAGTGTGGGCAGCTTGATGATTTGAGGCCTTGAACGATGAAGACCTTCCACCTTGATATGCCCGGGATGGATTAGCACACGCAGGTTTCTCAGTTTTATTTTGGGCGGAATACGAATCTTCACAATCACGCTGTTATGCGTTTCGAAGGTTTCGGCCCGCAGCGCTCTGGGATACACAGGTGCAGTCAAGGGCAGGGAGCGGTCGATGACCTCATTCACATAGGCTTCAATCGCCTCAGGCTCCGTGCCGCCGGGCAAGCGGGGAAGCTTCATCCCGAACATCTGCTCAAAATGCGCCCAAGGCTGCAAGGGGTTATTCTCATTGAACGGACTCATAGCGGGACCTCCGTCTGGGTTCATAAGGGCAGTATATTCGCTGGGCGGGCTGGGCGTGCGGGGGAGAAAAGCCCCAGTGGCATTAACATCTGTGAGCTTCCAGTGGAGCGATGACTTCAAGTAACTTTGCTGGACATTCGGTAACCTGGGGATTCTAACGAATTCTCACAGCGTTACAAGGCCAATAAGAGGGTTTAGCGAATTCTAACGAATCGCAGTATCACTATCGCACCCAGATGTTGCCGATAATGGCCATTTTGCCTAGAATAGTGCTATGAGCATTCGTTAGATTTCGAAAAGTGCCAATTAGGAACAAATAGTGATATACGGATTCGTTAGCGCGGACGATGGGGAAATGTCAGATGCCGCCAAGGTCAAGTTGATCTCCAAGGACTAGGGCATCCGTATAGGTCAAAGTCCTTGGAGGGCATGTTTAATTTGAACATTAAACTTGGCGTTCTCTGCATCGTCTACGTTCTGGTGATGCCAGTAGAGGATGAGCACATTTTTGTGCTCGTAAATGAGGGGTATTTGCATATCATATTTTTGCTTTTGGTGATTAAGATCCTGAAGTCCTTTTATACGGGCTTGTTCAGAACGATAGATGTAAACGGAGATATACTCTTTGTTTATTGTTTTTTCGGTCGGTTGAGTCACAGAAAATCTGTGTGGTTTAATACGATGTAATTTCCAGTCTTTCTCGATATCCTCGGGGACCATTTCAATACCTTCTGCATTGAGGGCATTCGTTACTTTATCCAAGGTTAGATTCTCTTTGGAGATGGATAGCCCACTTTCCCCCGTGAAACAACCTGTTAGCAGCAGTAAGTTCAGTAGCAATAGTAGTCCTAGCTTGAATTTCATGTGCATCTCCCCCTAGCGTTACAGTACTAACGAGTGCGGATGCTATTTTGTTTCATTACAACTAAAAAAGTACTGCCACCTATTGTGTGTTGACTAATAGATTACATCATTTTGACTACTAACGAATCCTCACAGCCTTAGAAGGCCAATAAGAGGGTTTAGTGAATTCTAACGAATCGCAGTATCACTATTGCATCCAAATGTTGCCGAGAGTAGCCGAATTACCTAGAATAGTGCTATGAGCATTCGTTAGATATTGAAAGGTGCCAAATGAGGGCACCCTTCCGAGGAGGTTGTGAAGACTTATTTGCGGCGGGGTGAATGTTATGTTGCTGAACTAAATCATGAAATTATCGGGGTGTATGTGTTACTTCCGACTCGGCCGGAAACGGTTGAACTTGTCAACATTGCGGTCATGGAATCCAGGCACGGGCAAGGAATTGGGAAGCAACTGGTGTTACACGCCATTAAAACCGCGAAGGTAAGTGGATACAAAACTATCGAAGTCGGAACCGGTAACTCCAGTGTGGGGCAACTATATCTGTATCAAAAATGCGGGTTCAGAATCGTTGGCGTGGATAGAGACTTTTTTGTCAGACATTATCCTGAGGTCATTTACGAGAACGGCATCCATTGCCGAGATATGATTCGGTTGTCGCAAGATTTGTAATGTTGAGGGAAACCTCACTCTATTCTCCCGCAATCCAACTCTACTAGAATAACTTGCCCCATACTTACTCTAGGTTCGGGAGGATCTCCGAGGCCATATTCCTTTCGGATACGGTCAACTTGTTCTTTACCTATCTTATTCTCAATATTGCTAATTTTCGGAGTAAACCTATCTTCAATCCCTAATTCTTTCTTCATAAAATCGGAGATTTTATTATCACGAATAACATACTTTTCTTGGCCTTTATCCTTAATCATTTGCTCAATGTCAGGATATTGGTCGAGATCGTTACTGTTAATGCCGAAGAACTTATTTTTGTTATAACAACTGCTGGGTGAAGCCGTCGTAGATGTGTTAAGTGTTGTGAATACAAGCATGGCCGCAAGGGTTGGAAGCAACTTCTTTTTCACGGGGACAAACTCCTTATGTAGTCTTAAATTATGCTGTAAGTATGCGTACGATCTGTTGAGTTCATTTCTTAAAGGGGCGACTTTTAATTAAAAAGTTAACATGGCTTATGATAGTTGTTATTATAATGTTCGTGAGTTTTACCCTGTCCAAAGACAAAAGGTTAAACGAAGACGTTAAGCTCCCTGATACAATATCTCAAGAGTTCACAGTAGAACTTAACGACGGCGTCCCAACAATTGTTGCTAAACAAGAAGAGAATACAGATAAAATTATTTTAAACACGTTAATTACAACGACGGCCGATGGAGACTTATATATCATCAATCCTAAAGGATACAGAATTAAAAATTTTAAATTAGACCATGAAAATCAACAAATCTACTTTTTTAAGAATCTCACTAATTATACAAAAACAGAGAAGTTGCAAATCATAAAAATCGGCGAGAAAGAATACAGAAATATCATGCAAGGGAATAAGATTATTTTCTATATTGATTATTATGGAGACGGATTTACAAAGGTAGAATATAACTTAGAGTTAAATAAACTAACTATGATCGACCAGCAGGAAGGTTATAAGTAACAACATCCCATACTTCATCGCTCACAAGCAATCAAATCATTATCCCTATCGCTCTTATCATTCGCATCGTATAGCTCTTTGGAGACGAAGGGCTTCTTCTTCGTCTTCCCGCCTTTATTCTTAACCGACGCAGTACGCGCGACACCGCCAGGGTACACCTTGGTCAGTTCCGTGCAGTTCTTGTACTCAACGATCTTAGGAGCTGCTTCCGCAGAATCCGTAAACCCCGCAAACACACTCATACCAACCATCGCCGAAACCAACATTGCTGTAAACTTCTTCATAATCAGAAACCTCCTATGTCAAACTCTCCGCCGCACATTTCCCTGCCGTATACCCCGTCGAGAACGCCGCCGTAATGTTATACCCGCCCGTGTACCCGTGAATATCCAGCACCTCGCCGCAAAAGAACAAGCCCCGCATCAACTTCGACTCCATCGTCTTGGGATCAATCTCCTTCAGGTTCACGCCGCCACCGGTGACAAAAGCTTCCTCAATCGACAACGTCCCGTTGACCGCGATTGGAAAGCTCTTGATCAGCTTCGACAGTTCGACCCACAACGCCTTCGGAATGTTATCATAGGTGAGCTCCCCGTCCAAACCCGCTTTGCGTAACATGAGCGGCACCAGCTTCTCCGGCAGGTAACCCTTGAGCACGTTGCGGATCAGTTTCTTCGCGTCAGCCCGGGCCAGCGCCAGCGTCTCACTATACACTTCATCGGCGCTCTTCTCCGGAAACAAGTCAATCGTAAGCGGCACCTTGGTCACGCCAAACTGCTTCATGATCTTCACGACATACTGACTGCAACGCAACACAATCGGCCCCGATATGCCAAAATGCGTAAAAATCATATCCCCGTCATGCGTAATCACTTTCTTGCCCTTCGGATTCCACACGGACAGCTCCACTTCCCGCAGCGACAGTCCCTGCAACTCCTTGCTCTGGATGAAGCTCTCGCCTGAAGTCATCGGCACCTCCGTCGGAAACAACTCCGTAATCGTATGCCCCGCTTTCTCAGCCCAGGCATAACCGTCCCCGGTCGAACCCGTATGCGGCACGGATTTCCCGCCGCTCGCGATAATAACTGCTCGCGCCCCGATAACCTCGCCGCCAGCCAGCTTCACCCCAGCCACCGCGCCGCCTTCATAAATTACCGCCTTCACCGGCTGATTCGTCTTAATACTCACGCCTTGCGCCTTCACTTTACTCACCAGAGCATCCACGACCGTCTTCGCCCGATCCGAGACCGGGAACATCCGCCCGCGATCCTCTTCCTTTAACCGTATGCCGAGACCTTCAAAGAAAGCCATAATATCTTTATTACTGAACGTCGCCAGCGCGCTGTGCAGAAACCGGCCGTTCCCCGGGATATGTTTAATGAGCTCATCCAATTCCTTGGCATTGGTCACGTTGCAGCGCCCGCCGCCGGAGATCCCGAGTTTACGCCCCAATTTATCGCCTTTATCGATCAACAGCACCGAGGCGCCGCCCGCGCTTGCAGCAATACCCGCCATCAAACCCGCCGATCCGCCGCCAATCACAATCACATCATAATTCAACATGCATCTTCCTATTCTTACATAATGGTACCTCTACAATAATTCATTTGTTCATCAATATCAAAATATCGAGACTCGCACACAACCAACATAATTATTCCTGAACTCCTTGTTCATGAAGCAGCTTGCGCCATGCCGTTGGCGTCATCCCCATAAATCGTTTAAACACGGTGGCAAAATGCTGGCTCGACGGATACCCCAAGCGGAACGCAATCGCCGTAATCGGATCCTGACTTTCGGAGAGGAGACGGCAAGCGCTCTTAATCCGTAAGCGTTCCACGAAAGTGATGGGGGCTTCGCCGGTATGCTTTTGGAAAGTGCGGTAGAAATGAGAGGGGCTAACGCCCGCGGCGCGTGCTAATTCGTCAACGGACGGACGCCACTCCGGTTCATGAACCATTTGGCTGATAAGACGGTCATACTGGCGCGAGAGATCTTCGGCTACTTCCTGATCAGAAGTGACGGGCTGGATAATGGATAAGACAATGTCCAGTAAACCGTGCCGAATGGCTGTGCTGCGGTATGGATGTTCCGGGTTCAGGGCGAGCTTAAGTTTACGCAGCGCATCTACAGGAGCCAGCCCTGTTTGAATAATTCTGGGCAAAAGCTTCAACCTCTCATCAATACGCTCAATTTCTTGCATCGGCAGCCTCAGCCAGTTCTTGGTTTGCGGAGCTTTAAGTATAACCCACCATAACACACAGGGTTCAATGGCGTTGAATTCTCCGCGATGCTTCTCGCCGGGCCGGGTGTGAAAGACTTGACCCGCCTGGGTTTCATATACCTTCCCGTCCAGCTCCCAATTGGCCTTTCCTCGTTCCACGAGCACGAATTCGTAGCAACCCGGATGTTCATGATGGAACAGGGGCAGCGCTTTGCGAATCTCATCGTACCCAAGCATGAAAAACTCAGGGACTGAGGGGATTGAAGGATTGTACTCGATGCTGTAAGTCCACCGAGTGCCTCGGGATTCGCCGGAAGGAAGAGCACGCGGGGAAGAGTTTAATTCGTCAGAACTCATGATTAGCATCACCCCTCTATGTTACTGTGTGCGTTTGAATGTTTCTGATACTACTCGGTATGGAACAGAACGTCAACTATGTTTTACTTGCGGTATGATGACATCAATACCACACGAGGAGGCAATATCATGACTCAACTACAAGCAGAACGTCAATACAAGATTACCGATGCGGACAAAGAAACCTTCAACCGGGACGGCTACTGGATTTCGCCTAAGCTGTTCGACGATGCGCAGATCGAGCGTTTGCGTCAGGCGCATGAGCGGGTATGGGCTGGGGATTATGACGGGGACGGATATTCCATGAATCCGTTCCGGCTGAGCGCGAACCCGGATGCGCTTCGGAAGCTGGATAACGGTTGGTGGATTAACGATGAAGTTCGTAAGGCGGTGACGGATCCATTCATCGGTGAGCTGTGCGCGGACTTGCTTGCCGAAGATGAGATCAGGTTGTGGCATGATCAGGTCATCTATAAGCCGGGCATCGGCGACAAACCGTCCAATGACGGCAACGTAGGCTGGCACCAGGACTACGGATATTGGCAGTGCTCATCCCGGCCGGACATGATCACGGTATGGGTGGCGCTGCAGGATACCGATCTGACGAACGGCGGTATGATGACGATTTTAGGCTCACATAAGTGGGGATTGATTCCGGACAGCGATTCCTTCTTCAATCAGAATATGGAGGAGTTGAAGGCGAAGTATGCCGCCGATCGCGAATGGGTGGAGGAGCCTTGTATCCTGAAGGCGGGCCAAGCCAGCTTCCATCACGGCTTAACGTTCCACGGCTCGGGTCCGAACCGCACGAACGATCCGCGCCTGTCCGTCGTCGCGCATGTCATGCCGGGAGGCACCGCCTACCGCGCGGGTGTACAGCGCCATGACAACGTTCGCTTGTTAGGTCCTCGTCCATATGACGGCCAGAAGTTCGATAGCGAATATTTCCCGGTCATCTATAAGCGTTAACTATTAAGTAGTTACTTGACAAAAGTAAGTGTATGCCGCATAATGAAATCATACTCATTGGAGAGGATGATGAACATGGCGGCAACAGCCTTAACGAAAGAAACATTTGATCAGACCATTGCCAGCGGTACAACTTTGGTAGATTTCTGGGCGCCTTGGTGCGGACCTTGCAAGATTCAACTTCCGATTGTGGATGAACTGGCAGGCGAGCTGGCAGGACGCGCGAATATTACGAAGGTTAACGTGGATGATCAGCCTGAACTGGCTTCCCAATTTAACGTCATGAGCATCCCGACGCTGCTGATCTTCAAAGACGGCGAGCTCCAGAATAAACTGGTCGGCTTACAAAGCAAGGAAGCTTTGCTTGCGAAGTTGAGCTAATCGTATACGGTGATACAAAGGTCAACCAGTTCTAACTGGTTGGCCTTTTTTTTTTGCATGCGCAGTTAACGGATACTTTATCTATAGATGAACAGTCTCTACTATGACAATTGCCCGCTATGCTAAGCTACAAGGGTAGGAGGGATGCGTTGATGTCATTGATTCAGGTTACAGATTTAACGTTTGCCTATGACGGGAGCTACGATAACATTTTTGAGAACGTAAGTTTTCATATAGATTCGGACTGGAAGCTAGGGTTTACGGGGAGGAACGGCCGGGGTAAGACCACCTTCCTTCAGTTGTTGCAAGGGAAGTATGATTACAGCGGACACATTACGGCAAGCGTGGCGTTCGATTATTTTCCATTCCATGTAGAACATACCGAGGAGCATACGCTGGATGTGATCAGGCATATGGGTCCGGACTATGAGCATTGGGAATTGCTGCGGGAAATGTCGCTTTTGAAATTGTCAGAGGATGTGTTGTACCGGCCTTTCAGCTCTTTATCCAACGGGGAACAGACGAAAGTGATGCTGGCCGCGCTATTTCTTAAGGAGAACAGCTTTCTCTTAATCGATGAACCGACCAACCATTTGGACATGGAAGCAAGGGAGTTGGTGAGCAGCTATCTTCGCGGCAAAAAAGGCTTTATCCTCGTGTCCCACGACAGGGCGTTTCTCGATAATTGTATAGACCATATTCTTTCCATTAACAAAACGGGCATTGAGATTCAAAAAGGCAATTTCACCGATTGGTGGCGTAACAAAGAACAGCAGGATCAATATGAGCTGGCTGAGAATGAGAAGTTGAAGAAGGATATGAAACGCCTCGCGGAATCCGCCAAAAGAACGAGCAACTGGTCGGACGAGGTGGAGAAGACGAAGAACGGCACCAGAAACTCCGGCTCCAAGGTGGATAAAGGATACATCGGCCATAAAGCAGCCAAAATGATGAAACGATCCAAATCTCTCGAACAACGGCAGCAATCAGCCATGGAAGAAAAGTCGAAGCTACTAAAGAATGTGGAAAGCTCAGACAGCTTAAAGATTCCCCAACTTTCTTATCATAAGAACCAGTTAGTTGAACTGGAAGGAGTATCTATCTTATACAGCAACAGAAAAGTGTGCTCCGATATAATCTTTACCATTGATCAGGGGGATCGCATTGCATTGTACGGGAAGAACGGCTCGGGTAAATCCAGTATCATTAAAATGATCATCGGTGAAGATATAACTCATACCGGGACGTTTCGGATGGGAAGCCAGCTCCGGATCTCCTATGTTTCCCAGGATACTTCCCATCTGCAGGGAGATCTGACGGAATACGCCAGGCATCACGGGATTGATGAGAGCCTGTTTAAAGCGATTCTGAGGAAGCTTGATTTCTCCAGACTGCAATTTGAGAAGGACATTTCCTCTTTCAGCGGCGGCCAAAAGAAAAAGGTGCTCCTGGCCAAAAGCCTCTGCGAGCCCGCCCATTTGTTTATATGGGATGAACCGCTGAATTTCATTGACGTCATTTCACGTATGCAGATTGAAGAGCTGTTGCTGGAATACGCGCCGACGATCCTTTTTGTAGAGCATGATCGTGAGTTTTGCGAGAACATAGCTACCAAGACGATTGAACTTTGAGCTTGCGTCTTCCACATATTTTATGCCAAAAAGATCCATACTACGGAAGAACCCTACCAGGAAGAAGGGAGGTATTTTCCATGGCACAAACCAATTCCAACGATTCATCATCCAAAGCCGAAAAAGAGCAAGCCCGCGAAAACTCCAAGCAAGTTACGAAGAAGCATCAACCCGGAGATGCGGGCTACGATAAGAAGCTGGACGGCGAAAATCGCCCATCCGTTTAACTCCCCGCTTTGCTTTCATTCTGGGGGGATGTATAATGGGAGATAAGAATTATTATGATCTAATCCTATTCCCTTGAAGGAGTGAAAGTTAGATGTCAATGTCTTTCGAACGTTACATGGCGGATATGGTTACACCTATGCGCACAGAGCTGACCAGACTCGGAATCACCGAGCTGTTGACGCCGGAGCAAGTTGAAGCATCCCTGCCGAACGCGGAAGGAACGGCGCTGGTTGTCGTGAATTCCGTATGCGGATGCGCGGCTGGACAATGTCGTCCGGGCGTGGCACGCGCTTTGGAGAATGAGAAGCTACCTACACATCTCTACACGGTTTTTGCCGGACAGGAGAAAGAAGCAACGGCGAAAGCGAGAGAATATTTCGCGCCTTACCCGCCGTCGTCACCATCCATCGCTCTGATGAAGAACGGTGAACTGGTTCATTTCATCGAGCGTCACATGATTGAGAACCGCGGTGCGGATGAAATCGCGGCGGAATTGAAGCAAGCTTTCGATAAACACTGCGATTAAGCCTGCTGCCTTAGGCGAGTTCGCTCAGATTATATCTGAGCTGCTCGCTTTCTCTTTATCTATTTTGCATTCATAAAAAAAATACATATAAGAAAAACAAGAATAGAGGTGCTGAACCCATGAGTCTGCAACAAGAGATTATTGCCAAATTAGGCGTACAACCGACGATCGAGCCGGAAGCGGAAATCCGCAAGCGGGTGAATTTTCTCAAGGACTATGTGAAGAATTCCCGTACCAGCGGCCTCCTCATTGCGATTAGCGGCGGAATTGACAGCGCGGTCGCGGCGGCGTTGTGCAAGAAAGCCACGGACGAGCTTAAAGAGGAAAGCGGTCAGGATTACATGACGCTGGGCGTATTTCAACCTTACGGGGAGCAGGAAGATATCGCGGACAGCTACGCGGTGGCCGAGGCGTTCAACCTGACGCATACCGTGGAGACGAACATCGAGGATACAGTCAATGAGATCGCGCTCGAAGTGGAGTTTGGGTACAAAAAGCTCGGCATCCATCGCCACATCAGCAAGGAAGCCAAAGGCAACACGAAAGCCAGAACAAGAATGGTGATGCAATACGCTTTGGCGTTTGACCTCAATCTGATTGTAGTCGGAACCGATCATGCTTCTGAGGCGATTACCGGGTTCTTCACCAAATACGGTGACGGCGCCGTGGATATTACGCCGCTCAGCACCCTGAACAAACGTCAAGTGCGACAGCTTGCCGCTTTACTCGGCGTGCCGCAGAGCATTCTGGACAAAGCGCCGACCGCAGGACTATGGGCGGGTCAGACCGATGAGAAAGAACTCGGCATCAGCTATGAAGATAACAGCGATTATCTTGAAGGCAAGACCATCAACGATGAGGCACGTGAGAAACTGGAGCGCCATTACCTCAAGACGGAGCACAAACGTACGGCAATCCCGGGAATCTAGGTTTGTAAGAACCAATCAGGGAGAGGACGATGGACATGGGGAATTATTTGTTCGAACAGCTGGCTTTTGTAAGAGGACAGACGTTGAAGTTTATGCAAGGTGTGAGTGAAGATGAGGGAAATCGGATTCCCGAAGGGTTTCGGAACCATATTCGCTGGCAGCTGGGACATATTTATACGGTGACGGAGCGATTCGCTTTCTATTTCGCGGGACTGCCGATGGTGCTCCCCGACGGATTCTCCGAGCAATTTGGGAACGGCACTTCGCCGGAAACCCCTACTAATTACCCCGTGCCGACGCTGCAGGAGCTGGAGACGTTGCTGCAAGAGCAGCTTCATCGCATCCAGACGACATTGCCGGAGCGGGTGCATCAGACGATTGATCCGCCTTACGTTACTTCCGCGGGCATGCGTTTAGGTTCGATAGAAGAATTCCTCACGTTTAATCTGTACCATGAGGGTATGCATATCAGCATGATTAAGGTGTATAAGAAACTGGTAGCGGGCAAGTAATCGGATTGGTTTTTGGTATCCCGCTAAACTAAACACATCATAAAGTTACTGGATGAACACAAGTTAAGGACGTCTCTTCACAGAGGCGTTCTTTTAGTGAACGGATTAAAAGTAATATGTTCTAACGAACTCAGCGAAGCCTTAGAGCACTAAATGATCAAATCATGAATTCTAACGAATCGTATTCACGCTTAAAGGTCTAAAAACACTAAAATTCCTGCTCATTCCATACTTAAACACGTTTACGATTCGTTAGAAATTCATAGCGGGCGTTTTTAACTTCTAAGAACTTCCTTGATTCGTTAGAATATTGGAAACAATATATAGGCATGCGGGGGGACGAAAGATTCATTTTGCCGGGTAAATCGTGTAAACTTAAGTATAGTGGAATCGATCAGACTACCAGAGGGCGGGATGCAGGATGATTATCGGAATTGGTCATGATGTGATCGAGATCAGGCGTATAGACAGAACACTGCAGCAACGTTACGGAGACCTGTTCATGCGCAGAGTGCTGACCCAGGCTGAATATGATTATGCGCAAGAGAAGGCGAACGGGAGACTGACGGAATTCGTTGCGGGACGATTTGCGGCTAAAGAGGCGGTTGTGAAAGCTTTTGGCTCCGGCATTGGACGCAAGACCGGGTTTCAGGATGTGGAAATTATGCCCGACGAGCAGGGTAAACCCGTTTGCACGCTAAGTGAAAGCGCCTTGCAGCGACTGGGTATGGCGAACGTGCCGCTGCATATTCATATCAGCATCACGCACAGCGAATCACTCGCTTCGGCTTTCTCGGTAATTGAGAAGAATTAAACACGTACACTCAACTTGGATAAAAAAAGGATTATCATCACCATGGATACAGCTACTGCGCAGCAACCGTTTCAGCACCTGCAACCTTCCAAGCCCGAGCCGCGGCGGCCGGGTTCATTTGCGTTAAGTACAAACATTAAATCATAAGGGAGAGGCTTGTCGGGACAAGGCATGCCGTAACAATAGATGATGGATTTAGCTCAGAGACAACGATTTTTCAGTACAAATTTACTGGCTTGGTATGATGTTCACAAAAGGGACTTGCCCTGGCGGCGCAACAAAAATCCTTACTATATCTGGATTTCCGAAATTATGTTGCAGCAAACTCGGGTCGACACGGTGATTCCGTACTGGCATCGGTTTATCGAGAAGTTTCCGACGATTGAAGCATTGGCGGATGCGCCTGAGGATGAGGTGCTTAAGGCCTGGGAGGGCCTCGGGTACTACTCCCGGGCACGGAATTTGCAGTCCGCGGTCCGGGAAGTGATGGAGACCTACGGCGGCATTGTACCGGATACGAAGCCGGAAATTTCCGGCTTGAAAGGCGTGGGGCCTTACACGGCAGGCGCAATCTTAAGCATCGCGTACAACAAGCCTGAGCCGGCCGTAGACGGCAATGTCATGCGAGTGCTGTCAAGATACTTCCTGATCGAGGAAGATATCATGAAGGGCAGCACAAGGGCTTACATGGAGAGCTTGATCTATCAGCTCATCCCGGAAGGGCGCGCGGGCGATTTCAACCAGGCCCTCATGGAGCTGGGCGCCATGGTGTGCACGCCGAAGTCGCCGCATTGCCTCACCTGTCCGGTGATGGAGCAATGCGCCGGCCGTCTTGAGGGCATGGAAGAGTCCCTGCCCGTCAAGACGAAGGCTAAGCCGCCCCGCCCCGAGCACCGCTTGGCGGCCGTCATCGCCGGCACCGGCGAGCGCGCCGGTCAGTTCCTCATTCGCAGGCGGCCGGACACCGGGCTGCTCGCGCGAATGTGGGAACTGCCGCACGTCGCGGCGCCGGAGCCGGGCATGGCCTTCGCCGAAGGCGGCGAGGCTGCCGGGGAGGCGCTGCGCGCGGGGCTGGCCGCGGAGGCGGGGCTGGACATACAGCCGCTGCGCTGGCTGATGTTGGCGGAGCACACATTCTCCCATATTCATTGGAATATGGGGGTGTATGTGTGCGAGCTCGCCCCGGGCCCCGACGCGGCCGCGGCGGGCGCCGGGGACAGCGGGCCGCCCCCGGGCTGCGCCTGGGTGGATGCCGCGTCCTGGCGGGAGTACGCGTTCCCGAACGTATTCCTTCGCATCGTGAAGGAATACTTGAAATAAATGGGGGACCGCCTGCGGGGCGGATACCTGTTTTGTCCAAGTGCAAGAAGTGACCTTCGCATAAGATGTGTAAAAGCGAGGTGAGTTTCATGGCATTTACAACAGGCATTATTGTCAACGGCGGGGTTTACGGCAATACGGCGGCGAGTTATACCTTGAGCATCAGCAATGAAAGCCTGGTGAACGGTGCGACCATCCAGATGCATGCGTTCTATGTAAATAACCTGCTAATCCGTGAGCCGTTGTATCAATTCGTGTTCTTCGTTCCGGCGAACACCATTGATTTGCGGAACTTCAGCGTATTCGGATTTATCGGGTATGAAGTGCAATACCAAGCGACAACACCGACGCCGAATGAAGTGGTGGCCACCGTATTCGCATTGGACATTAACGGCAACCTGATCGCCAACCAAAAAGCGCTGCAATCCGAAATGACATTTCTCCCGCAATTGACGCCAATCCCTTAAGATATACGACTGAACCAGTCCGACAATCGGGCTGGTTTTTTGTTGGGTTAGGGTACCGCTCCCTATCTAAGCATCAAAAAAACGCCCCTCACCAAAGGTGAAGAGGCGCTTCGTCAAATCCAAGTTACTTCTTAGCCGCTTCGTAACGAGCGGAAACCGCGTCCCAGTTGATTACGTTAAAGAACGCGTTCATGTAATCCGGGCGTTTGTTCTGATACTTCAGGTAGTAAGCATGCTCCCAAACGTCCATACCCAGGATCGGCGTCTTGCCTTCCATAATCGGGCTGTCTTGGTTCGGAGTGGAGGAAACTTCAAGCTTGCCGCCTTCAGTTACGCTCAGCCACGCCCAACCGCTGCCGAAACGAGTAGCGCCCGCTTTCGCGAAATCTTCCTTGAACTTCGCGAAACCGCCAAGTTCGCTTGCGATCGCATCAGCCAATGCTCCCGCAGGCTCGCCGCCGCCGTTCGGTCCGATTACTTCCCAGAACAGGGAATGATTCGCATGGCCGCCGCCGTTGTTGCGAACCGCGTTGCGGATGCCTTCAGGCAATGCGTTAATATCGGAGATCAGCTCTTCGATGGATTTATTCTGAAGGTCAGCTTGACCTTCCAATGCCGCGTTAAGGTTGGTTACATACGTATTGTGATGACGGTCGTGGTGAATCATCATCGTCTGCTCGTCGATATGAGGCTCCAACGCGTTGTTCGGATAAGGTAATGCCGGTAATTCGAATGCCATAATAAACTACCTCCCAATAATATGTAATGGCCGGGCAAACAATCGTCTGCTCGACGTTCAACAACATTATCACCCAATTAATATAATAAATCAACATGTATGTTTCTAAAGTCGGCGGCTAATCCTCGATCCCGCCGCGATTTACGATTTCTTTAATAATTTGCCCGTGAAGGGACGTCCCTTGCGCATTGAGCCAAGGAGAGTAATCACTCATCTGACTGTGGTGATATTCCAATTCATGCTGCTGCCATTCTTCCATTTGCGTGTCCATCAACTCTTGAAAAGGCCTGCCTTCGTACATCGTACTAATTACACCTCCCTGGGCATATTGAATCAAAATCTACATTAAAGCATGTGAAATTAGTAGGAAATTTATTCTTTTCTGAAAATATTAACTTTAAATATAGTCAAAAACAGCCGAATTGCGCCCATTTACGTCAAAATAAAGCGTTTTCACTAGTATATTAACCTCTAGTTAACATTCTCTTGACTTTTCCGCTGTTTTTTTTACAATTAGAATGTATCATCGAGATTTGTCGTATTGTCGCATGACATCACTATATCCAGAGTACGGGAGAGACTAGGATGCTATTACGAACGTTTCAATTATCAGATTACGCTCCGGTAACGGAATTGCTGTCTGAAGTATTGACGGAAAGCTGTTACGACGAGACGATGGAAGCTTTTGCGAGACAACTGAAATGGGACAGCGACCTTGTGATCGTAGCCGAGTCCGATGAGGAAATTGTCGGGATTATTATCGGTACGATTGACAACAATCAAGGCTACTATTACCGGATTGCGGTGGGACAAGCCTACCAGCGTAAAGGCATCGGCAAAGCACTGATTGCAAACCTGAAACAGAAGTTTGTGCAACGCAAGGTAAGTCGGATCTTGGTGTCCGTTGACAGCCATAACGAGTTTCTGTTGCCGCTTTACGAGTCTTTGGGGTACCGGGCGAGTGATTTTCTCAGATCGTTTAAGAAGCTGAGTATCATTACTGGATAGCATGTGCGGCTTTTGCCGGAAATAATAACGTGAAATGGTTTGAATTGTTTAAGCAGATCTTAAGCCTTACGGGCTGTCAGGTGTGCTTTTTTTGTTATGAAATAAAAGGGCTCCGGGTTAAGTTTTTATGGGATTTACGCAAGGGTCGCAGACCCCAAAAGGGTATGGTTTTGTGCTATAATAGCTATAACTTATAGAGATAGAGGGCTTTAACAATATGGGAACCTATTCGTCTTCCGTGATCAAGAGTTTTAAACACGACGGTCATCTGCACCGCATGTGGCTGGAAAATTGGCTGGTGCCCGAAGTAATGCTGCATAAGGACCATGCGTCGGAATCCATGCTGGTGCTGATCAACAGCCAAACGAAAATACAGGAAGCCGACGGTAAGCAATGGGTAAGCCGAATTCCGGCTGTATCCTTCTTTATACCCGGACAATGGTTTAACGTAGTTGCGCTTATAGAAGATCAAGGGGTGCGTTATTATTGCAACGTCGCCTCACCGCCCTACAAGAACGGGAATGTCATTACGTATATCGATTATGACTTGGATGTCATTCGCCACTCGAACGGAGATATCCAGGTTGTGGATCAGGATGAATATGACACGCATCGACTGAAATTGCACTATTCCGAAGTTGTGGAGCATAAGGTGCAAGAAGGGCTTAAACAGCTGCTTGAGCGCGTGAACAATCGCATCCCGCCGTTTCAGGATGATATTGTGCAGCACTATTACAACACATGGAAGCTAAGCGGAGGGGAAGCTTGATGGACTACAGACCGGCGGACGGTGCTGAACAGCTGCAATCCGCGGAGGAAACCCCAAGCGCGCAATCAGGCAAGTACGGGGCGCTGAAGAGTGCGGCGGAATGGATTCAATCGATCGGTTTCGCCCTGCTTTTGGTTATTGCGTTACACCTGTTCGTGTTCAACCTTTCAACCGTATTGGGTCATTCCATGGAACCTACCCTGAAGGAGAAGGAATGGCTTTTCGTTAACAAGATGGTGTATCTCTGGGACGGTCCCAGCCGCGGTGATGTCGTGATTCTGGAGGATCCTTCGCCCGCCGACCCGAAGAAGAAGTTTTTGGTAAAGCGTGTGATCGGACTGCCCGGGGATTCTATTGAAATTGCCGACCACAGGGTGATGGTTAACGGTGTCACAACGATGGAACATTATACGGATACTGTAGTGGAAGGGAATGACGTGCCGCCGATGACCGTGCCGAACGGGCACTATTTTGTCATGGGAGATAATCGTCATCTTTACGCCAGCAAGGACAGCCGGTTTTTTGGGCCGGTTTCCGAAGAGTTGATTAAGGGGCGCGCGGACTTTATCTTGTGGCCAATGAGGCAAATTGGAAGTTTGTAGAAGCGAGGTGAGAATCATGACAACGACCGGGAGCGTGCCTGAGGAGGCGGCGTTCTGGCATACGCTGAAAGAAGACATCCAGAAAGCCGCTCCCGGACTCGGCATCGATTCCATTGGGTTTACGACGGCCGATCCGTTTCTGGAGATGAAGGATATATTGCGGAACCACCGGGAGCAAGGCTATGAATCGGGCTTTGAGGAGCCGGATTTGGACAAGCGTGTATACCCGGAGCTCAGCTTCGCGGAACCGCGATCCATCCTTTCGATAGCGGTGGCGTATCCGTCCAAACTGGCGAATCCGCCGAAGTCCGAGCCGGGCGCGCGCCGCGGCATGATTTCCCGGACCTCGTGGGGCCGGGATTACCACCAGGTGCTCCGCGACCGCCTTTCAAGGCTGGAAGCCTTCATCCGGGAACGGGTTCCCGGGGCGCGCCTTGAAAGCATGGTCGATACCGGAGCTCTGGTGGATCGCGCGGTGGCGGCGCGGGCGGGCGTAGGCTGGAGCGGCAAGAACTGCGCCATTATCACGCCGGAATGGGGATCGTGGGTGTACTTGGGAGAGATGATTACGAATCTCCCCTTCGCCCCCGACACGCCCATTACGGAGGATTGCGGCGATTGCACGCTCTGTATCGACGCCTGCCCTACCGGCGCGCTGGTGGCCCCCGGGCAGCTGAACGCTTCCCGCTGCGTGTCTTTCGTCACCCAGACCAAGGGCTGGGTGGACGAAGAGATGATGGAGAAGATCGGCAATCGGCTGTATGGCTGTGATACGTGTCAGATCGTCTGTCCGAAGAATCGGAAGAAGAACTGGACGCATCATGAGGATATGCAGCCGGATCCCGAGTTGGTCAAGCCATTGCTTGTTCCGTTGCTTACGATGACCAACAAGGAGTTTAAGGATCGATTCGGCGGAATTTCCGCCTCGTGGCGAGGGAAGAAGCCAATCCAGCGCAATGCGGTGATCGCGCTGGGCAACTTCAAGGACCCGACGTCCGTTCCGGCGCTGACGGACATGCTGATGAAGGATGTGCGGCCGGAGATTCGGGGAACCTGCGCCTGGGCGCTCGGGAAAATCGGTACCGCGGAAGCCCGTGACTCGTTAGAACGGGCTGTTGCTACAGAGCAAGATCCGCAGGTTACCGAAGCTTTACACAAAGCTATAAATAAACTAAAAACAGGGTGATTCCGAAGGGAACTTGTATTATGATGAAATTAGATTATTTTGTCATAAAGTTTAGACATCTGTGTAAATAAGTCATTCATGGAGTGGACCTAATGAAATGTGTTCATATTGAGTCGGTGGAGCAAGGCGATCTTCTGGGTAAAACCATCTATTCCAGCTCAGGTACGGTGTTGCTTTCGGAAGGTGTGCAGTTAACGGTATTTATGATCAATACGCTTAAGCGGATTGGTGTAACGATGGTGTATATCAAGGATCCGAACTTTGAAGATATCGAGTTCGAAGAGATGATATCGGACGAGACGAAACGCGCGGTTATTAAGCGGATGGCCGAGACGATGGAAGCGCTCCGTTCCGGCAAGGATTTCAGCACCAAGGCGGTCAGCCTCACGATGGACCAGTTGTTGGATGACGTGATGAAGAACCGGGAGTTGCTGGTCCATCTTACCGATATCCGTACGGAGGACAATAAGATGTACGTCCACGCGATGAATGTGTGTATGATGTCGGTGCTGATGGGGTTAAACCGGAACCTGAATGCGGGGCAGCTGAAGGAGCTGGCCATCGGCGCATTATTGCATGATATCGGCAAGGTAGGCAGCTATAACGACGACGGCGAGGATATGCGCAGGCATCATACTTGGCGGGGATTTGAATTGCTGAAGAACAAGCGTGAGTACAATTTGCTGATTGCGCATGTGGCCTTTCAACATCATGAATCCGAGGACGGTACGGGCGTGCCCCGCGAGGTGGGTTCCGATCAGATTCATCTGTATGCGAAGATTGTAGCCGTGGCGAACACGTATGATAATTTGTTGCACGATGAGCGTGTCGGCGGCAAGCGGATGCTTCCCCATGAGGCTTGCGAGCATATGATGGCGCTGGCGGAATCGAGGTTGGACCGTGAAACAGTAATCGACTTCTTACGAACCGTTTCGGTGTATCCGACCGGTGTTTCGGTAAGGCTTTCCTCGCGGGAGATGGGGGTCGTCGTGGGACAACACAGAGGGTTGCCGTCTCGGCCGATTGTGCGTGTTGTGAACGGGACGGATGATGATTTTGAAGTGAAAGAAATAGATTTGGCCAAACATACGACGATTTTCATCGAAAGTGTTATTGCTTAAACGGGTTTAGGGCACAGATGCCCTTAATTCGTGAATTGTTTCCTGCGAACGGACATGCTATGATAGCTATGATTTCTTAATTACACATTAATTGGAGTGAACGAGCCGTGGAATGGTACAACATTGTAATTCCGATCGTGACGTTGTTGGTGGGCGGAGTTGTCGGGTTTTTAGTTGGCGTATGGTATCTCCGCAAGCAGATGGAGAAGATGCAGAATGACCCAGCTATGATCCAACAGATGGCGAAGCAGATGGGATACAACCTCAACAAGCAACAGATGAACAAAATGCAGGGTATGATGAAGAATCAGAACTTTATGAAGAACAATAATAAGAAATTTAAATAAATCATGCAAGCTGCCAAGACAAGGCCTCTGTGAAGGCATTGGTAACAACGGTGCAGCCGGAGGGGGTTTTGAATGATGGCGGGAGTTAAAGATTATCTGAATGATCAAGTCGGTGAGAACCGGGAAGCGATTGAAGGGCATATTCGCGAGATTCTGCGTTTGATCGGCGAGGATGTGGACCGTGAGGGGCTGCTGGAGACGCCGGCCCGTGTAACTCGCATGTACGAAGAGATCTTCGGCGGGTACTCCGTGAACCCTCGAGATGTGCTTGGGGTTACATTCGACGAGAAGCACGAAGAGCTTGTCATCGTGAAGGATATCGTGTATTACAGCCAGTGTGAGCATCATATGGCTCCGTTTTTCGGGAAAGCGCACATCGGTTACATTCCTAGCGGCAAAATCGCGGGATTAAGTAAGCTGGCGCGCCTTGTTGAAGCCGTGACGCGCAGGCTGCAGGTGCAGGAGCGCATTACGTCGGAGATCGCCGACATTATGGACGAGGTGTTGCAGCCGCACGGCGTCATGGTTGTGGTCGAGGGCGAGCATCTGTGCATGTGCGCTCGCGGTGTGAAGAAGCCGGGAAGCAGGACAATGACATCGGCGGTGCGCGGTCTGTTTCGTACGGACCCGGCGGCGCGGTCGGAGTTCTTGTCGTTGATCAGGGATTAGCAAGAACATAACAACAGCACCTTAGTCGCCAGATGGCGGTAAGGTGCTGTTTTGTTTGTATAACCTATTTCAAAGCCAACTGCACATCATCCGGATCCGATATTCCGCGCAAGAAGGAGAATGTCTTCTTCAGATACTGCTCGCTGTGCATCCGGTAGATCAGCTCGTGCATAGAGTCATCCACAAGCCAGAAGTTGGAGTCTTTCTCTACGTTCTGATTCTTGGCAATGCCTTGCGCAATGCTGTATGGAGCCTTTTCGTCCTGCGTGCTGTGGATCATGAAGATCGGCATCTTGTAATTCGTCGACTTCACCCGCTCATACGGAATCTGATTCATTCTCGGGCCGTTCAAGAACGGGAAGGACCAGCGCACCAAGGAAAGCGAAGGATACTTCGGAACGTTAATGTATTTCTTCAGGTTATGATATAACGTGTCAGGATCCAGAATAAACGTGCTGTCCAGTATCATCCCGGAGATGGCGTTTGTCTGCAGCGCGGCCTGCAATGCGGTACCTGCGCCCATAGAGAAGCCCCAGATATATATGTTATCCGCACCGCGCTCCTTGGCTAATTTCACGGCGCCTAGCAGTTCTTGCGATTCTTGTCTGCCCCCGGTCACCACTTGTTTACTGACGGATGAGGCGAATCCGTAATCGAACATGACCACATTGTAATTCTGCAGGTGCAGTTTTTCAGCCAGATCATACATGGGTACCCAGTACTCTTCGCGGTTAGCGCCATAGCCATGACTGAAAATTACGGTTTGTGTCGAATTCTCAGAGGGTATGTACCAACCGTTCACCTGCGTCTTTCCGTTAACGCTTGGAAATGTGACATCCTCATAGGGCATTCCCTTGGCGAGCAGTGGATTGGAGGCGATAGGCGCAACGATCGGGTTGAGCAAACGGTAAGCGATAAACGCGTGAAATGCGATAGCGCAGCTGCTCAGTAACAGGATCAGGCAGGCAGATGCCAACAGCAATGGCTGCTTGCGCACGCGTGCGTTAACGATGTCGAACAGATCATGAATCGGCGTGAAATCCGGAGAAAAGATGATGGTTTTCATGGTGAATCCCCCTGTCTGTTGCTAAGTCGGCTTCCTGGGTGCAAGGGACATTTTTCTGGGAAGAAAGATGTATAAGTTATGAATGAAAGCGTTTTAGTAGTTTGTATTATCTCAATCATAGGGTCTAAAGTCGCGTGGGTCAATGGTCTGATAAAAATGTAATCTGCTTGTAATATAGCTGTAATTTAACAGGGATTTTCTTTACTTTACGGTCAAAAATCGTTTATACTAATGGTACACAGTTTCATATAGTGAAACAAACCCGGGAGGGTGGAGATACGGATGGAAGATTCGAAATTAACGGTGCGGGCGGTAGAGCGCGCTTTGGATATCTTAATATGTTTCACGGATGACACGGAGCTTGGCCTGACCGAGATTGCCGGCAGAGTCGGGTTACATAAGAGTACGGTTCATCGATTGTTGGCATCTCTTGAGAACAGAGGCTTTGTCATCAGGGATGATTCTACGGACAAATACCGACTTGGTTTGCGGATTCTGGAGCTCTCAGCCAATATGTCGAATGCGGACGAACCGTCCCAACTATGGCTGCCTGAAATGGAGGCGCTTCGGGACCGGTTGGAGGAGACCATTAGTTTGTATGTACGGGACGGTCAGGAGCGGGTAAGGATTCAAGCTGTACAGAGCAATCAGGCGATTCGCCGGGTAGCCCCTGTCGGCGCCCGGATGCCCCTCTATGTGGGGGCGTCGAGCAAGATCTTGCTTGCCTTCGCAGAAGAGGGCACCCGATCGGAAATCATGCGCTCCGAGCATTGGCCGGAGCATGTAGCCCATAGCGAATTTCTCGAACAGTTGGATGAAATTCGCGGCCTTGGCTTCGCCACCAGCGTCGCGGAGCGGGAACCCGGAGCGGCTGCGGTCGCTGTTCCGGTGTTGAATCGGTCGCAGCAGCTAATCGCTGTCCTGGCCGTGTCCGGCCCTTCCAGCCGCATGACGCCTGAAGTGATGAGGGAGCAAGCGCCGGTTCTTATGGAAACGGCGGCCCGCTTGGGCCGAATGGTTAAAGCTTAAAAGCGGCAAGCTTCTCCGAAGCGCATAGCACTCGGTAACACTTTACTTTGAGGTCCATTGTCATTACTCTAATCTCAGGCCAATCCTATGATATAACGGAAATAAGGAAGCGAACTACCTTCGTGTGCACTCTTCACAACACACGAAGGTAAATCGCTTCCTTATTTGTCCAGATGGTCTTATATAGTCCTAAATTCAACGAAATTAGAATGCTCCTCAACGTAAATGTTTGCCATAATCCCACTAACAACCGCCTCGCACACATACATATAAAAGCCCCGCGAGGCGCGCCTGATGCGCACCCCGCGGGGCTTGATAATTTATGATTACACGGACTGTTTGCTGCCTGCGATCATTTGACGAAGGACAGTTTGCAGAATACCGCTGTTCCGGTAGTAATCCACATCCACCATGCTGTCCAGACGAACGATAGCGTCGAAATCGAATGTGCTTCCGTCTTCGCGTGTTGCGGTGACTTTCACATTTTGGCCGGGTTGAACGGCATTACCCAGACCTTGAATCTCGAACGTTTCCGTTCCTGTAATCCCTAGCGTTTTCCAACCCATACCTTCGTGGAATTGAAGCGGCAGAACGCCCATGCCCACAAGGTTACTGCGGTGAATCCGCTCGAAGCTTTCCGCGATAACAGCCTTGACGCCCAGCAAGAAAGTTCCTTTGGCCGCCCAGTCACGCGAGCTTCCTGTCCCGTACTCTTTACCCGCGATCACGATCAGGTTCGTGCCTTGATCCTGATATCTCATAGATGCATCATAGATGGACATCACTTCGCCTGTCGGAAGGTAAGTCGTAACGCCGCCCTCTGTGCCCGGCGCCACTTGGTTGCGAATCCGGATGTTGGCGAATGTGCCGCGCATCATTACTTCATGGTTACCGCGACGGGAACCGTAAGAGTTGAAGTCCGCTTTCGCCACGCCATGCTCCATCAGGTAGCTGCCTGCAGGAGAATCGCTCTTGATGTTACCCGCGGGGGAGATATGGTCGGTTGTGACGGAATCACCCATCATGGCCAGCGCTCTTGCCGCGCGAATATCTTTAATGTCATCCAATTCCGTACCAAGCTCTTGGAAGAACGGAGGCTCTTGGATGTAAGTGGATAACTTATCCCACTCGTACAGTTCGCCTGTCGGCACCGGAATGGAATTCCAACGCTCGTTGGCGTTGAATACGTTGCTGTACTTGGCGCGGAAGGAATCCGGGCTCATACCGACGCGAATCGCTTCTTTAATCTCATCGGAGGAAGGCCAGATGTCTTTCAGATAAACCGGCTCATTCTCTTGGTCGTATCCAATCGGATCGTTGGCCAGATCAATGTTAACCGTACCGGCAATCGCATAAGCGACAACCAGCGGCGGCGAAGCCAGGTAGTTCGCTTTCACTTGAGCGTGAACGCGGCCTTCGAAGTTCCGGTTACCGCTTAACACAGCAGCAACGGTCAGATCGTTGTCGGCAATAGCTTGACTAACTTCGTCCGGAAGCGGACCGGAGTTACCGATACATGTTGCGCAACCGTAACCTGCCACGTGGAAACCTAACGCTTCAAGCGGCTCCATTAAGCCTGTTTTGTCTAGGTAATCCGCTACAATGAGGGAACCCGGCGTCAAGCTTGTTTTCACATAACCCGGCTTCATCAAGCCGCGTTCCACCGCTTTCTTGGCGACAAGGCCCGCACCCAGCATAACTGAAGGGTTAGACGTGTTCGTACAAGAAGTGATGGCCGCGATGACAACGGCACCGGCGCCCATCGTGGACACATCGCCGTTCTTGTGTTTCACTTCGACCTTCTCTTCGATCTTCTCGTCAGACAGTCCGTATCCGCCTTTATCAATCGGTGTGCGGATAATGGAATTCCAAGAGTCCTTCATATTGGTCAACTCAACGCGATCCTGAGGACGCTTCGGTCCCGCAAGGGACGGAACGATCGTGGAAAGGTCAAGCTCCATTGTGTCCGAGAACACGGGATCCGGTGTGGATTCCTCACGGAACATGCCTTGTGCTTTATAGTAAGCTTCAACCAAAGCGATTTGTTCTTCCGTACGTCCTGTTTCTCTCAGGTAAGCAAGGGTTTCGCCGTCAACCGGGAAGAAGCCGATCGTTGCGCCGTATTCCGGAGCCATGTTCGCTACCGTTGCACGGTCAGCCAGGCTCAGGGAATCCAAACCGGATCCGTAGAACTCTACGAATTTACCTACAACGCCTTTTTTGCGGAGAATCTGGGTAACTGTCAGTGCCAAATCTGTTGCTGTTGCGCCCTCAGACAGCTGGCCTTTAAATTTAAATCCTACAACATCAGGTGTGACAAAGTATAACGGCTGGCCAAGCATACCCGCTTCAGCCTCGATACCGCCGACACCCCAACCTACAACACCCAGACCGTTAATCATGGTCGTATGAGAATCCGTACCTACGAGGGAATCCGGGTAAACTTCGGTTTCGCCGTCAACGGTCTTGCAAGCGGCCACGGATGCCAGGTACTCCAGGTTTACTTGGTGAACGATACCGGTTGCCGGAGGGACAGCGCGGAAATTGTCAAAAGCGGTTTGTGCCCAACGCAAGAAGCGGTAACGTTCATTGTTACGTTCGAATTCAACGTTCATGTTGTATTCGAGCGCGTCTTTGGAGCCGAAAGCATCGACCATAACAGAGTGGTCAATAACCAGATCTACAGGAACCAGAGGATTAATCTGTTTCGGGTCTCCGCCTGCGCGTTTCACGGTATCCCGCATAGCTGCAAGATCAACGACAACGGGAACGCCGGTAAAGTCTTGCAGCACAATACGTGCAGGGATAAACGGAATTTCCTTGTTGCTGTCCCGTCCGTCCGCCCAGTTGGCGATTTGTTTCACGTGATCATTCGTTATAGCTCTGCCGTCGAATTGGCGCACAGCCGCCTCGAGCAGCACTTTAATAGAGAAGGGAAGCTTGGTAACCTGACCGATGCCTTTCTCTTCCAACCCTTGCAAACGATAGTATTGGTAGTCCTTGCCGCCTACGGACAACGAAGTCCGTACGGAAAAATGATCTTTTTTCGACATAAACAGTTTGGCCTCCTAGTAATAAAATGCTCTCCACCTGTTTCATTGTATGAAACACGATTTCAAAATGAACAACTACCTTTAGTATACCTTCTTGCGGGGCTGCAGTAAAGTCCATTTTTAATCATGAATGCGTCGATTTGTTCATATATTTAGATGCGGCGGTGTAACTTTTTCATGAAATGCTTAACTCTATTAATTAATAGCGGGAGGGACAGGCATGAAACCCGATTGGAAATCAACGTTGTACCGCTATGTCCAAGAGAGGAACAGGGCTGAATTGGAATACGGAATCAACGGACTTACCGCTCTGGTGTACGACGATGCCGATCTTCAAGAGCGCGCCGCCCGCTTGCTTAATCTTCGTAAGAACACGTCCAAACGCGGTGTCACTTTAAAGCAAAGGGAAACGCGGGCCAGAATTGTGAGCTCCTCTTCCTCGGCACAGGAAGTTCGTGTGAAACTGGCACTGTCCCAACAGTTTAGATATGAACATAAAGATCAGGCCATTACAGAATTCAGGAATGAACTTGAACGTTTGCACATGGTCAAAGCTTCGGTTGGTTGGAAGATTATGAGAGTGGATGCTTTATCGGCGGAGAATACGGTGACACCTCCCGATATGGGCGGTTCCGCTTCCGTTCCTTTCATGAACCCCTCTGCGCTTGCGCGTTCAGGAGCAATTAGGGAGCCGATTCGTTATAACCGTGAAGCTGCCAAACAATATGCGGACCGCTATTGGGATGAACCGAATCCCGAATATCTTACATTTGAGGTGGATTGCACAAGTTTCGTGTCGCAATGTCTCTTTGCAGGCGGGGCGCCGATGAATTATACTGGACAAAGAGGAACGGGCTGGTGGTATCGCGGCCGGCACAAAGAGCAGGAGTTGTGGAGTTACAGCTGGGCGGTTTCGCACAGTCTTCAGAACTACCTGAACACCGGAGGAAGCGGCAAGAACAGGGGTCTCCGCGCGGAGCGGGTTCCATCGGCCAAGGAGCTGGAAATCGGCGATGTCATCTTCTACGACTGGGAAGGGGATTCGCGGTTTCAGCACAGCACATTCGTCACAGGCAAGGACGCTGACGGCATGCCGCTTGTGAATGCCCATACGGTCAACAGTAAAGGCCGTTACTGGGATTATAAGGATTCCTACGCCTGGACGGACCGTACGCAATACCGGTTTTTTCACATTGCTGATTTCTTTTAGAGTATCTGTGTTTATAACAACTTACATTCAACATTATTTTTAACTACATTTGGAGGTTCCGATGGGGAAAAAGATCAAGGTCGGATTAGTATACGGCGGCAAATCGGGAGAACATGAAGTTTCATTGCAGACGGCATTGGCCGTAATTAAAGCTTTCGACCTTTCTAAATATGAGATCCAACCGTTCTATATTACCAAAGAGGGCGAGTGGAGAACGGGAGCCGAACTGACAGCGCCGGTAGAGAATATTTCATTGTTAAAATTTGAAGCGAATACGCAAGAGGGCGCGGTTTTGCCTATTCCGTCCTTATTCGGGGATCAAAGCATCAGTACGGACAGCCAGCAAGTCGCCTCTAAAGTGGATGTAGTGCTGCCGTTGCTCCATGGTACCTTCGGAGAAGACGGAACCATACAAGGTCTGTTCGAGATGGCGAATATTCCTTACGTAGGCGCGGGGGTGTTGGCTTCCGCTGTGGGGATGGATAAAGTAACGATGAAGAAGTTGTTCGCGCATGAGCAGCTACCGCAGGTCGTATACCGCCATTTCACAAGAAGGCAATGGGAGAAGGACCGTCCGTTCTTCCTGATGGAGATTGAAGTTTCCGTCGGTTATCCGTGTTTCGTAAAGCCGGCTAATCTCGGTTCATCCGTGGGAATTTCCAAAGCCCGGAACCGTGAAGAGTTCATTGAAGCGGTGGAATTCGCGTTCCGTTATGATCGCAAGGTCATCGTTGAAGAGAATGTCGAGGCGCGCGAGCTCGAAGTGAGCGTACTGGGGAATGATGATCCGCGGGCTTCCGTCGTGGGGGAAATTGTTTCTTCCAATGAATTTTACGATTACAAAGCCAAGTATATCGACGGCAAATCGGCTATGGTCATTCCGGCCGACATTTCGCATGAAACCGCCGCTAAACTTCAGGAAATGGCGCTTCGGGCTTACCATGCCATTGACGGTTCCGGGCTTGCCCGGATGGATTTCTTTATGCGTAAATCGGACGGTCATATCTACATCAATGAAGTGAATACGATGCCCGGCTTTACGCCGTTCAGCATGTATCCGCTCCTATGGCAGGAGAGCGGCTTGTCCTACCAGGAGCTTCTGGATCAATTAATCAGTCTCGCGGTCGAGCGTCATGCCGAGAAACAGAAAATTAATTACACGAATGAATAGTATGTATACAGAATAACAGGATTCGGGAGGGTGACCTTCCGGATCTTTTTTTGCATGGAATCTCATTCCCTTTCTGTATAACTTTAATAAATATTCCTTCTGTCGGGCAAAATATCGTTATCTTACTCTTGAATCGGAGGTACTTATGATCGTACGTTTTGGCTATGTGGCGATGTCGACGGTCGTCCATAACGCCTCACCTTCCAAAACCATGACCGCGACCAACTTCGCCAAGCTCAATGATCGGGAAGCGGCCATTCGTAAGCTGGAGCGTCTCGCCGCGGAGAATATCAACAATTCTTTAAGGTTACTGAAGCACAACCGTGCGCATGATATCAAAGTTTATCGATACTCATCGAAGCTGATTCCGTTGCTCGGCCATGAATTGTTAGAAGGATGGAATCCGATCCCGTCCCTTGCGGAGTCCTTTGCGGCAACAGGAGATTATGCCAAGGAGCACGGTATGCGGGTATCGTTTCATCCGGATCATTTTACGGTGTTAAGCACGCACCGGGAAGATATTTTGCGTAAATCGGTGGAGGACCTGGACCGTCATGTAAGCATGCTGGAAGCGATGGGATTGGATGAAGCCGCGATGTGCAACATTCATATCGGCGGTTCTTACGGGGACAAGGATGTGGCGGGCAAGCGATTCGTCCGGCAGTTTAATGCGCTGGAGGAACGCATCATTCGCCGCATCACGCTTGAGAACGATGATAAGACGTTCAACGCTTTGGAGACACTCGCGGTCTGTGAGGAAGTCGGCGTACCGATGGTTCTGGACATACACCACCATGCCGTTAATAACGAGGGTGATGCGGGTTACGGCTTCTGGACCCGTGTGCTGGAAACCTGGAAGGCGAACAGGGGCGGGTTTTCTATGGACTCGCTTCCTCCTAAGATTCATGTGTCCAGTCCCAAGAGCGAGAAAGATCCGCGCGGTCATGCCGACTATGTGGATGTGCAGCAATTATTAGCCTTCCTCAAGGACATTGCGGCGGATACGGCTTATCTGGATGTTATGATTGAAGCCAAAATGAAGGATGAAGCGTTATTCCGGCTGATGGAGGAACTGCCGAAAATCGACGGAATCAAACGCATAAATCAAGCATCCGTGGAAGTTTTCGCTTGAATTTGAGGCTCAAATGGGGTACGTTGAAGGGGACAAAGCTTAAATTACATAAATCCTGCACTTCAACAGAAGGGAATGTACCTATATGAGTCAACTTTTGGAAGGTAAGAATATCCTTGTAATGGGCGTGGCCAATGATCGCAGCATAGCATGGGCGATTGCTCAATCCTTGGCGGCCCAAGGCGCGCGCCTTGTGTTTACATATGAGAATGAGAGAGTTCAAGAACGTGTGAAGAAGTTGGCGGATACGCTTCCGGGTTCCACGGTATTGCCATGCGACGTTACTGTAGATGAGAACATTGACGCTCTGGCTGGTCTGCTGAAGGAACAGTTCGGCGTATTGCACGGTCTTGTGCACAGCATTGCTTTCGCCAAGAGCGAGGAGCTGGACGGCTTGTACGTCGATACGTCCCGCGCCGGCTTCGCTCTTGCCCATGATATCAGTGCCTACTCTCTTGTGGCGGTCGCCCAACGGATGTACCCGCTGATGACCGAGGGCGGCAGCATCATGACGATGTCGTATCTGGGCGCGGAACGCGCGCTGAAGAATTATAACGTCATGGGCGTTGCCAAAGCCGCGCTCGAGTCCTCTGTGCGTTATCTGGCAGCGGATCTGGGACAGTACAATGTACGTGTCAACGCGGTATCCGCAGGGCCGATCCGGACCCTTGCGGCTAAGGGAATCAAGGACTTTAACTCGATTCTGCGTCAAGTGGAAGAGAAAGCGCCGTTACGCCGCACTACGGATGTTGCTGAAGTGGGGGACACGGCTATGTTCTTGCTGAGTCACTTGTCCCGCGGCATCACGGGCGAAGTGATTTATGTGGATAGCGGCTACCACATTATGGGTTAGTTCTTAATACCTAGGAGATTCATAAATGTCTGTCGAATGTTGCTGAATGCGACAATTCGGGAGGCATTTTTTTTGTGGTTTCTAAAGCTTATGTAAACATGTGAATAACGCCAGAAATGAGACCAAATATGTATTTACCGCCAGGATTAGCCTATGATATAGTAAATTTATACATTTAAAATCCTCTCTACAGGTTCCCTACTTTAGTCCTACATGCGTACCTTTTACAATCCTCTTTCGACATCATATTTCAACATATTATTTATATTTTGCAAGTAGTCTTATTATGGAGGTCATGGAATGAAGAAAACGCTCTCGTTAGTCCTTTCAATAATATTGGCGGTCCAGCTATTAGCCGTAATGCCAGCTTCAGGCGCGACTACGTCTCAACCCCCTAACAGTGTCCAAGCCAAGCTGACCGGAGACAAATTAAACATTAGCTGGAATGCCGTTGCAGGCGCCCAAAGCTACAAAGTGTATCGATACTCCAATGTTACCAAGAAATATGAATTCATCGGTTCGCCAGTAAACGGAGAACTGAGTTATGTGGATTTGGTAGGCGTAGGCGGGATTACTAAGGATACGAGGTTTACATATCATGTAACCGCCACGGACTCCGCCGGTGTGGAATCGAAGGGTTCGGTGTCTGTAAGCGCCGTTTACCCGAAGAATACAGCTGCTGTCCCGGGATCTGTTCGCGCTGTTAACGCGTCGGACAAGATCCTGTTAACCTGGACTTCCGCTAAGGATGCGACAGGCTATAAGGTGTATCGAGCCTTAAGCAAGACAGGCAACGCGCAGTTGATCAGCGGCCCGGTTCCGTTAACAGCGACGGCTTATACGGATGTCAGCTTCGCTTCCCTGAATGTGAAGACTTCGACGCCTGTGTATTACTTCGTTACTGCAGTGGATCGATTTAACCTGGAATCGAACAAGTCGGCGGCGGTCATGATCTTGAAATTGCCGCCGGCAGTTCCCGCGAAGCTGAGCGCGTCTTATGCCGATGGAAGTGTGAAGCTTGAATGGCAGGCTTCACCGGGCGCCGCAAAGTATAAAGTGCACTGGTCTACAAGCGCGTCTTCGCCGTTGAAGACCCTTCTGTCCGATGCTGTCACGTCCACAGCATTTACGGTACCCGTCAACCGCCAACATGTGATTAAAGACACACGGTACTACTATGCGGTAACGGCTGTGGATGCATGGGAGAATAACTCGCTGCCAGCCGTGAAATCCGTGGTTATTCCATCCAATGTGCCGGCGATTCCCAGTAAAGTAACCGCGTTGAATGAGAATAATGTTATACACCTTTCCTGGGCGCAAGCGACCAATGCCACGCAGTATAATGTTTATCGATCGAGCAGCGTCAAGGGTCCGTTTACTAAGGTGAACAGTGCGCCTGTCGCGGTCAATCAGTTCGCGGATTCTTCCTTACAAGATTTATATGTAACTTCAGACAAAGTCTATTATTATACGATTTCCAGCGTCAATCCGTATCAAACGGAATCCGCGAAATCAACTCCGGTGAGCGTAGTTCTTAAGCCTCCGTCCGGGCCTTCCGGCATAGTCGCAGTGATGGTGGATCATCAGGTGGAATTAAACTGGAGTTCCAAGGAGGGATCTTCCGGGTATCACATTTATCGGTCGGACTCCAAAGAAACAGGATTTACATTGCTTGACAGGGTGTTGGAGCCACCTTACACAGACGCTTCCGTAGCCGTCAGCTTACCTAAGGACAAGAAGCAATATTACATCATTGCCGCATTGGACGGACAGGGAAGGGAGTCGTTGAAATCATCCCCGGCGGAAGTAGTGCTTCCCAAGAATACGGCCGATTCCCCGTTAAGTCTTAACGCGGCCCTATCCAAGAAAATTGTAAGCCTTTCGTGGAGCTCTTCCGATGGAGCAGCAGGTTACAAGGTGTATCGCAAGGTCTCTGGGACAGAAGACTATGTCCTCTTGACTCCGGAACCTGTCATTGCCGGTACCAGCTTTACTGACAACACGTTGAAAGAACAATTTTATACAGAGAACACCTTATATGACTACGCGGTGACAGCAATCAGCGCCTATGGAACTGAATCCTTAATGTCAACGCCGCAATCAGTAACGTTGAAGAAAAGTTTGGGTGCTTCCGTGCTGGAAGGGGAGCTGAGTCAGGCGGTCGCAAAGCTTAACTGGTCCGCTGTGGATGGCGCGGTCGGTTATAAAGTATACCGTCAGACACAGGATGCGCCGTTTCAGCTGATTGCGGAACTGCCGTCTTCCGTGCGCTGGCTGGAGCAAATTATAGGCGCGACTTACACTGAAGATACCACGTTTACTTACCGCATTTCGGCAGTGGAGGAAGAGGCTCTGGAATCGGACTATTCCAACAAGGTGACGTTCACCATGCATTCCAACGTCGCTCGCGTTCCCGCCGATCTGAAGGCGGAGGTTGCGGGTAAGGAGGTCAGGTTGACTTGGTCCGCTTCCGAACAAGCGCAGGCGTATAACATCTACCGGACCTTGCCCGGATCGGACCAATCCGTCTTGGCTAATGTATATGGGCCGGTCACATCACTAACCTTTACGGATAGTTTCCTGAAAGATATGCCTATTACCGCTCCGATCAAACTTCATTATCAAGTGACGGCAAACAATGCCTACGGCACAGAGAGCGCGTCTTCGGCGCCGGTTGAGGCGGTCCTGAACGTGCCTGTAACCTTGCCGCCGTCCAACGCGGGGCAAGATCCGTTTAATCATCTGGTGAACCCGGGGTTCGAATTGTTGACGGACGCGTCTGTTGCGGATGGTTGGACCAAATTCACGGCCGCGGGTGCGACGGCGGATATCCAGAGAACCATCGCGCCAGTGGACAGCGGCAAGTATGCCATGAAGATTGCGGCCACCGCCATCCCTTTGAACGGAACGGTCATGATCTCTCAACTGATTCCGGTACCCGCAGGCAAACCTTATGATTTAAGTGCTTCCCTGAGAATTGAGGAGCTCACCAATGCCAAGGTACAGGTGTTTGTGAATTTCTACAACGCGCAGAATGCGGTCGTTGCCAGCGCATCGGCGGAGAGCCAATCCGCCACGGGAGCTTACGCGAAGGTAAGCAAGTCGGCATTTATTCCGAAGGATGCCGCAACCGCGCGTGTATATACGATCCTGAGGGCTACGGGGGATCAAGGATCCGGCAAATTATACGTGGACAATATGGCTTTTGCCATTAGCCGCAACGCTGTGCTGAACCCTGACTTTGAAACGGAAGGCAGCAATAACGTTGCCGAGGGTTGGGCTAAATTTGCACCCGCGGGAGCATTAACTGAATTTGCGCTGACGGGGGAACAGGTTGCCTCCGGTGCCAAAGCGCAGAAGATCGTCACTTCCATGTTGCCGAACCAGGGAACAGCCATGGTTTCACAGTTGTTCTATGTGCAACCGAATCAACCTTATTATGTGTCCTCTCAACTTCTGGCGGAGCAACTTACTAACGCTAAAGCTCAGCTGTTCGTAAATTTTTACGACGTCAACAACCAGGTTGTCGGCAGCGCCAATGTGGATATTCTGTCTCCTACTCAACGTTATAGGAAGGTTGAGAAGATTGGAACAATCCCTGCAACCGCTACAAGTGCAAGGGTATACGCCATGATCCGAGCAATCGCGGAGCAAGGATCGGGATCTCTGTTTGTGGATCAATTCAAGTTCATTACGGAAGGGATTCCGCTTATGAACGGAAGCTTTGAGAACATGAGCGCGACGACGGGGTTTGCGGAAGGATGGACCAAGTTCATTCCCGCGGGTGTTACCGGAAATGTGTATGCTACGGAGTCGCCGATCACTTCAGGGACTTCCGCCATCCGATTATCCGGGGAGAATATGGCAAGCGGAAATACGATTATGGCTTGGCAGCTGCTTCCTGTACAAGGAGGAAAGCCGTACCAGTTATCCGGTAACTTCAATCTGGAACATATTCAAGGTAGCCAGGCCCAGCTATTCATTAATTTCTATAATAGCAACAATCAGATCGTAGGTAACACGAGTGTGGATGTTGTTTCTGCCACGAACGGGTTTGTGGCACTGGAGAAAAGCGGCACGATTCCGTTAACCGCGGTTCAGGCGAGAGTTTACGCCATACTCAGATCTGGATCGGAGCATGGTTCCGGTTCTGTCGTTGTCGATGATCTCCACTTCGCAACAACCAAATGGATGCTTAAGAACAAAGATTTTGAACAGTATACTGCCAATAACGGAACCGCGGATTCATGGATCCCTTACGCGTCGCAAGGGGTGACTGGCCCTCAATGGAACAAGGCGGAAGGCCAGGTTGTATCCGGTCAGTTTGCGCAATCCCTGGCGGCGACAGACCTCTATCCCGGAGCAACCGTCATGATTTCGCAAATTGTCACGGCCGAAGCGGGCAGGCCTTACAGACTGGGCGGCGATCTGAACGTAACGTCATTGCATCATGCCAAAGCCCAATTATTTGTTAACTTCTATAACAATGTAAATCAAGTTGTAGGTAGCGGATATATAGACATTACTTCACCCAACGGCGGCTATGTCCGCTATGACAAAACCGGTATCATTCCTGCCGGGACTACAACCGCGAGGGTATACGTGCTTCTCACAGGAACAGGGAGCGACGGATCGGGAGCGTTGTATGCGGATCAGATTTTATTTGAGTAACCTTTAATGAATTAGCCGGACAATCATCCTCTCGGCAGAGGGAGGATGATTGTTTATTACATTCTCATATCATGGATTCGAATAGCGCATAATTCCCCCAGAGAAGGCAGTGGATCCTAATGACTTACCGTTATCGTTTCTTAAGCTTATTAATTGTCGACATTTTCATTGTTACACTTAGTATCTTTTTGTCATACTTTTTCCGCTTTTACGGCGACATTCCGGATCATTATTTGGATCAGTTTTATATCAATGCCTTGTTAACGGTTTGCATATGTACGGCGCTGTTAATAGCATTTAACTTCTATAATCGGATGTGGAAATACGCGAATGTAGAGGATGTGTTGCTTATCTTTGGTGCGGTTATGGCCGGGAATGCGCTGTCTTACATATTCACTTATTATATATTGGGTTATGTCGTGCCCCTTTCGGTATTTGTCCTCTCTTTCGAAACGATGATTCTGTTAACGGGAACCATCAGGCTGTTCTGGAGAGTCCATGTGAAGTTAAACCGTCGCAACACTCCTGACCCTACGCTAAGAAAAGCGCTCATCATCGGCGCGGGCAGCTGCGGAACGTTGGTATGCGAAGAGCTTAAACGACATCGCACCCTTCAACCAGTTGCTTATATCGATGACGATCCCAGAAAACACAGATTAAGGATCAGCGGGATCCCTGTACTTGGAGGCAGGGAGCGGATCCAGGCCGCTGTAGAGCTTTACGGCATTAATGACATCATTATCGCAATCCCTTCCGCGCCTCAGAAAGCGATTCATGACATCATTGAACAGGCGAAGCTTACAACCGCCAAACTAAAGATTATTCCGAGAATTGACGATCTGATTAACGGCAAAGTTACGATTAACACCATTAAAGATGTAGATGTGGAAGATCTCCTGCAGAGAGACCCGATTCGTATGGACCAACGGCAAATTTCCAATTACATCGAGGGGAAGACGGTGTTGATTACCGGCGCGGGCGGTTCGATCGGTTCGGAGTTATGCCGGCAGATCGTTCAATTTCATCCGAGCTCCCTTGTTCTGTTGGGTCATGGGGAGAACAGCATCTTCTCCATTGAAACCGAATTGAGGAGACTTGTGCCTCACATCCGCATTGAAACGGTGATTGCCGATATTCAGCATGCGACAAGAATAGAGAATGTATTTCAACTATACAGGCCGCAGGTCGTCTTTCACGCCGCTGCGCATAAGCATGTGCCCTTAATGGAAAGCAACCCGGCGGAAGCCGTTAAGAACAATATTATCGGCACCAAGATTATGGCCGAATGCGCGGATCGTAATCGAGTGGAGCGGTTTGTGCTGATCTCTACGGATAAAGCGGTAAACCCCACCAGTGTCATGGGCGCGACAAAGCGTGTGGCGGAGATGATCGTCCAGACGATCGGTGCGCACAGCCAGACCAAGTATGCCGCCGTTCGCTTCGGCAATGTACTCGGAAGCCGGGGCAGCGTGATTCCGTTCTTTAAACAACAGATTCTGGGCGGTGGCCCGGTGACCGTAACCGATCCCCGCATGTATCGCTTCTTCATGACCATACCCGAAGCCTCCCAACTTGTCATTCAGGCAGGTTCGTTAGTGAAAGGCGGCGAAGTGTTTATTTTGGACATGGGAGAACCTGTGAAGATTGTGGATTTGGCCAGAGATCTCATCCGACTATCCGGACTTGAGGAAGGCAGGGACATTGATATTGTTTACACGGGATTAAGGCCCGGGGAGAAGCTGTACGAAGAGCTGTTGACCAACGAAGAAGGAATTTCCAAGACGGTGCATAACCAGATCTTTATCGGATTACCCGGGAACCTGAGCGTCTCCGAGCTGGAACTGAAGATTAAGCGACTGGAGAAGCTGCTTGACGGGAACGCCGACCAGATTAAAGACGCGCTGAACTACATCGTGCCTTCCTATCGTAATCAGGCACTGCAAAGCAACTAGTTGTTCTCAGGGGGAGAAGGTAAATACATATGAACGAAGTCAACCGACCGAATAACCTGAGTACCCAAACCATAACCAAAAACACGATATATAACTTGTTGGGCATTGGACTTCCGGTACTAGTCGCGATCGGCTCCATTCCGTTGTTGATAGAGAGGATGGGTACGGAGCGTTTTGGACTACTCAGCTTATGTTGGGTGATCATTGGGTATTTCAGTATCTTCGATCTGGGACTGGGCCGAGCGTTAACACGAATCATTGCCGAGAAGCGAGCCTTGAATCACAAGCAGGACATCGCCGAGTTAGCTTCTACAACGACAACGGTCATCCTGTTGCTCGGCTTTACGGGGGCCGCCGTGCTGTTTCTGACGGCTCCCTGGATTGCCAATACGGTCATGCGTTTACCCGATGCCCTAAGAGAAGAAGCGCTCCACAGTATGTATATCCTGTCAGTATCTATTCCGGTTCTAACACTGTCCGCTTCCCTCAAGGGGATCATGGAGGCGTATGAGCGGTTTGATCTCGTCAATGCCATCCGACTTCCGTTGGGGTTAATTACGTTCCTTGGACCGCTGTTCGTGGTGTTTACATACTCCAACCGCTTAGTTGACGTTGTCGGTCTGTTAGTAGCCGTCCGGTTTGGATTTCTTATGGTCCAATACCTGTTATGCCGACGATTGAATGCTCAGATGCTCAACCCTTCCCATATTCGGTTCAGACGGATCAGGGAAGTACTCCATTTTGCCGGGTGGATGACCGTTTCGAATGTGCTAAGCCCTATGATGGTTTACATGGACAGGTTGTTAATGGGCGGTTTAACCTCAATCGCTGCAGTGGCCTACTACGCCACACCCTATGAGATGGTAACCAAGATACTTATGATTCCAAGCGCGCTGTCCAGTGTACTGTTTCCGGCGTTTAGCGGCATGAAGGGCCATCAGGCGGACAGAATCGGCCCGTTGTATCTCAGAGGTGTGACGGCCGCGATGCTGGCTATGTTTCCGGTGATTTTGACTGTCGTCACTTTTGCCCATGGAATAATGGAGATCTGGCTCAATGTCGAGTTTGCGGATCAAAGTTACCGCGTGATGCAAATTCTGGCCATGGGCGTGTTCCTCAACGGGATCGCCAACATTCCTTACGCGCTTGTGCAGGGGCTAGGAAGGCCTGATCTGACAGCCAAGGCGCATTTGGCGGAGATTATCGGCTATCTTCCGATCTGCTGTATGCTCATCCTAAACTTCGGGGCGGTTGGAGCAGCTATCGCATGGTTGCTGAGGGTAGGCACGGACTTGATGCTCCTGCAGGGCTTTGTGCTTAGATTGGCGGGACCTGTCGAGGGAATCCGCTCATTTTACATCACTCTGTTCATCCTACTGGGATTCTTCACTCTGTTCATGTTGGAGTTGCACAGCGGGGTGAAAGTCTCTCTCTACATACTGATTCTCATGATTTATGCTGTCATGGTTATTCCTTATGTTCGCAAGGCACGTAGAATTCCTGCGAACGAGGGGGCTACGGGATGAAGCTAGCCGGGAGTGGGGCGCTGTCTTCTTCCAGGATCATCTCCGTGAAGTGGCTTTATATCGCCGGTCCGTTCCTGGGCTTGCTTTCGGTGAACCTGGTTACTTCGGTCTTGTGGCTTGCGGGTGTACTGTTGCTGTTATCCTTATTTTACCGGGAAACGTTTACGGGAGTTACGCTCTTGCTCATTCCGTTCTTTTCGATATTTAAAATTTATTACAGTGTAGGTCTGAGTCTCAATGAACTCATGGTCATCTATGCGTTTATCATGCTCCTCTGGTTTGAACAGGATAAACAGACTTCAACTTCAGGTAATACCTTCATTATCATGTTGTTTGTATTCTCCACGTCATCCCTGATCTTTAATGCGAATGTGGACCCTTCGGTCATGGTGAAAGAGTGGATCAAAAGTATTGTATATTTCATGACGTTTTACATCGGTCTGTTCTATGTAACTCATGAGGCTCGATTAAGGAAAGTCATTCTGCTATTGCTAGTTTCAGCCATCGTGACCGCGTATAACGGAGTTCTTCAGTATGTTGTGGGCACAAGTATAGCGGCATTGCAACCATGGGGACCGAGCTTTGAGTATACGATTGGCAAAATAAGAGTCTATTCAACCTTCGATAACCCGATTTACTTCGGAGCATATTTAATTATTATGATTGGTATTGCAATCGGTATGCTCTTCTACAACCCGGATCGTAAACTGAAATGGACATTGTGCCTGTTTTTGATTGGAGCTCTGCCTTCTCTTGTGTTCACCTACTCCAGAGGGGCGTGGATCGGCCTTGGGATCAGCTTTATTACCCTGATTTTCTTCGGTACTAAGCCACGGGTGAAATGGATGGGCATCGGCATTGTCGTGCTCCTTGCGGTTGCCTTCCCTTTACTTCCGGACATCTTCCAGAACAGGCTGCAGCAAACGACCGATTTCGGAGACCGCAGCGTCATTCAGCGTTTCTATGTATATGACACAGCGCTCCAGATGATTAAGGAGAACCTGTTCTTCGGCGTCGGTCCCGGCCGGTTTAAATATGAATACCCGGCTTATATGAAATCCTATGCAAGCCAAGATGCCACCACGTTTACCGCGGAGAACACGTTTCTTGAGCTGTTTGTGGAGAATGGCCTCATCTTCTTCCTGACTTATATTTCTATCTGGATCCTCTTCTTCTATAACACGTACTATGTATTTACCAGAACGGCATCTTCGCTCGTCAAAGGATACAGCTTCGGCAGCGCCATTGGCATGTTGGGGTTCCTGATCGACAACATGTTCGCTCAGATGTCCAGTACGCCCATTGTATTAACATATTGGTTGTTATTCGGCATCTCTTACGCTAACAAAATTAGGTTGGATCGCGACACGGCTTTACGACCGGCAAAGGACAGAGGATATTATGGGCATTGACATTGTAATTGTGAATTGGAACGCAGGCGCTCAAATCTACGACTGTATCCAGTCGATCTTCCGGCATGATGCCGGCCGTAAACAAGTGCAGAACGTCACGGTCGTGGATAACCACTCCACCGATGACTCGCTGGAGCGTCTCGGTTCCCTTCCTTATCGGCTTCAGATCGTACGCAATACCGTTAACGCCGGGTTTGGCGCGGCATGTAATCAAGGCGCCGCTTCAGGAAGCGGCGACTACCTGTTGTTTCTGAATCCCGACACGATATTAAATGCGGATACGTTGGACAAGGTAACTCAATTCCTTGACGCAACAACGGAACCTGTCGGTGTGGTCGGTGTTCAATTGAGAAATGAGCAGGGGAAGGTTTCACATACCTGTGCCCGCTTTCCCACCTTCGCATCGATGGGGGTAAAGATTCTGGGTTTAGACAAGTTGCTTCCCGGCAAGTTTCATCATTACCTGATGACGGAATGGCCTCATGATACCAACAGACGCGTGGATCATATTATGGGGGCGTTCTATCTGGTGCCCAGACCGTTGTTTCATCAATTAAACGGATTTGACGAACAATTCTTTGTGTATCTGGAAGATGTGGATTTCTCCAAGCGCGTAGCGGATGCGGGCTATGCGAGTTACTTTCTGGCGGATGCGAACGCTTATCATAAAGGCGGGGGGACCTCGGAGCAGGTGAAGGCCACCCGGTTGATGTATTCGTTGCGGAGTCGGATTCGGTATGTATTTAAACATTTTGCCATAGGACAAGCCATCTTCATTACGGTCGGCACGTTAGTTGGGGAACCCCTCATTCGTTGCTTTCACGCATTGATTAAGGGATCATGGACCACGGTACGAGAAACGACGGAAGCTTATATCAGGCTGTGGAAGAGAGTTCCGGGAATGGCGAGGGGACAATGGAGAAGTTAAACGTACTGTTCCTGACAAAATATGGCGAACAAGCCGCCAGCAGCCGGTATCGGACCTTTCAGTATCTGGACGATCTCAAGAAGAACGGGATTGAAGCGACCATCAGCCCGCTGATGAGTAATGGGTATATTCATAGGCTATATGCCGGTCAATCCGTTACGCTGGAGCGTATGAGAGGTTACTTTAAGCGCATCACCATGTTGTTGCGGTCCCGTTCCTATGATCTGATATGGATTGAGAAAGAAGCGTTACCGTGGATTCCTCACCCCATTGAACAAATGTTACTGAACGGGCGTACGCCTTATATTTTGGACTATGATGATGCCATATTTCACAACTACGACCATCACCCCAAGAAGTGGGTCCGAACCTTGTTATCGCGTAAAATTCCGCAGCTCATGAAGAAGGCAGCGCTCGTGGTGGCGGGTAATCCTTATCTTGCGGCATTCGCCGAACAATCAGGCGGGCGCAGTCACATCCTACCTACGGTTATTAATCTGGATAAATATCCTGTGGAAAGGAAAAGTTCCTCGGAGACTCTGACCATAGGCTGGATTGGCAGTCCGTCCACAACGAAGTATCTCTATCCTTACGTGGATCTTTTGGACAAGTTGTGTGATCGGTATGGTTCCAAAGTGAGACTGGTCGGAGCTAAACCCGCCATACCTTTACCTGATTGTTTTGAGGTCATCCCTTGGTCGGAGGAAACGGAAATTTCCGAATTGATTCATATGGATATCGGCATCATGCCGCTGGAAAATAACCCGTGGGAACAAGGGAAATGCGGTTTTAAGCTGATACAGTATATGGGATGTTTCCTTCCTGTGGTGGCATCACCCGTTGGCGTGAACAAGGACATCGTAAGTCATGGGGAGAACGGTTTTCTGGCTTCATCCCCGGATGAGTGGGAACATGCATTAAGGCAATTGCTTCAGAGCGGCCCGATGCGTCATACTATGGGTATCCTTGGAAGAGCCAGGGTGGAGCAGAGCTACGCTTTAACGCAAACCTCGGCATCTCTCTTGGAACTGATAAGGAATGTCGCCAAAGAGGATTGCCGGGCAAGCCAATAAGGAGGTTCTTATGAGCAAAATAATGTTCGTTACAGGATGTGCCGGATTTATCGGATATCATCTGTCCTTACGACTGTTGAAGGACGGTCATCATGTCATTGGTATTGATAACTTGAACGATTATTACGATGTGAATCTCAAGAAGGCCAGATTAAATGAATTATTCCCGTTTTCTGATTTTACATTTATGGAATTGTCCCTGGAGGATCGGGAAGGGTTGGAATCTGTTCTGGCCGATCATCCGGTCCATACCGTATTTCACCTTGCGGCCCAAGCCGGGGTCAGATACAGTCTGGAAAATCCGAGGGCGTATGTCGATTCGAATATAGTAGGGTTTCTGAACATTCTGGAAGCCTGCCGGTCGCATGGTTTACCCCATCTGATCTATGCTTCCTCCAGCTCCGTGTACGGCGCGAACGAACAATTGCCTTTCCGAGTGCAAGACCATGTGGATCATCCCGTGAGCCTGTACGCCGCGACGAAGAAAGCCAACGAGCTCATGGCGCACTCCTACAGCCATCTATACGGATTACCGACGACGGGACTGCGTTTCTTTACAGTCTACGGACCTTGGGGCAGGCCCGATATGGCGCCGTTCCTATTTGCTAAAGCGATCGTTACGGGGGAGACGCTAAAGGTATTTAACCATGGCAACATGCGCAGGGACTTTACTTATATTGATGACATCATTGAATCCATGGTACGTCTGTTGGCGAAGAAGCCTGCCCCCAACCCGGAGGACGACGGAACACATCCCGGCACAAGCAAGGCGCCTTATCGCATCTACAATATCGGGAACCATCAACCGGTCCGCCTCATGGATTTCATCGAAACGTTGGAACGCAAACTGGGCAAACAGGCGAACAAGGAGTTTCTTCCGATGCAAAATGGCGATGTAACCGATACGTTTGCCGATGTGGAAGAGCTTATCCGCGAAATCGATTTCCAGCCGGGAACAACACTCGAAGACGGGATCGGCAAATTCGTAGAATGGTACAAATCGTATTACACAACTTGACCAAGAGCAAGAAGAGCAAGTCAGAGGCTACACCTACGCTAAGGGGATACAAGAAATGCGAAAAGCGAAGATACTACAAGTTTGTGCGATTGATGTTTCTACAGATGCTTTACTGAAGCCGATGGTCTTGAAATCGATGGAAGCCGGATTTAAGGTACACAACGCTTGTAACGACACCGGGAAGTTTGCCGCTCTGCGCCAGGAAGGCTTGGAAATGCGCGAAATCCCTTTTGAAAGGAAAATATTCTCGCTCCTTAATATCAAAGCAACCTACCAACTCTACAAACTCATTCGCAAAGAGCGTTATGAAGTGGTACACGTACATACACCAGTGGCTGCCGTATTGGGGAGGATCGCATCCAAACTTGCCGGCGTACGTCATATTCTATATACAGCCCACGGCTTTTATTTTCATGAGGGGATGTCCAAATCCACCTACACCTTCTTCTTTCAACTGGAGAAATGGATGGCGAGATTCTGCACCAACTGGCTTCTGTTGCAAAGCGAAGAGGATTATGAGTTATGCAAGAGAAGCCGTTTCATGCGTGAAGAACGAATCATTCATCTTAGTAACGGGGTAGATCTGTTTGGCAAATTTAATAGAGCTTTGGTCGATCCGGAGGCACAGAAGGAACTTCGCGCCGAGCTGCGAATTGAACCGGGCGATATCGTCATTACATTCATAGGCAGACTTGTGCGTGAAAAAGGTATCTTTGAAATCACCGAGGCATTCAAAAGACTCTACGAGCATAATCCGAGAGTGAAGCTGATTCTGATCGGGGAATTATTTAAGGGCGAGCCCGATCAGGAAAGCATCCATTTGTTAAGGGAGCAAATGGAGCATCCCGGGATTATGCCGGTCGGTTACCGGAAGGATATTGTTGAAATCATGTCGGTATCGGACATCTTTACATTACCCTCCTATCGCGAAGGGCTGCCGCGTTCGATTATTGAAGCCATGGCTATGGAACTCCCCGTGGTGGCGACAAACATCCGGGGCTGCCGGGAAGAAGTATTCAACGGGATGAATGGATACTTGGTGGAGGCGCGAAACGCGGATGCCTTATATGAAAAGCTGCACCTGCTGACTGAAGACAAGGATATGCGGATCAGATATGGGAAGAAGGGACGGGAAATCGCTGTGGAACGATTCAATGAACAGGAAGTGATTCGCAAGCAGTTGTCTCTGTTCAACTCTCTGACCAAAGAGTCTTCATAGGATGAAACGGATAATAGACTTGAGTGTAGCGCTTGTGATTCTGTTGTTGGCCATGCCGTTAATGGTGTTTGTAGCTCTGTTGATTCGTTATCGCTTAGGTTCGCCGGTGCTGTATAAACAACAACGCCCCGGCAGGTACGGAAAACCGTTCGGGCTTTACAAGTTTCGCTCGATGAGCGACAACAAGGATGCTTCGGGCATACTGCTTCCCGATGAGCTCCGTCTGACTTCGTTCGGGAAATTTATACGGTCTACCAGTATCGATGAATTGCCGCAATTTATAAATATTCTTAAAGGGGACTTAAGTCTGGTAGGACCCCGCCCCCTTCTTATGGAATACTTAAGTTTATACACCAAGGAGCAGCACCGGAGACATGATGTGAAGCCAGGCATTACAGGCTGGGCACAAATTAACGGAAGGAACGGGCTGACGTGGGAAACGAAGTTTGAACACGACCTTTGGTATGTGGATCATCACTCCTTGAAGCTTGATTTCTATATTATGTTGCGAACGATAAACATTGTGGTAAGAAGAGAGAATGTGGCTAACGAAACCCATGTAACCATGCCCAAATTTACAGGGAATGCAAACAGGCTGGAGCGTGACCTATGAAACCATTGATTATAATAGGTGCAGGAGGACAAGCGAGGGAGACGGCTCAATGGGTTGAAGATGTAAACCAAACCCTTCAAGAACCATGGGCGTTGTTAGGATTCGCTGACGATCATGCCGCAAATGAACATATGAACATATTGGGAAACGTGGATGAAGTCTGTGCCAACGTGGATGAGAACGTGTATTTCATCTGTGCCATCGGCAATTCGGCGGTTCGTCAGAATCTGGTAGAGCGCATGGAATCCATACGGCCCGCATGCAAGTTTGCGACGATTATCCATCCCAGTGCGGTCGTAGCGGGCTCCGCTAAGATTGGCTCCGGATGCTTGGTCGCCCCGCATACGGTCATCAGTACAGATGTCCGACTGGACCGGCATGTGCTGATTAATTACGGAAGCACCATCGGACATGACAGCCTTATTCATGATTATGCTTCGATCATGCCGGGAACCTCGGTTTCCGGTCAGGTCACAGTAGAGGCGTTAGCGGAGCTTGGTGCAGGCTCCGTCATTCTTCCGGGACTGACCGTCCATGAGGGGGCTGTCATCGGAGCGGGAGCTGTCGTGACCACACCCATCCCGGCTCATTCCATAGCTGTCGGGGTACCGGCCAAGGTCATCAAGACTCGGCAAGAGAATGGGAGGAAAGCGGATGCATGAGAACCGGATTTACTTATCGGCTCCCCATATGAGCGGATATGAAGAGGCGTTCGTGCAAAAGGCATTTGCTACGAATTGGATCTCTACGGTCGGTCCACAGTTAAACGCGTTTGAACAAGCGGTTGCGGAGTATGCAGGTGCCGCGGGGGCCGTTGCTTTAAACTCAGGCACATCGGCTATACATCTGGCGCTAAGGTTAGCGGACGTACAAGCCGGGGATACCGTGTTCTGTTCCAGTCTTACGTTTGTCGCAAGCGCCAATCCTATTGTTCAATTAGGCGCAACTCCCGTCTTTATCGACTCCGATCCGGAATCGTGGAATATGTCCATAGTTGCGCTTGAGGAAGCGTTATATGATGCGTACCGAGCAGGCGTCTTGCCTAAAGCGGTGGTAGTGGTGAACCTATATGGGCAGAGTGCGGATTATGATCCCATTCTGGAGCTTTGTAACCGGTACGGAGTTTCTGTTATTGAAGATGCGGCTGAGTCTCTGGGCGCTCACTACAAAGGAAAAGCCAGCGGTACCTTGGGGCGATACGGCATCTATTCCTTCAACGGCAATAAGATTATAACCACCTCAGGCGGAGGCATGCTGGTATCGGATCGCTTGGAGGACCTGGAGAAAGCCCGGTTCTGGGCTACACAAGCCAGAGAGCAATGTCTTCATTATGAGCACAAGGAATCAGGTTACAATTACAGAATGAGCAATGTGTTGGCGGGGGTAGGTCAAGGTCAACTGAAAGTGCTGGATGATCGTGTCGCGCGCAAAAGGGAGATTTTCGAGTCTTACCGACAAGCCTTGGGCAAGTTGGACGGCTTCATATTTATGCCCGAATGTTCCTATGGGCGGAGCACCCGCTGGCTGACTACGCTGACCATCGATCCCGAAGCATGCGGATTAACCGCGCTTGATTTCGTTCATGCGCTGGCTGAACTCCATATTGAGTCCAGACCTGTTTGGAAACCGCTTCATGCGCAACCTTTATTCGAAGGATGCCGCTATTACCGTCATGGACAGACCGGAACATCGGATCGGCTTTATCACACAGGCTTGTGCCTCCCTTCCGGGACGGGGATGACCGATGCGGATATGGAGCGGGTTATCGAAAGCATGAAGACCATATATAAGAGGCGGAGAAGCGAGATTAAGAGCGGTCGTTAAGGATAGCGCCCAATACTTTAGGACGGAAAGGCTCAAGAAACTGTTGAGCCTTTATTAGTTGTTCTTTGTGGGTGACCTGACTTCTGATGACGAGAACGATGCCGTCGGCTACCTGAGCCAGCAACTGAGCATCGGAAACGGTTAATAAAGAGGGAGCATCAACAAGGATAATGTCATAGGCATCTTTAAGCAGGGAAAGGGTTTCTTCTAACCGAGGCGAGCCTAACAACTCGGCGGCATTGGGCTGGATCGGACCTGCGGTCAGAACGGACAGATTAGGAATCTGTGTTGACTGCACGGATTCTTCAGGGTTGGAATAACCCAATAATATAGAGCTCAGCCCTGTACGGTTATTTAACGCGAATAAGGAATGTAGATGGGGCCGACGCAAATCGCCGTCCAGCAACAGAACCGCTTTATGATCCTGGGCAAACAACCTTCCCAGATTCGCTATAATGGAAGTCTTGCCTTCACCGGGAATAGAGCTGCAGAATAACAGAACCTTACGGCTCTGATCTTCGGCGGCGAATTTAATGGCGGTGCGTATGGTCCGGTAAGCTTCCGTAATAGGTGTTTCGTAATCGTTGGGGTGAAGCGAACTTGATAGTGTATTGTTTCGTCTCATGAGGGCTCCTGTTAGCGATGCATGGTTTGATTACGGGTGGATTTCGGATAGGAAGGCACAGAACCCAGAAGCGGATAACTTAATAAGTCCTTTAAATCATCTTCACTCTTAATTCTGGAATCCATGACATAGCTGAGCCAAATGAACGCAACGGATGTGGACAAGCCCAGGAACACCGAGGCCGCCATGTTTAGAATAAAGTTAGGACTTACAGGAGAAGGGTTGTCTCTCAGTTCGGCTTCATCTAAAATCTGTACATTATCCACCGACATAATGTCTTGCAGATTATCTTTAAAGGTTAATGCTATGTAGTTCGTTAAGTCGGTTGCCGCTTTATAGTCATGGAACCGGACAGAGATCGTAATGACCTGGGAATTCACATTCGTGGTAATTTGAGTTAAACTCGCCAGTTCTTCCGGTGTCAAACCATGGCCGTACCATTGGGTGACAGGTTTCAAAATCCGGTTGCTCTTAAGAATGTCCTTGTACGTACCCAACAGTTTCTCATAAAGGAGAATATCATCGAAACGAAGAGCGCTGTCGGTTGAATTACTCTGTTCATTTACGAGTAGGGTACAGCTATTAGAGTATATAGGCGTAATGTGGAACATAGTGATATACGCGGATGTTAATGAACTTATAACGGTCACAAGAACGATGAGCCCGAGTCGCTTTCTAATCAGGGCCAGAAATTCACTTACTTGAATAGCTTTCATAACTCTCTCCCGATCACAACATGCTGTTTAGAAAAAATAAGTAAAAAAGCTTTGGATATATTGAGTGGCTGTACGAAAGGAGAGCATTCGGTCATTGCTGTGCCTGTTCGCTCTTGGAGGTAAAGGCAAACGGTTAGAGGCGGATCCCGTGCTAACCGTCGGCTCCTCTTGGAACACCTGGTTCTCGGTAACCGGTTCATTGGAAGGAAAGTTGTTAGAATTCGCCTCAACGGGCTCTTGGGAAACTGCAACCCAAGCCAGGGCGCCAGTTTGAATGCTGTCCGTGCCGAGGTTATGATGCTTCAATAAGCGGGTATAACTCTCGCGCTTGCAATATATATAATGGTTGCCCCGGTTATGATCAACAATCAATAGCAGATCCCCTCCGTGGCTTACGGAGATATGATAGAGCGTCTCTTCCCGTGAACGTATACGTTTCATCGATAATACCGATTCTACAGGTACCCGGATCTCGCAATGGAAATCAGCCAGAAATAAATAAAATTCATGAGGCTCATCCAGACGGGAGAATACTAATTCAGAGATGTAAATACGCTCTTCTCTATAACGTTCAATCAGTCGCTTATAGTTTCCGAACATGTCCACACCCCATTCCTAGTTTCTGGAATAAACATTAAGCAATTCACTAAATTTTACTAACTATTATTATATCATAGGCACAAAACAGCGGTATAGGCTTTAAGATACGGATATACTGTAAAATTCAGCCGCGCAAACCCTTGCTATGGTACTATAAACATAATCATTCATCCCGAAAGAAGGTCCCTCATGCTTACCATACTGCTCCTGTTACTTATCGGCATCCTATCAGCGACGTTTGGCAGTGTTGTGGGGCTGGGCGGGGGAATCATTACAGTGCCGGCGCTCATGTATTTGGGCCCCTCACTGCTGAATCGCGCTTATACGGCAACCGAAGCCGTGGGCACCTCCCTGACGGTGCTGATTATCACCGCCTTATCATCGACACTGGTATTTCGCAAACAGAAGAAAATCGACTATAAGGGCGGTTGGCTCTACTTTGCGGCAAGCGGACCGGCATCCATGGTGGGTGCGGCTTTGACCGGCGTGCTGAATCCCGATCGGTTTCAATTAATTTTCGGTTTTTTTATGCTGACTATGGCAGGACTGCTCATCGCCAGGGATTACATCAAGCCTTTGGACATTCACTGGAGCATTAAGAGATCGTTTACGGATGCCCAAAATCATACGTACACCTACGGTTATTCCGTGGCTGCCGCTCTGATTCTGGGATTCTTCGTAGGGTTGGTCTCGGGCCTGTTCGGAATCGGCGGCGGTTCTTTATTCGTGCCGGTCATGGTAATCCTGTTCGGGTACCCGGCTCATATTGCCACGGCCACATCCATGTTCGTCATCTTCTTCTCCTCCATTCTGGGCAGCTCCGTGCACATGTTTAACGGGGACGTGGATTGGCTGAGCGTAGCCGCGCTTGCACCGGGGGCATGGCTTGGAGGGAAGCTGGGCGCATGGATTGCTGGAAAGATGAGCGGCAAAGGACTCCTATGGATATTGCGGATATCCATGCTGGGTGTTGCGGCCAAAACGATCGCGGAAGGCTTGAATTGGGCTTAATTTCCAGTTTAAAGCATCCGATATATATAGAAATGAAACGATTTGCTGTTTGAGGCGTATACATTACGATGTAAAACTTGTGGAAGGGGGAATGTAAATGATACCTGTAGGGGATCAGAAGGCCGTACCTTATGTAGTCGGCAGCAAGAGCTATACGGCGGTTGCGGTTAACTGCGCGGCCAAAGCCGGAGAATGGATCAAGAGCAAGCTGGGCACATACACCCATTTAGATACGAAATACTCACGGCAGGATCTGGTTACGGAAATGGATAAGGGGGCCGAAGCGCTGATTCGCAACCTGGTGTTGACACACTTTCCCGATCACGCTTTTCTTGGCGAGGAGGGGGTGGAGGCGGGACCGGAAGCTTCAAGGAAAGCTTTGGAGAAGGTAAGCGCCGCGGAATATTTATGGATTGTCGATCCCATTGACGGTACAACCAACTACGTTCACCAATTTCCGTTCTACTCGGTCTCCATCGCGCTTGCCCATAAAGGCGAAGTCATTGTAGGCGTGATTTATGATCCTTCAAGAGATGAATTATTTGTGGCGGAGAAAGGCAAGGGAGCTTATCTTCGTAATCGGACGTTAGCTGTTTCAGAGGAAACAACGCTCAGTGACAGCTTACTTGCAACCGGATTTCCGGCGGACCCTGTCACAGCCTATCCGGCGAACATGGCGCAATTGCAAGCGGTGGCCCCGCAAGTCCGTAACATCCGGGCGGGAGGATCGGCCGCTTTGCACTTGGCTTATGTAGCTGCCGGACGATTAAGCGGGTTCTGGGAGATGAATCTAAGCAGCTGGGATCTGGCTGCCGGTACGCTGCTCATCCAGGAAGCGGGCGGCAAGGTGACCGATATTGAGGGCAATCCGTACCATCTCGGCGTACGTAACATTCTGACCACGAATGGCCGCATTCATGACTCGTTATCACAAGCCCTTCAGGATGCAACGAAATCCTAATTTTATATAATGTGAAGCGTTCATCTCCCCGATGAGCGCTTTTTTTAGTACAATAGTGGAATCTAAGTGATCTGAAGGAGAAAGCGCACATTTTGAAACCTAATTCTATACCTCAGTCCAGATTAAATCCTCTACTTTTAATGTTCATATTGGCCGTAGCTATTATTGCCATTTCCTTTTCTTCCATTTTTGTAAAATGGTCCGCCGCGCCGGTAGCCATCATGGCGATGTACCGTCTGTGGATGACGAATGTGCTGATGCTCCCTTTTGTATGGAGGAAAGGTTCGGAAATGTTCACTCTCGGAGGGAAAGCGACCGGTTTGTTGGTTGGATCCGGCGCCGCGTTGGGTCTTCATTTTCTGCTATGGATGGAATCGCTTCGATATACCTCAGTCGCCTCGTCTACCGCCTTTATGGCTTTGGAGCCGGTCATGGTGATGCTGGGTTCGTACTGGGCATTTCAACAACGGTCTTCCTTATCCCGAATCATAGGGATGGCTGTTGCTGTCGTTGGCGCGATTGCCATCGGTTGGGGGGATTGGGGACTGTCTCCCCAGGCACTCCAAGGTGACTTGCTGTCCGTGCTCGGAACGGCGGCTGTCGCGCTGCATATGATTCTGGGGCAAAGCTTGCGTTCCAAGCTGTCTTCTGTAAGCTACAGTTTTGCTGTGTTTGCGGTGGCGGGCGGAGTGCTGGCGCTCTACAGCCTGATACAGGGTTACGCCTTCTTTGGATATAAGGCGGTCGACTGGGGCGTATTCGCCCTTTTGGCTGTAGTTCCGACGATTTTGGGACATTACATCTTTAATTGGCTGCTGAAATATATGGATGCCACATCAGTGTCCATGTCCGTTCTGGGAGAGCCGATCGGGGCGACGATTCTGGCGTATTTCCTGCTGGGCGAAGCGTTGACCGCTATTCAACTGGGTGCGGGTGTTTTATTGATCGGCGGCGTTTGGTTGTTTATCCGCAGTAACGGACAACAGGCGGTACCGCATGAGGTTGACGCAGTAACGAAGGAGAGCGCTTAAGCTCCAAGCACAAGGAGGGAGATAACATGATTAGACAAACTCATCTGACGTCGTCCGAACTGGACGAATGTTTCTGGGGGACTGAGCTTCAATGCATCTATATGCATTTGGCGGAAGCCAAGGATCGGTGGGAATGTGAGATGCATACCCATGAGGAGTTGGAAATCGGCTATGTCTTTCAAGGAACGGGCATTTATCAGATCGGCGGAGAGACTTATGAGGCCCATGCCGGTGATCTGTTTGTCATCCCTCCCGGCACACCTCACTTTGAAACACACGATGCGGATGTTCCGTTTGAGTTAATGTTTCTAATGATCCGACATGATGGAGCGGGAGCAGAACGATTAAATGCGTTTACGAAGGAGTGGAAGGGCCGGCATTCATTTCATCGACATTCAAGAATCCAAACTAGGTTTGAGGACATTTGTCGGGAAATTGTGGCCCAGCAGGCAGGATATTTGTCAGTAATCGACGGAATTCTTCGCGAAATTTATATTAAGTTATATCGTAAAGTAAATGATAACCCGTCGAAACAAATCCCCGCGAGTTGGAACAAATCAGAACGTAACCGTCAAGTGTTATCCGAAATTGAGCGGTATGTAGAGGCGCATATTTCCAATTCAATTACCGTAGAGTTGGTGGCACAGCATTTCTTTTATCATCCTAAATATTTATCTCGTTTGTATAAGGAAGAGAAAGGGGAAACATTAGCGGAATTGATATCCAGCATTAGACTGCGAAAGGCCAAATTATTACTGGCGGATACAATCATTCCCATTGAACAAATGGCTGATCTGTTGGGGCTGTCCAGCATTCAATATGTTTATAAATGGTTTAAGAAGGAGATGGGTATTACGCCGTTGGAGTATCGAATGCAGATAAGCTTGGCGCCCAAAGAACCATTATAAGGCATGATATGACCACCGGGATCCTGTAATCAACAGGGTCCTTTTTTTTGTTCCGATATGATAATAACTTCTGCCTTTTGCGTACTGTGTTCCTGCACGTCTTCTTGTACATTGATAACAGAGATACGAATTAACGCAGAAGCGTGAAGAAGGGATGTAGAATAATGAGTCGTCTAAAGGATTTGCTGGATTCGCACCCGAATTGGATTCCGCCGAGATCCGATCAGCACACGGTCATTGGATTGCCGCACAGTCGTGATCATAGGAAGACGTTTGTCGAGCCTGGAGGCAGTTTCTCTCCCGGTGCCGGCACATTCGGAGTAAGCCTGTGGATATACGACCCTATGGCCGACAAATTACATGCCCCGGAGGAATTCTCCCTGGATCGGCTGCATTGGGCGTGGGAAGATGGTTATTTGCCAATTCTCAACAGTACATGGAAAGCCGCGGGCATCCAAGTTCAGCAACAGCTATTTGCGGAGAGCGTGTATGATTTGCAAAATATCGTTAATACGTTGAAAATTCACGTGACGAACAAGGGTGAAGCGGTCTCGAAAGTTTCTATGTTTGTTGTGCTGCGTTGCTACGGCCCGGCAGGCGGCCAAATCAGAAGCATGGCTATGAACATGAAGGGCCGAGCGGATATAAACGGTTACACCGTGATGCTGGCTGACCAGCCCCCGATAGACATAGGTACCAGCGGATTTGATCGGGATGGTAAGGAGATTTCGGAATTCCTCCGCGGAGGAACGCTTCCGGTTGAAGACCGGGTTGAGGACTCACAAGGCTTGTGCAGCGGCGCATTTAGGTATTCACTTGAATTAAAACCCGGGGAAGAGAAGGAGTTTGAATTTAATTTCTTTGTGCATCCGATGGAATACGATTACCTTTCACGTTTTGAACAGTACCATGAACAGCCGTATGAACTGAAGCTTGGGAAAGTAAAGCAATATTGGGAAGCTAACTTGAAGAAGGTTACGGTTCAACTTCCAGATGCTCGTTACACTAACGCGTACTATTCTATTTTGGCACAAATGTTGATTGCATGCGTGGATCATGATGCCCGAATCGCTACGATTACTTATCCGTTATTCTGGTTAAGGGACTGCGTGTATATAGTGAATGCCTTGGATAAAGCAGGTTTCCACGATGAAGTAAGAATACAATTGGAACGTATGAAGGATCGAATCTTCGCGGGAGGATTCGGTGCGGAAGGGGACGCTTTCGGAGAGGGAATTTGGCCGTACTATACGCATTATCTGCTAAGGGGGGACAGGGTATGGCTGGAAGAAGTCTATCCTTCGTTACGTGAGCGAGCCGAATGGATTGTCAAGCTTAGGAAAACAACCGAGTATCACTATTATGATGTGGAAATGCGTTTGCCGAATCAAAGAAGTTCTGCCAATATGGATTTGGTTTGCGAGCCTGCCAAAGACGGATTAATTCAAGGACGGATGGATGGACATATTCCAGTCATATGGGTAAACGGGTTTGCTCATCTCGGACTTAAGGCAATCAGCGAATTGGCAGAGGCATTAGGTTTGAAAGATGACGGCGCGCGATACAAGGAAGAGGCAATTCAGATTCAGGAAGCGCTGCGCGAATATGGACGTTCTGCTTTCGGAGACAATGAGCGCGATGTCACGTGCGCGATTTGGCCAACCCAAGCCTTCTCGCCTGACGACGTGTTTGTGCAGGAGAAATTTGAATCCTGGTGGCAGAAAAACCGTTTGCAAGGGAAAGCCGCCTATAATCCGGAACCGTTATGGAAATATTTTGAACTAGGTCAGGCGCATAATTATCTGCTTTTAGGTGATGCGGAGAAGGCGCTGCAGACAGTCCATTATTATTTGGAGCACCATTATGTGAATAATTTATTCGGTTGGCTCGAAGACAATCATGATGTAGCCGAGTTTTGGAGCACCATTGAAGGTTGGTACAAGTTGCCTTCCCGTCATCCGCACGGATGGGTATCGTCAGAACTTTTCTTGCTGCTCCGTGATCTGATCCTGTATGAGAAAGATCGGACGCTTATCGTGGGGGAAGGGGTTCCTCCTGAATGGATGGAGCTTACGTCTCCGATTGAAGTGTTAAAAATGCCAACAAGCTTCGGACCGGTCGATGTTCAAATTCATTGCGTTGATGAAGGTAAAGTTGAACTCTTCATTCATTTTCATGAGAAGGGCCGTTTGCCGGAGGAGATTGATGTGAGGCTTCCTTGGAAACAGGTTGAGATGGATACGAGTATCGGACTTAAACACCGAGAGTCGTTCATCATTGGGGCTCAACACTACAGAGATCACGGTGATGTAAAAATTACGGTTCAATAACATTAACTATATATTTCATAGGAGGCGTTACTATTGTTAATCCCATATTCTGAGCTTCGCAAAACATGCTCCAATCGAATCTCCATGCTTGAAACCCAAGGTCATGAAATACTAGGCTTGCAGGAGAAGCTTGACCAAATACCCGACAGTTACGATGCATTACTCGAATTTGGAAATTCAATCATCGACGTACCGATGCGCGGAGACTTTCCATATCATGAACCAAACCATCTGGAAGAAATCCGGGAGGAACGACCGCTGAACCGAGAGGACGAAGCAACACTTTATATTAATGAGATGGAAATACGGGATAAGATCTATGGCGGCGTATATGGAAAAATGTTGGGGTGCATTCTAGGCAAGCCATTGGAGATGGGCTGGACTTTAAAGGACATCCGCTCTTACCTGGAAGGGGTTGACGCATGGCCGTTGCGGGATTTCGTCCCTGCCTATAGCCCTAGTCAAGTAAGCCCGGTACGCCGTGATTGCATGGAAAGTACGAAGGGTTTCGTGACCCATGTGCAGGCTGACGATGATTTGAACTATATGGTGTTGGGATTAAAAGTGCTGGAGCAATACGGCGCGGCATTTCGGACACAAGATATGGCCTCATTGTGGAAGGAGAATATCCCTTACGGCTGGAACTGGGGGCCGGAGCATACGCGATACTGCCTATTAACCAATTTATGGTGGAACCATTACAACAGTTTGCCTGTAGGGAAGGAATGGGATCAATTTGTAGCTTTGTTTAACGACGGCGAGGAGTTGATCGGCGCGATGATTCGGGGGGATTCCTTCGGTCTTGTGAATCCCGGAAGGATGGCATTGGCGGCAGATATGGCCTGGCGGGACGGGCGCCTTACGCATGCCAAGACAGGCTTGTACGCCGAAATGTGGGTTGCGGCTTCCCTTGCCGCAGCATTTCATGAACAAGACCCGGTTAAGGTCGTGCAAGCAGGCATCAATCAATTACCGCGGCATTCCCGGTATGCAGCTTGTATGAGAGAGGCTTTGGAATGGTCCATAGAAGAGAAGGATTGGCATAAAGTGTACGACAGAATTGATCAAAAATGGGGATATCTTGGCTTTAACGGCACATTTAACGAAAGCTGTTCTGTCGTCAATTCCTTGGTTCATGGGGTCGATTCGTATGGACACGTTGATTTCGAAAAAATAATATGCACACAGGTTATGCAGGGATGGGACTGTGACAGTGCGGGAGCAACCGCAGGTTGTTTGGCAGGCGTCATGGCCGGATACCGCAATATTCCTGATAAATGGCTAAAGCCGGTCAACGATACGTTCTATACTACAGTTGCCGGTGAGAAAGAGACCCGAATTAGCGCGTTTGCCGAACGAATGTACCAGATGAGCCGTATTGTGCGCGCCTCCGTTCCAAAGGATGCCGTACGTGAAAGAAGCGTGCAAGGGGATACCCAGAATTTCACGGTGAAAGCCTAGTCGAATAGGCAGAGTTTAACTAGAAAAGCGAGTCCCGAAGTTTAAACAAACCCGGAGACTCGCTTTTTTTTGTTATCCTCGCATCGAAGCAAACGCCTGATCCGCCGCTTCCAGCGTGTAATCAATGTCCGCATCCGTATGCGCCGTGGTCAGGAACCACGCCTCATACTTCGACGGGGCGAGGCACACGCCCCGCTCCAGCATCGCCCGGAAGAAGCGGGCGAACTGCTCCCCGTCGGAAGCCTGCGCTTCCTCGTAGTTCGTGACGCTGCCTGCGCAGAAGTGCGTCGAGAACGCGCCGCCGATGCGGTTGACCGTCAGCGGCACATCATGCCGGCGCGCAGACTCCGCGATGCCGCCGGCCAACCGCGCGGCCAACGCTTCCATCGCGTCGTACACGCCCGGATGCCCCAGCACCTCCAGGCAGGCGATGCCCGCCGAGATGGAGGCCGGGTTGCCGGCCATCGTGCCTGCTTGGTACGCGGGGCCGAGCGGCGCCACTTGCTCCATCACGTGCTTCTTGCCGCCGTAAGCGCCGATCGGCAGTCCGCCGCCGATGATCTTGCCGAGCGCGGTAAGATCCGGCTCGATCGCGGCGAAATCGCTGAACGCCGCGGCATAGGTTTGCGTTGTGCCGTAATGGAAGCGGAACGCGCTGATCACTTCATCGTAGATGACAAGTGAGCCGTTATCACGCGCCAGCCGGCACAGCCCCTCGAGGTAACCGACGTGGGGCATGACCATGCCGAAGTTGCCGACGATCGGCTCGACCATCACCGCGGCAATGTCGTCGCCCCAGCGCTCAAGCGCTTCGCGGAGCGCGTCCAGGTCATTGAAGGGCACCGTAATGACCTCCTGGGCGATGCTTGGCGGGATCCCCGCGGAGTCGGGGATGCCCAGCGTGGACGGGCCGGAGCCCGCGGCGACGAGCACCAGGTCCGAGTGGCCGTGGTAACACCCGGCAAACTTGATGATCTTGTGCCGCTTCGTATAGGCGCGGGCCACGCGGATTGTGGTCATGACGGCCTCCGTGCCGGAGTTGACGAAGCGGACCTTGTCCATGGACGGGACGGCGTCCTTCAGCATCCGCGCGAACACGACTTCGAGTTCCGTCGGCGTGCCGTACAACGTCCCGTTCTGCGCCGCGCGCACGATCGCTTCCGTAACATGCGGATGCGCGTGTCCTGTAATAATCGGCCCGTAAGCGGCGAGATAATCAATGTATTTGTTGTCGTCCACGTCCCAGAAGTGGGCGCCTTGGGCGCGTTTCATAAAGACGGGGGCGCCGCCGCCCACCGCCTTGAAGGAACGGGAAGGGGAATTAACCCCGCCGACGATATGTTCCAATGCCTGTGAATACAGTTTTTCCGATTGCGTGCGAATCATTGTGACAACATCCTTCCTCTGACCTGCTGTATTTCATTGTATCAAAAAGAACAGTCCTCTCCCACCGCGCCATACCAATTAGCAAAAAATGCTATAATGAGGTGCATTTTAGTCACTTCATATAAGGAGAGTGCCTTCATGAATGAGAGAATTTCTATAAAGCAACTTTCAGAGATGAATGAAGTAAAGATGTTGAATACGGAATTTGCAAAATATTATCCATGGTTCACGCAAAGCAGGTATCACGAGAGTTGCCTAGAAGAAAATCAGAATGGCACAAGAGTAACCCTATTAGCTTATTATGACGGAATTCTGGCAGGTTGCTGTCATTTACTTTACATATCGAAGTATCCTCATTTTGTATCAAGGGAAATTCCCGAGATTAACGATTTAAACGTGTTTCCCCAGTACAGAAATAAACGAATAGCATCAGCACTTTTTGATAGATTAGAAGGTATTGCGGCAGAGAATTCAAGTTATGTTGGGCTAGGTGTAGGGCTTTATAAAGATTACGGCAATGCGCAAAGAATGTACGGTCAAAGAGGTTATGTCTTGGATGGTGAGGGGCTGATGTATGGAAATAATGCAGTCCGACCGGGAGAGACAGTAAGGGTGGATGATGAATTGTTGTTGTATTTAATAAAACAGTTAATTTAGATCGCCAAAGGGGGATATCCAATGACGCTGCAACAGCTCAAATATGTGATCGAGGTCGCGAACAGAGGATCCATCAACGAGGCATCCAAGCGGCTGTTTATTTCCCAACCCAGTCTGTCCAACTCCATCAAGGATCTGGAAGTGGAGCTGCGCATTACGATTTTTGACCGCACGAATAAAGGGATTTCGCTCTCCAAGGAGGGTGTGGAATTTCTAAGCTACGCGCGTCAGGTCGTCGAACAGGCAGAGCTGCTGGAAAGCCGTTACCTTAATGCCAAGCCCTCAGCGCAGCATTTTTCCGTATCTACACAACATTATGCGTTCGCGGTGAACGCCTTTGTAAATTTGGTGCGGGATCACGGCCAAGACGAATATGAGTTTGCATTGCGGGAGACGAAGACCTACGAAATCATTGAGGATGTCAAAAGTTTACGCAGTGAAATCGGCATCCTCTACCTGAATGAGTTTAATGAGAAAGTAATCAACAAGCTGCTGCGCACCGAGAATCTGCAATTCACCCCCTTATTTACGGCCAAACCGCATATATTCATCAGCATCCGCAATCCGCTCGCGAAGCAATCCGTGGTGACCATCGAGCAGCTCGAGGATTATCCTTATCTCTCTTTTGACCAAGGAGACTTCAATTCCTTTCATTTTTCGGAGGAAATTCTCAGCACATTAACCCATCGGAAAAGCATTCGTGTCAACGACCGGGCGACGCTGTTTAACCTGCTCATCGGCGTGAACGGGTACACGATTTCCACAGGGGTGCTAAGCGCGGATCTGAATGGCAATGAGATTATTCCGGTTCCTCTGGATTGCAATGAAACGATTCATGTCGGGTGGATTTCCCATCGCAATGCCTCGCTTTCCAAGCTGGGTCTGGCGTATATTGAGGAGCTTCATCAGGTTTTGCATCCCGCTTTGGTATAGTCTGAAGCTATAATCAGATATAGGTTAATGGATTTACATTATAGCCGGCATTCCGTGATATCTTTCTTGTAACAACTACCTTTTTTATCAAAATCATTCGAAGAGGGGTATACAAGATGGTTAGAAGCAGTGTGTTAGGCTATCCGCGGATCGGGGAGAACCGGGAGTGGAAGAAGGCGCTTGAGGCGTTCTGGTCGGGCCGGATTGAAGAACATGAATTTCAACAACAGATGCAGGACATTCGGTTGGGACACTTGCGTAAACAGCAGGAGAAGGGAGTGGATTTCATTCCTGTCAATGACTTCTCCTATTACGATCATGTGCTGGATACAGCGGCGATGTTCGGGATTGTCCCCGAGCGGTTTTCATATCAGGGCGGAGCGGTCCCCCTGTCCGTCTATTACGGAATCGCCCGTGGAACGCAGGATGCGGCCGCTAGTGAAATGACGAAGTGGTTTAACACGAACTATCACTATATCGTGCCGGAATTGAACGGGACATCGCCTCTGCTTACAGAGAATAAACCTTTGATCGCTTACCGTGAAGCCAAGGAGAAGCTTGGCATCGAGGGTAAACCGGTCATCCTGGGTCCGTTAACCTTCTTGAAGTTGTCCAAGGGATACAATCCCTCCGAGATCGATTCCTGGCTTAACCGGCTGCTCCCGCTTTATGTGCGGGTTCTTCAGGAATTGTCCGCGGAAGGCGCGCAGTGGGTACAAGTGGACGAGCCGATTCTCGTAACGAAGCTGGACGAAGACGACTTGACGAGGCTCAAGCGAATTTATGAGACGCTTACGGCTTCCGCTCCAAACTTGAACGTGATGCTGCAGACGTACTTTGAGTCCTTGGAACATTACTCCGACATCGTCGCGTTACCTGTTCAAGGGATCGGGCTGGACTTCGTTCACGGGTATGCCGGAAATATGAAGGCGCTACAAGTTCACGGTTTTCCCACAGGCAAAATACTTGGCGCAGGCATCATCGACGGACGCAGCATTTGGAAGGCATCGCTTCACGATAAGAAGGCAATCATCGATGAGATCAGCCGTTACGTTTCAGAGGATAGCCTGATCATCCAATCGTCCTGCAGTTTACTTCATGTTCCCGTGACCGTAGACCATGAAGCTAAGCTTGGTTCTCATCTCAAGAACGCACTGGCTTTTGCGGACGAAAAGCTGGACGAGCTTGTCCTTCTGACAAAGGCCGCTTCCGCCGACAGTGACACATTAACTAGTGAGCATATGGATAGAAGTCAACAAGCGCATAAGGCTATTCAACTGTCCGACGAACGGAATCGAGCCGACATCCATCAGGCGGTGAAAGGCATATTAAAGCAACCTCTCGTGCGAAGTCTGCCTTTCTCAGAACGCCATGCGATTCAACGGGATACATGGCAGCTGCCGTTTCTTCCGACCACGACAATCGGCAGTTTCCCTCAAACAGCTGAAGTACGTAAAGCCCGCTTGTTGTGGCGTAAAGGAGAGTGGTCTCCTGACCGGTACAATCACTTCATCCGTGAGCAGATTGGAGAATGGATTCGGGAGCAGGAAGACATCGGACTGGATGTGCTCGTTCACGGGGAGTTTGAGCGGACGGATATGGTTGAGTTTTTTGGCGAGAAGCTTGAGGGCTTCGCGTTTACGCAGAACGGCTGGGTCCAATCCTATGGTTCCCGTTGTGTAAAGCCGCCTATTATTTACGGAGATGTGGCCTTTACGGAGAGCATGACCGTTGAAGAAACGAGGTATGCGCAATCTTTGACGCAAAGGCCGGTGAAAGGGATGCTGACCGGACCGATTACGATTATGAATTGGTCTTTTACCCGTGAAGATCTGCCGCGGGAACAGATTGCTTATCAGTTGGCTTATGCTTTGAGGCAGGAAGTGGAAGCGTTGGAGCGCTCGGGTATCGGCATGATTCAGGTTGACGAGCCGGCGGTTCGCGAAGGGCTGCCGTTGAAGGAGAAGGATCAAGCCGAGTATCTGACTTGGGCGGTGAAAGCTTTCCGGATGACCACCTGCACAGTGCAGCCTTCCACGCAAATACACACGCATATGTGCTATTGCGAATTCCATGACATGATGAACTCGATCGAATCGATGGATGCCGATGTTATTTCGATCGAATCTTCCCGCAGCCATGGCGAACTGATTCATAGCTTCGAATCGAACACCTACCCGTTGGGTATCGGATTAGGCGTATATGATATCCACAGTCCGAGGGTGCCGGCCGTGGAAGAAATGACAAGCATGATTGACCGCGCTTTACGTGTGCTGGATCCAGGCTTGTTCTGGATTAATCCGGACTGCGGTTTGAAAACCCGCGGAGCCGGTGAAACGATTGCATCCTTGCGCAATATGGTGGCGGCGACGAAATTCGCCCGTGTGCATCACTCATAGAATACGAAAAAAGCAATCCCGCTCGCAGCGAGATTGCTTTTTTTTTTGACCATTCTACCGTGCCTACTCTGCCAAAGTTCCCACCGTGTCCACGATGTCCACACCGTCATTGCCGCCCATCACAGCGGGCTCCGTCTCCGGTGGCGTCTGTGCGGCTTCGAACAGCTCCTGCACATAATCGCGCAGTTTGTCCTCATCGGCCCGTAAGACGGAAGCGCCGCCTACACGGTCATCATAGATAAGCTCTGACGGCGGGATCTGCACGGTTTCCACACCGGAAGCCTTGCTCTCATAGCCCAGCCGTCCCAGCTTGAGCATATCGGTTACCGACAGATTCGTCTCAACATACGGTGCGATATCGCTCATAATATCCGGCAGCTTCATCAGCGATGTCGTCGTTTGCATCTTATCGGCGACAGCCTTCAGGAATTTACGTTGCCGTTCCGTACGAGTGAAATCGGATTGCGCATCGTGGCGGAAGCGAACGTATTGAAGGGATTTTTTGCCGTCCAAGTGTTGAAGGCCTTTCTTTAAATCAATATCGTAAACATGGTCATCCGCAGCGTCCACATAATGCATATCTTTCTCCACATCCAGATCAATCCCGCCGATGGAATCCACCAATGCGATAAAGCCTTGGAAATCGGTATACAAGTAGTATTGAATGGGAATGCCCAAATAGTCACTGACCGTCTTCATCGCAAGCTCCGGACCGCCCAGCGTTAACGCGACATTCACCCGATTATCCCGATGTTCCGGAATGTCAACGTAAGTATCCCGCAGAATCGAGAAGATGAAGCCCTTCTTCGTCACCGGGTCCAGGGAAGCGACCATCATGGAGTCCGAGCGAGGCGTTTCGTTTGCGCGCAAGCCTCTTTCATCCCCGCCGAGAATCAGAATGTTCACGCGCTCCTGGCCTTCCCATTTCGGCGGCTCCTGCTCCTTCACAGGTATAAAGTCTCCGAAACGGGATGTATCCGGGTCTTTACTGAACTTGTCTGCAGCATTATACAATCCATACCCGTAATAGGCCACAAAAGCTATAATAATGAGGGATAGGATGGAAACTCCCCACTTGATCGTTCTGCGCATAGTGTATCTTCCCTTCCTTGATGTTCACGAATGATACCTGTAAAATGCATATACCCACTTATTATACGGGGACGAGCAATTTTTTTCCACAAAAGATAAACAATATATGTCGAAAGATGGAGGATTCTGCAAATGTTGCATGCAATAGATGTGCGCGAGTTAAGAAAAGACTTTCAGATTCAGAAAAATCGGGAGGGTGTCTCAGGCGCTCTTAAAGATTTATTCAAACGGGAATACACGCATGTCTCCGCGGTGAAAGATATTTCATTCCAAATTCCGAAGGGGGAAATATGCGGGTATATCGGCGAGAACGGCGCCGGGAAGTCCACAACGATCAAGATGCTTACAGGCATTCTGGTGCCTACCTCGGGAGACGTCCGGGTAAACGGGTTCGTGCCTCATCAGGACAGAGAGAAGTTTGTGCAGAATATCGGCGTCGTCTTCGGGCAGCGCAGTCAGCTGTGGTGGGATATCGGCGTGATTGAGTCATTCAACCTCCTGCGTAAAGTGTATCGTGTGGGAGAACGGGAGTTTAAGCTCCGGTTGGACGAGCTTGTGGAACGTCTGCAGCTTCAGGAACTGTTGAACAGGCCGGTTCGCAAGCTAAGTCTTGGACAGCGGATGCGTTGCGAGCTGGCGGCTTCGCTTATTCATAATCCGGCCATTCTGTTTCTGGATGAGCCTACCATCGGCTTGGACATTGTGGTGAAGACAGAAATCCGGGAATTCCTGAAATCTCTGAACCAACGCTATGAAACCACAATTCTGCTTACCACCCATGATTTACAAGATATCGAAGCTTTATGCTCCCGCGTCATCATGTTGGATGACGGTCAGATTATTTATGACGGCGGACTGGACGATATGAAGGCGAAGTGGGGCAAGGGGAAAGAAGTTCAGTTCCAATTCGCGGGGCATTACGAGCTGGAGAAATTAAGACTATTAACTGCGGGCTTGAACGTGGAATGGTCTCCGGAGAATGAAGTTACAGCCAAAGTGTGGATTCCGCTGGAAGTGAATGTATCCGATGTGCTAAGCCGTGTCGTAGGTTCAACCGATATTCGCGATATCAAGATCATTGAAACCAATACCGACGACATCGTACGCGAAATTTACCGAACAGGTACGGCGGGTGAGACGATTCATGCTTAGCGCCTATACCGACTTTATCCGGATCCGGTTTCTGATGATGCTGGCGTACAGGGTTAATTATTATTCCGGTATTTTAATTTATGCCATTAATATCGGCGCCTACTATTTCTTGTGGAAAGCCATATACGGAACGCAGGAGCAGCTCGGCGGCCTGTCTGTGGGGCAGATGACCACTTACGTGGCTGTATCCTGGATGGCCCGCGCTTTCTACTTTAACAACCTGGACCGGGAAATCGCGAATGATATCCGGGACGGGAGCGTGGCTATTCAGTTCATCCGGCCGTACAACTATCTTTTGGTCAAAATGATGCAAGGACTCGGCGAAGGCCTCTTCCGCTTCCTGTTGTTCATGATACCGGGCATGGCGCTCGTGACGCTCCTGTTTCCGGTGCGGCTGCCGACGGACCCGGCCACTTGGGCGATCTTCTTAGTCATGTTGTTCTTCAGTTTTCTGATTAATTCACAAATTAACATTCTTACAGGATTGTTCGCCTTCTTCGTGGAGAATAATGAAGGCATGATGCGCATGAAGCGGGTCATTGTCGATTTATTCTCGGGTTTAATTGTCCCGATCTCGTTCTTCCCGGGGTGGTTCAAGCCGCTGATGGAGTGGTTGCCGTTTCAAGCCATCACGTATTTGCCGGGCTCTGTGTTCACGGGCAAGACGGTCGGTACAGCCGCGCTGCAGGTTCTGGGCATCCAGGTTATCTGGTTCGCGGTGCTGATTATTCCGATCGGTCTGACATGGCGTACGGCCAGACAGCGCCTGTTCGTGCAAGGGGGGTAACGAGAGATGTTTTACGTTCAATTATTCAGTGAATATTTCAAAAACTATGTAAAAACCAAGTTGACTTATCGCGCGGATTTAGCGGTGGAGTTGCTCGCCGATCTGATGTTTCAAGGGATGAACTTATTCTTTATCCTGATTGTATTTACGCACACAACGCTCTTGGGCGGCTGGACGCAGGAAGAAATTATTTTCATTTACGGATTTTTCATGGTGCCTTACGGCATATTCTCATGTTTCTTTAACCTGTGGGGTTTTAGCGAGAAATACATCGTGAAAGGCGAATTTGACCGGGTGTTAACCCGTCCTGCTCACAATCTGTTTCAAGTGACGCTGGAGAACATGGACCCTCCTTCGCTGGTCGGTTCCCTGATGGGGCTGATCATCATGGGGTGGGCATGGACACAGATGGATCTGCAGATGATGTGGTATGATCCTCTCGTGTTTATCGTGATGGTGTTGGGGGCATCTATGATCTATATGGGCATTTATACGGCTTTGACGGCCATCGCGTTCTTCTCGGACGCGCCGACCGGTATTTTGCCCCTGATGTGGAATATCCAGAACTACGGCCGTTACCCGGTCACCATCTATAATAAAGCGATTCGGATCTTGCTTACTTGGATTCTGCCGTTTGCTTTTGTCGGCATTTACCCGGCTGCGTTCTTCCTTCACAAAGAGGTGTCCCGCGGCTTCTCGTTGTTGACGCCTGTGGTAGGACTGGTATTTCTATGGATCGGTCTGACGGTCTGGAAATACGGTGTGAAACGTTACCGCGGTGCAGGTTCATAATTGGAAACGAAATGATAACATAAGAGGTGAATCAGCATGTCCCAAACCCAGACTCCGCTTGAAGCGGGTCAGCCCGTTCCGGATTTTACATTGCCGTCTTCTACCGGGGCGGACATTAAACTGAGTGACTACCGAGGCAAGCATGTGGTGCTTTACTTTTATCCCAAAGACAACACCCCGACTTGTACGCAGGAATCCTGTGATTTCAGAGACTTTAACGGTCAGTTTCGTAAGCACAACACCGAGGTCATTGGCATCTCCCCGGATGATTTGAAGGCGCACGGAAAGTTTATCGCCAAATATGATCTGCCGTTTCCTTTGTTATCGGATGCGGATCACGCGGTTTGTGAACTTTACGGCGTATGGACGCTAAAGAAGCTATATGGCCGGGAGTACATGGGTGTGGAGCGCTCTACCTTCCTCATAGACGCCGAAGGAAATCTAGTAAAAGCATGGCGCAAGGTGAAGATTAAGAACCATATTGCCGATGTATTGGAAGCTGTTCAAGCCTTGTAAATTCACATCTACTAAACCTTTCAGAGCGGACTCTGAGAGGTTTTTCTTTTGGCATGAGAGATGCAATAGTATATTTATTGTGATTCTTCCATATCCTCTAGTAAAACGACTTTAGCGATTAACGGAGGATGGATGAATGGACGGGAACGGATGGTTGCGGAAGTTACAGCGCGCGGCAGGGGTTGCGGGTTTCGTTTTGCGAATTTTGCTGTGGATTGGATGTATAGGAGTAATCGCTTTGTCGGCTATGAAAGACAGCGTCCGTGCGGAACAGCGGAGAACGGTTGCGTCGGGTGAGGAATTATACAAGCAGTTAGCGCGCGGGGAACGAATTCTGAAGGAGCAATCCTATGTTGTTCCGGAGCAAAAGACGGTGTATCTGACCTTTGATGACGGTCCAAGCGCATTGACGCCGCAAGTGCTGGACATTCTGGCGGCCGAGGATGTGAAGGCTACTTTCTTTCAATTAGGCGAAGCGGTCCAAGCGCATCCGGACTATGTGCGTCGTGTGCTAAAGGAAGGTCACGCGCTTGGAAACCACACCTATGACCATGAATATAGTGATATATATGGAGATTTCGCGGCGTTCTGGGAGCAGATTCAAAGGACGGAACGCGCCTTTGTGAAAGCGGTAGGCGAGGCGCCGAAGCTGGTGCGCGCACCTGGCGGCACGTATCGGAACTTCGATGCTTTCTATTTCTACTTTATGGACCAGGCAGGTTATCAGGTGCATGACTGGAATATCGACAGCCGGGATGCCAAACGGCGCAATGTGCCTGCATCCGAGATTGTGGAAGCTGTGCGCTCCAGCAAGTTCGGGCATGAAGCGGTAGTGCTGATGCATGACGGGACAGGCCATGAGGAATCGGTAAAGGCACTCCCCGCCATTATCAAGATGTTGAAAGAGAAGGGATATCACTTCGCGGCCATGACGGAACAAGTAAAGCCCGTGGTGTTTGCGGTTGGTCCCCAGACGAAGTGGAAGCGGACGACGTCGTATGCGGAATTCCTCAGAGAGAGTTCTTTTGCTCCCATAGTGAAAAAAGAAAGCCAGGGTCCCAACCTCGCTGTATCGGTCCGTGAAAAAATTCAGGCGGCACCTCCGGCAAAAGGATATCTAGAGACGAAGTGGCGGGATGCATCGGTTCGTTTCCCGAAATCCGAGGTGATCTATCAGAATGAACAAGCCTTCGTTGCGCTGCGATCTATAGCCAACGAAACGGAAGGCAATCTGACTTGGAACTCCGATACCGATGAGGTGAGTTGGCATTATGGGGAACAAGAAATGCGTTATACCCTAGACTCAGCAGATTCGGTCTGGGAAGGTCCGACGGATGGAATTCTGAAAGATGGCCGCCTTTATGTTCCGCTGACAGAAGTTCTTAGTATTTTGAACGGGGATTCTTTGTTTGCTTCGATATAAACATAATTATCCAATATGTAGAGCATATTAATTTCTGTTGAGTCCTTACTTCAGAACTGTTCCTTGACGGGGTCCGTCAGGCTTTTATATAATTAACAATTAAATTAGAGAACAAGTAATGTTACGAAGGAGACTCCGATGGACAAGCCAAATGAAATGATCGTCGTTATGGATTTCGGGGGACAGTACAATCAGCTGATTGCTCGCCGGATTCGGGATATGGGCGTATACAGTGAACTGTTGCCTTTCAATACAACTGCGGAGAAATTAAAAGAATTAAATCCTAAAGGAATTATTTTCTCAGGCGGACCTGCCAGTGTGTACGAAGAAAATTCACCTTTGGTGGATCCGGCCGTGTATGATCTGGGCATACCGATTTTCGGTATTTGCTACGGAATGCAGCTGATGTCTCACCAGTTATCGGGTAAAGTGGAACGCGCGGGTAAACGCGAGTACGGCAAAGCGGAAGTTTCCTTTACAGATGCATCTCATCTGGTTCATGGCCTGGAGAAGGTACAAACCGTGTGGATGAGTCACTCGGACTTGGTGGTTGAGCCTCCTGCGGGATTTGTCGTAGACGCGTCCACCGAGCATGCCCCGATTGCGGCGATGAGTCATCCGGAGAAGAACATGTTCGCGGTGCAGTTCCATCCTGAAGTTCGTCACTCCGTGCAAGGGAACGAAATGATTCATAACTTCCTTTACCGGATTTGCGGCTGTGAAGGCAACTGGTCTATGGAAACTTTCATCGATGACACGATTCGTGAAATCCGCGAGGAAGTCGGCGACCGTAAAGTGCTGTGCGCGTTAAGCGGCGGTGTGGATTCATCGGTTGTAGCGATCTTGATCCATAAAGCGATCGGTGATCAACTCACATGTATGTTTATCGACCATGGTTTGTTGCGCAAAGGCGAAGCCGAGAGCGTCATGGAAACCTTCGTCGGTAAATTTGATATGAAAGTGGTCAAAATCGATGCCCAGGAACGCTTCCTAGGTAAGCTTCAGGGTGTTGATGATCCCGAGCATAAACGGAAAATTATCGGTACGGAATTCATTCGCGTATTTGAAGAAGAGTCTACGCAGTTCGATGACTTCGATTTCCTGGCGCAAGGGACCCTGTACACGGATATCGTGGAAAGCGGCACCGCTACAGCGCAAACCATTAAATCACATCATAACGTTGGCGGATTGCCTGAAGATATGAAGTTTAAACTGGTGGAGCCTTTGAAAACTCTGTTCAAGGACGAAGTGCGCAAAGTCGGCGAAGAGTGCGGATTACCTGCCGAAATCGTATGGCGTCAGCCTTTCCCGGGTCCCGGTCTAGCGATTCGCGTACTGGGCGAAGTGACGGAGGAGAAGTTAACGATTGTTCGCGATTCGGATTACATCCTGCGTGAAGAGATCGCGAAAGCCGGACTGGACCGCGAGATCTGGCAATATTTCACCGCGCTTCCGAACATGAAGAGCGTAGGTGTCATGGGCGACGCAAGAACGTATTCCTACACCGTAGGTATCCGCGCGGTAACGTCCATCGACGGCATGACCGCCGACTGGGCGCGCATCCCTTGGGATGTGCTTGAGAAGATTTCCGTACGCATCGTCAATGAAGTGGACAACGTGAACCGCATCGTGTACGACGTAACGTCGAAGCCGCCGGCTACGATTGAGTGGGAATAGGTAGTGTAATCATACTCTCTTTTATCTGTTAAGATGAAAGGGAGTATTTTTATTTCAGGAGGCGATTTTTTGACAAGCTTGCTAACGTTAACAAATAAGGATAAGAAAAATCGAGTAATCATAGTCGTGCTAATGATTGTGTTGTTCATTGGTCTGACCAATATGTTTAATAACTACCGTTATAAAGTAGATCATGGAATGAAAATGACAGTCGAAAGCATAGCGGGACATTCCCTATTCATGGTTAGGAGTACTTATGACTCTATACTTGAGAATGAAACAGGCACGTTGACGATTGAGCATATCCGTGAGATTCATACTAAACTGTCTGTCATTGAAGCTTATTCGGATACTGTAGGACGTTCGGTGAATACGCAATTGTTAACCCCTATAACTAAAGACCTGAAGACCATAAGTGAAAATATGCAACAAAGCTATATAGAAAATAAACAGTTTACTGAAGCTGACGGAACTAAATACCAGACTCTACTCAAAAAAATCACAGCGTTAATCCCTCTGATCGATAAGGTTTACTATGTTTCCGATCGCTATGGTCCAAAAGTAACTTTAAATGTTAATCACAAAGAAGAGTTAGTCAAGTTCAGGGAAACATTAAAGAAATACGTATCCACTCTTAAATAAGTTAACGGATAGACCGCAACAAAAAAAGACCTCTTTCGAGGTCTCCCGGTCAAACAACCGGAGCGTCCATGCCCATCGCGGCCCACTCTTCTTTGGAAGGGCCGTAAATGCCCGGAATCGTCAGACCCGCTTGGCGCATCAGAATCGTCAATTGGCCCCTGTGGTGAATTTCATGCTTCAGGAATACATCCAGGGTGAATCCGTTCTTCCACAAATCCCCATACAGATTAACTTCCTCCAGCAAGTTCTCCTCCGTCCATTGGGTGCGAATGGCTTCCAGCATGGATGAAACGGCCGTCCGGTAGGTAGATGCGATTTCGGCAGCAGACGTCGGCGAATCGGATTCCATGTAGGGCGCATCGAATTTCAGACCTGTTCTGTGAAGCATCTCCGGAACGGTAGTGACGATATGCCAGGCCAATCTTCCAAGCGTCCGATAACCGGGTAACACTTCTTGCTTAAGAGATTCGTCAGTCAAGAGATTCAGCAGTTTCTGGGTGCCCTCCGCCTCGTAAGTATAATCCGCAATAAAATTTTGCACTGATGTGTACATCATCATTCCTCCTTGGTTATTCAATGAACACTAAACTCGTCCAACAAGTATAGTATGCAATGTAACCACTGACAGCATGTTGTCAGCAGAAAATATCAAGTTATTCAAAATTATTTGTACAGCTCAACAACACGTTTGGCTTGACCGCTGATTTCCTCGGCCAGGGTTTCCGGCTCCAGGACATGTACATCCGGTCCGTAACTAAGCAGCATCCCATGGAGCCATGCGTCTTCAGGATGCTCCGATCTTACAAGCAGCCATCCATCTTCCTCCACCGTAATTTGCTCCTGGCCAAAATATTCCTCAACCCGAACACGGACTCTCGGATGAAAGCGGAGTACCATGGTGATGCAGGAGCGCTCCCTCTGCCCCCACTTGGCATCGAGGTCTTCCAAACGCTCCTTTCGGCGCGGGAATACTTCCATATCGACCTGAAGGTGACGAATGCGGGACAGCTTGAACGTTCGACAATCCGTTCGGAGTCTGCAGTAAGCGTATAGATACCAAGCGCTTCCTTTCCAGGCAAGCCCAATTGGTTCTACGGCTCGCTGCTCTGTTACTCCTTCCGAACTTGTATAGGTAATCCAAGCCACATTCCGGTTCCGGGCGGCCAACCGAAGCGTGGCCAGCTTGTCCTGATCCCCAACCGCACTCATCCACGGGTTCACGCCGATCATCAGCTGTTCTCCCTCCTCCTCCAAACGTTGTCGGTCGGATTTGTCGAACAGCGCGCTGATCTTAGCCAGCAAATGGTCCATGTGCTGGTCCTGCAATGTAGACTGCATCCCTTTCAATGCCGTTACAATGAACGACAGATCATCGTAGGTGACAAGCTGTCTCTCTATACGAAACTCGTCCATAATCTCGTATCCGCCATCACTCCCCGCAAACGAGGCAATAGGGATACCGGCAGCATTAATACCCTCAATATCTCTGTATATGGTACGCAGCGAGACCTCAAACCGGTGAGCCAGTTCTTGAGCGCCTACTCTCTTGCGGCTGAGCAACAGCATGGTAATGCCTAGCAATCTTTGAATCTTCAACAGAATCCTCCTTCCAAATAGTACCTAAAGACGAACATTAATTGCTTTTCCTATGCTCATATTTCGTTATTTTAGGTTGACAAAATACGACACCGGCACTATGATAAATAGGTCTTCATAACTGCATAAAGCTTTCGTATAATCCTGGGAATTGGCTCGGGAGTTTCTACAAGGTCACCGTAATGATCTGGCTACGATTGGGGAAGTCTTATACTGTTGTGCATCTTATTTGTGCGCGGTTTTAAGCTTCCATCTATTCGGAACCTGAGAGCAATATAGTGCACTCCGGTTTTTTGCGTTTTCAATATATTTATTTTACAGGGGGAACAGAAAACAATGGATCGTTTCTTTAAACTCAAAGAACACGGTACGAACGTAAGAACGGAAATTATGGCAGGTTTGACCACGTTTATGGCTATGGCTTATATCCTTACGGTCAATCCCAACATTCTGAGCGCATTCGGATCGGGAGCAACAGGAGTAGAGTGGTATCCTGTCTTCTTGGCAACGGCCATTGCGGCGGGAATTATGACCATTGCTATGGGCTTGTTCGTGAATTTTCCGGTAGCCTTGGCTCCGGGTATGGGTCTTAATGCTTACTTTGCGGCAGTTATCTTAGGTTCACAAGGTACTTTCACATTTGAGATGGCTCTAACCGCTGTCTTTATTTCAGGTATTATCTTCATTCTACTGACGGTTACCAAGTTCCGTCAAACGATGCTTGTCGCGATCCCGGACAGCTTGAAGCATGCGATTACGGTGGGTATCGGTCTTTTCATTACCATGATCGGAATCAAGAACAGCGGACTTCTGACCGTTGCGGTTGAATCAACGAAGGATATCGAGCAGGGCAAATTTACGGATCTGTTATATTTTGAAACGGTGTTTCATATGGGAGATCTTCATAATAAAGATGTTCAACTGGCGTTAATCGGCTTGGTACTGATTTCCATCCTGATGGTTCTGAAAGTACGCGGAGCGATTCTGTTCGGTATTCTTGGAACAACAGTCGTTGCGGCGTTAATGGGTCACATTAATCCAATCTCCACGGAGATGACGCCTTGGGTTCCGGACTTCACACAGTTGAACTTTGCGGATTTCGACTTCGAGGGTGTGATGACGGCAGGTATTATCTCGGTTATCGCAACGTTTACCTTTGTAGAGTTGTTTGACACATTCGGTACATTGGTAGGTACGGCTAACCGTTCGGGCATGATGAAGAACAAAGAAGAAGGCAATAAGCGTGTAGGTAAAGCGATGATGGTGGATGCAATCGGTGTTTCCGGCGGGGCGCTGTTAGGGACAAGCACAATTACCGCTTATGTTGAAAGCTCCGCAGGTATTGCTGAGGGCGGACGTACAGGACTTACATCCGTTACAACAGGAACGCTGTTCTTGCTTTCCCTGTTCCTTGCGCCATTGGCGGCAATCATTCCGGGCTCCGCAACGGCAGCGGCCCTGATCATTGTAGGTTTGCTCATGCTTCAAGCGATTAAAGAGATCGACTTTACAGATTACGTTGTTGCGATTCCGGCGTTCCTGACGATCATCTTCATGCCTTTCACTTATAACATTGCTAACGGAATTTCGTTCGGGATCGTGGCTTACGTGATTCTGGCATCGGTAGCGAGCATCAGCGGTAAAGGTCAGTATAAGGTACACTGGTTGATGTGGGTTCTGGCAATTCTGGTTGTATTACGTTATGCTTTCTTCGGAAGCGCGGGTTAGTAAATAGCATTGTTATAGAAGAAAGCCAATTCGGTTCTTAACCGGGTTGGCTTTTTTTTTATTCTATTTATGCTGCAACCTGTACTTGGCCGGACTTAAACCGACTCGTTGGCGGAACATCCGATTAAAGTAAGAAGCATCACAATACCCTAACTGATCCGCAATCGACTCAATCGACGCATTCGTTGAAATCAATAGTTTCTCAGCCTCGGCAATCCGCAATTGATGCATATATGCTATAGGGGGCTCCCCATAGTGGTTGCGAAAACTGGTAATGAGATAAGACTTCTTCTTATCCGCCAATTGTGCCAAAAAACCAATATCCAAGGGACTGTTAAAATGAGTTGTTATGTATTCTCTGACCATTCGAAGGTACGGTTTAACGGTATGGGTATGGGTATGATGTTCATTATATACGGTGACGAGGAGCTCATTGAGGATGCTGGTGCAGAGTAAGGGGTAATACGGTTGTTTCTCGCTCCAGTGTTTAAGAAGGGTATACATTCGATCATTCCAAAAGCTTAACTTGGCAGTCGGATAAACAATCGGCTTCCGCATGGCGATCATCGGCAGGTCGGAAGAGGCGTCATTTTGTTGAAATCGGACAGCCATTTTACGGTGAGATTTAGAACGAACCCCGGCGCCTTCTCTTCGTGTTCCATGGGGCAGCAAAAGCACATGACCTGCCGAAAGATGATGCGAGTCACCATTTATCGTATAAATCAGCTCTCCCCCCGTCACCAGAAGCAACAAATCATAATCCTGGACAAAAGAAGCGTGACCCCATCCTTCATTCTCCTCATACAACGTGGCACTTATAATATGCATGGTTCTCCCCTTGTGAACGTATTGTCCTCCATCTTAATACCAAATCTAACTTTTGTTAAGGCAAAAGAATTATCGTTTATGGTGTATGCGCAAAATCGGCCATATAATAAGAGAGAACGCCATGAATTTATGGAGGGAGCCTTCAATGACTGAGGAAAATAATGTACCTATTCGAGTCAAATATCTTGATCTAATGGAGAAGGCTTTCGATGCTTATACCCTGGAACAGATTCGGGGAAGGAAATCTGCGGACGGTTTACGCGAGTTGGACCTTCATGCTTATTCACGTCTTACAACGGTGTTGTCCTGTTTGCTGCACGGCGGTCGCAGGCTGCATTTACTATCGCTTTGGAAACAGATGATGACTGAATGTTGCCATGAAATCGTACAACCCCGTCCCGATGATATGGCTGATTTTGCTATAAAAGAAATGATGTTTTCGCTGTTTATTATGAAAGATGCTTCATTACTAGGTGATGTGGAGTTGCATCAATGGGACCGTCTCCTCATACAACTTGATCCCTATGTGAATTACAGGAATGTTGCAAAAGATGAAGCTTCCAAGAAAAAGCTCCATAATATAAATATCTATAATATGATAGGTGAATTTCTCAGGGAGCAATGGGGACTGACGGATACGAAAGATTATTTTGCGGAACATTGGCCTGCCCAAATACAACATTTTGACACGGAGACCGGTATGTACAGGGACCCCGGATGCCCGATGCTGTATGACATTACAACCCGTTGTCATGTTCAAATGTTGCTTGAGTTCGGTTACAAAGGCCCATATGCGAACCAGTTGGATCATTTATTAAGACTGGGCGGGAATGTAACGTTGTACGCCCAATCGGCAGCTTATGAATTCCCTTATGGGGGTAGAAGCAGTCAGTTTCTGTTTAATGAGGCGTTAATTGCGGCCAACGCTGAATATGAAGCCAAAAGATTCTTCTCTTATGGAGATCATGTTCGCGCGCGTAAGTTTAAGCGAGCGGCCAGTCTTGCGGTAGAGTCTGTCGTGAGGTGGTTGGATATGGAACCGCCCAGACACCTTAAAAACCGCTTTCCTATTGAAAGCAAACACGGCACAGAACCTTACGGGTATTATGATAAATATATGATTACGTTTGGTGCGTTTATCGGGATGGCTTATTGGTTCGCTCAAGAAGATATAGAGGAATATGCATGTCCTGCGGAGACGGGGGGATATGTGTGGCGCGCTCCGGACGATTTCCACATGATTATAGCCAATGCGGGCGGGTATTCGGTTCAGATCGATTCATTAGCCAATCTTGCATACGACGCTACAGGTCTTGGCAGGCTTCACCGGGCTGGATTTCCAACGGAGCTGGCACTTTCAACGCCGTTGTCAGCGGGAGAGTACTACGAAATCAATTCAGATCTTGGCCGCGTCCACGCAACGATGGGACCTGGGTGGAGCCTGCCTGAAGGAGAAGTTTTTTATTTTTCAAGGTGTACCGATCTGAAGGCATCTCTACATATAGAGAAAGAGTCTAAGGAGAGGGTGAGGTTTACTGTCACTTACCATGGCAATACCTTGCGGGGATGTAGAGCAGTTGTAGAATACTATGAACTGTCCGCGGGCGGTCTGATCTATAGTTATTCGTTGGTTGATGCTGAAGTTTCGGGATA